>CAWIGS010000001.1:0-465025 GCA_963835805.1 uncultured Gammaproteobacteria bacterium
GTACCGGGTCGGGCTGTGCATCGAGTGCGCGTTGCAGATACTGGGCGGCCTGCGCGTAGTTGCCATGATCCAGTTCAGCGAGACCGTCGACATAGTCACGGACGAAATCCGCTCGCGCCAGCACTGGCGCGAGCAGCACCAGCAGCACCCATGCCTGGCGACTACAGACCCGCACGCTTGAAATACTCCTGCGCGCTGGGTGCAGCGAATGCTGCGGTCAGAACTGCGCGCTTTTGCGGCTCCACGGCGACGGTCAATTGCCGCATCTTGCCGTCCAGCGGTTCGCGAAACACAACGCTGTAGGTGCCTGACGGCAACTTGAGCAGCAGCGGCGTGATCGTGTCCTGCGGCAATGTGATTGCGTGGCCACTGCCGTCGGCTACCGCCTCCACGCGCGCCCAAGGCGTGGCATTGAGCAGCAATTCGCCGCTCATTGCCGCCGCCTGTGCCTGCGCGGCGGCGACGATTTTTCCCCGCCACGCAGGCAGGTCATGCAACAAGGCGGGCCAGGACGGATCCTCGCTCCACATCTTGTCGCGATTCTTGACGAAATTTGCCATCGCGTCGAAATCGTCCGTGCCCGCGGCCTTTTGCAGGCGTTGCGCCATCGCCGCCAACGCCCGCTCACGCAAGGCCAGCGTATCCTTGTCGGTGGCATCCTTCGCAAGCAGTTGGGTGATGCCGTCGAACGCCGCGCGCAACTCGGCATCGGTACCCGAATCGAGCAAAGTGGCCACTTGCGCCTGCGCCTTGTGCCGCGCGTCCGCCACCTGCGCGGCGGCCTGCGCCTGCGCGCTGGCCTGTTCGCGCGCCTGCGCGATGCGTTGCTGCAACGCCAGCAGCGAGGCGTCGCCGGGCAACAATTTGAGCCCGTCGCTTGCGGTTTTCGCGGCGGCGTCGATCTGCTGCGCGGCGAGTGCGACATCGCCTTGCGCGGCCAGTTGCTTGCCGATCTGCGCGAGCAGTTCCTCGGCACGCGCATCGCCCGGATGCTTCTGCTGCACCTTGCGGATGAAATCCAGCGCACTGCCATCGCCGCCGGGCGGCGCCGTGATCGCGTTGCCGGACTGGATCAGCGCGGCGGCACGATCATTCCACAAATTTACCAGTTCCTGTTCATCGTGCGTGAGCCGGCGGTGCCCGAACACGCCCCAAACCAGGACGATCGCCAGCAACGCGACGATCGCCGCGCCAGCCGAGCCACAGCTTGCGTTGCCGCGCGGCCGGAATCGGCGCGACCGTTGCCACTGCATGCGACGGCGTGGCCGACGCCGGTGGGGCGCCCGCCGACGGTGCGCGCAAGCTGCCGCTGCTCGGGGTGCTGGTGTAGAAACCGAGCGCGCGCAATTGCTCGGAAGAGGTCTGGTTGGGATCCAGTTGCAGGCGCATCAGCAGCGTGTCGCTGTGCACGAGACGCGATTTCAGATCGTCGCTGAACGCTTTCAACGTAGGATAGCGATCGTCGCGGTTCTTCGCCAGCACGCGATCGAAAATGTCCTGAAATGCGGCGAACTCGGCCGGCAGCGGCGCCGGTGCCTGGGTCAGATGCGACATCAACACCGCAATCGGCGTGTCGCCGCGGAACGGCGGCGCTCCGGTGAGCAACTCGTAAAACAGGATGCCCAGACTGTACTGGTCGGCACGACCGTCCACTTGCACGCCGTTGATCTGCTCAGGGCTCATGTAGGTGGGCGTGCCCACCAGCATGCCGCTCTGGGTCAGGCGCGTAGCCGAGCCATCCTGGTAGCGCGCGATGCCGAAGTCGGTCAGCACCGGCGTGCCGGCATCGCGGAACATGATGTTGGCCGGTTTCAGATCGCGGTGCACGACGCCGTGCGCGTGTGCGAACTCCAGCGCGCCGGCGATCTGCACAATCACCGCGATCGCGTCGGCCAAGGCGATGCCGGCGTGCATGCGCTCGGTGAGCGCGCCGCCGGACAGGTATTCCATCGCGATATAGGCAATGTCCTCGCTGCTGACAATATCGTACACCGCTACGATATTTCGGTGTGGCAGCTTGGCCATCATGCGGCCTTCGAGCAGGAAGCGCTTTTCCGACTGCGCCGCATCGGTGGCGGCCACGTCGAGGGTGCGGCGCATGACCTTGATCGCCACGCTGCGATCCAGCGAACGCTGCAAGGCAAGGTAAACGGTCGACATGCCGCCCGCCCCCAGTGGACGCAGGATCTCGTAACCGGGTATCTGGATCAAGCCGTTACTCATCACCGCCATCTCCCCGCGGCCATCATAACATCGGGTAAACCCCGCAAGCCCATTATCGCACCGCATTCAGCCGGCGCTGCGCCGTTGCGGCAGGATCAAGCTCACGCGCAGCCCGCCGTCATCGCGGTTGGCGAGTGCAATGCGGCCCTGCATGCGCCTCGGCGATCTCGCGCAGCTTGCGACCATTCGTCGCGTTTGTGCATCAAAATGTAGATGGTGAGCACATCCGCATTCCAGATCGATCTGCCGGCGACGCTGATCGAGCGCGTCAAATCCGGCGACGCGGCGGCATTCGAGCAGATCTACCGGCGCTTCGAACGACCGGTCTACACGCTCGCCTTGCGCATGCTCGGCGATGCCGAAGCCGCACGCGATGCGCTGCACGACGCGATGTTAAAGGCGTTCCAGCGCATCGGCCAGTTCCGCGGCGACGCGCCGCTCTGGGCGTGGCTGCGGCAGATCGCGATGAACGAGGCGCTTATGCGACTGCGTGCCGGCGAGCGCTTTATCGTGAGCATGGAGTCGCTTGGCGTCAACGTCGACGCCGACGCACTCGCCGACGATGCGCCGGCGCCGTGGGCGCATGCGGATGCGAGCGTGCTGGAACGCGCGCTCGCGCAACTGCCTGCAATCACGCGCAGCGTGCTGTGGCTTTATCACGTCGAAGGTTTCACGCATCCGGAAATTGCCGTCGCGATGCGCAAGTCGACGAGTTTTTCCAAATCGCAACTCGCGCGCGGCACGGCACGACTGCGCATCTTGCTGGATCCCGAATCGGAGGCTGAGCCATGTCTACTACCAACCGTGTGACCCTGGGCGAAGCCTTGCGCGCCCTGCCGCTGGCCGCGCCGCCGGGCGACGAATGGATGTTGCTGCGCGAACGCTTGCTGCGTGAGCGATTGCTGCATGAACGATTGCATCCGGCGCGGGCGCGGGCCACCGCCTGGCGCCGCTACGCCCTGCCCGCCGCGTTGGCGGCTGCGCTGGCCGGCGCCTATGTCGTCCTGCGCGCGCCGCCAACGCACGCGCCTGCGACCATCGCGCACGTCGCCGCATCTTCATACACGAATGGCACAGAGGCGGACCGAATCCACAATGCGCAAAATGCGGCAAATCAACACGATCGGCTCGCGCAACTGCAACAGCGTTCGCAGGCACTGGAACGCTGGCTGCGCGAAACCGGACGCGACGCCGCGCCGCTGCAAGGCCAGGATCTGGCCGCCGCCGCCGAGATCGAGAATCTCATCGGCCTGGTCGACGTGGAACTGGCCGCACCGCGGCAAACGCGGGCACAGACGCTGTGGCAACGCCGCGTCGGCCTGCTCGAGGATCTGGCTGCGCTGCGCTATTCCAACTACCGCATCGCGGCGGGCGGCCAACTGGCCGCGTCCTGGCAAATCGACTGAGGAAACGTCATGCTGAATAAATTGTATACATATCCACTCCTGGCCGGCGCACTCGCGTTGTCGGTCCTCGCCCACGCCGACGAACTCGACGCAACGGCGCAGGCGGCACGCGATGCCGCGCGCAACGAACGCACGGCCGCGCAATCCGCACGCACCAGCGCCGAGTCCGCCCGCGCCAGCGCCGAAGCCGCGCGCACGCAGGCCGAAAGCGCACGCGCCGATGCGCAGCGCGAACTCGAGCAGATGCGCCGCCAGATGCGCGAGCTGTCGCGCAAGATGGCGGATATCTCGGTCAAGCTCGGCGATGTCGGGCCGCGTGCTTATGCGTTCCGCTATCTGGGCGATCCCGACCGCGGCATGATCGGCCTGGTGCTTTCGCCGCAGAAGGACGGCCTGCGCGTGGACGCGGTTACGCCCGGCGGTCCGGCCGACAAAGCGGGTGTGCACACGGGCGACGTGCTCGTCACGGTCGACGGCAAGGCAATCGCGGGCGACCACGCCGACAGCGGGCTGCACGATCTGAAGATCGGCGAGCAGGTGAAGTTGAGCGTGCAACACGACGGCAAGACACGCACGCTCGTGCTCAAGGCCGAACGCCGCGAGCCATTCGATTTCGCCGACGCGTTCGGCAAGGGTGGGTTGCTGCCGCCGGATTTCGATCACCAGATTCAAATCAAGATGCACGACGCGATGCGCCACGCCAGCGACGGCATGCGCGAATTGCGCTTGCTCACACCGTGGTGGGGATTGAACCTGGCTGCGCTGAATCCCGATCTGGGCGGCTATTTCGGTACCGATCAGGGCGTGCTGGTGCTGTCCGCCGATGCGGATGCGTTCAAGGGACTGAAATCCGGCGACGTACTGCAGGATGTTGGCGGGCACACAGTGAATCGTCCCGAGGACGCGCTACGCCTGCTGCGCGAAGCGCCTGCCGGCAGTCAGGTGAAAGTGCAGGTTTTGCGCCAGCGCAAACCACTGACCCTTAGCGTGAAAGCGCCGGAGTATAAAGGTATATTCATACCCCCGCCGCCGGTACCACCAGCACCACCTGCGCCACCTGTTGCGCCCATTCCCGGGCTCGCCCCGGCACCACCCGCGCCACCCGCGCCGCCGCCGCCGCCCGGAGGCGAGCAGGCGTTGTAACGGCAAGGAGACTGCTCGCTACGACAGGGTCGCAAACATCCCAGCCTGTGCCGCAACCACCGCGTTGCGGCCTGCATCCTTGGCCCGGTACATGGCTTGATCGCAACGGCGCAGGCACTCATCCAGCGCATCGCCGGCATTGAGTTCGGCCACGCCGAAGCTGATGGTCACCCGCAACCCGTCGCCACCGACAGCGCTTTGCGCCATGTGGCTGCGCATGGCCTCGGCGCGCTGGCAAGCGGCGGCCAGACCCACGCCGGGCAGCAGCACGAGGAACTCTTCGCCGCCCCAGCGCGCGACTTGCTGCGGATCGCCCGCCATTTCGAGCAGCCGTGCCGCCACTGCAGCCAGCACGCGATCGCCGGCGTCATGGCCGAACCGGTCGTTGACGTTTTTGAAATGATCGATGTCGGCGACGATCACACTCAAACCCGGCTCTCCCGGTTTGAGTTGCGCGGCGGCCTGCTCGAGCATTTCCACCATCGCGCGGCGATTGAGCAAACCAGTCAGGCTGTCGGTCATCGCCGCCTCGGCGAGCAACGCCTCCATGTGCACGCGACTCTCGATTTCCTGCTTGAGCTTTGCGGTAGCGCCTTCCAGCGCCGCAGTGCGTTCGCGCACGCGTGATTCCAGGCGCGCATTCGCTACGCGCAGGGCGGCGTGCGCACGCTCGCGGTCCTCGGCAGCATGACGCAAACGCCCGGCCATCGCGTCGAACTCGCGGGTAAGCTGGTCGAATTCGTCGCGCGGACCGGGCCGCCGCGGCGGCAGCGCGCCGCCCGTGGCGAGTGCGCGGCAACGTCCTATCAGGTCGGTGATGCGCGCGAGCAATCGCCGCGCAAGACGGCGACCGAGCAGCATCGTCGCAAGCACGCACAGCAAAAACGCCAGCGCCGCCGAGAGCTGCAAAGTATACAGATTGTCGTTGGCCGCGCCGGCGCGCAATTCCACGCCGACGCTATAGGCGCTGCCAGCTACCGGCGCATACACGGCGCCGGCATCGAAATCGGCTGGCACTGCCGCAGACTCTGCGACCAGACTGGCGCCCGGGCCCTCGATGAAAATGCGGTCCACTTCCGGATAATTGCGCGCCGCATTCTGCAACCGCGCGGTCACGGCCACGCGTGCGGACGCATCGTGCACCGCGGCGGCGAGGCGGGCCGGATCCAGCGAGGAAGCGATCAGCGCGGCGCTGTCCGCCTGCTGCGTACGCAGACGGGCTACTACCTGCTGCGCGGCCATCCAGTAGACGAACACGCCGAACGCACCGGCAACAACGACTACCGCGAACAGGTGACTGAACAGCAATCTCTGGCGGATACCGAGCGCGAACGCCATCGCCCACTCCTTTGCAGACGGCAGTCTAGCAGCAGATATCTTGCCGGAACATGCGCCATGCCCTACCCTCGCGCGCTATATCCAGCCGCCCGGGGAGCGTCGCGTGAACCTGAAATTGCGCCTGATCCTGATGAACTTTCTCCAGTTCTACATCTGGGGATCCTGGTTGCTCACCATCGGCACGTACTGGTTTCAGGACAAACATTGGTCGGGCACCAGCTTCGGCGCGATCTTCTCGACCATGGGCATCGCCTCGCTGTTCATGCCGTCGCTGACGGGCATCGTCGCCGACAAATGGATCAACGCCGAAAGGCTGTACGGCATTCTGCAGATACATCGGCGCAATCGTGCTGTTCACCGTGCCGATGGTCGAAGAACCGCACACGATGTTCTGGGTCATGCTGTTGAACATGATGCTTCTACATGCCCACGATTCGCTGGCGATCACGGTGGCCTACAACGCGTTGAAGCGCGATGGCCTCGACGTGGTCGCCCATTACCCGCCGATCCGCGTGTGGGGCACGATCGGTTTCATCGCGGCGACGTGGACCACCAGCCTGCTGCGGCTTGAAACCTCGCCGGTGCAATTCTACGTCGCCGCCGCCGCGTCGCTGCTGCTGGGCCTGTACGCGTTCACGCTGCCCGAGTGCCCGCCCAACTTGATGCCGCGCACAGCCGCACGCTGGCCGACCGGCTCGGGCTGACCTCGTTCGTGCTGTTCAAGAACCGCAACATGGCGGTGTTCTTCGTCTTCGCCATGCTGCTGGGTGCGGCGCTGCAACTGACCAATGCCTACGGCGACACATTCCTGCATGATTTCGTCAAGATCGACGCGTACAGCGACTTGCTCGCGGTGCAAGCTACTCGGCGATCATCATCTCGATCTCGCAGTTCTCCGAAACCGCGTTCATCCTCACCATCCCGTTTTTCCTCAAGCGCTTCGGCATCAAGGCGGTGATGACGATGAGCATGCTGGCCTGGGTGCTGCGCTTCGGCCTGTTCGCGTTTCGGCAATCCTGCCGGCGGCCTGTGGATGATCGTGCTCTCCTGCATCGTCTACGGCATGGCGTTCGACTTCTTCAACATTTCCGGCTCGCTGTTCGTCGAGGGCCAGGCCGATCCGAAGATCCGCGCCAGCGCGCAGGGCCTGTTCATGCTGATGACCAATGGCGTTGGCGCGGTGCTTGGCAGCCTGATCGCAGGCTTCGCGATCGATCATCTCTTCACCAACCACAGCCTGCAACGACGCCGTGGCGATCTGCAAGGACTGGCACGGCATCTGGCTGGCCTTTGCCGGCTACGCGCTGCTGATGGCGATGCTGTTCGTGCCGCTGTTCAAGCACCGGCACGTGTCGGGTAAGCGCAAGACGTGCATCCCGAGCCCGTCGTCGGCCCCTGAGCGCGCCATTTCCGCCATGCCAAATTCTGCACAGATCGTCGTCGTCGGCAGCTACGTGCAGGATCAGGCCTGGTTCGTCGAACGCATCCCCCGGCCGGGCGAAACGCCCGCGCGCAGACGCTCAACACCGGGCCCGGCGGCAAGGGTTTCAATCAGGCGTGGCCAGTGCGCGGCAAGGCGTGCGAGCGCTTTCATCGGCGCGATCGGTAAGGATACGTCGGGCGATTTCGCTCAAGGGTTCGCTGCCAAAGAAAAGCTGCCGTGCCGCTGGCAGATTCGCGACGACCAGCCGACCGCGACTTCGAGCATCACCGTCGATGCCAGCGGACAAAATCAGATTGCGATGATCTTTGGCGCCAATGAGCATCTCGATCCAGCCTTCGTGCGCGCGCAAGAAGATCTGTTCGCGCAGGCAAGCACGCTGCTGGTGCAACTGGAAAATAATCTTGACGCGATCGCCGCTGCGCTGGAACTGGCGCAACGCCACGGCTTGACTCGCGTGCTCAATCCGCACCGGTGACCACGGGACTGGATACGCCACTGCTGCATCGCACCGACATCATCACGCCGAACGAAACCGAGTTTGCATTGCTGCTCGAACGTTTCACCGCCACGTGCGTTGATCCTGCGACGCTGGCGCAGCGCGAAGAGGCCGACCTGCATGCACTGGCGCGCAAACTCGGCGTTGCCACCGTCGTCATCACGCTCGGCGCGTACGGCTGTTTCGTCTCGCACAGCGAGAATTTGCGTGGCGACGCCCTGGCGCACTACCGGCTGCCGCCGGAAAAGGTCAAGGCAATCGATACCACCGGCGCCGGCGACGCATTCAGCGGCGGCCTCGTCGCGGCGTTGGTACTTTTGCACAATGCGCCATTCCGCCGCTGCATCGAACACGCCAACCGCGTCGCCGCACTGGCCACCGAAACCATCGGCACTGCGCCGGCAATGCCAACGTTCGCCGCGGTGACACACGCGGTTGGCGCGCACGGAAATCGCTACAATGCGCGCATGCGCATCGGCCCCTACCTCATCGACCCGCCCGTCGGTGCTCGCGCCCGATGGCCGGCGTCACCGACAAACCGTTCCGCCTGCTGTGCAAGCGGCTGGGCGCGGGGCTGGCCGTGTCCGAGATGACGACGGCCGATCCGCGGCTGTGGCGTACGCGCAAGTCGCTGCAGCGGATGGATCACGCCGGCGAACCCGAGCCGGTCAGCGTGCAGATCGCCGGCTACGATCCGGCGATGCTGGCCGAGGCCGCGCGCTACAACGTCGATCAACGGCGCGCAGATCATCGACATCAACATGGGCTGCCCGGCCAAGAAGGTGTGCAACGTGTGGTCGGGCTCCGCCCTGCTGCAGGACGAGCCGCTGGTCGCGCGCATCTCGCCGGCAGTGGTCGACGCGGTCGACGTGCCGGTGACGCTGAAGATCCGCACCGGCTGGGATCGCGAGAACACGCAACGCCTGCGCATCGCGCGCATCGCCGAGGACAGCGGCATCGCCGCGCTGGCCGTGCACGGCCGCACGCGCGCGGACCTGTACAACGGCGACGCCGAATACGACACCATCGCCGCGGTCAAGCCGCAGTGCGCATTCCGGTGCTCGCCAACGGCGACATCGACTCGCCGCAGACAGGCGCGCGACGTGCTGGACATACACCGATGCCGACGCGCTGATGATCGGCCGCGCCGCGCAGGGCCGGCCGTGGATCTTCCGCGAGATCGCGCATTACCTCGCCACCGGCGAACTGCTCGCGGCGCCGGAGCCGCCGGAAGTCGGCGACAATCCTGCTCGGCCATCTCGAAGCAGCTGTACGCGTTCTACGGCGAAAACGCGGGCGTGCGCATCGCGCGCAAGCATCTGGGCTGGTATTTGCGAAGCGTTGAGAAGTGCGGCCCGGATGGCCGCTTTGAGTTCGCGCAGGCAAGCGCGTCGACAGCTCCCGACCGGGCCGGGAATGCCGCGTTTCGCGCCATCGTGAACCAGGCCGAGACGGCGCGGGAGCAACTGCGCCTGACCCGCGATTATTTTGCGGCGCCGGCCACGGACTGGCCGCTTGCCGCGTAGCCATCTAGGTGTCCAAATAAACAGGCCATGAACACCCGCACCGCGCAGCGGGCGCAGGCTGCAAAGCCGGCCCATCCGTTGTATGATGCGCGGCCTTTTAACCATCCTTTGCGCGAGTGTCCGTCACGATGAGCAATTACCTCTTCACCTCCGAATCCGTCTCCGAAGGCCATCCGGACAAGGTCGCCGACCAGATTTCCGACGCCGTGCTCGACGCGATCCTCGCGCAGGACAAGCGCGCCCGCGTGGCCTGCGAAACCCTGGTCAAGACCGGCGTGGCCATCGTTGCCGGCGAAATCACCACCAGCGCCTGGGTCGATCTGGAAGCGCTGACCCGCAAGGTCATCTGCGACATCGGCTACAACAGCTCCGACGTCGGCTTCGACGGCGAGACCTGCGCAGTGATGAACCTCATCGGCAAGCAGTCGCCGGACATCAACCAGGGCGTGGATCGCAGGAAGCCCGAAGAACAGGGCGCCGGCGACCAGGGCCTGATGTTCGGCTATGCCTGCAACGAGACGCCGCGAGTCATGCCCGCGCCGATCTACTACTCGCACCGCCTGGTCGAGCAGCAGGCCAAGGTGCGCAAGGCCGAAGAAGCCTGCCGTGGTTGCGCCCGGACGCCAAGTCGCAGGTCACGTTGCGCTACGAAGGCGGCAAGGTGGCCGCGACATCGACGCCGTGGTGCTTTCCACCCAGCATGATCCGGACGTCGAGCACGCCGATCTCATTGAAGCCGTGATCGAAGACATCCTCAAGCCGGTGCTGCCGGAAAAGTGGCTGGCTGCCAAGGGCAACAAGTTCCACATCAATCCGACCGGCAAGTTCGTGATCGGCGGTCCGGTCGGCGACTGCGGCCTGACCGGGCGCAAGATCATCGTCGACACCTACGGCGGCATGGGCTCGCCACGGCGGCGGCGCGTTCTCGGGCAAGGATCCGTCCAAGGTCGACCGCTCGGCCGCCTATGCCGCGCGTTACGTCGCCAAGAACATCGTTGCTGCCGGCATCGCCGACCGCTGCGAAGTGCAGGTGTCCTACGCCATCGGCGTGGCACATCCGACGTCGATCTCGGTCACTACCTTCGGCACCGGCAAGATCAGCGACGACAAGATCGAAAAGCTGATCCGCAAGCATTTCGACCTGCGCCCCTACGGCATCATAAAAATGCTTGATCTCATCCACCCGATGTTCCAACACACCGCTGCCTACGGACACTTCGGCCGCAAACCGTTCAAGCATACGTATCGCTGGAAAGAGATGGTGAACGGCAAGAAGGTCAAGAAATCCGAGACCGCCACCGCGTTCTCGTGGGAAAAGACCGATCGCGCCGACGCGCTGCGCGCGGATGCGAAGATCAAGTAGCACGAGCTCCCGGTTTTCATCTGCTCACGGGCCGCACTCTGCGGCCCGTTCATTTTTGTGCCACTACAATTCCCGCATGCCATTGTTGCAACTCCAACGCGTCGACTACAGTGTCGGCGGCCCGCTCCTGCTCGAACACGTCCATCTGGCGATCGAACCGGGCGAGCGCGTCTGCGTGGTCGGCCGCAACGGCGAGGGCAAATCGACGCTGCTGTGCCTGCTCGCCGGCGAGATCAAGCCGGATGACGGCGAGGTGCGCGTGCAAACCGGCGTGCGCGTGGCCAAGCTCGCGCAGGAAGTACCACAGGACGCGCGCGGCAACGTGTTCGACGTGGTGGCGCAAGGTCTCGGCGAACTGGGCGCCCTGCTCGCGCGTTATCACCATCTGCTTGAAGCGCACGATCTCCACGCGCTTGGCACCGTGCAGGCGAAGATCGAGGCGCAGCACGGTTGGGACCTGGATCGCCGCGTCGGACAGGTGCTGGAGCGCCTGGAATTGCCGGCCGTTGCCGACTTCGCCGCGCTGTCCGGCGGCATGAAGCGACGGGTGCTGCTCGCTCAGGCGCTCGTGTGTGCGCCCGACGTGCTGCTGCTCGACGAACCGACGAACCATCTGGACGTCGCGGCGATCCAGTGGCTCGAGGAATTCCTGCGCAATGCGCCATTCAGCCTCGTCTTCGTCACCCACGACCGCCGGTTTCTGCAGACGCTGGCCACGCGGATTGTCGAGATCGACCGCGGACAGGTGACGTCATGGCCTGGGGATTACGACAATTACCTGCGCCGGCGCGAGGAACGCCAGCACGCGCAGGGGCAGGCGAATGCGCTGTTCGACAAGAAGCTCGCGCAGGAAGAGGTGTGGATTCGCCAGGGCATCAAGGCGCGGCGCACGCGCAACGAAGGCCGCGTGCGCGCGTTGCAGGCAATGCGCCGGGAACGCGCGGCGCGGCGCGAGACGTCCGGCACGGCGCGGATGACGCTGGCCACGGCGCAGGCTTCGGGCCGCAAAGTCGTCGAGGCAAAGAATGTCGACTATGCCTGGAACGACAAGATCATCCTGCATGGATTCTCGACCACGATTTTGCGCGGCGACCGCGTCGGCATCCTCGGCCCGAACGGTTCCGGAAAAAGTACACTTTTGAAATTGCTGCTCGGACAATTGCAACCGCAACACGGCGTAATCGAGCCCGGCACCGGCCTGCAAGTCGCCTATTTCGACCAGCACCGCGCCGCATTGCGCGAGGACTGGAACGCGCTCGACAACGTCGCCGAAGGCCGCGAGTACATCGAACTGGAAGGCCAGCGCAAACACGTGCTCGGCTACCTGCAGGATTTCCTGTTCTCGCCCGAACGCGCGCGCGCGCCGATCACGCGCCTGTCCGGCGGCGAACGCAACCGTCTGCTGCTGGCCAGACTTTTTGCACAACCATCGAACCTGCTGGTCATGGACGAGCCGACCAACGACCTCGACGTGGAAACACTGGAACTACTCGAGGAACTGCTCGCCGGCTACCACGGCACACTGCTGCTGGTCTCGCACGACCGCGAGTTCATCGACAACGTCGTCACCAGCACACTCGTGCTCGAAGGCGACGGACGCGTCGGCGAATACGTCGGCGGCTACGGCGACTGGTTGCGGCAACGGCCGGCTGATTCGCCCATTCGTCATTCCGGCGAAAACCGGAATCCAGGTATTGCTTCCAGCCCCGAAAAACCGGATCCCGGCGTCCGTCGGTTTGACGAGCAAAAGCTAAAGCGCAAACTCAGCTACAAGGACGCGCGCGAACTGGAACGGCTGCCGGCACGCATCGAAACGCTGGAGAAGGACATCGCCACGCGCACCCGGACGATGCACGATCCGGCGTTCTTCAAGCAGGATGGTGCCGCGATAACCGCAGCGAACCATGCGCTGGCCGCGCTGCATGCCGAACTCGACGCAGCCTATGCGCGCTGGCAGGAACTCGAGGGCTGACGACCACTAACGCCCGCCGCGCAATACCCGTGCCGGCAGCATGATCAGTGCATGCAGGAACGCGAACACGCCTTCCACGGCGATGCCGACCAGGCGGAATGGCAGCAAGATCAGCCACACCAACGGATACAGCACGAGCGCAAGCAGCGCCAGCGGCCAGCAGAAAATCAGCAGCAACAGCCAAAGAATGAAGGTCAACATGGCGCAACTCCGGGAACGGGAGGATCGGCGTTCAGGAAATATGGGCGCCGGAAGGTGTTACAAGTACGTCGTTCAACTTTCGTCCTGTGGCATCACGCCGCGCGGCCTTCGGGCCGCTCTCTTTTGGTGTGATTTTTCTCCCTTCCGCGTGAATCACGGTTCCGAGGCATAATTCGGAACCTTTGAGATGGAGCAGATTCTTCCCATGCCTGCGGCGGACAGCGACCAGCGGTTTCGCGAGCTGCTCGAACGCCATCGCCGCATTGTGTTCAAGGTGGCCGCCACCTATTGCCGCGATCCGCACGATCGCGCCGATCTGGCACAGGAAATCGCCGTGCAACTGTGGCGCGCGTTCCCGAAATACGACGGCGCGCGCGCATTTTCGACCTGGATGTACCGCGTCGCGCTGAACGTGGCGATCTCGCACCTGCGCGAGGCGAAAAGCGCATTGGACGAGATTTCCCGCTTCGAGCGGCCCTGACGGCCATTCATCCTTTCATCGCGAACAAGCGATATAATTGCGCAAGGTCGCATTCATGCCGACCGCCGCAAGCGGCGGCGGCATAACGCGACCATTACCTCGCCTGCTGAGGGGCGCTGCAAGTCCGCTTTGTACGGAATCAGGCTCGGCGGGTTTTCGGGTTCCATCAACCGAAACCGCGCCCTCCAACTCAACGGAGTTTCGCCAATGAACGCTGTTTTGAAATCCACGGACGACTACAAGGTCGCCGATATGTCGCTGGCCGACTGGGGCCGCAAGGAAATCGATATCGCCGAGCACGAGATGCCGGGGCTGATGTCGATCCGCAAGAAGTACGCTGCGGCCAAGCCGCTCAAGGGCGTGCGCGTGACCGGCTCGCTGCACATGACGATCCAGACCGCGGTGCTGATCGAGACGCTGAAGAATCTCGGTGCCGAAGTGCGCTGGGCCTCGTGCAACATCTTCTCCACGCAGGATCACGCCGCCGCCGCGATCGCCGCGTCCGGCACGCCCGTGTTCGCGTGGAAGGGCGAGACGCTCGAGGAATACTGGGATTGCACGCTGGCCGCGCTGAGCTTTGCGGGCAACAAAGGCCCGCAGCTCGTCGTCGACGATGGTGGCGACGTGACGTTGCTGATCCACAGGGGCCACGAACTCGAAAACGGTTCCGACTGGATCAACACGCCGTCGGGCAATCACGAAGAACAGGTTATCAAGGACCTGCTCAAGCGCGTCCACGCCGAGCGCCCCGATTTCTGGGCCGGCGTCGTCAAGGAATGGAAGGGCGTCTCCGAGGAAACCACCACCGGCGTGCATCGCCTGTATCAGCTCGCCGAAGCCGGCAAGTTGCTGGTGCCGGCAATCAACGTCAACGACTCGGTCACCAAATCGAAATTCGACAACCTCTACGGCTGCCGCGAATCGCTCGCCGACGGCCTGAAGCGCGCGATGGACGTGATGCTCGCCGGCAAGGTCGCGGTCGTGTGCGGCTACGGTGACGTCGGCAAGGGTTGCGCGCATAGCCTGCGCGCGTACGGTGCACGCGTGGTCGTCACCGAGATCGATCCGATCAATGCGCTGCAGGCGGCGATGGAAGGCTTCGAGGTCAACACCGTCGAATCGACCCTCGGCCGTGCCGACATCTACGTCACCACGACCGGCAACAAGGACGTGTTGACCATCGCGCATCTGCAGGCGATGAAGGATCAGGCCATCGTCTGCAACATCGGCCACTTCGACAACGAGATCCAGGTCGATGCGCTGAAGGCGCTCGCCGGCGTCAGGCACATCAACATCAAGCCGCAGGTGGACAAGTATACTTTCGCCAAAGACAACAGCATCTTCCTGCTCGCCGAGGGTCGCCTCGTCAACCTCGGCTGTGCCACCGGCCACCCGAGCTTCGTGATGTCGAACTCGTTCTCGAACCAGACCCTCGCGCAGATCGACTTGTGGGCGAACAAGGATTTCTACGATCCGAAGGTCTACATCCTGCCGAAGAAACTCGACGAGGAAGTTGCGCGTCTGCATCTGGAAAAGATCGGCGTGAAGCTGACGCGGCTGACCGATGCGCAGGCCGCGTATCTCGGAGTGCCCGTGGATGGGCCGTACAAGGCCGAGCACTACCGCTACTGAGATCGTTAGTTCAACGCGAAAAAGGCCCGGCCAGTCCGGGTCTTTTTTTTGTGGCCGGACGGCGCCTGTGCGCCTTCGAACTACGTTCTTCGCAGCACCCGTAGCGCCCACAGACGGCGCAGCCGATCATTTCATGGCGCTGTGTTCGGTCGGAATCCGTTCTTCGCTTTGTATCCCTTATCGATCGAGGAATGAGCATGTACCCGTTAATTCGCTACGCCTTAATTATCGTCGTCGCCGTGGGTTCGTCGACCGCAGCGACGGCCGCTTACGGCCTTTGCAGCATTTTTGGTGGGACCTTCATCGTCGGCGACAAGAGCTCCGATAGCGCCTGCACGCACAATGATATTCAATCGGCCATCAATGCCGTGGTTTGCCCGAATACGACCATTTTCGTGACGCAAGGACATCTCTATCAGGGGCAGCACCTGCTGATCGATAACTCCGACGTCGACATCGAAGGCACCAGCGCCAGCGACTGCACCGGCTTCGTCAACTCCGGCGGCAAGAACCAGCCGCCGCCGACCCACCCGGTAATCACGATCAGCGGGACCGGGCACAGCGGTGACAGCGTGATCTCGATCCAGGGACACAGCAATGTGACACTCAAATACCTGCAGATCTCCGACGGCCGCTCCGACACCGACCAGTTCGGTGGCGGCGTGTACATCAAGGGATCGGGCTCACTGGTGCTGACCAACGACGCCCTCGTCGACAACTTCGCCGGTTACGGCGGCGGACTCAACATCAACGGCGATCCGGGGCCGCTCAGCGTGACCCTGAATGGGAACACGGCGGTCGAGCTGAATACGGCGCAGTACGACGGCGGCGGCATCCGTATCGAAGGGAATGCAAGCCTGGCAATGCTGCAACCATCGAGCGTGCTCTTGAACAAGGCCCTCGGAGTCAATCCGCAAAACAACGCCCTGGTTGAGGGCAACGGCGGCGGCATCGTTGTCTACGGACCGGCCAGCGCAGACATCGCGGGCGGCGCGTTGTCATTGTTCAGCAATTCGGCGCGGTATGGCGGGGGTCTCGCCGTGCTGGGTACGGACAGCACGAGTGGCGCCACGCAAAACGCGGACGTACGTCTGTTTGCGACGAGCGCAGTGCAGCCCGTCGGAATTTCGAACAACAGCGCCTCGGTCGAGGGCGGCGGAATCTACATGCGCAACAAGATCGACCTCAGCGGTGCCGAATACGCCGATTTGTGCGCCGACGATTTTACCCTGAACGCCAATCTCGCTCCGGACGGCGCGGCGATCTACGTCGATCACGATTCGTTCGACTTCCAGGCCGCCGAGGGCACGTATCTCGCGCTCAACGCCGACGACCACTGCGTGCTCGGCACGCCACCGAATCGCGTCGCCTGCAACCCCGGCGGAAACTGCAACGCGATCGACGATAACGCGACCGAAGACCCTGCCACGCAACAGGCGACCGCCGGCTCGATCATTTACTTTAACATCTTTTCCGAAGTGACGGCCAAGCGTTTCGCGATGCGCGGCAACAGCGCCGAGCGCATGATCACGGCAATCGACAACGGCAGCGGCTTCGTCGACGACAGTTTCATCGCGAATTGCCTTATCGCCGACAATCACACCCAGCACGAAGTGGTCCATGTCGAGACACAGCAAAGCCTGCTCTTGCGCGTCGACAACTGCACGATCGCCGACAACACCATCGACGACGGTTATGTGTTCTTCGCAAAAGGCGGCTTCAATCTGACGCGCAGTATCATCTGGCAGCCCGGCCGTGACACGATCGACTACCAGGCGAATGGCTGCAACAACTGCGAAGTGACCGAACAGGTCGTTTCGAACGACATCAGCACGTTCCCACCCGCCGCGCCGGGCGTGCAGTCGATCACTGACCCGATGTTCGTCGACGCAACACATGGCGACTACCACCTGTGCGCCTATGTGCAGAGCGGACAGGTATTCGCATCGCCAGCAATCGATTACACGGAAGCCGCCGGCGACATCGATCTCGACGGCAATCCATACGATCAGGACGTACCGCTCGTCGACCACGGCGGCGTGCGTGACCTCGGCGCCTACGAGGCGCTGCCGATCAAAGATCGCATCTTTGGCGATGCGTTCGGAGATCCACTGTCGCTGCTGTACTGATGGTGCTGTCGGTCGGCATAGCCCGTTGTTCGCACCGTGAAGTCCGTAAGCTCGATCATCTCGAACACCTTCGGTACTAATGTGCAGGACATCTTCGCGGAGAGCATCACCGGCAATAGCAATATCATTGGGTCCGCAAACGTCCCGTTTCCCGGCGACACCATCACCCGCGACCCGCAAATGCTGTTGAATCCAGCGACGAGATTTTCGCCAACGGATTCGAGTAGCGCACTACTTCTCCACGCACACCGGTGAAGCGGAGAGCACGTCCGCTATCAGGGGATGCTCGACGATGTCGTCCGCCACTGCGACTTCGTGCGCACGCTGATACGTCAGGCCCGCATCGGCACACCGACCCAGTGCCGCCAGCGCGCGTGCCAACCACGCTTTCGCCGCGATCAGCCGTGGCGCCGTATCCGCCACCTCGCCTTCGGCACCTTGTATCGCCGCCTGCAATCGTTGCGCGGCAGCCTGTGCGCGCCCGTGTGCAAGGTCAACTCGCGCCAAGGCTACTTGCGCAGGCAATAAGATCGCGCTGCCGCGATAGGATGCCGTGTCGACTTCCTGCGACGCAGCCGTGAAGGCATCCGCGGGACAGTCGTCGCTGACGATGCCGTCGCAGGCGAGTGCCAGCAATGCCGATCCATACTTGCGCAGATGCGGCGGATACGAACCACCGATGCGCCCCAAGCCTCGATGCAACAGGCGAGCAGCCTCTTTGGGCTTTCCTGCGAGCAGTTGCAGTTCGCCTTGCGTGATGTCGACTCGCCCCTGCCACACGGCATCCACCGCCGGCTCGATCAGAGTCGCGGCATGTGCGAGCAATCGTTGCGCGGCCCCGAGATCACCGCGCTCGAGCGCAAGCAGACTCTGGCGGCGCAAGGCGAGGCCGTAGTCTGCGCTGGTCGATCCTTCGGCGTCAGCCGTCATGCGCAAGTCCGCGGCACAGGCGGCTTCGGCCGCGAACGGATCGATCGTCATCTCGAGCACACACCGTTGTTGCGCGTTGGCAACCTGAATCGGCCGCACCTTGCCACCAGCGTTCCCCAGCACGATCTTCGCTCGCTCTAGATCCTCGCGCGCGGCGCGCAGATGACCGGCAAGCATTTCCGCGGAACCCAAATTGGAAAGCGTCACCGCCGTTTCCGCTGAATCAGCTCCCTGCGTCGCTGCCGCCAAGCCGTACGCCTTGCGATACGCCTTGGCGGCGCCCTCAAAGTCGCCGAGTGATTCGAGCCCGTAGCCGAGATTGTTGTAGCCGGTTCCCAGCCCGGACTTGTCGTCGGGCGCTGTCGCGATTCGCTGCGCCAAGGCGGCGCGCTCGTAGGTCACTGTTTTGTGCGGATCGTCACCTTTGGCATCGGCAAGCACCGCAAGGCCGTCGTAGAGCCTGATCAGCGATGCACCCGTGATGTTCTGCTGGCGATAGCGCCGCTCCGCTTCCTTCAACATTGGCGCCGCCGCCTCGATGTCGTCACGATGCAGAGCGATCAGACCGCGCGACACCAGCGCATCGAGCGTCACGGGGTTGTCGCGCCCGAATTCGTCCTTCGCAAGCATGTACGCACGATCCGCCAGACGTTGCGCCGTCGCCGACTCGGCGATCTTTTCGTTCAGATTCGAAAACATCTGCAACATGTCGAGACGTGCGGTTGCGTCGAGATCCGCGTGATCCAGCCGTGCGGTCGCGGCAGCAAGCAGTTCGCTGATGCGCGGCTGCTTGTTTTCCGGCGTGCCCTTGCGTAGCGGCTCGAAAATGCTTTCGACGAAATTTCGCACCGCATTGGCGCGCTTCGCCTCGGCGCTGGCGACGCGTGCCTGCCAGACGACGAGTGACATCGACACGATGATGGCCAAGACCGCCACTGCCGCGACGACGACACTGCGCCGATGTCGCCGCACGAACTTCACCGCGCTATACCAACCTGAAGGCGGGTGCGCCTTGACCGGACGCCCATCGAGATAGCGTTCGATGTCGTCGCTGAGTGCACTCGCCGATGCATAGCGCCGCGCCGGCTCCTCGGCCAGCGCTTTCAGTACGATGTTGTCGAGATCGCCACGCAATTGCTTGCGCGCGCGGCGGACAAGAGATTGCGCGGCGGCGTCCCGCGCATCGTCAGCGACGAGCGACGAGGGCTTGCGAACTGATCCGACGCCCGGTCTGTGCCCACTCAGCAACTCATGCAGCAACAGGCCCAGGCCATAGACGTCGGTGGCGGTGGTGATCAAGCCGCCGTCGCGCTGCTCCGGCGCTGCGTACTCCGGCGTGAACGCGCCGCGCGTTGCGGTGACGACCGGCACGTCGTCTTCGACCAGCTTGGCGATGCCAAAGTCGAGCAGCTTCACCTGACCATCGCCGCTGACCAGAATGTTCGACGGCTTGATGTCACGGTGCACGATCAGGCGCTGATGCGCCGCCGCAACCGCGTCGCACGCGTCGATGAACAGGCGCAGACGTGCGCGGATGTCGAGATGCGCGGCATTTGCGAATTCGGTGATCGGCACGCCGTCGACGAACTCCATAACGAGATACGGCACATGCGCGGCAGTGACGCCGGCATCGATGAGACGTGCGATATTCGGATGTTCGAGCGATGCCAGGAGCTGGCGTTCGCGCAGGAACAGGCGCTGTTCGATCTCAGAGTACAGGCCGCGCCGAAGCAGCTTCACCGCAACGCGTTGCCTGACGTCGCCCTCGTCGCGTTCGGCAAGGAATACTGCGGCCATGCCGCCGCGGCCGATTTCGCGCAACAGGCGGAACGCGCCGATTCTCGTACCGACGAGCGTCCCCGGCACGATGTCTTCGGCGGCAAAGCGGGCGGCGCGCTCCATGACCGGCGTGTCGAGATAGCCCCCGGAATCGTCGGCGGCCAGAAGCCTGACGACTTCGACGCGTTGCGCGGGATCGCTGACATTAGCGTCGAGCCAGAGGGCGCGCTGCGCAGGCGGGAGGTCGACGAGCGCGTCGAACGCTTCGCGCAGGCGACGCGCGGCACTCGGAGTTGCTTCGTCTTGGATGCGCATGTCCCGATCAACGCCGTTCGGCAGCAAAGCGCGGCATTCAGGCCAACGCCTTGTGCAGGTACGCACGCGCGAAGCGCCAGTCGCGATCCACTGTGCTGCGGTTGACATCGAGCGTTTCCGCAACCTGCTCCAGCGAGAGCCCGGCGAAGTAACGCAACTCGACCACCCGTGCCGCGCGCTCGTCCTCTTGTTCAAGCGCACGCAAGATGTCGTCGAAGGCGATCGCCTGTTCCGCGCTTTCAATGACGAGCTGCTGCTCGACCCCGGTCAGCGTGAGCCGTTGCCAGTCGCCGCCCGCGCATTGGCGCATGCGGTCGCGGGCGTGATCGCTGAGCAGATGCCGGATCGCGCGCGCCGCGTAGGCGTAAAACTTCGCCGGGTGCGAGAAGCTCAGTTCGTCCTGCGTCTTGCAGCGCAGGTAGAGCTCGTGGACGAGGGCCGTGGTATCAAGCGTGCCGCGCTCGCGCTTTGCGAGCTGGCGTCCGGCCATCACTTTCAGACGATCGTAGACGGCCTCAAAGAGGGCATCTGCGCTGCGTGCGGTACCGGTCGGGCCCGTTGTCTGGGACATGGCTGCCACAATTTACCAGATTGCGCGGTGTAGATTTGCGGCGGCATGCAGCAAAATCGCCCGCCACGGCGTTGATCAGATAGAGGGCACATTCAGTGCCGTATCGGAGAACCGCCGTGAGAATCGCGCTTGCGCTGTTGGTAATGTGCTATCTGGGTGTGCCCGCCGCCTATGCCGGTTGTGTGATCGGCGTGCCGCACCCGACGATCTATGTCGGCGCAGTCGGCGATTCAAAGTGCAACTACACCACGATCCAGGCCGCGATCACGTCCGTCTCCACCAGCGCCACCTGCCCGCCGAACATCGTCATCTCGAACAAGGCGAACAACGCAGCGTGGAACGAGGCGCTGACGATCACGGACCGCTCGCTGGCGCTGATCGGCAGCGCCAACTCTTGCAGCGTGAACAACACCGGCCCGGTTTCCGGGGCGCCGGACGCGCCGACAGCGCCGGCCGCGGTGACTACACCGCAGGCCATCATCAGCGGCGCCGGCCTGAACGCTCCAGTGATCACGATCAGTGGCAACAGCAACGTGAGCGTGCAGAATCTCGAGATCACCGGCGGCGATATTGGCCAGACTCTTGAAGGCGGCGGCATCTTTTTCAGCGGATCGGGCTCACTCAGCCTGAGCGCCACGACCGTGGACAACAACCAGGCAGACTACGGCGGCGGCATCGATATGAGCCCAAGCGGCAGCGCGACACTAACCCTGCAGGCCAATTCGCTCATTCTCAACAACAAGGCCGCCACCTCCGGCGGCGGCATCCGTATCGAGGGCAATACCAGCCTCGTTGCCGTTTCCGATCAGACCCTGATCGGCTTCAACACCGCCAGCAACGGCTACGGCGGCGGCATCGAGATCCTCGGTCCGGCCTACGCCAATATCGGCTCGCCGGGCTACAGCTCGGTTTGCTGTCATTGCCGACAATACGGCGACCTATGGCGGCGGCATCGCTAGCGTGGCGAACAGCGATGGTGGCCAGGATGTCTTCGTCCAGCTGTTCACGACCGTTGCCGACCGGCCGGTCGGCGTTGAGGACAATGTTGCAACCAGCGAAGGCGGCGGGATTTATCTCAAGCCATTCCAAGGTTTTGGATCGCAATCCTATTCCAACGCGTGCCTCTTTGACTTTCGCGTGGACGACAACAGCGCCCCTGAAGGGGCCGCGATCTACCTGGATTCCGATACGGGGTCGCTTGGAGGAACGATGCCCAGCTTGGCTTTTCTGAACGACCAAGACGAAGCCTTCTATAATGACGGATGCGGCATGCAACCAGCTTCGGCTTTCAACGCCATACCGTGTTCCGCAGGCACAGCATGCAACGAAATATCAGGCAATGTGGCCCATAATGCCCAGGGTAATCCGAGCGGCGCAATCGTCTTCACCAATGGTTCTGAAATCTATGGCGACAGATTCAGGATGCAGGGCAACAACGCAATCTATGCAATGAGTGGCCCCGCTAGTGGCTACTACTTAAACAGCTGCCTGATTACCGACAACCAACTCAGCCAGAACGTCATCTTCGCTGATAGTGATGGTGGAGATGGCTCTTATCTCTTTCTTGACAATTGCACAGTGGCGCATGACGTCATCAGCACCGGCAATGTGATCAAGCTCGGCACGAATGCATTTCTAACCCTACTTGACGACATCATCGACGAAGTCGGCAAGCCCACGCTCGATCAACCAGGCGACACAGTACTGACTGCGAGTTACCTGATGTCGAACGATATCTCGACGTTACCAACCAGCCCTACAATCATTCAATACAACGACTTCTCGGGCGATCCGTTGTTCGCCGATGCCACGAACGGCGACTACCATCTTGTCGCTTACATTCAGAACAATCTGCTGCATGCCGCGCGCGCGATCGATTTCGCACCCACGCAGAGCGGCGATCCGCCCTACGACCTGGACGGCAAGACCTATGGCCAGGACGTTCCAGCGGTTCCCGATCTCTACGGCACGCGTGACCTCGGCGCCTACGAGGCGCTGCCGATCACCGACCGCATCTTCGGCGACACCTTCGGTGACCGGTTATCGCTGGTGTACTGAGAATCAGTCATTGAAACGGATTCGACATGTAAAGCTGTCGTGCAGTGCCGCCAGCGGCGGCGCCAGCAAAGGATGATGTTCGAGGTCCGGCGCGCGCGTGAGTTCGCGCACCCCGCGCCAGTTCGTCGAAGCGCGATCGCACTGCCCGGCCGCGGCCTCCGCGACGGTCAGCCACAGACGCGCCGCGAGTAAATGAATCTGCGCGGGGTCGGTCTCGGCCTGTGCGTGCTCTATCGTCGAGTGCAATCGCGCAATCGCCGCATCGCGGTGTCCGGAATCCAGATCAACGCGTGCGATGGCAATCTGTGCCGGCAGTAGCCACGCATTCCATGGATCGTCGCAGTCATCGAGCGCTTTGCGCGCCACGGCGGCGGCATCGTCGTGACATGCGTCGATCTTGACGCTCTGACAGGCGAGCGCCATTGCGGCCAGCGCGCGCAGGCGCAGGTATTCGGGAGGACCGTGACCGAGACGCTCGATGGCGCGTGCGTAGTCCTTCGCCGCCGCCGTGGAATCATTGCGCGCGACGCTCAGTTCGCCGCGCAGGTAGTCGTCGGAAGCAAGCGCCACGGGATTGCCCGACGGTGTAATCAGATCGTCCGCTTTCTGAACTGCCTGCTGCGCGCCGTCGAGATCGCCCAAATCGTACTTCGCGTACGCATCCAGCCGCTGCGCGCGCGCGTGCCAGGCGGCATCACTCGGCGCGATGACCTCCTGCGTGATCCGCATCGAGTGTTCACAGGTGGATTTCAAGTCCGCGCCGCCGATGGCGATTGCCAGTTGGCAACGGTCTTGCCAGTAGCGCGCGTTGCGGTTGCGTTTGTTGTTCGGCGCCGCCTCGTACAACGCCTCGCCGGCGAGGTAGTCCGTACGCGCCGCCCGCAAGCGCCCCATCTCCAGTTCAGCCATGGCGAGATTATTGCGCGCGTTCGCGGTCTCGAGCGAGTCCGGGCCTTCCCGCTTCAGATGCACCGCAAACGAGTTGCGGAATGCATCGATTGCCTCGACATGATGGCCGCTGAGATCAAGGCTGATCGCAAGATTGTTGTATCCGATCGCTGCCGACGCGCTGTCCGCTCCGGACTCCGCGATACGCTCGGCCAGCGCGCGGCGTTCGTAGTCCTGCGCGATATCGTGATGACTGTGCAAGTCGGCAAGCTCGGCGACGCCATCGTCGAGCATCACCAGCGGTCCGCCATGCAACAAATGGCGGCCTTCGACGCGGGTCGCCAGCGCTTTCAACAAGGGTTCCGCCTGCTCCGGATCGTCGTGCTCGAGAACCGTATAGGCGTAGAGCACCTGCGCCTCGAGCGACTCCGGATCGTCCGCCGCCAGTTTCGATTCGGACAGCTGCGCCGCCTGCTGCGCCAATGCCTGGGCCTGCTGGGGTTCGCCCATCTTCTCGTGCAGGCGCGAGAACAGCATCTGCAGATCGACGCGTTCGGCAGCGGTCAGCTCGGTATTCCTGCTCAGCTTGTCGGTGGCGCTGGCGAGCAGATCGTGGACACTGGTCTGTTTCGCTTCGATTACGCTGTTGTCGATCGGCGTGAACATGTCCTCCATGAATCCACGCACCCGGTTCGCGCGCGCAGCTTCATAACGAGCCACGTTCGCCTGCCACAAGGCGGCTGTCAGGCCGGCGAAAACGGCGACCACCAGTGCGGCAGTGATGGCCACGCTGCCGCGATGCCGATGCACGAACTTGCGCGTGCGGTACCACCGCGACGGCGGATGCGCGGCGACCGGCCGGCCAGCGAGATGGCGTTCGATATCGTCGGCCAGCGCACCGGCCGAGGGATAGCGCCGCTCCGGCTCCGCATGCGAGTCGCACTTCAGCATGATCGTGTCGAGATCGCCGCGCAGGACGGCGCGGCAGTGGCAGCGGTCGGGCAGTGAACTGCGCCGGCGGTCGTCGACTCCGGCAAGCGACGACGGCGCTTGCACCGGATTGCCTCCGCGGCCGCCGGCCGGCGAGGAGTTCGTGCGAGCAGGATGCCGAGCGCGAAGACGTCGGTCGCCGTGGTGATCGTGGCGTTTGCGACTGTTCCGGCGCAGCGTATGCCGGCGTAAAGCACGGCGATGGTGGCGTTCTGCGGCCTCCGCTCCTCGAGCAGCTTGGCGATGCCGAAGTCCAGCAGCTTGACCTTGCCGTCGGAGGACACAAGGATATTGGAAGGTTTGAGATCGCGATGCACGATCAGCGCACGATGCGCGGCTTCGACCGCGCGGCAAACGATCAAAAAAAGCTCCAGCCGCTGGCGCACGTCGAGGCTGCGACGGGCGGCATGGGTCGTTATCGCCTCGCCATCGACGTATTCGATGATCAGATAGGGAATGCCCGCCGCTGTGACGCCGCCATCGATAAGCCGAGCGATATGCGGATGGTCCAGACCGGCGAGCAGCCGGCGTTCGCGACGGAACAGGCGTTGCTCAATCTCGGAATACAACCCGCGCCGCAGCAGCTTCACCGCGACGCGCTGCGCGAAATCGCCGCCTTCGCGCTCGCCGAGGAAAACCGCCGCCATGCCGCCTTTGCCGAGCAGTCGCGTGAGCCGGAATGCGCCGATACGCTGGCCGATCAAGCCGTCATGACGCAACGGTTCGTCGACATCCATGCGCGCGGCGTGCTCATCGGGGAAAGATCGAGGTAGCCATCCTCGCAACGGTCGGCCTTCAGCAGGTTGGCGAGCGCGGCGCGTTCCTCCGCATCCTCGACGTTCGCCTCGATCCAGGCTTCGCGCTCGCTTTCGGCGAGTTCGGCCACTCGTGCAAACAACTCGCGCAGACGCGCGTACGAATCGCTCGCGGTTACGGCAATATCGGTGTCGCGATCGGGTTTGGCTTCTGGAACACGCATGAGTTCTGTAGGCGAGTAACGTCATCCGGTGGCGAATAGCGCCACGCCGATGCGCTCGGACTCAATCGAGCAGGTTGTACAGGAATGCCCGCGCAAAACGCCAGTCGCGATTGAGCGTGCGCGTCGCGATACCGGTCATCGCTGCGATCTCCGGCAGCGACAAACCGCCGAAATAGTGCAGCGCGACGAGCCTCGCCGCGCGCGTATCCTCGCGTTCGAGGCGATCCAGCGCCAAGTCAAGATCGAGCGTGCGCACGGCTGTGCCGTCCGCAATCTGCAGCACTTCCTCGTGCATGCCGACCGACGCCTCGCCTGCCCCGCGCTTGAGCGTCATGCGCTCGCGTGCACGGTCGACGAGGATGTGGCGCATCGCCTGCGCGGCGTAGTCGAAGAATTGCGCCGGCGTCCCGAAACTCAGTTCGCGGCTTGCGCTGAGTTTCAGGTACAACTCGTGCACCAGCGCAGTGGTGTTCAGCGTCGCATTCTTGCTGCGTGCGCGTTGGCGGCTGGCCATCGCTTTCAGGCGCAAGTACACGGCGGCGAATAACTCGTCAGTTTGCTGCCCCGGTGATTGCGCTGCTGGCAACGGTGAAGACAGGTTCGGCATGGCGACCTCCGCGCAGCCAGTCTAGCAGGCACTCGGGTGCTGTCGGCAGTGTAGAGCCGCGCCGACGGCTAACCTCCCGACCCGCGGCATCCCGAAGGCCCTCAACCGAGCCGGATGCCGAGCCTGCCACCGATTTATTCGAGGCTCCCGCTATTTATTGCTACTCGTGCTACGTGAATCCGTTGCGGCATTCAACTGCCGCTGAAGTTCGATCAACGCCCCGCACAGATTCGCAGATGCCATTTCCTTGCGCTGCCTGCAACTGTTAATGATCGAGTTGGCGGCGAGCGAACTCCTATTCGCCGGCTACGGTCCGTTCGTGATGAACATGACCGACGAAATCCAGCAGGCCATAGTGGATTTCAACAGCGGCCGTTTCGGCAAGATGAACTGAGCGTACGGAACTCCGGCGCGACTGCACCTCGCGCCGGTGCGCCCGCCCGAATATCGCTTCATCGCGACGAAAGAGATATACTGCGACAATAGCCACTGCCAGTTGCCCGCAATGATTCCCATTTCGCTGGAATTCTTCCCGCCCAAGACCGACGAGCAGAAGGCCACGCTCGAAGCGGTACTGCCGAAACTCAAGGTGCTGAATCCGGAATACGTCAGCGTGACCTTCGGCGCGGGCGGATCGACCCTGAGCTACACACCGGAAATCGTGCGCCATCTGCGCGGCACACATGGGCTCGAGACCGCGCCACATGTCTCTTGCATGGGCGGCACGCGCGCGGAAATCCGTCGCCTGCTCGACGAATACAAAGCGATGGGCTGCAAGCGCATCGTCGCCCTGCGCGGCGACCTGCCCTCGGGCATGGCGAGTTATGGTGATTTCCGCTACGCCAGCGAACTGGTGGAATTCATCCGCCGCGAATGCGATGGATTTTTCCACATCGAAGTCGCCTGCTACCCGGAAATGCACCCGCAAGCGGGCGATGCTCTGGCCGACATGGACAATTTCGTGCGCAAGGTGAAAGCCGGCGCAAACGGCGCGATCACGCAGTACTTTTTCAACCCGGATGCGTATTTCCGCTTCGTCGACGAGGCGCGCAAACGCGGTGTCGAGGTACCGATCGTGCCGGGGATCATGCCTATCTCGCAGTATGCGCAATTGCGCCGGTTCTCGGATATGTGCGGTGCCGAGATTCCGCGCTGGATCGCCAAGCGTCTGGAAGCGTTTCGCGACGACGCGGAATCGATCCGCGAATTCGGCGCCGACGTGGTCGCCGACCTGTGCCGTAAACTCGTCGCCGGCGGTGCGCCGGGAATCCACTTTTATACTTTGAATCGCGCCAAGGCGACGCTTGCGGTCTGGGACCGCCTGTGAACTGAAAACATCGTCATCCCGGCATGGATTGCCGGGAACCAGACTGCAAGGATGCCCTATTGGACGGGCCAAATAACGTGCCTTCCCTGGCTATGGATTCCGGCATTCCCTGCCGGAATGACGTGGTATTCAACCCAGCCCGAGCAACATCTTCGCACCGGCGAGAAACAGCACCACCGCGAGCAGCCGCCGGATCGACGGCATCGGCAAACGCCGGCTGCCAAGCCATGACCCGACCGCGCCGCCAACCAGCACGGCCGCTAGCCACGGCTGCATCGGACCGGGAATCGACGTGTTGACGAGCCCGCGCCCGATCAGGCCGGCGATGGAATTGACCAGGATGAACGGCGCGGCCACGCCCGAGGCTTCGCGCACGTTGCCCCAACCGGCCAGCACGATCACGGGGCTCAGGAAAATGCCGCCGCCGACGCCGGTGAGTCCCGACAGAAATCCCAAACCCGCGCCGGTGCCCGCCGCCACCGGAACCGCGGGCGGATGCAACTGGGTCTCGCGTCCGCGCGGGGGAAACAACAGCCGTGCGCCCGAATAGATCAGCACCGCGCCGACCAGAGGCTTGTAGTAAAGATCGGGCAAGGTAATTGCGCCGCCGAGCAGCGCCAGCGGAATCGAAGTCAGCGCGAACGGCCAGAACAGGCGCCAGCGGAACCAGCCACCACGCCAGAAATTGAACGTGCCGATTGCGGCCACCGCCGTGTTCATGATCAGAGCGACCGGTTTCATTTGCACCGGCGCGACCTCGGCGAGCGCCATCACCGCGAGGTATCCCGACGCGCCCGCATGACCGACGCTTGAATACAGCAAGGCGACCAACGCGAAGGCAGCCGTGAGTACGAGGTCGTGCGGACTCATGCGCGGTTTCCGGATCGGCGAAACGCGCAGCATGCCATAATTGGCAACTGTATCGCTGCACGGAGAAGGTCATGGCCCGAGAATATCCGCCGTACATTTGGCACAACGGCGCGGTCAAGCCGTGGGCCGAGGCAACCACGCATGTGATGGCCCACGCGGTTCATTACGGCTCGTCGATATTCGAAGGTATCCGCAGCTACGCCACGCCCAAGGGCCAGGCGATCTTCCGCCTCAGCGACCATCTCAAGCGTCTCTTCCATTCGGCGAAGATCTACGACCTGCCAATGCCCTTCGCGCAGGACCAGCTCGCGAACGCCTGCCGCGAAGTGATCAAGGCGAACGAGCTGAAGAAGGCGTATCTGCGGCCGGTCGCATTCCGCGGACTCGGTGGCTTCGGCCTGTCGGCCGAATGCCCGACCGACATCGCCGTTGCGGCGTGGACCATGGGCCCGTATCTGGGCGCCGCCGCGCTCGAAACCGGCATCGACGCCTGCGTATCAAGCTGGCAACGCTTTGCGCCAAACACGATTCCGGCCGGCGCGAAGGCTGGCGGCAATTATCTTTCCGGCCAGTTGATTGCGCGCGAAGCGCGTCGGCTCGGCTTTGGCGAAGGCATTGCGTTGGCTTCGACCGGCCTGCTCAGCGAGGGTGCGGGCGAAAATCTTTTCCTCGTGTTCGACGGCGCCTTGCACACGACACCGGTCAGCGCCGCGCTGCTTAACGGCATTACGCGCAATACGCTGATGACCCTGGCGCGCGACACCGGCATCAAGGTCGTCGAGCGCGATTTGCCGCGCGAATACCTGTATCTGTGTGACGAACTGTTCATGTGCGGCACGGCGGCCGAGATCACGCCGATCCGCTCGGTCGACGGCAAGCCTGTCGGCACCGGCAAGCCCGGACCGCTCACGGCGAAGATGCAGAAGCTGTTCTTCGGTTTGTTCGACGGCTCGACGCCGGACAAACGCGGCTGGCTGGAATACGTCTAACAAAGCACCCGATCGCCCTGAGCGAAGCGCCGCAGGCGCAAAGTCGAAGGGCCAGTCGTTTCGACTTCGCTCGCTTCGCGAGCTACGCTCAACGCGAACGGGATTTTATATTCGTAATCTGAAATCGAGAGTCGCCACCGCGCCGCCCTGCGGTCGCGGCGCGAGCGTGACGCGCCAGTCGTAGAGTTCGCACAGGCGGCGCACGATCGCCAGACCCAAGCCCGCGCCCTTGCCGGATGCGCCTTCGCCACGCACCCCGCGCTCGAAGAGTTTTTCTGCATCCTCGGGTTTGATTCCGGGGCCTGTGTCCTCGACAGTGACCTTGCCACCGCCCGCACCGACGGTGACAACAACTTCGCCGGCTTGCGTGTACTTGAACGCATTGCCGATCAGGTTACCAAGCGCGACCGCGACTACCGACGACGGCGCGACGACTTCGACCTTGCGTTCGACCTGCACCTTGACCTCGACCGGTTTCTTGCCAAGGTGCGCGCGATAGACATCGATGACCTGCTCGACGACCTGCGCGACGTCGGTGGTTTCGCCATCGACAGGAGGCGAGCGCTCGCTGCGCGAGAGCAACAACAGTGCATTGGTCAGCTCGGTGGACTGGCGTGAAGCGCGCTCGATGCGCTTCAGGCGTTCGCTGACCTTGTCGGTGAGATTCTCGGCGTTTAGCAACAGCTCTGTCGTTGTGGCGATCACCGCCAGCGGCGTGCGCAACTCGTGGCTGACGTCGGCGTTGAATTCGCGGTCGCGTTCGACCAGCGCGGTGAGTTTGCGCGCGTAATCGTCGAACGCGGCCGCCAATGCACCAACCTCGTCGTTGGCGAAATGCGGCGCGAGCGGTGCCGCCTTGCCGCTACGGCCCATCGCTTGCACGCGGCGCGCGAGATCGGTGACCGGACTCATCACGCGTCGCGACAGCCAGTAGCCGGTGACGAGCGACAGCAGCAGAAATGCGAACACCGCAGCGATCAACGCACCTTCAAGCAAGCGTTGGCTGCGGCGTTCCTGCGTGGTATCGTATTTGAGAAAGAACCAGTAGCCGGGATCCTTGCGCACGGCGAGCTTGTAGACGAGGCGCCCGCCGCGGCCGTCCGGCTCGGTCAGGTCGTAGACACCATTCGGTAAATCGCGCCAAGCAAGCGGCACGTTGGCGAATTTCTCTGCGCCGTAGGTGTAGCCGACGATTTTGTCGAACGGCACGCCCGGTGTGCTCGGATCCGTGTAGAACGCATCGGCATAACCTTTCAGGTTCTGCTGCAAGGCCTCGCCGATGAGCTTGTTCTCGAGATAGCCGCGCAGATAAATGGCGCTCAGCGCGAACAATGCCGTCAGCGCGAATCCGAACAGTGCGAACAAAATGACGATGCGGCTGCGCAGCCGCCGACGGTACTGAATTCTCGGCATGCGCCGGAGCTTACGCTACCGCCGCGTCCGGATCGACCATCCGGTAGCCGATGCCATGGCGGGTCTGGATCAGCGGTTTGTCGAATGGTTTGTCGATCGCTGCACGCAGGCCGTGGATGTGCACACGCAGGGAATCGCTATCGGGCAATTCCTCGCCCCACACGCGGGTTTCCAGATCCTGACGCGTGACCACGGAAGGACTGGATTCCATCAGGTGCTGCAACAGCTTCAAGCCAATCGGATTGAGCTGGATAGACTTGCCGCCGCGCGTAACCACGAGCGTATCGAGATTGTAGGTGAGATCGGCCAATTGCAGTATGCGGCTTTGTACACCTTTTCCTCGACGTGCGAGTACGGCCAGCCGCGCTTCGAGTTCCTGCAACGCGAACGGCTTGACCATGTAGTCGTCGGCACCGCAATCGAAGCCGGTGAGCTTCTGGTCGAGCGCATCGCGTGCTGTGAGCATCAGCACCGGCGTCTGGCGCCGTGCTTCCTGGCGCAACTTCCGGCACAGTTCCAGGCCGTCCATGCCCGGCAAGGTCAGATCGAGCACGATCGCATCGAAGTCGTGGACCACAGCCAGATGCAGACCGGTAATGCCGTCGCCGGCGAAATCCACGACATGGCTTTTTTCTTCGAGGTAGTCGCCGATGTTGGCGGCGATGTCGCTGTTGTCTTCAATGACCAGAATGCGCATGGAGGCAAGGATACTCGCGTGGGGGGCACGAAGCCGGAGCGTATACTGATCGCGCCGAGGCCGCTTTCGTTCCCGCGAAGGGTAACGGCCGGGCGGGGAAATAAAAAGGCCCAAGGAGGTGTCATTGGGGGAACACACCTGCCTTGGGCCCAAAGCTACTGCCCCGATTACCGTAATCTGCCTGTCACCTGACCTGACCTTAGGAGTGTCGAGCAGCCTACAGTGACGCCGATACTAGGTTCAGCGCAATTAAATTGGCGTTAACGCAGGCGTTGGCTTTCGTTAATCGCCGGGCCGGCGGCAGATCATGGTGCCGGTTGGCGACTGGCACTTGTCTTCGATCGCGGTTTTGCCGTGCTGCAGGGTGAACGCAAAATTCTGGATTCGTTCCTGACCGGCAGCGGAAGTAGGGAAATGCCATTCGTTCAACGCGGTACGCGCGGCATTCTCGAACACACCCTCTGGCTGTGCGTGGACAACGCGCACCTCGCCTACAGTGCCATCGGCATGGATATGATAGGAAAGCCCAACACGACCTTCGATGCCATCATTCATCGCCCGCTGCGGATAGACCGGCGCCACGATTCGCGATGGCATCACCACGTCGACCGGCACCGTTGCGCTTTGGACAAGATCCTGCGTCAGCGGCGCCATGCGCGAGGGAGCAAGATCGCGCACGTTCGCTAACGCATTGAGTGCGAAAACGGCCAGGGTCGGACGCTGGATGCGCACATCGATGGAGCCTGCATCCGCAGATACGCTCGTCGCGGACACGATTGCCATGGGCGACAGCGGCGCGATTTCGGGAGCCGGTAACGACAGGCTCAGACTCTGCGCTGGGATCAATCGCACATTGCCGCTGACCAGGGCCAGCGCCTGCGCGGATAGTTGCCCAAGCGCCGCCTCCACCTCCGCGCCGCGTTGTTGCGCGCGCCAAGCCAGGCTCGTCAATGCAGCGGCAGCCAGCAGCAACGGCAAAATGTAACTGCGCGGCGACGGCTGCGGCACCGCGACGACACCGACGATGCGACGAATGCGCGCCAACAGGACACCGCCACCCGCGCCAAGCGCAGGCGCCGCGGCCAGCGGGTCGAAACGCAATTCTTCCAACTCTGCAAGGGTGCGCGCATACGCCAGCGCATTGACCGTGGTGAAACCGAGCACCAGGTCGTCGCAACATTCCTCGCGCGCGTCGCGTACGTCGCGGCAAATCCAGTGCACCACGGGATGGTAGAAAAGTACGGTTTCAACGACAACCTGGCCCAGATTCACCAGGTAATCCCAGCGCCGGATATGCCCGAGTTCGTGCGCGATGATCAACTCGACCTGCTGTGGCGTGAATCCACTGAGCAGACCTGCCGGCAGCAGGATGGTCGGCTTGAGCCAGCCAATCAGCATCGGCGTGAGCACCCGCACCGACACCAGCAGCCGCACCGGACGGCGAATGCCGAAGCGGTCGCGCAAACGCGCCAGACGATTCTCCCATGCCGCATCCGGCCGCTGCGCCGTACGCAGCAAACGCTGCAAGCGGCGCCACTGCCACAACGACCGCGCGGCAATCACGAACACACCGCCCAGCCAGAACGCCACCAGCCAGGGCAGCAGCGGCCGCAGGTGCCATTGCGCGGATGCCTGTCCGGCAATTGTGGCAACCGTCGCCGAATCGGCATGCACGCGGATGCCGGCATCCGCCGCGGGCCACAGCCACGCGAGCGTGACAACCGGACACAAGGCGAGCGCGAGCAGTGCGGCGATGCCAAGCCGATAGCGCGCGGTAACATGGGCGCATAACGGACGCAACAGGAAATACAACAAACCCAGCGCCGCACCCTGCCATAGAAAATGCAGCAAGGCAGCGCCGATGGCATCGATGATGGCGAACCACTGCGGCGGCAGCATCATGATTTGCCCCTTTCGGCTTCGATCTTGTTGAGCAACGAGCGGATTTCAGCAAGTTCCGCGCGTGACGTGGTGGGATGACCACCCAGGGCATGCAACACCAATTGCGACGTCGAACCGTTGAACAGCCGCTGGGTCATATCGGTGAGATAGCGCCGCTGCGTACGCTGCTTGTTGATCGCCGCGCGATAGACATGCGCGCGCGCCGAATCGTCGCGTTCGACCAAGCCCTTGGCGTGCATGATCTGCATGATCTTGAGCGCCGTGGTATAGCCGCCGCCATCGTCTGCGTACAGGGCTTCGTGCACTTCGCGCACCGTGCAGTCGCCACGGTCCCACAGCACGCGCAGAATCTCGAGCTCTGCGACTGTGGGCCAATGCGGGTCGGCACTGCGACGCGGGCTCATCGGCTGATGTGCTCCGGGAGATTAGCCTCAGCATGCCTTGCGTGTGCGCGCAAGGCAAGCCCATGTTGCAGACCCATCAATCGCCGCCTTTGAGTTGTGGTGTGCTCAGACTGCGTTCCAAATCGTGCTGTGCGTGTTCGCGTTCGGCCATGATCTCGGAGTAGGTGCGGCAAGTGGTCACCGGGATGTGCGAGCCGACCGGATTCACGTGTTGGCAGATGAGCCGATTGTTGTCGTTGTGGCTGAGGATACCGTTGATCTCTTCCTGCGCATTGGCCAAGGCAATCTTGTCGTTGGTATCCAAATCGGATGCATTCGCGTGCGCCTGGAGCAGTTTCTGCATGTCCGCAAGACGCATCATCACGCGCGCTTTGTCCGTAGCCGTGATATGGCCATACAGGCCACCTGGATCCATTTGCTTGCGGATGCGTGCCGAATCCTGCATGAAGTTGTCCAGGGTTTGCGCCACCAACGGCTTTTGTACAACCTGCGCATCGCGAGCGACGGCGTTGGTGACGACGAACGACGCCAAGACCAGCGTCGCGGCAAGAATCAAGAAGCGTTGCATTGCGGTCTCCTGTTTGATCTGCTATCGGGGAAGTACGTCTTTCATCGTACATAACCGCCGTGGCGATGTCAACGATGGTCTTCGTAGGTCGGAAGGGGTCGCTCAGCCCTTCTGCGAGCGCCGCTTGCGCACGCGCCGGACGATGTATTCGACGATCGCTCCGGCCACATCCACACCGGTCGCCGCCTCGATGCCCTCCAGGCCCGGCGAGGAGTTGACCTCCAGCAGCAGCGGTCCGCGGCGCGAACGCAGCAGATCCACGCCGGCCACGTTCAACCCGAGCGTGCGGGCGGCATGCAGCGCGGCATCGGTTTCGCGTTCGCTCAATTGCACCGGAGTTGCCGATCCACCACGATGCAGATTGGAGCGGAATTCCCCTGCCCGGCCCTGGCGCCGCATTGCGGCCACCACCTTGCCGCCGACCACGAAACAGCGGATATCGGCGCCATGCGCCTCGCGAATGAATTCCTGGACGAGGAAATTCGCGTACAGACCGCGGAATGCCTCGATCACGCTTTGCGACGCCGACTGTTTTTCCGCCAGCAGCACACCTTGCCCCTGCGAGCCTTCGTTGAGCTTGATCACGTGCGGCGGCTCGCCGAGCATGGCCAGCAGGTCGGCGGTGTCGTCGGGATTGTCGCCGAACACGGTCGTCGGCAATCCAATTCCCTCGCGTGCCAGCAATTGCAGGCATCGCAACTTGTCGCGCGCACGCAGGATCGCGTCCGACGAATTGGGCGAATACACGCCCATCATCTCGAGCTGGCGCAAGACCGCAGTGCCGTAGAACGTGATCGATGCGCCCACCCGCGGAATCACCGCATCGTAGTCGGCCAGCGCGCGGCCTTGGTAGTGAACGGAAAAATCGCCCGGCGCAATGCGCATGTAACAGCGCAATGGATCGAGCACGCGCACGCGATGGCTGCGCGCACGCGCAGCCTCGATCAGTCGTCGGGTCGAATAAAGTTTGGTATTGCGCGACAGAATCGCAATTTTCATGGCACACCCACCCCTTGCCGTACACGCAGTCGCCCGCAAACGTAGGCCAGGTCCGGATCGATGCGGAAGCGTCCGCGCAGAGCCGAGCGTCCGAGCAACATCGGAAACAGCATGTCGCGGCGGTCGCTCAGATTGATCTCGGCTTCCCAGTTCGCGCCAGCGAGACCGATGCGCGTGCGGATGAACCAGCGTTCGCCGATGCGGCCACCGGAATCGGTTACGCGCCGGCGATCCACGGCGATCGCTTCGCAAATCACGCGGCGTTCGCTGCGACGCCGCGGCGCAACACTGAAACGCAGCCAGGTGTCGTCGTTGCGGCGGAATTCCTCGATCGTTTCCACATGCAAGGCCGACGAACGTGCACCGGTGTCGATCTTGGCCTTGATCGCCGCAAGCCCGAGGTCGGGCAGCGACAGCCATTCACGCCAACCGAGAACGGGAAGATCGTGCATGCTGCCGCCGAGAGCGTGGTTGAAGGGTGGAGCGGGTGAAGGGAATCGAACCCTCGTCAGTAGCTTGGGAAGCTACAGCTCTGCCATTGAGCTACACCCGCGGCCGACCATAACTCTACGGGGTCGCTGCGATCCGGGCAATGGCGCACTCCAGTGTGCCGTTGACTTGCCGGCACCTGAACGCACTTGCAGGCTGCGCGTGACTACCAGCGCGGGAAGGCGACGGTTCAGGTTCACTGCGCCAAGATTTTGGGCGTAAAGTAGGCAGCCGGCGGCTTTCTCACACGCCGGCGCAATGGTTCACCACCGCATAACGCATCAAGGAGCGTTGCCATGTTGCGATATCTTCGAATCGCTGTGTTGGCGGCCGGCGCAGTGCTGGCCTTTCCCACCCTGGCGCAGCCAGCGCCGGACAACGACGCGGCGGTCGATCCGCCAAGTCGTGTAGCGCGCCTGTCCTACGTCCATGGCGACGTCAGCTTCGTGCCCGCGGGCGAGAACGATTGGGTGCAGGCGCCGTTGAACCGCCCGCTGATTACCGGCGACAAGCTGTGGACGGACCGCGACTCGCGCGCGAGCCTTGAAATGGGCGACGCCGCGGTGCGCATGGATCAGAGCACGAGTTTCGACTTTCTCAATCTGACCGACAATGCCGCACAGATGGAGCTGACCCAGGGCACGCTGAATTTGCGCGTGCGCCGCCTGTACGACGGCCAGAGTTACGAGATCGACACGCCCACGCTTGCGTTCGTCGTCAATCGCGTCGGCGAATTCCGCATCGATGTGGAGCCGAACGGCCAATCGACCATCGTCACCGTGCTCAGTGGCGGTGGCGACGTGTACGGCGAGGGTGGGGCACGCTTTGCCGTGGATGAAGGCCAGTCGGCGGTATTCCACGATCCTCAATTGCACGACTACCAGGTCAATGATCTGCCGCGCCCGGATGCATTTGACGATTTCTGCCATGCGCGCGACACGCGCTGGGACAATTCGTCCTCGCGCCGCTATGTGTCCGAAGATGTGATCGGCTATCAGGATCTGGACGACTACGGCCAGTGGAGCGACGTGCCAGAATACGGCAACGTCTGGTATCCCACGTCCGTGGCCGTCGGCTGGTCGCCGTATCATTACGGCCACTGGGGCTGGGTCGGCGCCTACGGATGGACCTGGATCGACGATGCACCGTGGGGCTTCGCACCGTTCCACTACGGGCGCTGGGCCAACGTCGGCGGCCGCTGGGGCTGGTGCCCCGGCCCGATCGCGGTACGTCCGGTATACGCGCCTGCGCTGGTTGCCTTCGTCGGCGGTTTCGGCGGCGTCGGCATTTCGATCGGTGGCCCGATTGGCTGGTTCCCGCTCGGTTACCGCGACCCTTATTTCCCGCCCTATCGCGTCAGCCGCGGCTATTTCACCCGCATCAACGTGAGCAACACGGTCATCAACAACACCGTGATCAACAACTACTACGGCAACTACTCTCGCGGCAACGTCAATTACTCGCAGATCCGCTACGCCAACCGCAATATCGCCGGAGCGGTGACGGCAGTACCAGCGGCGGCCTTTGTCGGCGCGCGCCCGGTCGCCGGCGCGGCGGTTGCTATCAATCGCACCGCGTTCGCCAATGCGCGCGTGTCGGGCTTCGCCGCGCTCGCACCGACTCGGGCGAGTCTCGCGCCGGCAGTCGCTGCGCGCGCGGTGCCAACCGCGGCAGTGCTCAAACGACCGATCGTTGCCGCCACACGCCCGCCCGCGCCGGTCGCGTCGTTCGCCCAGCGCCAGACAATCCTGGAGAAAAACCCCGGCCGGCCGTTGAATGAGCATCAGTTGCGCGGCCCCACGATCGCTGCTGGTGGCGCGGTTGCAGCGCAAAGCATGGCTGCGCGTCCAAACGTGCGCGTGGTCACCCCGCACGGTGCGCCAGTACTCAAGTCCGCACCCGCCCTGCCAGCGCGCACAGCGATAAACGCGCACCTGGCGGCTCCAGGTGCGATCCGGCCTGGGAATCCGGCGACACGGGAGATCAAGCGGCCGGAGACAATCCAGCAGCGCGTAAGCCCAACCACCACCAGCGAAGCACCACGGCATCTGGATTCGTCGCACTTCGCACATCCGCAGGGCAATAGCGTGCACGAGCCCAAACCGGTAGGCACGCTCAATACCCCAGCGCGCACCGCACCCAGCCGCACCATCGAACACGCCGCCCCGGTGCACCTGCCGCCGCGCGTGGAGGAAAAGCGCGATACGGGAGGCAATCCGCGCGGCGCGTCGGTGTATAGCGGCCGTCCGGAATCCCATACTCCGCTACCACAACGCAGCGTGCAGACCTACCATCCGCCACAGTCTGGACAAGGCACACCCGTGCAGCCGCACCAGGAATATCACGCGCCGGTTGTGCAACCCCATCAGGAATACCACGCGCCCGCACAGCTGCGACAGGAATATCACGCACCGCCAGTGCAGCATCAGCCGCCGCCGGAGCGCAAGAAGGAAGACAAGAAAGAAGACAAAAAGCAAAACGGCGGCGGTCGGTGATCGCACGCAAGCTCGTCCATCCAGCGCCCGGCATGTCCGGGCGCTGCGTTTTCTGGCGCTGAAATTTCGCTATGTGCACGGATGCGACTAAACTACGCGCATGCTCACGATCGTGCTGAACGGACAGCCACGAAAATTGACGCCTGGATGCAATCTGCGCGAACTGCTCGATGAAGCCGGATATGCCGGCCGCCGCATCGCCGTGGAAATCAATCGCGAAATTGTGCCCCGAAGTCTGCATGCGCAGCGCGAAATCCGCGATGGCGACCGCATCGAAATCGTGCAAGCTTTGGGAGGTGGATGAGGCATGAACGCCCAATTGCAACCCGCCGCCGAACCCATCGCCGATCCACTTGTCATCGCTGGCCGCGCCTATCGTTCGCGCCTGCTTACCGGCACGGGCAAGTTCAAGGATCTGGATGAAACCCGCCGCGCCACGGAGGCCGCCGGCGCGCAGATCGTCACCGTCGCCATCCGTCGCACCAATATCGGCCAAGACAAGAATGCGCCAAGTCTGCTCGACGTATTGCCGCCGCAAAAATATACGATTTTGCCGAATACCGCTGGCTGCTACAGCGCCGACGACGCCGTGCGCACCTGTCGGCTCGCGCGCGAGCTGCTCGACGGCCATAACCTGGTGAAGCTCGAGGTTCTGGGCGATCAGAAGACCTTGTTTCCGGACGTTGTGCAGACACTCAAGGCTGCGGAAATCCTGGTCGCGGAAAAATTCGAGGTGATGGTCTACACCAGCGACGATCCGGTCCTGGCGCTCCGCCTGCAGGAAATCGGCTGCGTCGCGATCATGCCGCTGGCCGCGCCAATAGGCTCGGGTCTGGGCATCCAGAATCGCTGGAACATCCTCGAAATCGTCGAGAACGCGAAGGTTCCGGTGCTGGTGGACGCCGGCGTCGGCACGGCATCGGATGCGGCAATTGCGATGGAGCTTGGCTGCGACGGTGTGCTGATGAACACCGCCATCGCTGGCGCGAAGGATCCGGTGCGCATGGCCGGCGCGATGAAGCTGGCGGTCGCCGCCGGACGCGAAGCGTTCCGCGCCGGCCGCATTCCGCGCAAACGTTACGCGTCCGCCTCGAGCCCGATCGATGGCACCATTGGCTGAGCCGGAGCTTGCGCGTGCTGCGTTGAAGCACAGCTCTCGCCGAAGGACGACTCGACACGGACGTCGAGGCTGGCAAACGCACCAGGGATGGTTCGTGGAGAATCCGGTGTCACACATCACGAATCCTTTGTCGATAGATCACAAGCGCCACATCCGCAGCTTCGTCCTGCGCCAGGGGCGCTTCACTCCTGCGCAGCAGCGCGCGTTCGCCCAGCACTGGTCGCGCTATGGTCTGGAAGTCGGCACGGATATTCCGGACTGGACACAGGTTTTCGGCCGCGCGGCACCGCTGGTTCTGGAGATCGGTTTCGGCAACGGCGAACAGCTGCTGTGGTCGGCGCAGCATGAGCCGGACAAGAATTTTCTCGGCGTGGAAGTGCATCGTCCAGGCGTCGGCCGTCTGCTCAATGCACTGGTGGCGCAGCAGGTGAAAAATGTGCGCTTGTTCAATCACGATGTGGTCGATGTACTCGACACGGCCATCGCGCCGGGTGCGCTTGCCGAAGTGCGCATTTATTTTCCCGATCCGTGGCCGAAGAAACGCCAGAGCAAACGTCGCTTGATCCAGCCGGAATTCGCCGCGCACCTGGCCTCCCGCATCGCTGCCGGAGGTCGCTTGCATCTGGCGACCGACTGGGCGGACTATGCAATGCAAATGCGCAAGGTACTTGACCAATCCGGTTTCTGGCGCAATACGGGCGGCGCCAACGGCTTCGTCGCGCGCCCTCCGTGGCGTACGCAAACGCATTTCGAACGACGCGGATCGCGCCTGGGCCACGGCGTCTGGGATCTGCTCTATGAACGCTGTTGACCGCCACTACTGACACCGACCGACAACAATAAACCCCGATGCACGGCCGCACATGAACTCCGGACTCGTCCTCACCAACGACATGACGCTCGTGCTCGGGCTGCTGGCGTTCACGGTGCTGATGCTGGTACTGGAGTGGATTCGCGGCGATCTGGTCGCGTTGCTGGTGGTTGTGGTAATCGGCATCACCCGGCTGATTCCGGTCGAACAGCTGTTCGAAGGATTCGCCGGCAACGCGGTAATCTCGCTGATCGCGGTGATGATCATGGGCGCGGGTCTGGATCGCACCGGCGTTTTGAACAAGGCGGCCAGCTTCATTCTGCGCCTGGCCGGCGGCGTGGAATCGCGCCTGGGCCTGCTCATCAACACCATGGCCGGAGCGTTGTCGTCGGTGATCCAGAGTCAGGCGCTGGCCGCGCTGTTCCTGCCGGTGGCCAGCCGCGTCAGTGCACGCACCGGCGTGCCGCTGTCGCGCCTGCTGTTGCCGATGGCATTCTGCATCCTCGCCGGCACCAACATGACGATGATATCGAATTCGCCGTTGATCCTGCTCAACGACCTGATCGCCAGCGCCAACCGCAACCTGCCGCCCGGCGCGCAGACCATCGAACCCTTTTCGCTGTTCGCCATCGCGCCGATCGGTTTGCTGCTGCTGCTTGCCGGATTGACCTACTTCGCCCTGTTCACGCGGCGTCTGCTACCAGCCGATGAAGAGAGCCAGAACGTCACGCCGGGCCGCACCGAAACCTATTTCGCCGAGACCTATGGCATCGCCGGTGAAGTGTTCGAGCTGACCGTCACCGCGGAAAGTCCGCTGGTGGGCATGAGTATTGTCGAGGCCGAGGCACTGCACGGCGCACCGCTGATCCTGGCGATCAAGAACGGCGATGAAACCCGGCTGGCACCACCGGCCGATACCATGATCTGGGTCGGCACCGTGCTCGGCGTGCTCGGCAAGCGCGAACAGGTCAACGAATTCGCGAATTTGAACCTGTTGCGCGCGCAATCGCGGCTGGCCGTGTTCCGTGACATGTTCAACCCCAACCGCGCCGGCATCGCCGAAGCCGTGGTGCCGCCGAACTCGCGCTTCATCAAGCAGGTGGTGAGCGATATCCGCCTGCGCAAGCGCTTCGGCATCAGCGTGCTGGCGGTCTACCGCGGTGAGGAGGTGTTCCGCGAAGACGTGCGCAAGATCACCTTGCGTGCCGGCGACACCCTGGTGCTGCACGGATTGTGGCGCGATCTGACCATGGCCGCCGAGGACCGCGATTTCGTCGTCGTCACCGATTACCCGAAGGACGATCACCGCCCGAGCAAGATCTGGCACGCGATCGTGTTTTTTGCGCTCGCGATGAGCCTGGGTCTGTTCACCGACGTCAAGCTGTCGGTGGCGATGATGACCGGTGCGGTGGGCATGCTGCTGGCCGGCGTGTTGAACATGGACGAGGCTTATCGCGCGGTCAACTGGAAGACAATTTTCATTCTCGCCTGCCTGATCCCGCTCGGCTGGGCGATGGATTCCACCGGCACCGCGGCCTGGGTCGCGCAGGAAGCGCTGCGTTATCTCGGCAGCCTGCCGCAGTGGGCGCTGCAGGCCTGCGTGGCCATCCTCGCCCTGCTGTTTTCGCAGATCATGTCCAATGTCGGCGCCGCGGTCATGATGGTGCCGATGGCGATCAACTTTGCGCTCGCGTCCGGCGGCAATCCGGCGGCCTACGCGCTGATCGTGGCGGTCTCGACGTCCAACACCTTCCTGATTCCCGCGGCCAGCCCGGTACTGCTGGTCGTGGCCGGCCCCGGCGACTACACGAGCCGCGATTTCCTGCGCGTTGGCCTGCCGCTCACCGTGCTGATGCTCATAGTGATGCTGGTGGCGGTGAACCTCGTGTTCCACTGACCAATTTTTCCTGCGCCGGCAGCGCCCCATTGCAGTAGAATGCCCGCAGGAATCCGCTCCGCACGGATGCGCATCGCATCATTCGGAGGTTCGCCATGATCCGTTATCTTCTGGCTCTGGTTCTGTCCGTTCCTGCTCTGGCCGCATTCGCCGCAGCCGACACCTGTAGCGTCTACGGCACCGCTTTCGATTATCACGGTCGCCCGCAAAGCACAGCCGTGGTGCGACTGCTCGACACGCAGACGCGCCAGGTGGCGTTTCTAGCGGCCAACGTACACGCCGGCTACATGTTCGCCGAGCTCACGCCAGGTGTGCAGTACCGGCTGGATTTGCTCGGCGCGCCGATTGTGGTCACCGGCACGCATCTGCCGACGCGTTCGATCATCGGTATGTCGCCCGCGTTCGCCTGCAGCGGCGGACAACGTGCGCGTGCAGATGTGCACGCCGCGGTCGATTGAACAGCAATCAAGGCAGACAAACTTCGTCGCCAATCACCTCGACCGGCACCGAGCGTAGGCTCGCTCCGCGGCAGGGACCGCCACGGCAATGGCCATCGCCGAGGCCAAACGTGGCGCCATGCGCGGCGCAGATGAGCAGTCCGTTGTCGATCAGGAATTTGCCTGGCGCGTACTCCAGACGCCGGCCCGCATGCGGACATTCGTTATGGTAGGCGGCAACGCCGGCTCCGGCGCGCACCAGGATCAGGTCGAATCCACCGGTGCTCGAATCCACGTGCACGTCGATGGCACCGCCATCGACGATGTCATCAAGCCGACATAACGATTTTCTAACGTCCATTGGCGTATCAACGTCTGCCTCGGCCTGTGCGAGAGCCGGTCAACCCCGCTCGATCACTGCACCATTCTGCCATAGGATACGACACGGCCATGTTCTACTGGCGCTGGATCCAACGTCCGCAAAACCCCGCACTGCGACTGCTGTTGGCGGTGCTCGGCATTGTTTTCGTGGTCGGCATCCTCGTGCTCGGATTCTTTGCCGTTCTCGCGTTCGCTGTCATCGGCGGCATCGTCGCCTTGCTGCGCGCGCTCAGCCGCCCGCGCACGCCCGCCGCACGCGTGCGCGATCCGCAGGTGATCGAAGGCGAATACCTCGTCGTGCACAACGATCCCGCGCTCAAGCACTAAAAAACCTCTGATTGGCTGTCGCGAGCGAAGACCGATTGTGTGCCGCCGGAGCACAGAAACCGGAGTTTACTTTCGCTAAATGAGGGTGAGTCGAACGCTGCTTGGCTCGCATTGCGAGCAGCGCGGCTCGGGAGCACCGCCGGCACGCAAGCTTTCGAGCGCAGCAGGTTAATCGGAGATTGCCTGACGACGGTTCCTTCATTTGCATGACCAGTGGCGCTGTTGCGCTGCGCCGGCAGCCGCTATCGTGCGCGTTTGCCAATCCGCACGCGCTTCATGAACGATTCTATCGTCACCGCTGCTCCGGCCAGTATGCGTCCGCTCGTACCCTTGGCCCTGCTCGGCGTGTACCTGATATGGGGTTCGACCTATCTGGCCATCCGCATCGGTCTTGGCGGCTACCCACCGTTTCTGCTGGCCGCGCTCCGGTTTCTGGTTGCCGGCGGCTTGCTGCTGTTGTTCCTGCGTTGGCGTGGATTCGTACTGCCAACGCCGCGGCAGTGGCTCAATTGTGCGGTCGCCGGAACCTTGCTGTTGGGTCTCGGCAATGGTCTGGTGTGCTATGCCGAACAAAGCGTGGCCTCGGGCATCGCCGCGGTAGCCGTCGCTGGCATGCCCTTGTTTGCCGCGTTGTTTGCCGGCCTTTATCGGCAATGGCCCAGCCGCATGGAATGGATCGGCTTGGCGGTAGGTTTCGTCGGCGTGATCGTGCTCAATCTTGGCGGCGGTTTGCGCAGCTCACCACTGGGTGCGCTGGCGCTGGTCACCGCCGCCGCGTCGTGGGCGTTTGGATCGGTGTGGAGCCGGCGCCGCGACATGCCGCATCCGGCCATGAGTACTGCCGCGCAAATGCTGTGCGGCTGCGTCGTGCTGGGCATATTCAGCCTGCTCGGCGGCGAGCGCATGCATGCGCTGCCATCCCTGCATGCAACTCTGGCACTGGCCTATCTGGTAGTGGCCGGATCGATCCTTGGCTTCAGCGCCTACATCTATCTGCTGCACAACGTGCGCCCGGCGCTGGCGACCAGTTATGCCTACATCAATCCGCCCGTGGCCGTATTGATTGGCGTGGCTCTCGGCGGCGAGTCGGTGCGCGCGCTCGACATCGCCGGCATGGTCGTCATCCTCGCCGGCGTGGTCGCGATCACGCTGGCGAGGACGAAAGCTACGCGCTGAATCACTGCTCGCGCAAAGCCACCGTCACCGGCACCCGCGCGGCGCGCAGGGCCGGAAACAGTCCACCGACGAATCCGATCGCAAGCGCCCATTTGATTCCGGTCCACAGCAGCGTGGGGGTCACGCGGAACTGGAACACGACCTGGCTGAAGTTCGAGCCGATCGTGGATGCCGTGTAGCCGTTGAAAACCAGCCATACGATCGCGGCCCCGATAACGCCGCCCAGCAGTGCCAGCAGCATGGTCTCCAGCAACACCGACACCACGACCGGCACGCCACGAAATCCGATCGCGCGCAAGGTGGCGATTTCGCGCGAGCGCGTCGCGACCGCCGCGTACATGGTGTTGAGCGCGCCGAATATCGCACCGATCGCCATGATCACCGCAATGGTGATGCCGATCACCCGGATTACCTTGCTCAAACCCTGCGATTGCTTGTTGAAATAGCTGCGCGTCGTGTCGACGTCGACCTTGATGCGCGGGTCGCTGCTCAATGCCGCCTTGAATTGGTCGAAGGCTTGCGGCGAAGTCAGTCGCACGGTCACCGATTGCGCACTACTGCCGCGCCGATAGGCCGACGCGACGGATTTCGCATCGCCCCACAATTCCGAATCGTGCGAATCGCCGGAAGAAAAGACGCCGACGATGGTCCAGTCCTGTCCAGCCAGTTTCAGCTGTTTGCCCACGTCCAGCCCGACAAACTGACGCTGGGCGGATTCGCCGACATCCAGTTCGCGCATGCCGGGTTGGAACTTGTGCCCCTGCACGATCTTGACGTTCGGCCACACCGTCCATGCCCCGTCGCCGACGCCGCGAATCGAGACATTCGCATCGGCGCCGGGGTCGCTCTTTTTCGGCACGTTGGCCACCACCGCCAATTCGGCGGACGTGACGGGTCTGCCCTGCGCATCGCGCAAAATCCCGGGGGCCTGCTCGATCACGTTGATGTCATCGCGCGAGAGCACCGAATTGCTCTCCGCTCCCGATCCGCCGCGCAAGACGATCGCCGAGTCGTCGCTGCCAGTTTGCTGCAGGGTCATGCTCAGGCCTTCGCCCATCGCCAGCAACGCCACGAGCACGCCGACCACACCGGCGATGCCGATCACGATCACCGCGGTGGAACCAAGCCGTGAGGCAAGCGTACTCAATCCAACCTGCGTTACCGACCGCGCGCGCCGGCCGCTGCGGCTGAATGCAAGCCAGAGCGCCAGCAGGATCGCGAGCGCGAGAATCGCGAACCAGGGCAGCAGCGTCCATACGATCAGCCATGCGATCGCTATCGCTGCGATGCCCAAACCCGACAGAAATTTTTTCATGAGAGCTTTTCCTTATCTTCCGGCGAGCGCATCGACGATGTTCAGGCGCATGCCGCGCAAGGCGGGCAGCACGCCAACGGCGAAGCCAATCACGATCATGAGCGCGATACTTTCACTCCAATTGGCGGCACTGATCGGTGGCAATTGGATCAAGCCGCCGCTGCCCTTGGCGAGAATCGGGGCGAGCACGCTCGCGATCGCCATGCCGATCACGCCGCCGATCACGAGCAGCAGAACCGCCTCGGCCAATACCAGGCCGAGCACGCTGCGGTTGGTGAAACCGATCGTCTTGAGCACGGCCAGCTCCGGGATGCGCTCGCGCACCGCCTGCGCCATCGTATTGCCGGTCAACAGTATGAGGGTGAAGAACACCGCTGCCATGATCGCCTCGACGATCAGGCCGATATCACCGATCTGCTTGGCGAAGGATGCGTTGAAAGCATTCGCGGTCTGGGTCTTGGTCTCGTGATCGGAATTGGCCGAGAGCCCGTCGATCGTGTGCGCCACCGCATCGGCGTTCTGCGGGCTGTTGAGCTTGACCACGTACCAGCCCACCTCGTGCTGGCTGTACAGGTTGGCCTCGTCGAAGTACTTCCAATGCAGGAAGAACATGCGATCGAGGCCATTCGGCGCATCCTTGCTGATCTTGTAGATACCGACGATGGTGAATGGCCAGGTCTTGTCGCCGTTCTTCTGCGGGAAGATCTGCGACTGTAGCGGAATCTTGTCGCCCACTTTCCAGTGATATTGCGCAGCCACGGCGGCACCCACCAGCGCGCCGTCGCGGGTATCCGAGAACGCCTCGCGCTGTTCCGGCGTCAGCAGGATGTCCGGATTCGTGCCCAGATAATCGTCGTCCACGGCAAAACTGAAGACGAAGTTTTTCGGATCCTGATACACACCGCCGAACCAGTTTTCATGGCCCACCGATTCCACCCCGGGAATCGCCGCGATGCGCGCTTTCAGGCTTTCCGGCAACCCGGTCATGATGGAAAAACGTGAGGCGACGACCAGACGTTCATTGCCGGCGAGACTGTTGCTGCCGCTGGTGAACGCCACACGCACCGCATTGAGCAGACCGAACAGCAGGAACGCCGCCAACACCGAGGCGATGGTGAAGAAGGTTCGCGTCTTGCGCCGAAATAGTGCGGCCCAGACCAATTGGAAATATTTCATGGCGAAACTCCCTTACGCATGCGCGGCCTGTTCGACGAGCGTGCCCTTGTCCAGGTGCAGGATATGCGTCGCGTATTCGGCAGCCTTGGGATCGTGCGTGACCATGACGATGGTCTTGCCGTGCTCGCGGTTGAGCGTCTGCAGCAGGCCGAGCACTTCTTCGGCGGACTGGCGGTCGAGATCGCCGGTCGGCTCGTCGCAGACCAGCAGAGTGGGATCGGACACGATCGCGCGCGCGATCGCCACGCGCTGCTGCTGGCCGCCGGAAAGCTCGGTCGGCTTGTGCGTGGCGCGGTCGGCGAGGCCGACCAGTTGCAAGGCGACGCGCGCGTTCTTCTTGCGCTGCGAGGCCGATAGCTTGGTCAGCAAGCAGCGGCAGTTCGACATTCTTCTGCGCCGACAGCATCGGCAGCAGATTGTAGAACTGGAACACGAAGCCGACATTCGCCGCGCGCCATTTCGCCAGCGCGCCCTGACCGAGCTTGTCGATGCGCTGCGCCGCCGACGCGCGATGCTGCCGTCGCTGGGCGAATCCAGGCCGCCGATGAGATTGAGCAAGGTCGTCTTGCCGGAACCCGACGGCCCCATCAGCGCCAGGAAATCGCCCTGGGCGATGTCCAGATCGACGTGATGCAGCACCTCGACCTTCTGCTTGCCGCGTTCGTAGACCTTGCTGACGTTGCGGATTTCGACCAGATTGCCCATTGCCAGATCCTCGTAAAAGTCCTGAGCTATTCTATTTGCCTGCGCCGACCGTCACTTTTGCGCCATCGTTCATTTCCGCCGGCGGCTGCTTCACCACCTGCGTGCCCACGGCGATACCTTCAACCAGACGCAAATCCGAATAGGTCTGGCCCGGCGTCACCGTGCGCGCACGCGCGCGCTCGCCATCGAGCGCGAACACCACCGACTTGCCGTCGCGTTGCACGACACTCGAAGACGGCACGAGCACGCCTTTGAGCGGTACGGCGGCCGTGTTCTTCTTCGCCTCTTCCAGAAACGACACGCGCGCACCCATGTCCGGCAAGATGCGCGGATCCTTCTGCTCCAGCGCAATACGTACCTTGACCGTGGCCTTGCTCTCGTCCGCGGTCGGAATCATCGCGATCACGTGTGCCGGAATCGTCCAGTCCGGATACGCATCGAGCACCGCCTGCGCCGGTTGTCTCGGCTGCACGCGGTTGATGTAGGCCTCGTTGACGTCGACGTCGACTTCCAGCGAATCCATGTCGACAATGGTGCCGACGCCGGTGCGGGTGAAACCGCCGCCGGCGGAGAACGGCGACACGATTTCGCCGACCTGCGCGTCCTTGGCGATGATCACGCCGGCGAATGGTGCGCGTACCGTACAGTAATCGAGTTGCACCTGCGCTGCCTTCACGCCAGCCTGCGCCAGTTCGATCTGCTTGCGCTGCGCATTAACTTGGGAAATTGACGTGGTCACTTGCGTCTGCGCGTCTTCCAGCGATTGCTGCGACACCAGATGCCGGCCGACCAGATCCTGTGCGCGTTTCAGGTCGCGTTGTGCCTGCGCCAGTTGCGCCGCAAATTGCGCCAATGTGGCCTGCGCCGCCTGCTGCTGCGCCTGCGCCTGCGCGAGCGCCGCTTTTTGCGCGGTGTCGTCCAGTTGCGCGAGCACTTGGTCCTTGTCGACGTGTTCGCCTTCCTCGATCAGCACTTCGGTCAACGTGCCGGTGATCTGCGCCGACACGGTTGCCTCGCGCCGCGCGGTAACGTAGCCGGTCGCCTGCAAGACGGCGGTATCGCCGCCGCCAGCTGCTGGCGCGGTGGCTGTCGCCGCCTGCACGTCGAACGTCTTGCCGCCAAAGAAATACCAGGCCGCACCGCCGACCATGACGATCGCCAGCACGACAGCCCCGGCGATCCACGGCCAGCGCGAGGCGCCGCCGGCGTCGTCGCGGTGACGGCTGTCGATACGCAGTTCCTTCAACAGATCGGATTGGTCCATTGGGCCGATGCCATAACGAGCGAGCGTGCAAGTGTGCCATAGACTCGCAGCCGGCGACACGCGGCGACAGGGCCGGTGGTCACGATCCGCGGGTGACAAGTGTCAGGCGGGCCGTTGTTTGCGCAACCGGCGAAAAAACCGCATGCTGTCGCCCGATTCAACCGGGGAAAACAACGATGCGCTGGTTCAGTATACTTTTTCTTGCCATTGGCCTGGCCCTGCTGGCCGGCGGCGGCACACTCTGGCGCAAGCATGCAAACTTCGCCACGCACGCGGCGCGCGCGGACGGCACTGCCACCGATCTGATTTACCGCAGCGGTTCCAAGGGCGGAACCTACGCGCCGAGCGTGCAGTTCGAGTCCGGCGGACGCGTCGTGCACATCACTGGTGCGACCGGGGCTGGCGACGAACGGGCTGCATGTACAGGCCAAATACGAAGGTGTGGAATCCGGCAACTTGCAGGTCAACGGCCGCGATTCGTACCGGCTCAAGTGCCAGTGGCAACACCTGGTCACACAAAATGTATACATTTTCCACAGTGCCCGTATCTGGTTCGATCCGGCCCAGTTCGTCAAGCGCGATACGCTCGACGTGCTCGTGAACATGGATAATCCGAAGCGCTACGAAGTAGACATTTCCTTTCTGCCCAGGCCCGGTTGAGTGGCATGCGTTACATTTTTCCCGCACCCGCTTCCGCCAGCGCGGCGATCGCCGACAGCGACGCGCGGTTTGCCGTGCATCGCATCTATTGCATTGGCCGCAATTACGCCGATCACGCGGCGGAGATGGGCGCATCGGTGGATCGCGGCAACCCGGTGTTTTTCTGCAAGCCCGCCGATGCCGTGGTCGCCGACGGCGCAACCATTCCCTATCCGCCCGCAACCCACGAACTGCATCACGAGGTGGAGATGGTCGTCGCGCTGCATTCGGGCGGCGCGGATATCGCCGAAGCCGATGCGCTCACGCATGTGTTCGGCTACGCCGTCGGACTGGATCTGACCCGCCGCGACCTGCAGGCAGCGGCCAAAGCCAAGGGTCTGCCGTGGGACGCGGCCAAGGCGTTCGACCATTCCGCACCATTGTCGGCGCTGCGGGCGGCCGCTGAAATCGGCCATCCGCGAAGTGCGGCGCTCACGCTCGATGTCAATGGATTCACCCGCCAGCAGACCGATATAGCGCAGATGGTCTTTGGCGTAGCGGAAATCCTGGCGCGGCTATCGCGGCTATGGACGCTGGCGGCTGGGGACTTGATCTTCACCGGCACGCCGGCGGGTGTCGGCGCACTCGCGCGCGGCGACCATTTCCGCGCACGGCTGGAAGGCATTGCCGAGCTGCGCGGACACATCGCCTGATCACCGCTTTTTTGCGCTACAGTCGCTGAGTCGCATCGGGGAACAACGGTGCGGCCCATATCACTTTCAAGGAGATCGATACATGAGTTTTCTAAGCGAGTTCAAGACATTCGCGATGAAGGGCAACGTGGTCGACATGGCCACAGGTATCGTGATCGGCGCAGCGTTCGGCAAGATCGTCTCGTCGCTGGTGGCAGGTATCATCATGCCGCCCATCGGTTTGCTTATCGGCGGTATCGATTTTTCCGAAATCAAAACCGTGATCAAGGCCGCCGGCACCAATGGCAAAGGTGAAGTCGCGATCTTGTGGGGCAGTTTCTTCAATACCGTCATCAGTTTCATCATCGTCGCATTCGCGATCTTTTTGGTCATCAAGATAATGAACAGGATGATGAAGAAACAGGAAGCGGTGCCCGCCGCGCCGGCAGCCGATGTCGTGCTGCTGACCGAAATCCGCGATCTGCTCAAGGCACAAAAGTAAACTCGTATACTACGCCGAATCGGGGCTGCAACCCCGGGTTTCAGTGGCGTGGATGCCTTTGCGATCGCGCGGATTGGCGCTGGCGCCAATATTCGCCAAACAGCACTGCTGCGCTCGCGGCCACGTTGAGACTTTCCACCGCGCCGGTGCCGGGGATGGTCAGATGCATTCCCGCGCGGTCGATGAGTGTCTGACGTATGCCGCCTCCCTCGGCGCCGAGCACGAATACCAGCCGTTGTGGCAGCTGCGCCGCGTACAGCGCTTCGCCTTCGCGCGGCACGCACGCGGCCACAGCGAATTCCGCATTGTGCAGCGCGCCGAGCACATCCTCGCCGCTGCGGATTTGCGCGATCGGCACGGCCTCGGCGCCGCCTTCGGCGACGCGGTATGCAGCGCCGGACAAGGCCAGCGCTGAATCCTCCGGCAGGATCAAGCCGCACACACCGAAATTCGCTGCACTGCGCAGCACCGCGCCGAAATTGTGCGGATTGCCCACGCCATCCAGCCACACCAGCAAAGCCGGCTGCGGCGGCTTCGGCAGCCGTTGCAGCAACGCGGACAGAGTTTGCGGCGGTGGGCGCCGTGCCTCAAAACAAACCCCTTCGTGGTGCGCACTGGCGGTGAGCTTGTCCAAATCCGGATTCTCGACCACGCGATAGCCGAGCCGGCGCTGCACGCACCACGCCAGCACGGCTTGCAGATCGGGAATACGCGATTGCAACAAGTATACTTTACGCAAGTCGTGCGGACGGCGCGCGAACAGCGCCAGACAGGCGTTGAATCCATACACGCGCATTTCGTCTTGATTGCGACGCGGCGCACGCGAGCTCGGCGTATTCGGTGCTGGCGGAACAGGCGGGGATTTATCGTGCATCAGTGTTCGGAAACCAGCGCTTGTGCACCTGCAGGGGCGGGCGCGTACCGTGGCACGCGGAACAACAATAGCAGCGGCAGCGTCGCCAGGGTCATCCAGGTCATCAGCCAGAAGTCGTTGATGTAGGCGATGGCTGCCGCCTGGCGGGTGACTTCGGCATCGAGCGCGGCCATACCGAGGACAGTATGCACACTGGCCGGCAAGGCCTGGGCACCAAATGGCGTCAAGCGCGAAGCCAGCTCGGCATGATTGATCTGGGTATAGCGTGCAACCAAGGCGAACACGATCGAAATGCCCACGCTCGAACCGATATTGCGTACCAGCGAATAGATGCCTGCAGCTTCGGTGCGTGCGGCCATCGGCAAGGTCGTGTAGGCGACGGTGGATACCGGCACGAACACCAATCCCAGACCGATGCCTTGCATGATGCCGGCATTGATGATCGGCCACATCGGCACATCGGCGGAGAATCCGGTCATCATCCAAAGGGAATATGCGGTAAGTACGATGCCGATCCCGACCAGCAAACGCGGATCGACGCGCCGTGCCATCAAGCGCCCTACGACCATCATCGCTACCAACGTGCCAATGCCGCGCGGCGCCAGCAGCAGGCCGGTGGTGATGACCGGATAATTCATCAGGGTTTGCAGATACGGCGGCAGCAAGGCCATGGTCGCGTACAGCACCACGCCGACGACGAAAATGAAAAGCGTTGCTACGCCGAAATTGCGATCGCGCAGCAGCCCAAGATTCACGAACGCATGTTCGCGCGTGTACCAGTGCACCCAGTACAGATAAAAACCAAGAAACGCCAGCGCCAATTCGATCTGGATTTCCACCGCGCCGAACCAATCTTTTTCGTTGCCGCGATCCAGCATCAGCTGCAGCGCAGCGATGCCGAGCGAGAGAAACGCAAAGCCTCGCCAGTCGAAGCGGCTCTCGTGCGGTTCGTCCGGCGGCACGCTGGCGAGCACGCCGAACAGCGCCAGCGCACCAACCGGCACATTAATCAAAAATACCCAATGCCAGGAATAATTTTCGGTCAGCCAACCGCCCAGCGGCGGTCCGAGAATCGGTCCGACCATGATGCCCATGCCCCACAGCGCCATCGCCGAGCCGTGTTTTTCGCGCGGAAACGAATCCAGCAGCGAGGATTGCGAAATCGGTACCAGCGCAGCGCCGAACAAACCCTGCAACACGCGAAACGCCACCATCTCGCCGATGCCGGTGGCCATGGCGCAAAGAATCGAGGCGCCGGTAAAACCGGAAATGGCGATCACCAGCAAATGTTTGCGCCCGAGTCGCGCCGCCAGCCAGCCGGTCGCCGGCGTGGCGATGGCCGCCGCCACGATGTACGAGGTCAACACCCAGGCGATCTGGTCCTGGGTCGCGGACAACGAACCCTGCATGTGCGGCAGGGCAACATTGGCGATGGTCGTGTCGATCACCTGCATCAAGGTCGCCAGCATGATCGAAAAGACCAGCAGCGGCAGGTTTTCCACCTCACGATGGCTGGCAACAGCGCGACTCATCGCAGGTCTGTCTCTCCCCCGCGCACGCTCGGGGGAGAGGGGTTTTTGCTGGCAGGGCTGAGGGGGTTCATATCAGTACGGCGCCGTCAACGCCACGCGTGTGCGCGGCGCGGCACGTGCGCCCTCAATGCGACCGAGCAGCGAATTCTGTTTGCCGGTATCGATTTCCGCGTTCACGCTCATGCCGGCACGCAAGGTCGGGCCTTGATCCTGATCGTCGATGGCGATGCGGACCGGAATGCGCTGCACGATCTTGACCCAGTTGCCGGTGGCGTTCTGCGCCGGCAACACGGAAAACTGCGCGCCGGAGGCCGGGCTGATCGAGGCGACATGGCCTGTCCAGGCATGATCGGGGTAGGTATCGACTTCCACTCGGACCGGCTGGCCGACGCTGACATGGGTCAGTTCGGTCTCCTTGTAATTCGCATCCACCCAGACATGGGTGGAGACCAACGGCATCGCCGCCTGGCCTACCTGCAGAAAGTCGCCGGGACGCAGATTGGTCTTGCCGATCACGCCATCGGCCGGCGCACGCACGGTGGCGTGATCCAGATCGAGTTTGGCCTTGTCCAATTGTGCCTTGATCATTTTGTAGCCGGCCAGGTCCTGCACCGGCGCTTGCGCGTCGCCGCCGAGCAGGTTCTTGTTCTTGGCTGCAGTGGCCGCGTCGCTGTCGCGTTTGCCACGCGCGGTGGCAACATCGTTGGCGGCATCGTCGAGCAGCTTTTGCGCGACCAGACCCTTGGCACGCAATAGGCGCATGCGCTCAAGTTGGGCCTGATCGTAATGCAAGGTCGCATCCGAGGATTTCAGATCGGCCAGTGCGGCATGATAACTATCCTTGGAAGACGTCAGAAGATCACCGATTGCATCCATTTGCGCGTCGAGCTGATCGATCGTCAATTGCATCGGTTCCGGGTCGATGCGAAACAGCACATCGCCCTTGTGTACAGCCTGATTTTCGCGCACATCGACCTCGACTACGCGACCACCAACCTGCGGCGCGATGGTGACCTGGTCTGCGCCGATGTAGGCGTTGTCGGTGGATATGTAACGTCCCGAGGTGATGTAGAGCCAGCCGCCGATGATCAACACGATCGCCGGCCCGAGAATCCACAACGCCAGCTTGCGTTTCTTGCGAACCGGTCTGGCTTCGGGCTCGGCGACCTCGGGGGCGCCGTATTGCTTGTCGGTCATGACCGATTCTCCGTTATGGGTTCGCGCTGTCGAGCGCGTTGAGGTTGTCTTTCATGCGGCCGAGCATGTCGATCATGCTTTTCATCTGCGCAGCGGTTATGCCGTGTTGCGCCTGCCGGAACAATTCGCTGGAAATCTGCTCCATATCGTCGACTACTTCATGCGCACGCGCGGTCAGGAACAGTCGCCAGGCGCGTCGATCGGCCGGATCGGCCCGGCGTTCGACGAAGCCGGCCTTCTGCAGCCGATCGATGACCCGGCCAATGGCGATCGGCTCCAGCTCGAGTTGCTCGGCCAACTCGTTCTGGCGCATGCCCTCACCATGCGACAGGCGCTTGAGCGCACGCCATTGCGCCCGGGTAAGATTGAAACGCACCGCGCGCCGGTCGAAATGCTTGCGCATCAGCCGGGTGACGTCAGTGACGAGAAATCCGAACGTGGTTCTGTCTGGCGTTGCCATGATAGCTGTGTATATTATGTCCTAGACAGGTATTTTTCAACTACTCCAGAATCCGGATACAGCCATGCTGCAGCGTGCCATCGAAATCATCGAAGCCAGCATCACCGAGTTGCGCGTGGATGCAATCGTCAATGCCGCCAACGAGACATTGCTGGGCGGAGGTGGCGTCGACGGCGCCATCCACCGCGGCGCCGGCCCGCGCCTGCTCGCGGCCTGCCGCGCCTTGCCGCAAGTCCGGCCCGGCATGCGCTGCCCTACCGGACAGGCGCGAATTACTCCGGGCTTCGACTTGCCGGCGAAATTCGTGATCCACACCGTGGGACCTGTGTGGCAAAACGGCGAAGCTGGCGAACCGCAGCTGCTGGCAAGCTGTTATCGCCAATCGCTGCGCCTGGCACAGGAAAGCAAGGTTCGCAGCCTCGCGTTCCCCGCGATCAGCTGCGGCGTGTTCGGTTATCCGCTGGATCGCGCCACGGCCATCGCGGTGCGTGAAGTGCGCGCCTGGCAAGCCGCGCACGGCGTCCCGGAGCACGTGATTTTCTGCTGCTTCGGCGCGGCGTCCGCGGCGGCGTATCGGCGCACACTTAACGCCGAAACTTGATCCTGATCAAGGCGCACGGCGTGCAACGCACGCATTATCGCCGCATGTTCGCCGATGCGCTTTTCGATGCCGACCTGATCGCCCGCTACGATATCGCCGGGCCGCGCTACACCTCGTACCCGGCCGCACCGCAATTCCACGCCGGCTTCGGCGAAGCGCAACTGCGCACGGCGGCGCAGTCCTCGAACGAGGATCCGATCCCGCGCGCGCTGTCGCTGTATGTGCACATGCCGTTCTGCCTCAGCCCGTGCTTTTATTGCGGCTGCACACGCATCATCACCCGCGACAAATCGCGTACGCCGATTTTTCTGCAGCGCCTGCATCGGGAAATCGAACTGGTCGCACCGCTAATCGACCGCGACCGCAGTGTGCTGCAACTGCATTTCGGTGGCGGCACGCCGAATTTCCTTGAGCCGGAGCAGATGGCCGAATTGCTCGAGACGCTGGCCCAGCATTTTTCCTTCAGCCGCGACGGCGAGCGCGAATTCGGCATCGAGCTGGATCCACGTTTTTGCGATGCCGACTATGTGCGCGGTCTGGCGCCGTTGGGCTTCAATCGTGTGTCGGTCGGTATCCAGGATTTCGACCCCGACGTGCAGGCCGCGGTCAACCGCATTCAGAGCGTGGCGCAGACGCGCGTTGTGCTCGACGCCGCGCGCACTGCCGGCTTCCGTTCGACCAGCGTGGATCTGATCTACGGCCTGCCCAAGCAAACGCTGGCGGGCTTTGCGCGCACGCTCGACGAGGTGATCGCGCTGGCGCCCGATCGCGTTGCTGCCTATGCGTATGCGCATTTGCCCGAACGCTTCAAGGCGCAGCGCCAGATTGCCGCTGTGGACCTGCCCGATGCGGCCACACGCTTGCGTCTGCTCGGCCTGACTGTGGACAAGCTCACCGCCGCTGGCTACCGCTACATCGGCATGGATCATTTCGCACGCGCCGACGACGACCTGGCTCACGCCCAGGACGCCGGCACTTTGCAGCGTAATTTCCAGGGTTATTCCACGCATGCCGGCTGCGATCTGATCGGTTTGGGCATGAGCGCGATCTCGCACATCGGCGCCAGCTTCAGTCAGAACCCGCGCGACCTGCCCGGCTATTACGCGGCGCTGGACAACGGCCGACTGCCGGTGACGCGTGGACTGACATTGAGCGAGGACGACGAGCTGCGCGCCGAGATCATTTCCCGGCTGATGTGCCACGGCACACTCGACATCGCCGCATTCGAGGCGCGGCACGAACTGGATTTCGCCGCGTATTTCGGCGCGGAACTGACCCGCCTACGCGCACTTGAACGCGACGGGCTGATCGCGGTGCGGCCCGGGCGGCTGACGGTAAGCTCGCGCGGGCGCTTCCTGTTGCGTATCATTGCGATGTGTTTCGACACATATCTGGCGAGCGCGCAGGCGCCGGCCACACGTTATTCCCGAGCCTTGTAACCCCGGCGTCCGCGTCGGGCGGAACGCACGCATGAACGAAGTGCTTCACGCCGGCCACCTGCCTGCACCCAATCCGATCGCCGACGACGGCAACGAACAGCATTTCTGTTCCACCTGCGCATTCGGCTCAGCGTGTCTGCCTGCTGGGCTGGACAAGGCATCTCTGCACGAATTGCACATGCTGGTCGAGCATGTCGGGCCATACCACACGGGCGATCATGTCTTCCGCACGCGCGAACGCTTCGGTGCCTTGTTCGCGGTGCGCGCCGGCATGGTGAAAACGCGCCTGATCGATGCTGCCGGACGCGAACAGGTGCTTGGCTTTCACCTGCCGGGCGAGATGATCGGTCTGGACGCGATCCATCCGGCGCAATATCCCTGCGATGCGATCGCGCTGGATACGGTCTATGTATGCCGGTTTTCGTTTCCCGCGCTGGCCACGCTGGCAACGAAAATACCGGATGTGCAGCGCCGCTTGTTCGACCTGCTCAGCGCCGACATCGGCAAAGCCAGCCAACTGCTTGGCGATCACAGCGCCGACGAGCGGGTTGCCGCGTTCGTGCTGGATCTGGCCGGCCGCTATGCCGTGCGCGGCTTTGCGCCGAACGCGTTCCGCCTGGTGATGCCGCGTGCGGACATCGCCAATTATCTGCGCCTGGCAGCGGAAACCGTAAGCCGCGTGCTGCGTCGTTTCCAGGACCGCAAACTGATCCGCGTCGACGGCCGCGATGTGGAACTACTCGATAAACCAGGTCTTAGGGAGTTGGCGCAGCATATTTTGCGCGGCTAAACAGGCGACGTTGACATCGACTTTCGTCAAGCGCCGCACCGGTGCCGTGACCCAAGTCAAGGCCGCGCAATGGGCAACGCGGGATACTGCGCGTCATTGCAGCCAGCGCAGCGCCAATCAGGCGGGGTAAATTCATGGATACGCGCATCGGACCCGAGTCCACACGACAGCCACCGGCAGTGGCGATCGTGCACGATCCGGCAGCGGCCGCCTCCGCGGGCTTTCCGAATCTGGCCGAGTTGTTGCGCTTGTTCGCCACAGCACCACACCGGATGATGTTCTTCGGCGGCGCCAGCGCGGTGCTGGTAACCATGCTGTGGTGGGCGTGTTATCTCGGTGCCGGCTACGTCGGCCACGCATTTCCCGCGCCGCCGGTTCCGGCGGGCTGGGCGCACGCGGTGTTTACCCAGTACGGCATGCTGGCGATGTTCATCTTCGGCTTTCTGCTTACGGTGTTTCCGCGCTGGATGGGCCAGCCCGCGCTGCCACGGCGCGCCTATGTACCAGTGTTCGCAGGCGTGTTCGGCGGCTATCTGCTCGCCCACGTCGGCCTGCTCGGCTACCGGCCGTTGCTACTCGGTGGTCTCGGTCTGATGTTGGTCGGCTGGCTTGCCGGCCTGCGCGCGCTCGGCGGCGTGCTGTGGCGTTTCGGTGGACGTGATCGACATGCGTTGTCGTGCTTCGCGGCACTGTCGGCCGGCGCCTGTGGGCTGGCGGCGTTTACTGCATTCGTGTTTGGCGCGCCGTGGACGTTCGCCTTCGTCGCAATCAAGCTCGGCACCTTCACCTTGCTGCTGCCGGTGTTCTTCACCGTCTGCCACCGCATGATTCCGTTTTTCAGCGGCAATGTCGTCGGGCCCAGCTACCACATGTTCAAACCGCTCTGGAGCCTGCCGGTACTGTGGGCATTGCTGATCGCCCACCTGGGCCTGGAATTCGCGCACCGCTTCGATCTGCTTTGGCTGGCGGACGTCCCGCTGGTCGTATTTTTCGCCTATCACTGGCTCAGCTGGCAGCCGTGGAAATGCCTGCAGCCAGGATTACTCGCCGCCTTGTATCTCGCATTCGCCTGGCTGCCGATCGCGTTCGCATTATTCGCCGTGCAAAGCCTGATCTTGCGCTGGACCGGCGATTTCGTGCTCGGACGTGCCCCAGTGCACGCGCTCACCGTCGGCTTTTTCGGTTCGATGCTGGTGGCGATGGTCACACGCGTGACCCAGGGCCACTCCGGGCGACCCTTGCAGATGGGCGCCGTGCCGTGGCTGACGTTCGCACTGCTGCAGCTGGTCGCGGTGGTGCGCATCTGGGCGGAAGTTGCGCCGAACAGCGCACGCTGGCTGGTGATTGCCGCGGTCGGTTGGGTGCTCGCGTTCGCGCCCTGGGTGCTGCGCTCGCTGTGGATCTACCTCACCCCGCGCATCGACGGTCGCCCGGGGTAAACTCGCCGGATGCTCGCGTATTTTGCACAGATCCGCTTCGTCCACATCCTGAGTGTGGTCTTGTCCGGCAGCCTGTTCTCGCTGCGCGGGCTCATGATGCTGGCCGGATCGCAGCAGGTCTATCACCCGCTGTTGCGGCGCTCATCCTACCTGATCGACACCGCCCTGCTTGCCGCCGGCGTGACGCTCGCGTGGATGCTGCACCAGTACCCTTTCGTGCAAGCGTGGTTGACGGTCAAAGTGGTACTGCTCGCGGTGTACATCGTGCTCGGCGTGTTCGCCCTGCGCCGAGGTCACAGCCGCGCGACGCGCGCCGGATTTTATTTCGCTGCACTTGCGGTGTATCTGTTCATCGTCAGCGTAGCGATCACGCACGATCCATGGGGTGCGGTCGCGATCCTTTGACGGGCTGGTTCCCGCTGCATAAACGCCATCGGGCGCCACAGCGCCGATGTGCAATTCCATCAGTTCGGCTCAGGGAACCTCTGATTTACCGTCGAGCGCGCCAGGTAAATCAGTGGTTCCTCAGGCGGCTTTCTGCCATTGCCCCAGCGCAGCCAGGCCGTTTTCCTTTGCGCGCAGCGCCACGGTTTTCTGCGCCTCGGCGAAGTTCCTGGCCATGTCCTTGGCCCACAGCTTGAGCGCGGCCTGTTGCATGGCTCGACCGTAGCTAAACGACAGCGGCCACGGATGCGGGCCGATCTGATTGATCGCATTCAGATGCGCCGTGGCCTGTTCATCGCTTTGTCCGCCGGACAGGAACACGATGCCCGGAATCGACGCTGGCACGGAAGCCTTCAGGCAACGCACCGTGGCTTCGGCGACTTCATCCACGTCGGCCTGATCCGGGCATGTCTTGCCGGACACGACCATGCTCGCCTTCAGGATCGTGCCTTCCAGCAGCACGTTGTTTTCGTACAGCGCGCCGAACAGAGAGCGCAACGTCGCTTCGGTGACTTCGTAGCACTCGTCCAGATCGTGATTGCCGTCCATCAGCACTTCGGGTTCCACCATTGGCACGATGCCCGCTTCCTGGCACAGCGCTGCGTAGCGACCCAGCGCATGACAGTTGGCTTCGATGCAGGTGCCGCTCGGCGCATCCTCGCTAATCGTGATGACGGCGCGCCATTTGGCGAATTTCGCGCCAAGTCTGGCGTACTCGGCGAGGCGCTGGCGCAGTCCATCCAGACCTTCGGTAACGACTTCGCCGGGGAATCCGGCCAGCGGTTGCGGACCCTTGTCCACCTTGATGCCGGGAAGGATGCCGGCATCCAGCATCACCTTGGTGAACGCCACTCCGGCAGCGGTTTTCTGGCGAATCGTTTCGTCGTAAAGGATCGCGCCCGAAATATGCTGGCCCAGACCGGGTGTAGTCAACAGCATCTCGCGATAGGCGCGGCGATGCTCTTCGGTGCTTTCCACGCCGACCGCGTCGAAGCGCTTCTTGATCGTGTTGGTCGATTCGTCGATCGCGATGATGCCCTTGCCCGGCGCAACCATCGCCTGGGCGACGGATTCAAGTTGTTCGATGCTCATGTTCGGCTCCGCGAGAATGCGCGGCAACCTGCGATTGCCGTCGTGAGCCGCGGATTATAGTGCGAGTCGGCAGGCTGTGCGAGAGAAATGCCTCAGCGTACTGGAACCACGACGGGTTTCTCCGTCTCACCGTAGCCACTCAGCTTGCAGGCGTTCAGCGCCTGCTGGCGGCGCGCGCGTTCGGCCCCGTTCGGCGAATTTGCATCAGGCAAATTGAACGGCATCACCACATAGGTGCGCACCGGCAAGCGGGCAGCATTCTGCGGCGTAGCCACAAATCGCATCCGCGCGACCACGTCTACCGCCACTTTAGCCAGATCTCCATCCGGAACGATCTTTTCGAGCTGGATGTCGCGCGTGCGACCATCGTTACCGACGGTGTAGGCAACCGCCGCGCAGGTCGGCGCGTTCAGGTTCTTGCCACGAAACGGCACATTCGCTTGCGTCGCCGAAGCCGATTGCAGCAGCCAATAATGCGCCAGACGATCGGGCGCAATCAGGTATACGCGTTCGGCGGCAAGAGTGTTGACAGCAATTACCGCGATCGCGAGTGCAGCGAGAATTATCGTTCTCATTGCGGTCTCCTATAAATCCCCCAGGCCTTCGGCCACCCCGCCGGCGCCGACACGCAGCAATTTGAGCGTGTTCGTGCCGCCGTGCTGACCAGTGTGATCGCCGTGGGTGAGTATGACGCGGTCACCCTCGGCCAAGCGTGAAAGATTATACAAATGCTGGATCGCGGCCTTGATAGCGTGCGCGGCATCGACCCCATGCGGATCGAATTCCACCGGGGTCACGTCGCGATATAGCGACATGCGCCGGCGTGCTGTCTCGCGCCGCGACAGCGCGTAGATCGGCACGACGGACCGGTAGCGCGAAAGCCACTGCGCAGTGGCCCCGGATTCGGTCAGCGCCACGATCGCGCGCGGATCGACCTGCGCGGACAGGAACATCGCGGCCATCGCTACGGCCTGATCGGTACGGTCGAACTTGCGCGTTCCGGTCTGGTAGCGCTCGGTTGCGTCGAACTGGCGCTCGGCGCCGAGGCACACGCGGCGCATCGCCGCGACGGCCTTGTCCGGGTGTTTGCCGGCAGCGGTTTCCTGCGACAGCATTACTGCGTCGGTGCCGTCGAGCACCGCATTGGCGACATCGAGCACTTCGGCGCGCGTGGGGATCGGCGATTCGACCATCGACTGCATCATTTGCGTGGCCGTGATCACCGCTTTGTTGCGCGCCAGCGCCTCGCGGATGATTTTTTTCTGGATGCCGGGCAGCTCGGCGTCGCCGATCTCCACGCCCAAATCGCCGCGCGCCACCATCACCGCGTCGGACGCATCGATGATCTCGGCCAATTCTACGATCGCCTCAGCACGTTCGATCTTGGCGATCAGCGCCGCGTTGCCGCCGGCCGCGCGCAACAGCTTGCGGCTTTCGTCCATGTCGGCTGCCGATTTGGCGAACGATACGGCGAGAAAATCCGCGCCCAGTTCGGCGGCAAGACGGATGTCCTCGCGATCCTTGTCGGCGAGCGCGGCCAGCGACAGGCCGCCGCCGAGGCGGTTGATGCCCTTGCGGTCGGACAACGCACCGCCGATCTGCACGCGGGTGCGGATCGTGGTGTCTTCGATGGCCTCGACGTCCAGCGCGATCAGACCGTCATCGAGCAGCAAGGTATCGCCAACTTTGACATCTTTGTACAAATTCAGATAACTCACGCCCACGCGCGCAGCATCACCCGGCGTGGCATTCGCATCGCATTCCAACGCGAACGCTGCACCGGGTTCGAGCAGCACCGGCGCAGCCGCGAATTTGGCGATGCGGATCTTCGGGCCCTGCAGGTCGGCGAGCACGGCGACTTCGCGCCCGAGTGCCGCCGCCGCCGCGCGCACTTCGCGCACGCGCCGGCGCTGATCGTCCGCTGCCCCATGCGAAAGATTCAGGCGCACCACATCGACACCCTCGGCCAGAATTTTTTGCAACATGCCCGGCGCATCGGTGGCCGGGCCGAGCGTGGCGATGATCTTGGTGCGGCGCAGTTGCGAATCCATGCGGCATTCCAACAATGGCGTTGCCTTAAACTACCACAGCCGTGGTATCGGAGGATCGACGCGTGAACGATATCGATTCGGGAAAGACTCTGGCCTTGGCCGGATCGCTGGGCAAGCCGATGCTTTGGATGGCAGCACTCATGGCTATCCCGATTACGGGATCAATCGTTGCATTGACAGTTGGCCATGTTCGCGGAATTCACCTGCCCACCGGCCTGATCTATCTTGTGCCGTTTTTTCTGGCCCTGTTGTTATTGGTCGTCGCGTGGTCATTGCTCCGGGTGCGGGTGCGCGTGGATCAGGGCAGCTTGATCGTAAGCACCGGCCTTGGTACCTCGCGTATGGCTTTGTCCGACCTGCGTGCGCATGGTGTGCGCGTGGTCGATCTGGGCGAGCACCGCGAACTCAAACCGGCGCTGAAACTGGGTGGCACTGTCCTGCCCGGTTTCTCGGGCGGCTGGTTTCGACTGCGCAACGGCGAGACCGCCGTATGTCTGCTGCTGAACCGGACCCGGGTTTGCTATTTGCGCAACGATGCCGAAAAGCGATCGCTGCTGTTGTCGCTGGCTGAGCCAGAAAAATTGCGCGCATTGCTGGAACGGTAACTGCAGGATTCCGTTCGCGCTGAGCGTAGTCCACGAAGCGGGCGAAGTCGAAGCGTGGCAGCGCGAGCAACCCTTCGACTCCGCTACGCTACGCTCAGGGCGAACGGCATTTTCAAGCCGCTCGCTGCTTATGGCAGCCCACGCGCCTTGAGCGCAGCCACCGCCGGCAATTCGCGGCCTTCGAGAAATTCCAGAAACGCGCCACCACCGGTGGAAATATAGGAAATCTCTTTCTGTACGCCGTATTTTTCCACCGCCGCCAGCGTGTCGCCACCGCCGGCGATGGAAAACGCCTTCGACGCCGCGATCGCGTCGGCCACGGCTTTTGTGCCCTTGCCGAACGCATCGAATTCGAACACGCCGACCGGACCATTCCAGACCACCGTGCCGGACTGGGCGATCAGCGCGGCATAGTGCACTGCGGTGTCCGGGCCGATATCGAGGATCATGTCGTCTGTTGTGACTTGTTCCACTTTTTTCACCGTCGCCGGCGCATCGGCCTTGAACTCCGGTGCGACGACGACATCAACCGGAATCGGCACCTGCGCACCGCGCGCCGTGGCCGCGGCCATGATCTTGCGCGCGGTCGGGATTAGATCGGTTTCGGCCAGCGATTTGCCGATGTTGAATCCGGCCGCCGCGAGAAAAGTATTGGCGATGCCGCCACCGACGATGAGCTGATCCACTTTTGCGATCAGGCTATCGAGCAGGGCAAGCTTGGTCGAGACTTTCGAGCCGGCGACGATGGCGAGCAGCGGCCGCGCCGGATGTTCGAGTGCCTTGCCCAGTGCATCGAGTTCGGCCATCAGGAGCGGCCCGCCGCAGGCGATTTTCGCGGCGTGAATCGCGCCGTGCGTGGACGCCTGCGCGCGGTGCGCGGTGCCGAACGCGTCCATCACGTAGACGTCGCACAGCGCGGCGTATTTGGCCGACAGCCCCGGCGAATCCTCGCCTTCGCCCACGTTCATGCGGCAGTTTTCCAGCAGCACAACTTCGCCCGGCGCCACATCGACGCCATTCAAGTAATCGCGCACCAGGCGCACGGGTTTGCCGAGCGCTTGGCCGAGCCATTGCGCAACCGGTTTGAGCGATTCGGATTCCTCGAACACCCCTTCCTTGGGCCGGCCAAGATGCGACAGGATCATTACCTTGGCGCCGGCATCGCGAGCGTGCTTGATGGTGGGTAGGGCCGCGTCGAGGCGCTGCGTGGCGGTGATGCGGCCATCGTGCAGCGGCACGTTCAGATCCTCGCGGATCAACACGCGCTTGCCGGAAAGATCCAGATCGATCATACGCACTATGGCCATGCGCGGCTCCAGGGGCATCGTCGAAAGCGCGCATTGTACTGGCGCGTTACGGTACTCGCTACGCAGCGACTTCAATCGTCGTGCGCATGGGCTGCATGCGCGCCGACGCGAGCAGATCGGCGAATACTGCTGCTGCGGTGAGCTCCACACCCGCGCCGGGGCCAGCGATGGTCAGCGGCGCGGTGTGGTAATACGCGCTGCGCAGGATCAGTGCGTTCTCGCACGGCGCCAATCGCGCGAGCGGATGCGTCGCGGTCACGCGCTCGGGCCCGACGCGAGCGCGTGCACCGTCGAAACTCGCGCGGTAAATCCAGCGTTCGTCGCGTGCTGCCGCGATCGCAACACGCGCACGCCACTGTTCATCGATCCCCGCCAGCTCGCGCGGCGCCAAGGATTCGGCCAGAGGAACGGTTTCTACGTCGCCCAATTCGATATCGTGGCCAAGCGCGCGCAGCAGGATGACGAGCTTGCGCGCGGCATCCTCGCCGGACAGATCGGCGCCGGGATCGGGTTCGGCATAGCCCAGATCCACGGCTTCGCGCACGGCAGCAGAAAAGGCTTCGCCCTGTCTGGTGCGGCCGAGCACGAACGAAAGCGTGCCCGACAGCACGGCCTCAAAGCGCTCGACGCGATCGCCGGCTTGATGCAGTGCGCGCAAGGTGTCAAGCAGCGGCAACTGCGCGCCGACCGTGGCTGAATCGCGCAGACAGGCGCCGGATGCACATTGCGCGGCAGCTATCGCGGCAAGCAGCGCGCGATCCGCCGACGGCCCGTGCTTGCTCGGCGTGACGATATCAATACCGGCAGCGAGCCAGCGCGGATACTGCGCCGCGATCTGCGCGCTGGCTGTGCAATCGACGATCGTCAATGGCTGCGGCAATGCGAACAACGCCCGTACGAACGCCACGCCTGAACTCGGTTCGGTTGCTTCCAGCCGCTGCGCCGCGTGCTGCGGTTCGAGCCCGTCGTGCGCGATCAGGCTGGCGCGCGAGTTGGCAACAGCGAGCAAATGCATGCGGTGGGCCGAATCCCGCATTGCGAGAAGACTCAATAGCTGGCGACCGACCCTGCCGCTGGCGCCAATCACGGCAATATGGGTTATTGGTTCATTTTGCTGCGACATCGTCCGATTCATTTTAGATATCTATATGTCTAGATGTCTATATCACAGCATGTCGAAACCATCCTGTCAATTCCGCGGCAGGCGTACGTCTTGCGTGAAAGCGGCACTTCCGTCACCATGGGCGCACACCCGCCCGGCAAGCTGCGCCATGCATACGCTCGCCTTCATCCAGGATCTGGCCGTCATCATGCTGGCAGCGGGTATTGTCACGGTCGTGTTCCACCTGCTGCGCCAGCCCGTGGTGCTCGGTTACATCGCCGCCGGCGTGCTGATCGGGCCGCACACGCTGCCCTACGCGTTGGTCAGCGACGAGCGCAGCATCCAGACCGTCGCCGAACTCGGCCTGATCTTCCTGCTGTTCGCGCTGGGCCTGGAATTCTCGCTGCGTCATCTGCGCCGGGTTGGTGCCACCGCCGTGGTCGCCGCCCTGACCGGCATCGTCACCATGCTGTGGCTGGGCTACGAGCTGGGTCTGGCCTTCGGCTGGCGCACGATGGACAGCCTGTTCCTCGGCGCCATGCTTTCGATCTCCTCGACCACGATCACGGTCAAGGCGATCGACGAGCTGGGTCTGAAAAAGCAGCCTTTCGCGCACGTCGTGTTTGCCGTACTCATTGTCGAAGACGTGCTCGCCATCGCCATGATTGCGTTGCTGTCCGGCCTCGCCGCATCCGGCACCGTGCTTGCCGGCGAGGTGCTGGCGACACTCGGCGGTCTGACCGTGTTCCTGGTTGCCTCGCTCGTGATCGGGATTCTAGCGGTGCCGCGCCTGCTCGATTTCGTGGCCCGATTTCACCGCGACGAGATGCTGCTGGTCGGCGTGCTCGGCCTGCTGTTCGGTTTCTGCCTGCTGGTGACGTGGCTCGGCTACAGCGTCGCGCTGGGTGCCTTCGTGATCGGCGTGATCGTCGCCGAGGCGCATTGCCTGGCCCGCATCGAACGCCTGATCGCGCCGCTGCGCGACATGTTCAGCGCGATCTTCTTCGTCGCCGTTGGCCTGCAGTTGAACCCGCACACACTGATCGACTACGCCGCTCCGATCGCGGCCATCACCACCGTTGTCGTCGTGGTCAAGATCGTTTCCCGCTGGGCCGGCGCGTTCGTGGCCGGCCAGAGCGGTCGCAGCGCGATGCGTGTGGGCATGAGTTTGGCCCAGATCGGCGAGTTCTCGTTCATCATCGCCGCGCTCGGCGCATCTCTGAAGGTCACCAGCGATTTTCTCTATCCCATCGTGGTCGCGGTCTCGGCAATCACAACCCTGCTCACGCCGTATCTGATACGCGCCTCCGATCCGCTGTCGCGCCGTTTGCGGCTATTGCTGCCGTATTCGCTGCGACGCATCCTGCGCTTGTATACGGAATGGCTGCAGAGCCTGCGTTTCGTCGGCGATCGTGCCGCGATCGCGGCAATGGTGCGGCGCATCCTGCTGCAGGCGTTTGTCAATTTCTGCCTGGTTGCCGCGGTTTTCGGCGCTGGGGCGTACCTCGCCCGCGCCCGCGCGCATGAGATCGCCGCCGTCCTGCCCAATCGCGCATTTGCGAACGCACTGGTCTGGGGCGCCGCGCTGATCTTGTCGCTGCCTTTCTTGATCGCCGCCTACCGAAAACTCAAGGCACTTGCCATGCTGCTCGCGGAAGTGGGCGTGCATGCCGGGCGCCACACCGAGCGGGCGCGCCGCGTCGTCGCCGAGTTGCTGCCAGCGGTATCGATCGTGGCCATGCTGTTACTGGTCGGCGCGCTTTCCTCCAGCATCCTTCCACCAGCTGAACTGCTGATGGCGGTATTGGCGATGGGTGCGCTGGTCCTCGTGCTGCTGCGGCGCACTATGGTGAAACTTCATTCGCGCCTACAGATCGCATTGATCGAGACTTTGCAGTCGAACAAAAGTGAGCACTGATTCTCGGTGCGATTGCACAAGATCGCGGCGCACCCTCGCGGGCACGCCGCATCCAAACCAAACGCATGCATTCACCGGTTCAGTTGACGGTCACGCGCGTCGCATTGATTACGCCCTTGACACCACCTTCCACCGTCACTCCGTCTGGCGCATATTGGGTCAGCGAAAACTTCCCCGCAAACGTACCGCCCGACGCACCCACGGTCACTCTTTCCTGGATGTTCGTCGGCCCGACGAATAGGGTCGGCTTTCCTGTTACCGGATCGAAATCCCAGGACAGCGCCCAGTGGTTGAGGCTGAAGGTACGCCAGTCGATCTGTTCCCATACGCCCTGACAAAAACTCCCGGTTGCCGGCGGACGACCGGAGTTCATCAGTTCGGTCTGGTCAACGTGCCAGGACTGGAATCCGGCATCGATGGGCGTGCCATCGGGCGGACCGGCCGCACCGTTGCCCTGCGCGGTGAAGGTGAATTTCCACATGCCGACGATCCGCGGAGTGAGCGCGTATCCCAGGTAATTCGCCGAGAACGTGCCCGCCCCGCCGGCTGCAGGCGCAGCGCCCGCCGCCATCGCCGCGATTTCCGCGCTCGGCAATGGCTGCGATGCCCAGCCGGCGACTTTCCCACCTTTCACACTGGGCGCCGAACAGGCCTGTGCCTGCGTCGTCAGACACGCTTGCAGCAGGCTCGCGGAGATCGCGAGGGCGATTACCAATTTTCGAGTACTCATTTGAATCCTCCGAATTTCTGCGTCATGTCGCGTGAGCGCTGGAAGTGGAGGACATCCGCTTGCATGCACTCACCCCGTGGCAGAAATCATCTGCCTACCCAATTTATTCCGCGAGTGAGTGCGAAAATTACACCTGCGTGCACGTGCCGACCGCAAAGCGGCCGGATGCAATTCGAAGCAGGACTGCCGGGCCGGCACTAACGCGCGCCCGGCGGTGGGCTTAGCGTGCGTTGACCAGCGCCAAGGTCATGTCGAGCATGCGGTTGGAGAAGCCCCATTCGTTGTCGTACCAGCCCAGCACCTTGACCAGGGTCCCGCCCATCACGCGCGTCTGCGTCGCGTCATAGGTGCACGATGCCGGGTTGTGGTTGAAATCGACCGACACCAATGGCTTGGTGTTGACCGCCATCACGCCCTTCAGCTTGCCGTTCGCGGCCTCGTTGATCGCGGCATCGATCTGGTCTTTCGTCGTTGCGCGCTGTGCCACGAAAGAAAGGTCCACGCACGAAACGTTAATCGTCGGGATGCGCATCGAGAAGCCGTCCAGACGGCCATTCAATTCCGGTAATACCAGACCGACTGCGGCAGCCGCGCCGGTCTTGGTCGGAATCTGGCTCATGGTCGCGCTACGCGCGCGGCGCAAATCCTTGTGGTAGACGTCGGTGAGCACCTGATCGTTCGTGTAGGCATGGATCGTTGTCATCAGGCCATGCACGATGCCGATCTTCTCGTGCAGCACCTTGGCCAGTGGGGCGAGGCAATTCGTCGTGCACGAGGCATTGGAGATGACTGTGTACGCGGCCTTGAGCTGCTCATGATTGACGCCCATGACGAAGGTACCGTCCACGTCCTTGTCGCCGGGCGCGGAGATGATCACTCTCTTCGCGCCGCCGGCGATATGCGCGCCGGCCTTGGCCTTGGAAGTGAACAGGCCGGTGCATTCGTAGACGACATCGACGCCCAGCGAACCCCACGGCAGTTTGGCCGGATCGCGTTCGGCGAAAACCTTGACCCGGTCGCCTTTCACGATCAGATCGCCGCCATCAACGCCAACCTCATACGGAAACTTGCCATGCGCGGTGTCGTATTGGGTCAGGTGCGCATTGGTTTCCGCATCGCCCAGATCGTTGACCGCAACGACCCGAATCTCGTGCGTGCGCTTGGCTTCGTACAGCGCGCGCAGGATATTGCGGCCGATGCGACCGTAACCGTTGATCGCGACTTTCACCGTCATGGGACAGCTCCGAATACGCAAGGGTATGCGTATTGTAGCGCAAGCCATTTCGGCGCCACGCCCCGGGAGCATGCCCGGAGTGCGGAGTGCGTTTGCTACTTCTCGGTCAAACTGAAGGTGAAAGGCACCAGTACCCAGCCATCGACCGCCTTGCCGTGCCTGGTCGCCGGATTGAACTGATACTGCATCACGGCAGCAATCGACGCATCGCCGAATTCCGGCGACAGTTCGGATGGATCCGTTTTGTAAACTTTCGCCTCGACTGGATTGCCTCGCGCATCCACGTGCACCTTGAGCACGACCTTGCCTTGTTGCTGCGCCTTGATCGCGGACGCGGGGTATTTCGGCGGATGGATCTTGCGGAATTCCACGTTCTCGGTCGCCGGCGCGTCCACGGCCAGGGATGCATCATCCTGCGGCGGCGAAACACGGATCGCATCGAGCGTTCCGCCTTCCAGATGCAATGCGGCCTCTGGATCCAGCGTAAACGCAACCGGGATGACTTGCTTGCTCGCCACCGACCGGCCATCGGCAATCGCAGGATTGAAGGTCCAGGTTTTAACCGCCGCCATCGCCGCATCGGCCAGATTTTTTGCAGCCATCGGATGCACGCTGTCGACGTGCGTATCGGTAACGCGACCATCGGCGGCAATCTGCACACTGATATACACCACGCCATCCTGCTTTGCGGCAAGCGCCGCGGCGGGATAGGCGATGCGTGTAAGCCGGCGATAGCTCGCGCCCATGTTTTGTGGCGCACTGCCGGCATCGGGCGGCGATAAATCCACCGACGACGATGCTGGCGCATTCGCTGGCTTTGTGGCTGCCGCTGGTTGCGCTGCCCAAGCGACATAACTGCCGGTGCCGATCAACACAACGGCAAGGCTCAAACCGAGTGCAGCACACGTGCGCCCGGGCAAAGGTCGTTTCAACATTGCAATTCTCTCCTTCAAGGGGTGGCTGGATGGCCAATAGCAACCGGCTGGCAGACGCAGCTCCTGCCGCGTCTCACCGGCCAATTGCGTCTTCAACATCGCGTCGGCGTAACACCGGCGCGCTTCCGGAAAACGTGAGATCACGATCGCATCGCAAGCTAGTTCCTGATCGAAGCGAAAGCGCGACGCGGCAAAGTGGACAAGTGGATTGAACCATTGCAGACAACGCAGCGCGGCGACCAGCGCATTGATTTGCGCATCGCCACGCTGCAAGTGCGCACGTTCGTGCGCAAGCACAAGCTCGCGCTCGCGCGGCGCGTAGCGTGTCTCGAAATCGCTCGGCAACACGACGCGCGGCCACAGGGCTCCGACCAGTGCCGGACATCCGCTGTTGCTTTCTGCGCGTAATGTGCGCGCGTCGATACCGGACAAGGGTCCAAGATTGCGCAGATAGCGCTGTTGCTGCAAAACGAATCCAGCCAGCATCGCGAGCGCGCCGATCAGCCAGACACACAGCAACAACAGTTGCGGATCGAACGCGGGCACGGCAGAAATCGCCGTTGCCGGCGCACTGAGCGTGCTCATCGTCATCATTCCCAGCACGCTACCGACCGGTTGTGACGGAGCCGGCAGCAAGGCCGCGCCGGTGGCGATCGGCACCAGCAACCACAGTTGATACGCAGCCTGCGCACCGAACCAGCGTCGTAACGGGTGACGTAATGCCAGCGCAATCAGGACGGCGACGCCGGTGACGGTGCTGCAACGAATCAATATCGTGATGAGTTCATGCGTCACGGTCAATCTCCTCGATCAGCCGCCTGAGTTCGGCGATGTCTTTTTTGCTCAGCTTGTTGCGTTCGGAAAAATGGGCGACAAGTGGCGCAACGCGGCCATCGAACAGGCGATCAAGCAGTCCCTTGCTGGCCGCATGCACATAATCGGCGCGCTTGAGCAACGGGCGGTACAGATAGCGTCGGCCATCGCGCTGTGCGGCAACCGCACGCTTTTTCAACAGACGGTTGAGCAAGGTCTTGACCGTCGGCTCCTGCCAGTCCGTAGTCCTTGCCAGCGCGGTAACGACCTCTTCCGCGCTGAGCGGATGTTCGCGCCAGAGCACATCCATGACCACACTTTCGGCTTCGCTGATCGGCACAATCATTCCAATTACGTCTGTAATTGCATTATAGATTACAGATGTAAATTGAAAAGTCAAGCACGCAGACTGGGATGCTTTCTCCGCCAGTTCAGATCATGGATGTCGCAACAGCAACAACAGCTTCAGCGGTGAAGCCGAAATGCTTGAACAGCGCTTCGGCCGGCGCGGAAGCGCCGAACGTGTCGATGCCGACGACGGCGCCATCCAGGCCGACGTACTTGCGCCAGAAATCGGTGACGCCGGCCTCGACCGCGACGCGCTTGCGGCACACTTGGCGGCAGCACGCCTTCGCGATATGCCCGCGGCTGGCGGTCGAACAGGTTGGTCGCACGGCATCGACACCACGCGCGCAACGATGCCGTCCTTCTGCAGCGCGCGCATGGCCTCCATCGCCAGCTCGACTTCGGAACCGGTCGCGATCAGGATCGACGGCGAATTTTCCGTCCGGCCGGATCGGCCAGCACGTAGCCGCCGCATTCGATGCTGCGCGATCTTGCGCCGGTCGTGCGCGACTGATGCGGCAGATTCTGGCGCGAGAAGATCAGGCACGATCGGGCCCTCGCGGCGCTCGACCGCAGCCTTCCAGGCGACCGCGCTTTCGACCGTATCGCACGGACGCCAGACCATGTTCGTTCGGAATCAGACGCAGGGTCGCGAGATGTTCGACCGGCTGGTGCGTCGGGCCGTCTTCGCCCAGACCGATGGAGTCGTGCGTGTAACATGAATCGCGTGCGCCTTCATCAGCGCCGCCATGCGCACGCGCATTGCGCGCGTAGTCGGAGAACATCAGGAACGTGCCGCCGAACGGAATGAAGCCGCCGTGCAGCGCCAAGCCGTTGATGATCGCGGCCATGCCGAATTCGCGCACGCCGTAGTGACGTAGTTGGCCGCCGCGTCGGCCGCGTTCACATGCCTTGCGCGCCCTTCCAGTTGGTCAGGTTCGAGCCGGTCAGGTCGGCCGAGCCGCCGAGCAATTCGGGCAGCAGCCGGGCCCAGCGCATCGATCGCCATCTGCGAGGCCTTGCGCGTGGCGACGGTCCGGGCCTTCGGCTTGCAGCTGCGCGATGAACGCATTCGCGGCATGTCGCCAAATCCGCCGGCAGATCGCCGTTCATGCGGCGCTGCGAATTCGGCGGCCTGCTCCGGAATGCTGCGTTGTATACTCGGCGAAAATGTTGTTCCACGCCGCTTCGCGCGCGGCGCCGGGCTTGCGCGCGTCCCAGCCCGCGTAGATCTCGTGCGGGAATCTCGAACGGCGGATACTTCCAGCCGAGCGCGCGCGCGTGGCGGCGACTTCGTCCTCGCCCAGCGCCGCGCCGTGCGCGTCTTGCGTGCCCTGCTTGTTCGGCGAGCCGTTGCCGATGATGGTCTTGCAGCAGATCAGCGTGGGCTTGTCCGGATCGACTTGGCCGCCGTGATCGGCGCGGCCTTGATCGCCTCGGCATCGTGGCCGTCGACATCGCGCAGATCACATGCCAGCCGTAGGCCTCGAAGCGCTCGGCGGTGTCGTCGGTGAACCAGCCGCGCGACTTCGCCGTCGATCGAGATGCCGTTGTCGTCGTAGAACGCGATCAGCTTGCCCAGCTTCCAGCGTGCCGGCGAGCGAGCAGGCTTCGTGCGAGATGCCTTCCATCAGGCAGCCGTCGCCCATGAACACGTAGGTGTGATGGTCGACGATCGTCATGGCCGGGCCGGTTGAATTCGGCGGCGAGCAGCTTCTCGGCCAGCGCCATGCCGACCGCGTTGGCGAGGCCCTGGCCGAGCGGGCCGGTGGTCGTCTCGACGCCGCGGCGTAAGCCGTACTTCCGGGTGGCCCGGCGTCTTCGAATGCAGTTGGCGGAAGCGCTTCAGTTCCTCCATCGGCAGGTCGTAGCCGGTCAGATGCAGCAGCGCATACAGCAGCATCGAGCCGTGGCCGTTGGACAGCACGAAGCGGTCGCGGTCGGCCCACTTCGGGTTGGCCGGGTTGTGGCGCAGGAAGTCGTTCCACAGCACTTCGGCGATTTCGGCCATGCCCATCGGCATGCCCGGATGGCCGGAATTGGCTTTCTGCACAGCGTCCATGGCCAGCGCGCGGATGGCGTTGGCGAGTTCTCTGCGGGTTGGCATGAAATGCTCACAGCTTGGGAGCGGGCCGGACGGCGCCGCGTGCACATTTTCGCCGATTCAATAGCTGCTTGTCGCGGACGAATTTTTAATCGGTGCAAAAAAAAGGAGGCCGCCGAAGGACCTCCCTTTAGTTGCACTGAATTACCAGCTTACGGTGACAGAATCACTACCAGATTGTTATTGATCCATGTGCGGATTCCGCTCCGCCGGTAGCAGTCGTCCTGTACACAGCCGTAAACGTTGTGCTGTCCTGGTGTCAGTCCGGTCACAAAGTACACTGCGCTGTCCTGAACCGAGACGTCCGATCCCGCTCGCACCAGAGCTTGTGCGTCGCAGGCGCTTGGTGCCGCCCGTACAGGAGCTCGTGTTGGCGCTCGCTCATGCTGAAGCTCATGTAATGCGTTGGAGCTATCAGGAGTGATACCGGCGGTGCACAATCACGATAACGTTCCCGGACGCGGGAACCATCAAGGTCGCGCGAGGGTCCGGTTGCGCCGTTCGCACCATATGTTCCGCTCATGCCGTTGAAAAACCGGGAGCGACAGCACCGCTGGAGTTCGCGACCGCATTGACCGAGCCCGTTGGGCCTGTTGCTCCGGTACGGACCGGTTGCACCAGTGGCGCCAGTTGCACCGTTGGTACCATTGGTGCCGTTGGTTCCGGTTGCACCGGTAGCACCTGCAAGTCCGGTTGCACCCGTTGCCCCGGTCGCACCGTTGGTTCCATTCGTGCCGTTGGTTCCGGTTGCGCCAGTTGGACCTGTGGCACCTGTTCGCACCCGTTGCTCCATTCGTGCCGTTGGTTCCGGTTGCACCGGTAGGACCTGCAAGTCCGGTTGCACCGGTAGTAGGACCTGCAAGTCCGGTTGCACCCGTTGCTCCAGTCGCACCGTTGGTTCCATTCGTGCCATTGGTTCCGGTTGCACCGGTCGGACCTGCAAGTCCGGTTGCACCCGTTGCCCCAGTCGCACCGTTGGTTCCATTCGTGCCGTTGGTTCCGGTTGCACCGGTAGGTCCTGCAAGTCCGGTTGCACCCGTTGCCCCAGTCGCACCGTTGGTTCCATTCGTGCCATCGGTTCCGGTTGCACCGGTAGGACCTGCAAGTCCGGTTGCACCCGTTGCCCCAGTCGCACCGTTGGTTCCATTCGTGCCGTTGGTTCCGGTTGCACCGGTAGGACCTGCAAGTCCGGTTGCACCCGTTGCTCCATTCGTGCCGGCAGTTCCGGTTGCACCGGTTGCCCCAGTCGCACCGTTGGTTCCATTCGTGCCATTGGTTCCGGTTGCACCGGTAGGACCTGCAAGTCCGGTTGCACCCGTTGCTCCATTCGTGCCGTTGGTTCCGGTTGCACCGGTTGCCCCAGTCGCACCGTTGGTTCCATTCGTGCCGTTGGTTCCGGTTGCACCAGTCGCACCCGTGGCACCTGTCGCACCCGTTGCTCCGGTCGCGCCCGCCGATGCCAGCGGCGCCCAGTCCGTCGGATCGTCTACCGGGTCACCATCGTTGTTGCCGGTCGTGTTGATGTAGCTGGAACCGTTGTACGTGACGATGCCGCCGATACCGTACGTGTTGCTTCCGCTCCACGGGCCTGCAAATGACGCACCCGTGGCACCTGTCGCTCCGGTTGCACCCGTCGCGCCTGTGGCGCCATCCGCACCCGTCGCACCGGTTGCCCCGTTCGTACCATTCGTTCCGTTCGTACCGTTCGTGCCGGCCGCACCCGTGGCACCTGTCGCACCGGTTGCGCCATCCGTTCCGTTCGTGCCGGTCAGACCGGTAGCGCCTGTGGCTCCCGTGGGACCGGTCGGTCCGGTCGGGCCGGTGGCCCCACCAGCGCCAGCCGGTGTATTGAACGCAAACTGCGCCACTGGAACTGTGTTCACCGGCTGCCTCGGCGCCAGCGGCTGCGCGCCGGCGCCGCTGCCAACGGCGACTTCAAGCCAATACTGTTGCGAGCCGTCGAACACCAAGCCGAAATTCAGATCGACCGAGAACAAGCCGTCTGCAACCAGGACATTGTTCACGACCAGCGGGTTGGTGATACCCGGGCCGGAAATCGGCGATCCGCCGCTGTCGACGTTGTAGAGGGTAAACGTGAAGGTCTGATTGTTGTTGTTGACCAGACCGCTACTCGAGGTCAGTTGCCCCTGGTAGCTGAATGCGTAGGTTTGCGGATCGGCTATCGCCGGATTGCTGGCGACGGATGCCCCCAGCGCCAACGCGATCAGCGCGCAAAGTTGCTTGCGGTTCATGATTTGCAATCCTCGAAGCCGTTGAAGAAAATTTCGTCCTGACCCGCGATCGGAGCCGCAGCCCAGAAACCCGAATACAGTGTGTAAGTGCTTGCCATGATGATGCCGGGCGTCACGATCGCTTGCGCGGTCGATCCGGAAAGCCGGTAGCAGCTGTTGCGCGCACGTAGCACACCACTGGAAACAGTGGCATGCCAGCCGATTGCAAAACCGCCGGCGGCCTGCGCACCCGAGCCCGATGAGGGCACTACAGACGCCGAAGCGATCCCCACCGCAGCAATAATGGCGCGCCAGTACGTACTGGCCCGTGCATGTCTTGGATTCATCATTCCTCCGTTGCCGTGACGCAAGAACGCCTGCTGCGCCGCAACAGCCGGCGCGAGCGCAGAACGACCACAATCAATAAGGCATCCCCTGCCCCTGGTTTCCCCGTCACTGTAAACTTTACCATAGCTTTGAGATAATTTTTATGATAGGCAATTTACATACGCCGTAATTCCAAAGCAATATTGATGCCAGCATCGCCGATGGATGCCGCCGAAAAGTCAGGGATTGTCGCCGCCCTGGCTGGCGGCTGGCGGACGCCGTTCAGCGATCGAATGGATACAGCGCGGGTAGCAGCGACTGCGCGCGGCGTGGTTGACCGGCTTTCGCCAAGGCGGGACCCTTGGCGAAGCAGCGGGCAAGGTTTGCGCTCAGACCAGCCTGTATCCGGCCCCCGTATCGCGCACGCTCGAGATCGCCAAGCGCTGACGCCTGGGCAGGATCGGACACAATTTGCGCCAATTCGCCCAGATTGCGCAGCTGCGGCCGCAACAGCCGGGCCCAGGCGAGCAAGGCGCGCGCGGCGGCAGGCATGTCCTCACGCGCGCAGGCAGCGGCAAAGGTGCGCCTGGCCGGGGCCGAATCCGCAACGGCTTGGTCCGGTACAGGTTTCGGTGCGCTCCTGCGCTGCGCCAGCAGCCAGACAATCCACACGAGCAAAGTCAGCGCCCACAAGGCCAGGGCGACAAAAGCCAGCGACCGCCACATGCGCGCTTCGGTCGTCTGCGCCGTGATGACGACTGCCGGCGCAGATGCCGATGGCGCAGCGGTGTTCGCGGGTGTCGCCACTTGCGGCGCGTGCGCGACCGCTGCGGAAGCTGCTGATGGGCTAGCCGATGCGGCGGCAGGCTGCACGTTCAAGGTGAGCGCAGGCACCTGTGCGGTTTGGGCGGTGTCATGCGCGGTATCCCACCACGCCACGCTGATCGGCGGCAGGCTCAGCGGTCCGGGCCGATCGGGGACGATCGCGAATTTGCGCTCACGCACGCCATACAGCCATTCGCCGCCGTCCTTGTCCTGCGTCGTCGGCTTGTCCGGATACACATCCGCGCCATCAATCTTCGGCAATTCCAGTTTCGGCAACTGTGCGTATCCCAAACCCTGTGCCTCCAGACGCAAGGTCAGCGTCAACGGCTCGCCCACGCGCGCGGCAGTTGCCACGTCGATGCCGGTGGCAGTCAAACTCATCGACCGTGCGGGCAGCCACAGATCGGTGCCGGACGCCGCCGGGCGCGGACGCACGTCGAGCGTGACCGGCTGCGACTGCGCGCCAAGTGCGCGGCCCTGGCTAAAAAAATCCTGCATTCGGATCCAGCGCATGGCCGCGGAACACGATCGGCGGCAGACTGACGCTGCCGTTGTTTTCCGGCGTCAGCGCGTAGTGGCGTTCGACCACGTTGTAGTTGCGCCCACCCATTTGTGCGCGGTAGCGGCTGTCCGGACCGAGCTTGCGCACCACCACGCCCTTGGCCTGTGGATCGTCCAGATTGCCGTCGACAAGATTCACCGCGTAGTACAACTTCACCGTGAGCAGCACCTGCTGCTGCACATACGGAGAAAGCGGATCGGCGCGCGCCTCGACGAACACGTCGCCACCCGGTTGCGTGGCATTCGCGGAGGCCTCCGTTACGGTCAGGGTCAGGGGCTGGGTCTGCTGGCCGTCGACGCTGAGCGCAGGAATGGTGAAGGTGCCGGCGTGCTTCGGCGAAAGACCCACAGCCCACAGCACGCTGGAACTGCTCTGGCCATTGAGGATGTTGACCGAGCTGGAACTTTGCGTGCCGGTCAGAGCGAAATCGTGCTCCAGCGCGCCGAAATCCGGCTGTTGCGCGCGTACATCGCCGCTTACTTGCACGTTGAGTGTGACCGTTTCGCCAAGCTGCATGTGATTGCGATCCAGCCACGCGCGTACGCTGGCCGCCTGTGCGCCAGCGCAAATCGACAACGAGGCAAATGCGCACAATGCAGCAATTTTCCAGAACCGGATCTTCATTCGCCTTCATCCTGCGGCGAACTGCCACCCTGCTGCCGCATCTGGTATTCAAGCTGAAACTTGCGCCGCAACAGGCCGCCCGGATCGTCCGGCACGCGCTGCAGCCATTGTTCGACGGCCTGATCGCGTTCGTTCTGCGGCGCGTCGGATGTGCGCGCGCCCAGACGCACCGGTTTTGGTTGCTCAGGCTTTTCGCCTTGTTGCTGCAGGGCGTGGCTCATGTCCAGACTGAATTTTTTTTGCGCTTCGTGCTCGGATTTTTGCGCCTGCGCCTGCGCACGCGCGGAAGGCGGTTGCGCGGTATCGTCCGGCTTGCCTGATTGGGGCGGCGCCGCGTTCTTTTCCTGTTGCCCCGGTTGCTGGTGATTCTGCTCATGGTCCTGTGCGGCTGATTTCGCCGCATCCTGCGGCTGATTCTTCGCCTCGTCCTGTTGACTTGATCCGGACTGGCCGGAAGAATCGCGTTGTTTCGAATCTTTCTGCTGATTCTGGTTCTGTTGCTGCTGCCGATTGCGCTGTTGCTGCTTCTGCTTGAGCCAATCCTCGATCGTTTTCTTGTTCACAGCGGCGTCGGCCAGATTCGGATCGCGTCTGAGCGCGGCGTCGTAGGCGGCGATGGCATCCTCGTATTTTTGCTGTTTCGCCAGCGCATTGCCGCGGTTGTACAACGCTTGTGCATCGTCACGCAGGGAAAAATCCTGCGCTGCGGCAGCATAGTCGTCGGCACGGTAGGCAGCGGCGCCGCGCAAGGCGGGATCCCGCGCCAGTGCCAGTGCCTGTCGGGCGTGACCCGCGTCGAGTTGCGCGCGCGCTTGTTGGTCGGGTGTTTGCCACAAATCGCGCCACGAAAACGCTTGCGCTGGAGCGGTGTGTGCGAGCAGAACCAGCGGCAACAGCATCAGCCAGCCGCGGCGGAATCCGAGCGCCGCCAAGGGCAATAGCAGCAACACCAACCAGGGTCCGCGATCGAGAAAACGCGCGGTGGTCGCCTGCACGGCGCTGGCTTGCGCACGCAACTGCGGCGCGGTTGCGTCAAGCACGGTATCGATGTCGGACGCACCCGGCGTGATTCCCGCATAAGTCCCGCCACCGGCCTGCGCGAGAGCGGCCAGTGCGGATGTTTCGAGTTTCGGCAAAACGATGTTGCCGGACGCGTCCTTGAGGAATCCGCCCTGGAGCAAGGCCACCGGTACGCCCTGATCGGTGCCCACGCCGAGCACGGACACGCGGACGCGGGCCGCGCGCGCGCGCCGCACCGCGGCCATGCCATCGGCACTCACGCTGTCGGCGAGCAGAACGATCTGTCCGCCACGCAGTCCAGCCTGCCGGATCAGCTTCACGCCCAGATCGATCGCGCGTCCGGTGTCGTTGCCGGGCGCGGGCATGACGCCCGGATCCAATGCATCGACGAGATTGCTGACCGTGTGCGTATCGTCGGTGAGCGGGGCAACCACGAAGGCGTCAGCGGAATAGCCAATCAACGCGGTCTGCATGCCGCCGCTGCGCGCAAGCATGTCGTCGAGTTTGAAACGCGCGCGTTCGTAGCGACTGGGTTTGAGATCCTGTGCGGCCATGCTCGGAGCCAGCTCCAGCGCGAACACTCGCGCCGCACGGTCTTCGTATAGCGGTTGTGGCAGGCGTTGCCAAGCCGGTCCGGCCAGCGCGAGGCACGCGATCAGCCACGCCAGCGCAAGCAACCAACGCGGCAGACGTCGCGACGGCGACGCCGCGTCATCGGTGTCGAGCAGATGCGTGAGCAGATGCGCATCCACGGCGCCACGCCAGGCGCCGGCATCGTCGCTGCGGCGCGCCAAACCCAGCCATAGCAATGGCAATGCAGCCAGCGCAAGCAACCACCATGGCCGCAAAAAGTGGAAATTGCCGAAAAACTCGCTCATCGCACCGGCTCCACACGCAGCAGCAGGCGCACACGCCGCGGCAAGCGCAGCGTGCGCAGGGCTGCAGCCAGCGTGAACAGCAACACGAGCCCCAGCGGCCAATAAAACCATTCGTCCACCGGCCGGAATTGTTGACCCTTGTCGGCAGTCGGTTCGAGCGTGTCGATCTCGCGGTAGATGTGGGCCAACTCCGCGGTGTCGTGAGCGCGGTAGAACCGGCCGCCGGTTTTTTGCGCCATCTGCGTGAGCAGGCGCGTATCGATATCCGCCGACGGATTGACAATCTGCGAACCGAAGAATCCGCCGACTTCCATCGCCTCGGCACCGATGCCGATGGTGTAGATCTTCACGTGCTCCGCTACGGCCAGGTCCATCGATTGGTACGGATCGAGTTCACCCGCATCATTGACACCGTCGGTGAGCAGAATCAGCACGCGCCGGTCGCGCGGGCGCTCGCGCAGGCGCTTGACCGCAAGCCCCACCGCGTCGCCTATTGCCGTTTGCCGTCCGGGCAGTCCGACCGCCGATTCGTCGAGCTGCTTGAGCACGGTGTCGCGATCGAATGTCAATGGCGTGAGTAGATACGCCTGACTGCCGAACACGATCAAACCGATGCGGTCGCCGACGCGGCGGCGAATGAAGTCGCCGGCAATCGCCTTGACCGCCGCATAACGGCTGACCGCACGACCGCCGATTTGCATGTCCGGCGTGCTCATGCTGCCGGAAGCGTCGACCGCCAGCAGCAGATCGCGTCCACTGCGTGCGACATCCTGCGGCGGCCCGAGCCATTGCGGTCGCATGGCAGCGCAAACCAGCAGTGCCCACGATACGAGCGCCAGCCACTTGCGCCAGCGCGCAACCGGCGCGGCAGCCGACACCGTTTGCCAGCCATCCAACGCGAACGGCAGGCGCAACGCTGCGCCGCCGGACTGCTGCGCCCGTGGCAACACGCGCGCGACCAGCCACGGCAGCGGCAGCAGCACGAATAACCAGGGCCACGCAAAATCAAGCATGCGCGGCCCCCGCATCCAGCGCGCTGCGCGTGTAGCGCCGCACTAGCGCGATCAAGGCGGCCACATCGTATTCGGGTTGCGCGCGGAACGGCGCCTCGATCAGTACGCGCCCCACGCCGCCGGAAAATTCGTGCTGCGCAGCGCGTGCATCCAGCCAAGCAAGCCAGCGTTCGCCGGCGTACGCTGCCGCGGCCGACTCATCGCCGAGCGCGAGTCGGCGCAGGAACTGCGACAACGCGGCGGCCAGTGCGGCCGGATCGTGCCGGTTCTCGTCGATGCAACGATCCAGTTCACGCAATACCGCGCGCAGGTGCCGGCGCACGAGGAAACGTTTGCGCAATCGGTGCAGCGCAAACGCGATCAGGATGACGGCAATACCCGCGAGCATCCACCAGCCCGGCGCTGGTGGCCACCAGCCGGGCGGCGGCGGCAGATGGATGTCGCGCAACACCGGGCCGGACGTCGCGTTCATGCGCTGCGCGCCTTTGCACCGCGCGGGCGCGCATCCAGACCAAGCAAGCGCAGCAGCACGGCATCCGGTTCCGCCCGCGTATCCAGCATCGCCCAGCGCAGCGCCCGCCGCTGCAGCATTCGTGTCAATGCGGCGCGACGTTGCGCAAACCAGAGCGGCCAGTCGTTGCGTGTGCGCGCCTGCGCGAAATCCAGCCGCACGTTGCCGTTTTCCGCGCGCAGGGCATAACGCCCGGGTGGAGGTGCGGCGAGTTCCAGCGCGTCGCTCAACACGATGGCCGCGACATCGCAGTGATCGGCCAGCAGCGACAGCGGGCCTTCGGCAACTGGATCGGCGGAAAATCCGTCGGTCAACATGATCACGCGACTGCCCGGCCGCGCCAGCCGGTGTACGCGCTGCAAGGCCTGCGCCAGCGACTCGCGGGCATTGCCGGCCGCGGCGTCCCAATCGGCCAGCGCTCGCAACACGCGCAAGGCGCCGCGCGCGCCGCCGCCGGGTTTGACTTCGGCCGCGATGCCGCCGCCGAAGCCCAGCGCGCCGACACGATCGCCGCCTAGTACCGCCGCCCACGCAATCAATGCTGCTGTGCGCGCCGCCTGTACTGACTTGAAGCGCACGTGCGTGCCGAAACGCATCGACGGATTGTGGTCGACAATCACCAGCACGCTTTGTTCGCGTTCTTCCTGAAACAGTTTGGTGTGCGGCTTGCCGCTGCGCGCGGTGACACGCCAGTCCATTTGGCGGATATCGTCGCCGGGCTGGTAGATGCGCGATTCAGCGTAATCCACGCCGCGGCCGCGAAAGCGCGAAGCGCGCGTGGCCGAGTGGCTACCGGCCACGCGTGCGGCCGGTCGTGCGAAGCGTCTCGCGCCCAGCCGCAATGCGATCAATTCCGGCAGCGCGACATGCACGCCATCGGCAACACCCGCATTCATGGCAACGGCACACGCGCGATCAGTGCGTCGATCACGCGATCCGATGTCACCCCTTCGGCCTCGGCCTCGTAGGAGAGCAGCACGCGATGGCGCAGCACGTCGTGCGCGATCGCATGCACGTCTTCGGGCGCGGCGAAATCGCGACCGCGCAGCCACGCATGCGCGCGCGCGCAGCGATCCAGGGCGATCGTTCCGCGCGGACTTGCGCCATAGGCGATCCAGCGTGCCAGATCTTCACCGTAGGCTTTCGGTGTGCGCGTGGCCAGCGCCAGTTGCACGATGTACTGCTCCAACGTCGGCGCCAGATGCAGCGCCAGCACCTGTTCGCGCGCAGAAAAAATCTGCGCCTGATCCAGGCAACGCGCAGGCGCAGCGGGCGTGTGCAAGGCGGAACTGGCGCGCGCGCGCGCGAGCTGCAGGATCGCGCTTTCCGCAGACACATCCGGATAGCCCACGCGCACATGCATCAGAAAGCGGTCGAGCTGCGCTTCAGGCAACGGATAAGTACCCTCCTGCTCGATCGGATTCTGCGTGGCCATGACCAGAAACAAAGAGGGCAACGGATACGTGGTGCGCCCGACCGTGACCTGACGTTCGCCCATCGCCTCGAGCAGTGCTGATTGCACCTTGGCCGGGGCGCGGTTGACCTCGTCGGCAAGCAACAGATTGTGGAAAATCGGACCGCGCTGGAATTCGAAACTGGCCTGTTGCGGTCGATAGATCTCGGTGCCAGTCAGATCCGCAGGCAGCAGATCCGGGGTGAACTGGATACGATGGAAATCGCCTTCGATGCGTGCAGCCAATTCCTTGATTGCGGTGGTCTTGGCCAAACCTGGCGCACCTTCGACCAGCAGGTGGCCGTCGGCGAGCAGGGCGATCAGCAGCCGATCCACCAGCGCCGACTGGCCGATGATGCAACGGGAAAGCTCGTTGCGCAGATGGGCAAACGCGGCTTGCAGCGCGGCGTCGCCGGTAGTTATTGCGGGCATGTCCATGATGTCTTCGGTGGCGGTTGGCAATGATGGCACGGACGCGGCGCGTCCGGCTCGCGGGTCGCCGCATCGCTTGCTGCGCATATCGGCGACAGCGATCCGGCGGTTCTGGGACAACGCGGCGGCGCGAAGGTTTCCGGCTCAGGTCGTCAATGCTGCCAGCGCGTCGTCAACGCTGACCGGTTTGCCGACCAGCCAACCCTGCGCGAACTCGCAACCCAGAACCTTAAGCTGGGCCAACTGCGCCGGCGTCTCCACGCCTTCCGCGACGATGTCGCAGCCAAGCGCGCCAGCCATGCCAACCACGGCGCGCACAATGGCCAGACAGCGCGGATCGTCGAGCTGACGAATGAACCCCTGATCGATCTTGATAGTGTCGAACGCGAGCTTGTGCAGGTGGCCAAGGTTGGAATAACCGGTGCCGAAATCGTCCAGCGCCACGCGCATGCCGGCCGCGTGCGCGCGCTCGATCAGGGTGTCGATCTGGGCGTAATCGAGTACCAGACTCTCGGTAATTTCGAGCTTGAGTCGGGCCGGATCGGCCGCATGCGCGCGCAATTGCGCAAGCACGCGCGCGACGTACTCCGCATCCTGCACCTGGCGGCCGGAAACATTGAACGCAATAAAAGGTTTTATCAGCGGCGCTTCGTCGGCGATGCGGCGCAGCGCGGCACAGATTTCGCGCAGCACATATTCGCCAACCGGTACGATCAGCGAGGTTTCTTCGGCCAGGGCGATGAAATCCATCGGCGATACCACGCCGCGCTGCGGATGCGTCCAGCGCGTCAACGCTTCGTATCCTGCCAGGCGTCCACTGGCGATGTCCTGGATCGGTTGCAGCCGGATTTCCAGCTCGTGCCGATCCAGCGCGTTGCGCAACTGGCTCTCGAGCCGAATCTTGTCCAGTGCACGCTCGGATTCCGCATTGGCAGTTTCGCCCGCGCCCGCCGCTTCCAGACGGCCGGTAAAAGTCGCCAGCGCATTGCGATAACGCGACAATTGGCTGAGCAGAAGCGCGCGCACCACAGGATCCGCCGCCGCAAGACGCTCGGCAAACTGGACGCGGTCGATCGGCGTGAGTACGCAAGGCGAAAGCGCGGTCGCGGTAGCGCTACGCGGCGAGTCGTCCAGCACAGCCATCTCGCCGACCAACGCACCCGCGGACAGGTCCCCTAGCAGCATCGGCACGCCTTCACGCTGGGCAGTTATCCGCAAGCTGCCCGCTTCCACCAGGAACGCCGTCGTCGGCTCGTCGCCCTCGCGGAACAACACTTCGCCCGGCGCCAGTTCGATCCGGTAGTCGGCAGCCATACGCCCATCCCTTTGTTGGCGCAATGCTAACAGGGACTCGCGCAAAAGAAAGGGCCGCACGGGGCGGCCCTTGCTTGTCGATGCGCGCTTGGGTTACGGCGCGGGTGGACTGAAGCCGCCGTTGCTGCACGATCCGTTAATGACCAGCTTGGCTTGCAAGCTGTCGGGGCCCGTAAACAGGCAGCTGCCCGTAGCCGCGGGGGGAATGACTCCGCTGAGCATCACCGTAAATGGCACAGAGCCATTGGAACCCGTGGTTCCAGAGGAAGGATCGATGGTCACTGTGCCGGCGGTAACCGTGCACGCTGCGGAAATCGTCTGTCCGGATACGCCGCTGCCACCGCTGGTGATCACTGTCGCGGTCACGGTACCGGTGAAATCGCCCAGCGTTGCGTCGCCCTTGATGCTGCACGGAGATATCTGCATGGCACTGATATTCACGACGAAGTTCAAGGTCACGCTTGGCGCCTGCGTGCCTTCGCTGCTAGACGCAGCACCGGCCGTGAATGTCAGCGTCGGACCGCCCGAACCGGAAGTTGGCGGCAGACCCGAAGTCAGTACGGTAACCGTCACGCAGCCATTGCTGCCGGTGACTTTGTCCAGATTGCCGCTGGTCGAGATTCCATCCACGCTGCCGCTTGCTCCGGCAGTCAACGAGAACAGGAAGCTCAGCGTGAAGTTCGGAATCGGCTGGTTATTCGCATCCGAATAGCAAACCGTCACCGGCACCGAGGCGTCGCCCAAAAGCGGATCGGGACTCGCCGTCAGCGAACCGGGCCCCGATCCCGGATAGACCAAGGTGGCGATGTCCGCAACCGTATCTGATCCGCCGGTAACATTGTCGGTGCCATTACCCTGCGCCCAAATCGCAATCGCCTTGCCGATCGCCGAAGCGGGGTAATGCAAGGTCGTCGTCGCGCGCCCGCTGTTGGTGCCGTCCGAACCCGTGTACCCCGGCGACTCGATGCTTCCGAGCGAGGCACGACCAAGGATGTAAGGCAACACCGGCCCGCTATTTACGACGACTCCGGTAACGGTATCGTTGCGGTTGAACGGCGCGGTCACGTTCAAGCTCGTCGCGGTCGAGATGCTCTGGACAATTCTCGCGCTTTCCAGATCGTTGTTGTTGTTCGGGCTTGTAACCTGCTTGCCGAACACCAGTAGCGTATCGCCCGGACCCGCACCTCCGCCGCCCGTGGTGAAATGGCCGCCGGTTGCAGTGAACAGCGTGCCACCTTCCTGCGGGTCACCCGTGTTTCCGGAATTGAGGAACCAGCTCTGCGGACTCGTGCCGGCCTTGGCGGATTGCGGACTGTCGACACCGCCGAATGCGATCACGGTGCCGGACAGAGCCGGGTTCTGCAAGCGATCCACCCCCGACACTGTCACCGGGAGATCATACGTCGCTCCGCTGTCGCTGGAGGTTGCGCTATCCGACGTACCCGACGCCGTGACCTCGCTCGCATCGGGCGCACTAATGGTAAGGCTGTACAACTTGCCATCGGATATCACGACGGTCGCCGTGGAACTCACCGCATCCTGGATGCCATTGTCGACATTGCCGTCGCCGCGGTCGGCCGTGGCCTTGATCTGCACCGGACCTTGCATGCTGCCAGCGTTGACCGTGATCGCGGCAATGCCGTTATGGGTGACGGTATCGACGGTCGTGGCCTTGCTGATCGACTGGCCGGCCGCATTGATGCCGGACAAGGTCACATCGGTGCCGGCTGGACCTGCAATGGTGAACTCGACATTGTCGAATCCACTCGGATCCGGCACGAACGCGTTGTTTCCATCGGTGACGACCGCGCGCACCTGCACGCTCTGCGGGCCGCCCGAGCTGGAGACGTATGCCCCGCCATCGCTGGACGCCACGATCGACGCCGGCAAGTTCGACGAAGCGCCGGCAATGGTGATGGGCAACTGCGAGGTAATCGTCTGCCCGCTATCCGGGTCGATCGCCACGACGCTGAGCACGGCAGTTCCCGGGGTATCGTTCGCGTGCACGAAAATAGCGCCGTTGCCGCCGGTCACATTGACCGGGCCGCTGCCGAGCAGGGTAAGGAATTCGTTGCCGTCAATTGTCGGCGGGTTTTTCGTTTGCCCGGTCCACGGAGTAGTCGGATCGTCCAGAGTCGAAAAACTTGCAAGCGACACGGGATCAATCGACACGTTGACTTTCAGCGTCCCGGAAACCAGCTGCCCATTGGAGTGACGCCAGGTGACAGTGACTTCCGATATCCAAGGCGAACCGATGTAGTTGCTGGGAAATGGGTAGGTTTCCGCATAGTCGGCATACGGATTCAACGGCAGCGAAACCGCCGTCGGCGAGAGCGTGAGGCGCGGATCCTGACTGTTGCCAGGAGTTACGTTTACATTCACCGAGCCCGTATAACTCACCGTGCCGGTAACCGAACCTGTGGTAGTCACAGTGACCGAAGCCGTGATTTGCGCGGTACCGGTTTGGTTGGAACTATTGAATACGAAGCTTGCCGTTCCACCGCTGAGTGGCGCGGATACCGCAGAACCCGACGTGGAGCCCGCGCTGAGCGAGCCGATCGTCGACGGATTCAAAGTCGCTTGCACCTCCGCGCCATTGGCCGCTGGTGAGCCATCCGGATTCTTTACGGTGACCGTGAGCGTCGTGAATGAATTTGTGGTTATCGACGCCGGCGAGGCACTGACGGACACGGTAAGCACCGGCGCACCGCCGAATGCAGAGTTGTTTCCATTGCCGCCGCCGCCACAGCCCGCCAAGGCGAAGCTCGCGAGCATCAGTACGAAGAGGTTGCACAGGGCTTTCATGTCGAATCTCCGGGCTCGCGATTTCATCTGTTCATCTCTCCGGCAACTGTCGTTGCTGCCAATGCTGTTGTTGTCGTCGGTCATTTCAGGCTTTCATTGAGGATGCGCGGGGTCACAAAGATCAGCAACTCCGCCTTGGTATTGTTTTTCTTGGTATCGCGGAACAGCGCACCAAGGCCGGGCACGTCGCCCAGGAAGGGCACCTTGGTCACGTCGGTCGACTTGTCGAACTCGTAGACGCCGCCGAGCACCACGGTCTGGCCGTTGTCCACCAGTACCGACGTGGTGATCTCGCGCTTGTCCAGCTGCGGCACGAAGCCGCCGCCGGGGTTGGGCACCAGGGAGTTGATCGCATCCTTTTTCACATCGAGCGTGAGGTACACGCGGTTGTCCGCGGTAATGGTCGGCGTGACCTTCAATTCCAGCACCGCTTCCTTGAATTGCACCGTCGCGGTCGCCGCACCACCACCGGCCGTACCGCCGGTAAAGGTGACATAACCGATTTCCTGGCCTTGCTTGATATCGGCTTCCTGCTGGTTTGCCGTTATCACACGCGGACTGGAGATCAGCTCGCTGCGGCCTTCGGTTTGTGCCGCTGACAATTCCAGATCGAGCAGATAATCGGCGCCGAGTATTGCCAGACCGAAACTGCCGCTCGGCGACGTTGCGGGCAAGTTGACATTCAGGCTATTGCCGATATTCGGTACCGCAATTCCGCTACCGACACTACCGGGCGCAGAAATCGGCAAGCCGCCGAAACCCTGGAAGCGATTGCGCAACGCGATATTGGCCATCTGATCGGCCGCCGCCAGCGAACCGGACGTCGACACAATGGTATTGCCGGTCTGGTAGCCGCCGCTGATACCGAACTTGGCACCCAATTCGCGGGCGAAATTGTCTGTGGCCACGACCACGCGCGATTCGATCAGCACCTGTTGCACCGGCTTGTCGAGTTGCGCGACCAGCTTGCGGATTTCCTCGACTTTGTCGGGCGTATCAACGACCAGCAGCGTATTGGTGCGCTTGTCGTAGCTCACGCGCCCTCGTGGCGACAAAAAGCCGCTGCCTGCCTGCCCGCCGCCGCCTTGAGCTTGCCGCGATTTCTGGGTGAGCAGATCGGCGATGTCGTTCGCCCTGCCGTAACTGATCGGAATGTAAACCGTTACCGTTTGCTGCACTTCCTGCAATTTTTGCCTGGCCGCGGCGATCGCCACTTCACGCGCGGCAATTTCGTGCTGCGGCGCAATCCAGATCACGTTGCCATTCTGGCGTTTGTCGAGACCCTTGGCCTGCAGCACCAGATCCAATGCCTGATCCCACGGAACGTTGATCAGGCGCAGCGTGACGTTGCCGCTAACCGTATCGGAGACGACGATGTTGAGATCGGACACATCCGCAATCAACTGCAGCACCGAGCGCGTGGGAATGTCCTGGAAGTTAAAGGTGACGCGGTTGCCGGAATACACCGGTGGCGCGTTCGGGTCTACCTTCGCCTCTTCCTTCTTCGGCGCAACTTCGACGACGTATTGGTCGCCGGACTGATAGGCGAGTTGCTCGAACGAGCCGCCCGCGGCGATTTCCATTTCTGCACCGCCACCCTTGCGGCGCGTCTCGATGGACTTGACCGGCGTGGCGAAGTCGAGCACGTCCAGACGCTGCGCCAGCTGCGTGGGCAGTTTGACGTTGTACATGTTCACTTCGATCTTGTCGCCGAGACGCTGCAGGTCGACGCCCGCACCCTGATGATTGAACGTGACGATGACCCGGCCCTCACCGTGCTCGCCGCGGCGGAAATCGATATTGGTGATTTCGATGCCCTGCGCTGCGGCCGCCTTGGTCGGGTCCGTCGCCGCCACCGCCGCTGCCGTGGCTGATGCGGAGGCGCCGGAATTGCCGTTGTTGACGGTGAGAATGAAGTTGTTGCCTTCCGTGCGGGTCTCGTAGCCGGAATTGTGGAACAGATCCACGACCACGCGCGTGCGTCCGGCAGCCTCGACCGCGCTGACCGCCTGCGTTGCGCCGACGTTGATGTCGATGCGGCGGCGGGTCATGGCATCGTGCGTATCGGCCATGTCGACGGCAATGCGCGCGGGATTCTGCGTGGTGAAGATGCGCGGCTCGCCGACCGGCGCAGCAAACTGCATGGTGATCTGCACCTTGTCGCCGGACAGCGGCGTGTAGCTGATGTCCTGCAACGTGTTCTGGGCCAGCACGTTCGTCGCCAGAACGCTTCCGAGCAGCATGAGCATCCATGCAAGGCCGCGGTGTTTGCGTGCGCCGGTGTCGGGTCTGGACGTACGTCCCTGGAAGTCAGCAACTGTCATGGTCATCTCTAGTTACCCCAATGGGTCGTCTATTTCTCGCCCAGCGCGATCGACGCCTGGCGCTTCATCCAACCGCCGCTCCCGTTAGGGATCAGCTCCACGAGATCGATATGGTCCTCGGCAACATCGACGATCTTGCCGTAATTCTGGCCCATGTAATTATTCACATGTACACGATGGATCACCCCGTCCGGGTCCTTGATCAGGCCTTCCATGGTCTTGCCGGCGCCGATCGTCCCGACCATCTTCAGGCTGTCCAGCGGATAGTTTTCCAGCTGTTCCTTCGGATGCTTGTCCGGCACCGGGCCGTTCGCTCCGGCTTGTGCTTCGCGTTGTTCTTCCAGGCTCGGACCGAACGGATCGCGCTTGTCCTGATCCTGATATACGAACGTCTCGAATGTCTTGAGTACCGGCAGCGGCTGCACCGGCGGACCTTTCTTGGCCTTTTCCTGCGCTACCCACTGCTGCAAGTCGCTCATTCCGCCCGTACATCCGGCGAGCAGAGCAATCACGACGGCGAGACCAAGCGCGCGCGCAGATCGGGAAACGCAAACAGCGGAGATGTGAACGTCACGCATGTTCACTTACCCCCCTTCTTGGTCGGTTTCTTGACGCTGGCACCACCGTTCTCGTCGTCTTCGACATAGCGATAGGTCTTGACCGTGCCTTCCAGCGACAACTCGCCGGGAGCACTCGCAATGGGTTTGAGCGATACGTCGTGCATGGTCAGGATAACCACGCGTGGCAATGCGGCCACGCCGCTGATGAAGGCGCCGAACTGGTGATAGGTGCCCATCATGCGCAGCTGGATGGGTTTCTCGGCGTAGAACCCGTCCTTGACGGTTTCGGGACCTGGCTTGAACAATTGGGTCTGCAAACCCGCCGACAGGGCGGTTTGCGAAATGTCGACCAGCAATTCGGGCATTTCCGTCTTGCTTGGCAACTGGCGCAGCAACTGCCGCAGCATGTCGCGCATTTCGTCGAGTTGTTGCTTCAGCGCTGCGAGATTGACTACCTTCACCTGTTTTTCGGAGAACTCTTTCTTGAGCTGGGTTTCCTGGGTCTGCTTTTGCTTCAATGAGTCCTGCTGATCGCTGATCCAGAACCACCAGCCGGCGAGCAGCAACACCGCGAACAACAGAATGCAGAATGTCAGCTTGACGCTCTGCGCCCAGCCACCGATGTTGTTGAAATCCAGATTGCGGAAATCCGACATCTTCATGGCTTGGCTCCCTTTCCGTCTGGCGCCGCCTTGGCGGCTGCCTCCGGCAGATGCGCGCCAGCTGCGGATTTAGCCGCGCCATACGCAGCTGCAGCCGCGGCAGCCTTGGCCTGTTCCTTGGCCTTTTCGTCAGGGTTGCTCAACTTCACGGTCAAGCCGAAATCGAAACGGTCGCGCTTGTCGTTTTTCTTGGCTTCGGTCTTGACCAGATCGGAATGCGTCAGCCACGGCGACGCATCCAGATTGCGCATATAGGTGGCCACGCTGGCATTGGACTGGGCCAGACCGTCCAGCGTAAGCGTGTCGCCATTTTGCTTCATCGTCGACAGGCGCACGCCATCGGGAATCGTTTTCACCAGTTCGTCGAACAAATGCACCATCTGCGAACGACTAGCCTGAAGCTTCTCGATAATTTCCTTGCGCGCGAGCAGTTTGGACTTGGTCGCTTCCAGTTCCTTGATTTCGGCAAGTTTGCCGTCGAGCTGGTGAATCTGATCCTTCATGTAGGCGTTACGCGAATCCTGATTGTCCAAGCGCATGCCCATCCAGTACCACCATAGGAACACCACGAGTACGGCGGCGATGGCGGCGCCCGCCAGCATGACGTAAAACTCGCGCTGCCGCTGCTTGCGCAGCTCGTCGCGCCAAGGCAATAAATTGATCTTGGCCATCAGTCGAAACTCCTCAGCGCAAGCCCGCAGGCGATCATCAGCGCAGGCGCATCCTGGGCCAGCGTCTGGGCCTGCACGCGCGATGACAGCGACATGTTGGCGAGCGGATTGGCGACCACGCAGGGCACGCCAAGTTGCTCCTCGACCATTTCGGCCACACCGGCAATCGAGGCGCAGCCGCCGGCAAGTACGATCTGATCGACCTTGTTGTACTCGCTGCCGGCAAAGAAAAACTGCAACAGACGACTGACCTGCTGCACCATCGCTTCCTTGAACGGTTCGAGCACTTCGATTTCGTAGGATTCGGGCAAACCACCCTGGCGCTTGGCGAGGCCGGCCTCCTCGTAGGAAAGGCCGTAACGGCGCATCACCTCGTCGGTGAGCTGCTTGCCGCCGAATACCTGCTCGCGCGAGTAGATCGTGCGCTGGTTCTTGAGCACGATCAAGGTGGTCATGGTCGCGCCGATATCGGCAACCGCGATTACCGCGTCCTTGGGCACCGCCAGTTGATCGGCGACCAGCCGGAACGCATTTTCCATCGCGAACGCTTCCACCTCCACGACGCGTGCGCCCAAGCCGCCAAGATCCAGCGCGGCCACGCGCAAATCCACGTTCTCGGTACGTGAGGCGGCGAGCAGCACATTCATCATTTCCGGATTGTCCTTGACCGGACCAATCACCTCGAAATCAAGGCTGACTTCCTCGATCGGATAGGGAATGTACTGATTGGCTTCGGACTGGATTTGCGCTTCCAGGTCTTCTTCGGACAAATCCGCCGGCATCGGAATGATCTTGGTGATGACGGCCGACCCGGCGACCGCGGCGCAGGCAAATTTGGTTTTCGCGCCGGAGCGATTGAGTGCACGCCGGATCGCCTCGCCGACGGATTCAACCTCGACGATGTTTTTTTCGACCACAGCGTTGGGCGGCAACGGCTCGACCGCGTAATGCTCGACGCGATACTTGTTGCCTGACTGGCTCAACTGCAACAACTTCACGGCCGTCGAACTGATATCGACCCCGATCAGCGGCGGCGCTTTTACACTGAGTAGGCCCACACTTTTTCCCCTTCCCACGCGCCCTTACGAGCGATATATGCGCATCCACATTAAATACGAACTTTAACGGATTATCAACAGTGTCGTGAAAAATATCGCAAATTGTTGATTTTTCATGAGTAAGTCAGGATTTTGCCCGCTGGTCGCCCCAATTTCCCTATCGGCACCAACGCGCTGCACCTATACTGGACTAGCGATCTTCGCCCGGAAGCGCACCTTCTGACCTTGACAGCGATCACACTCCGCCACGCATGAGAATTTTTCGACGTTTGCTTCGTTGGTTTCTGATTTTGTGCGTGTCGGGCATCGTCCTCGGTGGCATTGGCATCGGCATCGCTTACTGGTTGATCGAGCCGCGTCTGCCCTCCGTGGACGTACTCAAGGATGTGCGCTTGCAAGTACCGCTGCGCGTATACACGGCCGACGGCAAACTCGTCGCTACGATCGGCGAAACGCGACGCATTCCGGTAAAGATCGAAAACGTGCCAGAGCAGTTGAAGAAAGCATTCCTCGCCGCCGAAGACGCGAATTTCTACACTCACTCCGGCATTGATTTCACCGGCATCCTGCGCGCATTCGGCTACATGATCGTCAAGCGCAGCCTGCACGTGCCGGGCGGCAGCACGATTACTCAGCAGGTAGCGCGCGGGTTTTTTCTCAGCCCCGAAGTCAGCCTGACGCGCAAGGCAACGGAGATTTTCCTGTCGTTCCGCATCGAGCACGAGTTGACCAAGGACGAGATTTTCGAGCTCTACCTCAACAAGATCTTTTTCGGCAACCGTGCCTATGGTGTAGCCGCGGCGGCCGAGTTCTATTACGGCAAGACCCTGGACCAGCTGAGCCTGGGCGAATGCGCCATGCTCGCCTCGCTGCCGAAGTTTCCTTCCAGCAGCAATCCGCTGAGCAATCGCGCGCGCGCCACCGAACGCCGCAATTACGTGCTGCAACGCATGCTCGACAACGGCTTCATCACCGCCGCCCAGTTCAAACAGGCCAGCACGGAACCGGACCAGTCCTTCGCCCACGAGCCGCCGATCGAGGTGGACGCACCCTATGTCGCCGAACAGGTGCGCCTGGATGCGCTCGACCGGCTCGGCAACGATGCGCTGACCGACGGCTACAAGATCTACACGACCCTGGATTCACGCGACCAGGCCGCCGCCAATCAGGCCATGCGCGACGATTTGATCGCCTACGACGAACGCCACGGTTTCCGCGGAGCAGAAGCGCATTTCCCTATTTCGGCGCATCCATTGCCGCCGGAACTGGACAAGGATCTGGATGCATTCCACCCACTGCTCGGCCTGATTCCGGGCATCGTCGTGGACAGCAATGACAAATCCGCCGATGTGTACCTGCAGGATGGACAAAGCGTGCCGCTGGAGCTTGCGGCCGTGCGCTGGGCCCTGCGTTACAAGGACGAAAACCATCGCGGAGCGCCGCCCAAAAACGTCGATGACGTGCTCAAGGCCGGTGATGTGGTGCGTCTTGCGCGTACCGCCGATGCCAAGTGGAAACTGTCGCAGATTCCCAAGGTGCAAGGCGCGTTGATCGCGCTGGATCCCAACGATGGTGCGATCAAGGCAGAAGTCGGCGGCTTCAGTTACACACGCAGCAAGTTCAACCGCGCTATCCAGGCCAGCCGCCAACCGGGCTCCGGATTCAAGCCGTTCTTCTATTCGGCCGCGTTCGAGCATGGCTTCACACCCGCTTCGATCATCAACGATGCGCCGATCGTGTTTGCGGACCCGTCCAAGCCAAATGGCCTGTGGGAGCCGAAGAACGACGACGACAAATTCGAAGGTCCGATGCGCTTGCGCGAAGCGCTGGTGGAATCCAAGAACCTGGTTTCGGTGCGCCTGCTCGATGCGATCGGCGTGCGTTACGCGCGCGAATACGCCACTCGCTTCGGCTTCACTCTTGAACAGCTTCCCGAAAACCTGTCGCTCGCACTGGGCACCGCATCGGTATCGCCGCTGGCGATGGCACGCGGCTATGCCGTGTTCGCCAACGGCGGGTTTCTCATCGATCCGTATTTCGTCGCGCGCATCCTCGATCGCGACGGCAAGCAGGTCTACCAGGCGCAACCGGCGCTGGCCTGCCGACAATGTCCGCAGCGCTTTGCCGAAGACACGCGCCTGCAGGCCGCAGCCAAGACGGCGGATGCCGCGCAACCGGTGCGAGACCGCACTGACCCGACCGGTGCCGCAACCCGCGACCGCACCTGGCTCCGCGGACGCGCCGGATCTCGCGCCGCGCGTGCTCGATGCCCGCATCGCCTACCTGATCGGATCGATCCTGCACGACGTCGTACGCCGCGGCACTGGCCACGATGCGATGGTGCTCAAGCGCAACGATCTGGCCGGCAAGACCGGCTCGACCAACGATCACCGCGACGCCTGGTTCAATGGTTATAACGACGATCTCGTCGGCCAGCGTCTGGGTAGGCTTCGACGATTTCTCCTCGCTTGGGCGCAGCAATGGCGTCGGCGAATTCGGCGCTAAGGCCGCACTGCCAATGTGGATCCAGTTCATGCGCACCGCGCTCAAGGGCGTACCGGAAAAGCCCTTCACATGCCGCCTGGCATCGCCACGGCGCGCATCGACAAGGCCACCGGTCAACTTGCACCGGCGAGCGATCCCAACAGCATGCTCGAGGTGTTCAAGGCCGAGGATGTCGCGCGCCTGGCATCGGGTCCGAACAACGCCACGGAAGAAGAAAAGAAAGTACAACAGGAAGCCTACGGCATCTTCTGATGGCCACGCGCGATCCCGAATTGCGCCGCCGAATCGCACTGGAAGCGGCGCGCCTGATCAGCGAGCACGGCCTGCGCGATCCGCACGCCGCGCGGCGCAAGGCCGCGGCTGCGCTGGGTGTGTTCTCCGGATCCTCTCTGCCCGGACTACGCGATATCGAGGAAACCCTGCGCGAACATCAGCGCCTGTTCCATGCCGACGAGCACCGCGCCGACTCGGCGAATTGCGGCGAGCGGCATGCGCGGCAATGCGCTATTTCGCTGCTTTCATCCGCGCCTGATCGGTGCGGTGCTCGAGGGCAGCGCGGATGAGCATTCAGCGGTTTGCCTGCACCTGTTCAGTCAGACGCCGGAATCGGTACTGATAATGCTCGATGAAGATGGCATCAGTTTCGCCGAAGATAGCCGTTGTTTGCGGATTAATGTCGATGAAATCGCCGATTTTCCGGTCGTGCGGATGACACGCGACAGCATCGTGTTCGATCTGACCTTGTTGCCTGAAGATGCGATCCGGCAGGCGCCACTCGTGCGCGGCAGCCAGCGGCGCATGCGACGCGCGGCATTGGCGGAAGTCGAGAGCTTGCTCGCGTCTGCAGCCTGAATCAACGCTTGGCGATGGCCTGTAGTCGCGGGTCACGGCACCGGTGTAGATCTGGCGCGGACGACCGATCTTGGTTTCCTTGTCCTGGTGCTGCTCCAGCCAGTGCGCGACCCAGCCTGCCGTGCGTGCGATCGCGAACATCACGGTGAACATTTCGGTTGGAATCTTCAGCGCCTTGTAGATGATGCCCGAATAGAAATCCACATTCGGATACAACTTGCGCTCGACGAAATACGCATCCTTGAGCGCTGCTTGTTCCAGTTCCACAGCCACATCAAGCAACGGATCGTTGACCCCGAGTTCGGCCAGCACCTTGTGGGTCATGTCGCGAATGATGGTCGCGCGCGGATCGAAATTCTTGTACACGCGATGACCGAAACCCATTAGACGGAAACCGGAATTCTTGTCCTTGGCCTTCTCGACCGCTTTGCCGACGTTTTTCGCGTCACCGATCTCGGCAAGCATCTTCAGCACCGCCTCGTTTGCACCGCCATGCGCCGGCCCCCACAGCGCGGCGATGCCGGCAGCCACACAAGCGTAAGGATTGGCTCCGGTGGAGCCGACCAGGCGCACGGTCGAAGTACTCGCATTCTGTTCGTGGTCGGCGTGCAGGATGAACAACAGATCCAAGGCCTTCGACACCACGGGACTCAACGCCAGCGGTTCGCTCGGCACCTCGAACATCATGTGCAAGAAGCGGGTGCAGAATTCGAGGTTGTTGCGCGGGTAACGCACCGGCCAGCCGATTGAATAGCGGTACGCGGCGGCTGCGATCGTCGGCATCTTAGCGATCAGGCGGATCGCGGCCAGCCGACGCTGCTCCGGGTCGCCGATGTCGAGCGTGTCGTGATAAAACGCCGACAGCGAAGCGATCGAACCGCACAGCATCGCCATCGGATGCGCGTCGTAGTGGAAGCCGTGCAAAAAGTTCTTCAACGACTCATGCATCATCGTGTGATGCGTGACTTCGTCCTCGAACGCACTGAATTGGCTGGCGCTGGGCAGCTCGCCGTTGATCAACAGGTAGGCGACTTCGAGAAAACTCGATTGCTTGGCGAGTTGTTCGATCGGATAACCGCGGTAGAGCAGAATGCCCTTGTCGCCGTCGATGAACGTGATCGCGCTGCGCGTGCTTGCGGTCGAGACGAAACCGGGGTCGAAGGTAAAATAGCCTAGATCCTTGTGCAACTTGCCGATGTCGACGGCCGGCTCGCCCAGACTGCCACTAACCAGCGGCAGAGTGCAGGACTTGTTCGTCGAGCTATCGGTCAGCAATACGGACTTGTCGGACACGACGGACTCCTGGTCGGATTCTCGGAAATGCGGCCGCCGGGACACATGGCCCATGCGACGATGACCGGCCGGAAGACGCGACCGGGGCGTCGCGAGACGGCCTTACTTGGTGCCGTAGCGCTTGCGGAACTTGTCCACGCGGCCGCCGGCATCAATGATCTTGTGTTTGCCGGTGTAGAACGGGTGCGACTTGCTGGAAATTTCCACCTTGATCACGGGGTATTCCTTGCCGTCTTCCCATTTCATCTTGTCCTTGGCGGTCATCGTCGACCGTGTCAGGAACGCAAAATCGGTCGAGACATCCTGGAAGATCACGGGCTCGTATTTCGGATGGATGTCGGCTTTCATGTCAGGCTCCACGAAACGTGCGGAAAAGATGCTTATGATATCGTTTCTGCCCTTGTCGGCGCAAGTCCATGCAGCGATTTGACCTTGCTAATCGGCGTTCTGGAGCGATTTTCCGCTTCGTCGCCCTGCTCGTATTTGTTTTGGCATCGGTGCCAAGGGCGGCCGTGGCCACCCTCGCTGCGCAGAACGATGCCGCCGCCGCGCTCCTGCCTCCTTCGCAAGCCGCGGCGGTGGACGCCGCCGTGCGTGCCCTGCCCGATGCGCGCGGGCTCGGCGCCGATGAGCGCGCGCGGACCACCCAGCTGTTGCATGATGCCAAGGCCGACGAAAACCGTGCCGACGAGCTCACCCTACAGTGGCAAACGCTCGAACGCAGCGCAGCCAGCGCGGATGCCGAGGCGGAAACGCTGGAACAATCCCTGACCGGAGACGACAGCGCAGCGCTAGCATCATGGCGCGCGAGTTTGCCCGAACGCGCCACGACCGAACAGCTCGAAGCCCTGCTCGCGCGCGTACGCGACGACACCACCAACGCGCGCGCCGCGGTGGACGCGCTCGAGAGCGAACTGGCGCGTCAGACTACCCGGCCGGCGCAGTTGCGCGACGAACTGGCTGCCGCGCAGGCCACACTGGACTCCAGCCAGACGACCTTGGCCAGAGTTGACAAGCCGGGCGCCAAGCCTGCCGCATTGGCACAGGCGCAGCGTTTGCGCGCGCAGTCCGCACGCCGTCTGGCCACAGTGCAGATCGCCCTGCTTAACCTGGAAAACCGCAGTTACGAGCCGCGCATGCGTCTGCTGTCGGTGCAACTGCGCGAGCGTCAGCGCGCCGCCAGCGCGGGGGCCCAGCGGGTGGCGATACTGGAAAACCTGCTGCTTGACCGCACCGGAGCGCAGGTGCGCGTACTGCAAGCTCGGGTTGCACACGAGCGCGAAACCATCGACCCACGCGCGAAAATCCTGCTCGATGCGGCCGACGCCAATTCCGCCCTGGTCGCGCGTCTGAGCGACGTGGTGCGAGATACCGGCCAGTTGCGCACGCGCAGGCAGAGCTGGGATCGCGCCGCCGGCGATACAGCACAAGCGCTCAAGAACACCGAGGACCGCATCCGCATTGGTGGTGGCAACGAGGCAGTGGGTCTGATCCTGCTTGCTGAAAAACGCAAATTGCAACCGCTGGATCTGCTTCGCCGCCAACTCGCCGAGCTGCAGACACGTTACGCACAATCGCGCATGGGCCTGATTGATATGCGCGAACAACAAGCGGCGCTTGGCGATCTGGATACTGCCGCCGACGCTGCGCTGGCCAAGCTGCCGGATCTGCCGCCCGAACGCATCAAGGTGCTGCGAGAAGGCCTGGTCCGTCTACTAGGCACACGTGCACAAATCTTGGTGCAACTTGCCGCCCTGCAGTCGCGACTCGCCAGCGCCCAAGGCGACGCCGAGCCGGTGCTGCGGGGTCTGGTCGATACCACGACCAAACTCGATACCCTGCTGGATGGGCGCTTGTTGTGGACGCCGAGCCACGCACCGGTGGATGCGGCCTGGTTCATCGGCCTGAGCGCGGACGCGGACGGTCTTTTCTCACTCCCGCGCTGGCAACGCGCCCTGCGCGGCGCCGGTCGCGCGGTCGTCGCGGCGCCGTTGTTCGCCGCATTCGGACTTCTCGCGCTGCTGGCCGTGTTTGCCCTGCGTCGCCGCAGTGCATCGCAACTGGCCGCGCTCGCGGCGCCGATGCGGCGCATTCGCAAAGATCGTTACTGGCACACCGGCATGGCCCTGATCTGGAGTCTGCTCGCCGCGTCTCCGCTTCCGCTCGTGTTGTGGTTGGCTGCCCGCGCGTTCGCCACTGCACCGGCACCGGGCAACACCTTCGCCGCGGAAATCGGCGCCTGCCTGGCGCGGCTGGTGGCGCCGGCGTTTGCACTTGCCTTCCTGCGCGTGCTCGCCTGCGAAAACGGCTTGGCGCAATTCCATTTCCGCTGGCCGCGTTTGCGCCGTGCGGCCGTGTTCACGGCCACACCGTGGTTGGCCCTGATCGTGCTGCCTGCGCAATTCCTGATCGGTCTGATCATGCTGCGCGGCGAAGCCGCCACGATCGATGAATACGGCCGGGCCCTGCTCGCCGGCGCGCTGCTGGCGATGAGCGCGCTGGCGTGGTGGCTGCTCGCGGCGGGCCGTCTGTGGACCGCGCGCTACGCCGTCATTAAGGAACCATCGCGCCTGCGTCAGGGCGTGCGCGTGGCGCTGTGCGCCGGCACGTTGGCACTCGCCGTGCTGACCTTGCGCGGCTGGTTCGTCACCGTGCTGACCCTTAGCGGCCGCGGCCTGCAAACCCTGGCCGCACTGCTCGCAGTGAACGTGCTCTACGGCTTAGCCACGCGTTGGCTTGTGCTCGGCGAGCGGCGCCTCGCACTCAAACGCATGGCCGAGAAACGGCAGGTCGAGGCGCCCACTGCAGGCGCGGAATCGCTACCGGAGTCCGAGCCGGAGCAGATCACCCTGGCCAGCGTCAGTGCGCAAACCCGTCGTCTGCTGCGCGCCGTGATTGTCATCGCTTTTGCCGCCGCGCTGTTGTGGATCTGGTCGGATGTCGCGCCGGCGTTGTCACTGCTCGGCAACATCTCCTTGTGGGAAAGCAGCCAGACCATCGCCGGCAAAGAGGTTGCATTGCAGGTGAGCCTGCGCGACGCGCTCGAAGCGCTGCTCGCGCTGGCGCTGACCCTGGTCGCGACGCGCAACCTGCCGGGCCTGATCGAACTGAGCTTGTTGCGCCGCCTGCATGTGGATGCACCCACGCGCTACGCGATCACCAGCGTGACGCGCTACGCCATCGTGTTCGCCGGCTCCATCACCGTTCTGGCCTTGCTCGGCTTGCATTGGAGCAACCTGCAATGGCTGGCCGCAGGTTTCTCCGTCGGTCTGGGCTTCGGCCTGCAGGAGATCTTCGCGAACTTCGTTTCCGGCCTGATGGTGCTTTTCGAGCGCCCGATCCGGGTCGGCGACATCATCACCATCGGCGATGTGGAAGGCACGGTAACGCGAATTCGCACACGTGCGACCACAATCGTCGACTGGGACAACAAAGAAGTAATTGTGCCGAACAAGAGCTTCATCACCGAGCGCCTGACCAACTGGTCGCTGTCCAATACCGTCACCCGCGTGGTGCTGCGCATCGGTGCTGCCTACGCCAGCGATCCGCGCGAGGTTCGCGAATTGTTGCTGCAAATCGCCACAGACGAAGCGCTGGTCATAGGCGATCCAGCGCCGACCTGCTGGTTCGTGCAGATTTCGGCCTGTACCTTTGATTTCGACTTGCGCGTTTTCATCGCCGACATCGGCGACCGCAACCGCGCGCGCAACGCGCTCTATACGCGCATTGCCGAAGTATTTCGCGAACGCAACATCGAGATGGCGTTCCCGACCACCGATGTCTGGTTCCGCAACGCCTTGCAATCCGCCGAGGCAGTTGCTGGACCAGCGCCTAACGCTCAGCCGCCACCCAGCGCGGACGCGACCAGTTCCTCGAAGCGCACCTGATCCACCTCAAGCGCGATACGCGCATTCGGTGAGTCGCCCAGCCGGTTTCCCCAGTCGACGACAGTCGTGCCGCGTGTGTGTGCGCCGTCGAGTTCGATATCGACATGACGATCCTCGGCGCGCACGACAATGGCTGGCTGCAGCGCTACCGCCATCGCCAACGGGTCGGCCAACAGCATGCGAGTGCGGCCGCGTGCCTGCGACCAGGCCTTTGTCTTGCGCGAGATCGCATCGAAGAAACGGGTCTGTGCTCGGTCCGTGGCGAGCCAGCGCTCGATCGTGTCGAAGGCGATGCCATGCCGCGTGGTCAATTCCCAGTCGACCAGCTCGATCCGCGACCACGCCGAGAACACGATGTGCGCAGCTTCCGGATCAAAGCCGATATTGAATTCCGCGGTCGCGGTCGTGTTGCCGCGCCCGGTCACTGCTCCACCCATGACGACGAGCCGGGCCACCCGCGCGGGCAAATCCGGATCGAGTCGCAGCGCGAGTGCGAGATTGGTCAGCGGCGCCATCGCCACGATCACGAGTTGGCCGGCGTGTTCGCGAGACAGCCGCAGAATTGCCAGCGCCGCGTGTTCGGCATGCCCGCGCCGGGTGCTCGGCTGATAGCCGGTATCGCCAAAGCCGTCGGCGCCGTGAACGAACGCCGCGTCTGCGGCTGCCCGCACCAGCGGCGCCGGACAGCCGGCGAATACCGGCGTTTGCGCGCCGATGACGTCCAGCAGCTTGAGTGCATTGGCCGTGGTATGGGCGAGGCCGACGTTGCCGGCGGCGATACTCAAGCCGATGACGTTTGCTTGGCGATGCGCCATCAGGATGGCCAGCGCGTCGTCCACGCCGGGATCGGTGTCGATGAGAATGGGCAAGCGGTCGTTGTTCATGGATTGGCCTTGCGAGCGACGATGACGACGCGCGGAACGTACCACGGCGCTAGCGGCGGTGGTTCGTGAAATTCCGTGGTATCGAAACCGGCCGCGCGCAGTCGATCGAGAATGTCGCGGCCGTAATCGCGGAACGCGAGGATGCCGGCGCCGCCGCGCAGCGGATCGCGGTGGTACGCGGGTGGCAGAAGGTACTCAACGCATCCATTGCGCAGGCCAGCGCGCTCAATGGTTCGCTCGCCGCCGTGCAGCGGAACGGTGAACAGCATGATTCCGCCCGGCCGCAACACCCGATGCAATTCGGAAAACGCGCGTGCATCTTCAGGCACGTGTTCCAGCACCTCGGTGTGCGTCACGAGATCGAACGACGCATCGGCGAAGGTCAGGCGTTGCACGTCTTCGCTGTGCGCGCCCTCGCGCGAATTCGCTTCTGGCAGATATTCCGATACGGTCAGCGTGCGCGCGGCGCGGCGCAGATACGCGACCAGCGAACCACGCGCGGACAACTCGTAGGCATCACGGGAGGCGAGATCGGGAGCGTGCGCGCGCAGGGCGTCGCCCATCGCCAGATGAATCGCGCTCGCGCCGCAGCGCAGACAACGCACGCCGTGTTCGTCGCGGCTCAGGCGCACGAGCAGACTCGATCCACAAAATGGACAGCGTGCAGGCGCGACGGCGAATGCGGCGGGTTGGAAAATCGCGCGGGCCGCGCGCAGGCGTCGCCATAGTTCCATGTCAGGCGCCCGCGTACTGCACCGCGCCGCCAATCCAACGCGCGATCAGGCGTTCGGCCATATCCGGATGCTCGCGCAGAATCGTCGCTCCGGCGCGTTGCACGGCCGGCAACAACGCCGCGTCGCGAGCGATATCGGCGATGCGCAGCACCATCTGCCCGGTTTGGCGTGTGCCGAGAACTTCGCCAGGACCGCGCAGTTCAAGATCCTTCTCGGCAATGCGGAAGCCGTCGCTGGTTTCGCGCAGCACGTCCAGGCGTTGGCGCGCCAACGCCGACAGCGGCGTCTGGTATAAAAGTACACAACTGGATTCGGCACTGCCGCGGCCGACACGGCCGCGCAACTGGTGCAACTGCGCCAAACCCAGGCGTTCCGAATTCTCGACGATCATCAGGCTGGCATTGGGCACATCCACGCCAACTTCGATGACCGTGGTCGCGACCAGCAACGCGATCTGTCCGGCCGCAAACGTATCCATCACCGCCTGTTTCTGCATGGGTTTGAGTCGACCATGCACCAGACCGATGGCCAGCCCCGGCAGCGCTGCGCACAGTTCCGCATGCACGGCTTCTGCCGCCTGCGCCTGCAGCAGGTCCGATTCCTCGATGATCGTACACACCCAGTAGGCTTGGCGTCCCTGAGCGCAGGCGGCACGGATGCGCTCGATCACCTCGCCACGGCGCGTGTTTGCGACCGCGGCCGTCGTCACCGGCTTGCGTCCCGGCGGCAACTCGTCAATCACGGACACATCCAGGTCGGCGTACGCGGTCATCGCCAACGTGCGCGGAATCGGCGTGGCGGTAAGCACGAGCTGATGAGGCACTTGAGGATTTTCCAAGTAACCGTCCGTGGTTCGGGTATCCGGCTCGGCTTCCGTGCCTCGCCCACGTGGCGCCGCTCGCGTCACGCGACCTTTCTCCCGCAACGCCAAGCGCTGATGGACGCCGAAGCGATGCTGCTCGTCGATGATGACGAGCGCGAGATCACGAAACGCGACGCCTTCCTGCATCAGCGCATGCGTGCCAATGATTATCTGTGCGGGGCGCGCTTGCGCAGAACCGGCAATCCGCACCAGCGCGGCGTTGCGCACGCGTCCCTTGAGTTTGCCGGCCAGCCAGACGACCTCTATTCCGAGCGGCTCCATCCACTGGCAAAAATTGCGGTAGTGCTGCTCGGCCAGCAGTTCGGTCGGCGCCATCAGCGCGGCCTGGAATCCCGATTCCACGGCGGTGAGGGCGGCCAACGCGGCGACCATGGTCTTGCCTGAGCCGACGTCGCCCTGCACCAGCCGCAGCATCGGCATGGGTTTCGCGATGTCGCGCGCGACCTCGGCCGCGACGCGCGCCTGCGCGCGAGTGGGGACGAACGGGAGGTTGGCGAGGAAACGCTTGCGCAAGCCGCCGGCGCCGCGCAGCGCCGGCGCGGCATGCTCGCGAATGCGCCCTCGCAGGCGCTTGAGGCTCAGGTGCTGAGCGAGAAGTTCTTCGAAAGCGAGGCGTTGCTGCGCGGGGTGCGTAGCGAGCGCGAGTTGGGCCAGATCGGCTTGCGCCGGCGGTCGGTGCACATACAACAACGCCGCGCGCAGCGAAGATAATTTGTATATTTTTCCCAATGCCGGCGGAATCAATTCCAGCTTTGCATCATCCGGCAGGCGCTGCAAGGCGTGCGCGATCACGCCGGCCAGCCGCGCCGAACCCAGTCCTTCAGTCACCGGATACACGGGGGTCAGGCGTTCGTCGACCGTCGCCACGGCGCCTTCGGCCAAGCGTCGGTACTGCGGATGCACCATCTCCAGCCCGTGCGCGCCGAGGCGCACCTCACCGTAGCAACGCAAACGCGTGCCGACGACGAGCTGGATGGCCTGCGCGTTGTTGAAATGGAAAAAACGCAGCAGCAAAGTTGCCCGCGATTCGTCGCCGATCGCCACGCGCAATTGCGGACGATAGCGAAATCCTTTTTCCACCGCCTCGACGCGGCCATCCACTTGTGCGGTGTCGCCGGCGCGCAACGCGCGGATTGGGGTTATGCGGGTGCGATCCTCGTAACGCAGCGGCAGATGAAACCAAAGATCCTGCAAGCTGCGCAGGCCGAGCCGTTCCAGCGTCTTCGCCAGCGCCGGACCGACGCCCGGCAACGCGGTTACCGGCTGCGCTGCGATATCGGCAATGGATTCGTGCATGCGCGTAGCTACGCGCTCAGTCAAGCACCGCGATCATGTCGATCTCGACCTGCGCATTCAGCGGCAGCGCGGCGACGCCAATGGTCGAACGTGCCGGGAACGGCTCGACGAAGTATTCCGTCATCACCATGTTGACTGCCGCGAAATTGGCCAAATCGGTCAGATAGATGCCTACGCGTGCGACCTGCGCGAACGTGGTTCCCGCTGCCGCGGCGACGGCCTTGAGATTCTCGAACACACGCCGCGCTTGTGCGGTGATGTCGCCCGGTACCAACGCACTGGTGGCTGGATCGATCGGCGTCTGTCCGGAAAAATACAGCGTGTTGCCGCAGCACACAGCCTGCGAGTAGGGGCCGATGGCTTTGGGCGCGTTTGCAGATGTGACGGTTTGTCGGGACATTCAGGAACTCCAAAGAATCAAGGAAGCGCTGAAGAAGGGGCTTGTTCGGCGGTTCATCAAGGATAACGGTAAACCCCATGCACCACGTTCGCATTGCGCACGCGCCGCATCACGTCGGCCAGATGCTTGCGGTTGCGCACTTCGATGGTGAACATGAGCGTAGAGGTTTGCTGATCACGTTCCTGATATTCGACGTTCTCGATGTTGGAATCGCGGTCGGCGATGGCCGCTGCGACGCTGGCGAGCACACCCGGTTTGTTGTCGACGACGATGCGCAAGCGGGCGCGGTAATCGCCGCTGACCTCTCGGTCCCAGCCGATCGCGACGATGCGTTCGGGTTGCTTGCGGTACTCGGGCATGTTCGGGCAATCCTGGCGGTGCACGACGATGCCTTTGCCGGCGGTGAGGAAACCGACGATCTCGTCGCCTGGCACCGGGTTGCAACAATTGCCGAAGCTGAGCACGCCGCGTTCGGCGCCGCTGATCAGAATTTGCTCGGTCGCATGCGCGACGTGCGGAAGCACGTTGCCGCTGCGCATCAGCGCCAGCTGCGCGGCGACCTGGTCCGGCATGCGATTGCCGAGCGCGATGTCCGCGAGCAGTTCTTCCAGACGCTTGTAACGCGCGTCGGTCAGGTAGCGATCAAGTGCGGCCGCGGGAATCGCGTCCAGACTGGTGCCGCGCGCGTCGAGTGCGCGGTCGAGCATGCGATGGCCGAATTCGACCGCGTCTTCGTGCTGCAGGTGTTTGAGAAAATGCCGGACCGCGGTACGCGCCTTGGCCGAGGCGACCCATTCGAGCCACTGCGGCGTCGGCGCGGCTGACGGCGCCGTGATCACTTCCACGGTTTCGCCCGAATTCAGGCGCTGACGCAGCGGCACGAGCTTGCCATCCACGCGTGCGGCGACTGCGTGCGAGCCGACGTCGGTGTGCACGGCGAACGCGAAATCAAGTGTGGTGGCATTGCGCGGCAGGGCGAGGATGCGACCCTTGGGCGTGAACAGGTAGACCTCGTCCGGGAACAGATCCACCTTGACGTTTTCGAGAAATTCCAGCGACGAGGCCTCGCGCGTCTGTGCATCTACCAGACCTGCCACCCATTCGCGTGCACGCGCCTGCGCAGCAGTTGCCGGCTCGGAGGACGTCTTGTAGACCCAGTGCGCAGCGACGCCGCGATCGGCGACCTGGTCCATCTCCTCGCTGCGGATCTGGATTTCGATCGGCGCGCCGAATGGTCCGAACAGCACTGTATGCAGCGACTGGTAGCCATTGGCCTTAGGGATCGCGATGAAATCGCGGAAGCGCGCATCCAGCGGCTTGTACAGCGCGTGGATTGCGCCAAGCGCGCGGTAGCAGTCCATGCTCGCCGTGGTGACGACGCGAAAACCGTACACATCCATCACCTGCGCGAAAGTCTTGTGCTCGGCGCGCATTTTCGCGTAGATGCTGTACGGCGACTTGACCCGGCTGACCACGCGGTGGGGTATGTTTTCCTGCGCCAACCGCGCCGAGAGCGCCGCCTCGATTTTGCCCATCGCTTCGCGGCGGTTGCCGAACAGGCTCTTGATCCGCGCCGAGATGATGCGATGACGGTCCGGATAAAGGGTGCGGAAGCCGAGATCCTGCAATTCCACGCGCGTACGGTTCATACCCAGGCGCTGCGCGATCGGTGCGTACACTTCAAGCGTCTCGCGTGCGATGCGCCGGCGTGCCTCGGGCGCCATCGCCGCCAGCGTGCGCATGTTATGCAGACGGTCGGCGAGCTTGATCAGGATGACACGCAGGTCGCGCGCCATTGCCAGCAGCATCTTGCGGAAACTCTCGGCGGCCGCTTCTTGCTCGCTGCGGAAACGCAGCTTGTCCAGCTTGGTCACGCCGTCGACCAGCTCGGCCACGGAGGCGCCGAACGTGGTTTCGATCTCGGCGCGTGATAACGGGGTGTCCTCAAGAGTGTCGTGCAGGATCGCCGCAACGATGGTTTCCGCATCCATGCCGAGTTCCGCGAGGATGCCGGCCACGGCCACAGGATGGGTGATGTAAGGCTCGCCGCTCTTGCGCTTTTGCCCGGCGTGGGCGCGCGCGCCGGTAAGGTAGGCCTCGCGCACGCGTGCGATCTGGGCTGGAACGAGATACGCGCCGAGGCGTTGCTCGAGCGCTTGCACGTCGGCTGGGACCGCTTCCCGCGTCGCCGCGCTCATGGTCGTGCCGCGCGGGCGGTCAGACCGCCCGCCGACAACCGGCGGTCAACGAGGTATGGATTCGTCGACCGTCAGCATTCACAAATCGTCGCCGCCCTTCAGATCATCGTCAACTTCCGCGGCGGCCCATTCCAGTGCCTCGCGTTCCTTGCGCTCGCGTTCGGCACGGTCGACCTCGTCAATCATCTCGTTGGTGACCTTGCGCCCGGCGATTTCGCGCAAGGCAAGCACGGTCGGCTTGTCGTTGCTGGCTTCCACCAATGGGTCGGAACCCTTGGCCAACTGGCGCGCGCGGCGCGTGGCCATCAACACCAGCTCGAAGCGGTTATCGACGACTTCCAGGCAATCTTCCACGGTAATGCGTGCCATAAAAACCTCAAAATCAAAAGCAATTCATAGTATTACACATGGTACATTGTAGCGGTAGCTCAGGCTGCGGCGCAAATTGCCGGTCCTGAACGGTGTCTGGCCGGGGTCACCATGCTGCCGTGCAATATCCTGCACCGATACGGTAGGCTTGCACCCTACAATTCCTTCTCGCACTCAATGTTCCCAATGCAACTGCGCCAATTCGCGGCCCTCGGCATCATGATCGCCCTGCTCGCCGGCTGCGCTACGCCGATGCCGCGCAAGGACGACCCGCTGGAATCGTTCAATCGCAAGGTCTACGCGTTCAACGATTTCGCTGACCGCGTGGCGATCCGGCCGGTGGCGGTGGGCTACCGCAAGATCACCAACCAGACCTCGCGCACGCTGATCAGCAACTTCTTCGCCAACCTCGAATCACCGATCACCATCGCCAATGATGTGCTGCAGGCCAATTTTCCGCAGGCGCTGCGCGCCACCGGACGCTTGGCAATTAACAGCACGGTGGGCGCACTGGGCCTGTTCGATCCGGCCAGCGAAATGGGGATCGTGGCCAGCCCCAGCGACTTCGGTGTGACCCTGGCCAAGTGGGGCGTGCCGGATGGCCCCTACCTGGTGCTGCCGCTGTACGGATCGACCACGTTGCGTGACATCTGGCGCCTGCCGGTGGACAGCTATTTCTTCGATCCATTGTCGTTGTACGCGCGCGACCACAACTTCAAGCTGCACGCCGAGTACCTGCCGACTGTGGCGTACCTGGTCACCCTGCGTTCCAGCGCGATTGACGGCGAGGGCCTGCTCGAAGGCGTCTACGACCCTTACGTGTTCTACCGCGATGCCTACCGCCAGCGACGCCTGTACCAGATCTACCGCGGAGAGCCGCCGCTGGACGTGATCCAGGCCCTGCAGGGCGGCGCCGATCTGGACGACGCCGACAAACTGCTGCAGGAACAGGAGCAGTACGAAAAACAGCAGCAACACAAACCAAAGGATCAGGGCGGCGGCACGCCGCAACATTGATCCACAGCGTGTTACGCAAAACCCAGCAGCACATCCACGTCGCACAACTTCGCCAGATTGCGCAAGCCTTGCGGTGCGCGTTGGTAACGCAGCGCACCGCCGGCGTGACGCGCGGCGGCACTCCAGGCGATGAGCACGGCCAGGGTGGCACTATCAGCGTCGTGCAAAGTGGCCAGATCGATTGACAACGGCATGCCGGCCCGCGGCGGACGCGGCGTCTGCGCAAGCGCGCGCGACGCATTCGCAAAGGAAATCGTGCCGCACGCGCGCAGACCACCGAGCGTGTCCGATTCCAGTGCGAAATACGGCGCGTTCACTTGCCGTTGTGTTCCATGCTTTTTAGCGCATTGGCGCCCTGGGACTCCAGGCGCGAGGTCAGCGCATCCAGGCTCGTCTTGGCGATTTCAGCCGCGACCTGGTTGCGGTAGTTGGTCACGTAGGAAATGCCCTCGATGATCACATCGTAGGCTTTCCAGTCGCCGTCGCGAGTTTTGCGGAATGCATAATCGACCGGCACCACCTTGCCGTCGTCGAGCACGACCTGGGTGCGCACGAGTGTGCGTTTTTCGTTCAGCTCACCCTGAAACGGCAACACCTTGACGCGGCCTTCGGTGTACTTGAGCAGGCCTTCGGCGTAGCGGTGCGTGATCGAGTGGTACATCGCCTTGGCAAAGCGCGCACGCTGTGCCGGCGTGGCTGTACGCGCATTCTGGCCGAGCACCAGGATCGAGGCGTAGTCGATGTCGAAGTGCGGCAACACGATCGAATCGATGGTCTTGAGCAGGGCCTCGCGGTTGTTTTTCAACTCGTCGCGATGCGCTTCCATCGTCTTGCCTAGGTCGTCGACTATGCCCTGAACTACCTGATTCGGCGTGGGCGCATCGGCACGCGCCGGCACGAATGCCGCAAGGCCGAAAATACAAAGCAGCAGGGATACGATTTTCATTGGGCGTACCTATTTCTTTTCCGTGGAAGGCGTGGCTTCGGGTTTGGTATCGGATTTTGCGCTGCTCTTGCCGCCATCGCCTCCGACCAGGTATTTGCCGATCAGTTCCTCCAGCTGCATGGAACTTTGCGTCAGCACCACCTCATCGCCATTCTTGAAACTGTCCGGCGAACCACCGGGCTGAATGGCAACATACTGGTCGCCGAGTAAACCACTGGTGAATATCGCCGCGGCTGAATCGTCCGGAATCTTGCTGTAGCGGTTGTCGATGGACAGCGTGACCAGCGCGTCGAGTTTGTCCGGCTCGAGCGCGATCGCGTCGACACTGCCCACGCGCACTCCGGCCACCTTGACCGGCGCGCGCAGCTTGAGCTGGCCGATATTGGTGAAGCGCGCCTTGATATCGTAACTGGCACCTTGCCGGTAATTGGCCAGACTCGTGGTTTGCGTCGCCAGATACGCGAGCGCAGCGAAACCGAGCAGGATGAACAGCCCGGTGCCGATCTGGAAGGATTGTCGCTGTGCCATAAATGCCTCGTGCCGCTGAATTGTTTGCCTACCAACCGTTGTTCACATCAGGAAGGCGGTCATCAGAAAATCGATCGCCAGCGTGGCAATCGAGGAAAACACCACCGTGCGCGTGGTCGCGTAGGCCACGCCTTCGCTGGTCGGCGGCGTGGTGTAACCCTGGAACGTAGCGATCAAAGTGCACACCGCGCCGAACATGGCGCTTTTCCACACGCCGTTCATCACGTCGCTCCACACGTCCACACTCGCGGTCATGTTCGACCAGAAGGTGCCGCTATCCAGGCCGAGCCAGCTCACACCGACCAGAAACGCACCGAGAATGCCAAGTGCGTTGAACACGCAGGCAAGCAGCGGCATGGCGATGATGCCGGCGAGAAAACGCGGTGCGATGACGTAAGCCATCGGATCGACCGCCATCATTTCCATCGCATCGAGCTGATCGGTCGCGCGCATCAGGCCGATCTCCGCCGTGATCGAGGTGCCGGCGCGACCGGCAAACAGAAGTGCGGTCACGACCGGGCCGAGTTCGCGGTACAGCGACAGCGCGACCACCGTACCCAGTGCCGCGGTGCCGCCGAAGATCGACAGCGTGTGATAAAGCTGCAAGCCCAGCACCATGCCGACGAACAGACCGCAGATCATGATGATGACCAGACTCATCGCGCCGACGAAAAAGATCTGACGCACGGTTTCGCGCAGATAGCGCAGCGAACGCGGCAGTGCGCGCAGGATCTGCAGCAGGAAAATGCCGATCGCGCCGAGCTGGGCGAGTCCGGCGTTCAACGGGTCCAGCGGCTTGCGCAGCGCGTTCACCGCGTGCCTCCGGCGAGACCCAGCTGGGTTGCGTAATCCGGCGCCGGATAATGGAATGGCACCGGGCCATCGGCCTCGCCGCTGAAGAACTGCCGCGTCCACGGCGTTTCGCCGCGTGCCAGTTCCTCCGGCGCGCCCTGCGCGACGATCTTGCCGCCGGCCAGCAGATACACGCGATCGGCGACGCGGCGCACCGCGGAAAACTCATGCGCGACGAGGACGCTGGTGATGCCCAGGGTCTGGTTCAGCGTGCGAATCAATTTCACAATCTGGTTCAATGCGATCGGGTCCAGGCCCACGAACGGTTCGTCGTAGATGATCAACATCGGATCGCGCACGATTGCGCGCGCCAAGGCAACGCGCCGCATCATGCCGCCGGAAAGCTCGCTCGGCATCAATCCCTCTGCGCCGCGCAAGCCGACTGCCTGCAACTTGGTCAACACGATGTTGCGCACGATTTCCTCGGGCAACTTCAGTTGCTGGCGCAGCGGGAACGCGACGTTCTCGAATACGGAAAAATCGGTGAGCAGCGCCGAATTCTGGAACAGGTAGCCGATCTTCTCGCGAAGGTCGAACAATGCCTCGCGGCCGATGCGCACGACATTGTGCCCATCGACGACAATCTCTCCCGCGTCCGGCGCAAGCTGACCGGTGACGTGACGCAACAATGTCGTCTTGCCGGTGCCGCTCGGACCCATGATCGCAGTGATGCCGCCACGCGCGATGTCCAGATCGACCCCGTCGAAGATCGTCTTGCTGCCGAACGCGGTGTACAGGCCACGAATCGTGATCAACGGCTCGCGGATCGAGATGGCGTCAGTTTTCGGCGCGGGCGTAGCGTTCATCGGCAGTAGGGGGCGGCGGAAACGCTACCTTACCCGAGCGTGGCACCGTGCGAAAGCGAGCGTACGAATCCGTTAAGCGCGGCCTCAGCCTGCGGCCAGCAATTGCGCGAGCAGCCGCGCATGATCCGCGCGCGGCAAATCGCAGCCTTCGCGGCGGCTGGCGACGATTTCGCGCAACTGTGCCAATGCCATGGTGAAATCGTCGTTGACGACGATGCAATCGAATTCCGCGGCGTGCGCCAGATCCGCATGCGCATCGGCAAGCCGGCGCCGGATAGTGGCTTCGTTGTCCGAAGCGCGCGTGCGCAGACGACGTTCGAGTTCCGCGCGCGACGGCGGCAGGATGAAGATGCTCACTGCGTTCGGCATTTGCGCGCGCACCAGACGCGCGCCTTGCCAGTCGATTTCCAGCAGCACATCGCGCCCGGTTGTCAACGCCTGCTCCACCGGTGCCCGGGCGGTGCCTTTCAGATCGCCGTGCACTACCGCGTGCTCGAGAAATTCCCCACGCGCCACCATCGCCTCGAATTGACTTCGCGATATGAAGTGATAGTGCACGCCGTCGATCTCGTTCAGCCGTGGCGCGCGCGAGGTATACGAAACCGACATGGTCATGTCTGCCTCGCGTTCGAGCAGCGCCCGGGTCAGGCTGGTTTTGCCGGCGCCGGATGGTGCGGCAACGATGTAGAGCGTACCGGGCATCTTCGGTTACTCGATATTCTGCACCTGCTCGCGAATCTGCTCGATCAACACCTTCAGTTCGACCGAGGCTTGCGTGGTGCGCTGGTCGACGGATTTGGAACCGAGCGTGTTCGCTTCGCGGTTGAATTCCTGCAACAGAAAATCCAGGCGCCGACCGACTGCTTCGGGCAGGCCGAGCACGCGCCGGGTTTCATCGAGGTGCGCGCAGAGGCGATCCAGTTCCTCGTCCACATCGATGCGCGAGAGTTGCAACACCAGTTCCTGTTCGAGCCGGCCTGGCTCCAGCTGGGCGTGTCCTGTGGGCGGCTTGATATCGGCCAAGCGCGTTTGCAACCGCGCGTGCAAACCGGCGCGGATATCTGGTAGCCATTCGCGCACCTGGGCAATGATGCGTGCGACCGCATCCAGGCGCTCGCGCAGAAACACGCCCAGGCGCTCGCCCTCGCGCTGGCGCGTGGCCAGCATGTCGGCAATTGCGCTATCGAGCAATTTCAGTGCGGCGTGGCGCAAGCCTTCCTGATCGACCTGTTCGCGCAACAGCACGCCTGGCCATTCGAGCAGGCCGGTGAAATCCGTGGCCAGTTTTGGAAAACGTTCGCCGAGTACCGCGGCGACACGCTCGAGTTGATCCAGCGCGGCGTCGTTCAGACGGATATCGGCCGCCCCCGCTTCGTTCGGACGATAGCGCAGGTTCACATCGACCTTGCCACGCGTGAGTTTGGCCGCGACGCGCTCGCGCAGCGCCGGTTCGATCGCGCGCAATTCTTCCGGCAGGCGCGGATTGAGTTCCAGATACCGATGATTGACCGAGCGCAACTCGAAGCTCAACGCGCCCCAGGGCGTGTCGATCTCGGCGGTGGCAAAAGCCGTCATGCTGCGGATCATGGTGTGGTTTCCCCAGTGGCGCTGAAACGCAATGGTAAACTCCGCGCCCGCACTTTTGGGAAATATCCGCCATGGCCGCACCGTCCCGCCCTTCCGGCCGCAACCCGGATCAATTGCGCGCCGTTTCGATCCAGCGCCATTACACGCGTCACGCCGAAGGCTCGGTTCTGATCGCCTGCGGCGACACACGCGTGCTGTGCACGGCCAGTGTCGAGGAAAAAGTGCCGCCATTCCTGCGCGGCAAAGGCGAAGGCTGGATCACCGCCGAATACGGCATGCTGCCGCGCGCCACCGGCGAACGCACGCAGCGCGAAGCCGCACGTGGCCGTCAGGGCGGACGCACGCATGGAAATCCAGCGCCTGATCGGACGCGCACTGCGCGCCTGCGTAGATCGCAGCCGCGCTGGGCGAACGCACCATCACGCTCGACTGCGACGTGCTGCAGGCCGACGGCGGCACGCGTACCGCGGCAATCACCGGCGCCTACGTGGCGCTGCGCGATGCGGTCGGCTGGCTGATGGCGCGCGACAAGATCAAGCGCGATCCGGTCGTCGGCGCCGTGGCGGCCGTGTCGGTCGGCGTGTATCGCGGCACGCCGGTGCTGGATCTGGATTACAACGAGGATTCGGCCTGCGACACCGACATGAACGTGGTGATGAACGACGGCGGCGGCTTCATCGAACTGCAGGGCACCGCCGAAGGCCATGCGTTCCGCCGAAGCGAACTCGACGCACTGCTCGGACTCGCGCAGAAAGGCATCGGCGAGCTGCTGGAATTGCAGCACGAGGCGCTGACACGTGCGTAGGATTGTTCTGGCAAGCGCCAACGCCGGCAAGCTCGCCGAAATCCGCGCGATTCTTGCCGGCGCAGATATCGAACTCGTCGCGCAGCGCGAACTCGGTATCGCCGACGCGGACGAAACCGCGAGTACCTTTGTGGAAAATGCGCTGCTCAAGGCACGCCACGCCGCGCACGCATCCGGCCTGCCGGCACTCGGCGACGATTCCGGCCTGTGCGTGGACGCGCTCGCTGGCGCGCCGGGCCTGCTGTCCGCCCGCTACGCCGGCACGCATGCCGACAAAGGCGGCGGCAACGCCGCGGCGAATATCGCCAAATTGCTCGATGCGCTGCGCGAGGTGCCGGATGCGCGGCGAACCGCGCATTTCCATTGCAGCATCGTGCTGCTGCGCAGCGCCGACGATCCTGCGCCGTTGATTGCCGAAGGCCATTGGCACGGACGCATTCTCGGTGCGCCGCGCGGCAAGCTCGGCTTCGGCTACGACCCGGTATTCTTCGATCCGGCGCTGAATGTCAGCGCCGGCGAACTCGATCCCGCGGTGAAGAATCGCGTCAGTCATCGCGGGCAGGCGCTGGAGCGGCTGCGCGAGCTTTTGCCCGCATGAGCGTGTCGCTGCCACCGTTATCACTGTATATCCATATTCCCTGGTGCGTGCGCAAATGCCCGTACTGCGATTTCAATTCGCACAACGCGCCGCAATCGTTGCCGCAGAGCGAATATGTCGCCGCGCTGCTCGCGGATCTGGAGCAGGATCTGCCGCTGGCGCAGGGCCGCACGCTGCAGAGTATTTTTTTTGGCGGCGGCACACCGAGCCTGTTTTCACCCGATAACATCGCGCGGATTCTCGGTGGCGTGAACGCACGCCTCGTGTTCGCGCCGGACATCGAGATCACGCTGGAAACCAATCCCGGCACGGTCGAGCACTGGCCGTTCGCCGACTACGCGCGCGCCGGCGTCAACCGCATCAGCTTCGGCGTGCAGAGTTTCGACGACGACGCACTCAAACGCATCGGTCGCATCCACGACGCAGCACAGGCCGAGCGCGCGGTAAAATCGGCGCAGGATGCCGGCATCGAAAACCTGAATCTGGATCTGATGTACGCGCTTCCGCAACAGACGCTGGCCGGCGCACTCGCCGATGTGGGAAAAGCTATTTCGCTGCAAACGCCGCATTTGTCGCACTACCAGTTGACCCTGGAGCCGAACACGCAATTCGCGGCGAATCCTCCCGCGTTGCCGGATGAGGATGCGGCCTGGGACATGCAGGAAGCCTGTCAGGCGCGGCTGGCCGAAGTCGGTCTGGCGCAATACGAAGTGTCGGCCTACGCGCGACCGGGACACGAATGCCGGCACAACCTCAATTACTGGAATTTCGGCGATTACCTCGGCATCGGCGCTGGCGCGCACGGCAAGGTGACGCACGCCGATGGCTCGATACGCCGGCGCTGGAAGGTTCGCGCACCGCGCGGTTATCTCGAACACGCCGGAACCGCGCGAGTCACCGGCGGCGACGATGCGATTCCGGCGGACCAACTACCGTTCGAGTTCATGCTCAATGCGTTGCGCCTGAATGCCGGATTCTCGCTCGACGACTTCGTCGCGCGCACCGGTTTGCCCGCATCGGCGATTGCTGCCCCGCTGGATGACGCGCGCGCGCGCGGTTGGCTCGACGCCGAGCCGGCACATATGCGCGCCAGCGAATTCGGCCGGCGTTTCCTCAACGACGTGATCGCGTCGTTCCTGCCCACGCGCACACCTGCACCGAGACGGCATGGCGGTCCGCAACATGCTTGAACTGGTCACGATCACATGTCCGTATTGCGGCGAGAGCTACGCGACGCAGGTGGATCTTTCCGCCGGTGCGCAGCGCTACGTCGAGGATTGCGCCATCTGCTGCAAACCGATCGAAATCGCGCTGCGCGTGGGCGAGGACCGCGAATTGCTGGAGATTTCCACACGTACCGACCGCGATTGATGGTTTCGTCATGCCGGCATGGAGTGCCGGCATCCAGACTGCACGGAAGCCGAGCCTCTCGCGGACTATTTCTCAGCCGGGCATGAAGTCCTTGGCTTCTGGATTCCCCTCAGCCGGCTGGCGTGGGCTTCGACCCTGCCGGAATGACAAGCATATGAAATGCATCTACACTGCGCGCTGTCACAGGTGTCCCACTTCTTGAACATTTCAGATGCCGTTCCTTTGACGAAAGGCAGCGAATGGTTCAACGAGGTGGGGTGAAACGGGAAGCCGGTGCGAGTTGGGAGACAACTCAATTCCGGCGCTGCCCCCGCAACGGTAAGCAGGTTTGCTTCGATCCACAGCCACTGTGCGCATGCATGGGAAGGCGATCGAAGCTGACGAGATGGCTTTTGCGATCTTCCCTGATCGCGAAAATCGAAAGCGGTCATCCTTGACCGCACTTCTCGACTTGCAAGCCCGGAGACCGGCCTGAGGCGCGGATTCGTTTCGTGCGAATCCAAAAGCTCAAGGCGTTGCGGCGGGCAACGGACGGCTGTCCGTGGCACTGCCCCATTCGCCACGGCGCCTTCCCTCCGACACGGCCCTTGCGATCAACCGCGGGTGTGCGTTCGGAGCATGTCATGTTGAAGAAATCGTTTTTTTCCTTTGCCCTTTTCACCGCCGTCGCGTGCGCGCACGCGCAGGACGTGACGATGCAGCCAACCGTCGAAATCACTGCCTCGCGTGTCGCCGAAACAGTCGATGCGAGCCTGGCCGACGTGAGCTTGATCACGCGCGCCGACATCGACGCCAGCAGCGCGCCGGACCTGATTGAACTGCTGCGTCTGCAATCCGGCGTCGATGTGACGCGCACCGGCGGTGCCGGCGCGCAGACCAGCGTGTTCCTGCGCGGCACCAATGCCAATCACGTGCTGGTGCTGATCGATGGCGTTCGCGTGGCATCGACCAACACCGGCGCATTCGCCTGGGAAAACCTGCCGCTGGACGCGGTCGAGCGCGTCGAGATCGTGCGTGGCCCGCGCGCCAGCTACTGGGGATCGGACGCAATCGGCGGCGTGATTCAGATTTTCACGCGCAAACTCGATGGTCCACATCTGGCCGTAAGTTACGGAAGCTACCGCAGCGCCGACGGCAGCGCCGGATTCGGATCGCGATCCGAGACCGGCGACTTCAGCGTGCTGGTCGGGGCGCGCCACGTTGGCGGCTTTTCCGCGACCAATTCCGGCATCTGCAATGGTCCGAACGATCCATATTGCATCTTCAATCCCGACGACAACGGTTTCCAGAACCACAATATCGTGGTACAAGCCGATTATCGGTTCGGCGCGCAGACGTTGTCGGCCAGCCTGTTCCGCAGCGATGGCACGCAAAGCTTCGACAACGGCGATCCTGGCCAAGGCATTTCGCACACGCTTGACCAGGCCGCCGGCGTCAACCTGGAAGGCGCAGTCACGACCGATTGGAATCAGCGCCTGACCGTCGACACGGCACGCGAGGATATCGACACACCTGCGTTCGCGGATGGTTTCCGTTCCACGCGTGAGCAGGTGTCGTGGACGAACGATGTCGCATTGTCCACAGCGCAGCACGTCGTCGCCGGCTTCGACTACGTGCACGACCTTGGCGTCAGCCTCGACTATTCCGGCTTCGGCGCACCGTACAACGTGACACGCGACAACAGCGGCGTTTTCGCCGGCTGGCGCGTGGACGACGGCGCCTTCGACAGCGAGCTGTCCGGACGTTTCGACCACTACAGCGCATTTGGTAGTGCATTTTCCGGCTCCGCGGCCGCCGGCTGGAAACTCACCGATGCGGTGCGTCTGACCGCGAGCTTCGGCACCGCGTTCCGGGCGCCGGACTTGAATGAATTGTATTCGCCTGGCTACGGCGGCTACTACGCCGGCAATCCTGTGCTGCAACCCGAACGCTCGCGTACACTCGAATTAGGTCCGGAATGGGCGCCGGATGCCGCCAATCGTCTGGCCGTGCATGTGTTCTCCACGCGCGTGCACGATTTGATCGATTTTTCCGGCGGCAGCACGTTTCAGGCGATCAATATCGACCGCGCCGCGATCGACGGAGCCGAGGTTACCTACGCCTGGCACGCAGGCGCCTGGTCGCTGGACAACAACCTGACCTGGCAGAACCCGCGCGACCAGGATAGCGGCACTCAGTTGCTGCGCCGCCCGAAACAAAAGCTCAACAGTGTGCTCGAACGCGGTTTTGGCGACCGCTTCCACGCGGGCGTCGAGCTGGTCGCCAGCGGCACGCGCGAGGATGTTGGCAGCTACACCTTGCCAGGCTACGCGCTGGTCAATCTGCGTGCCGAATATCGACCGGCGCCGGCCTGGCGGATCGGAGCGCGGCTGGAAAACGTCTTCGACCGGTTCTACGAGCTGGCGCACGGTTACAACACACCGGGAAGGTCGGCGTATCTGACGGTGACGTGGCAGCCTTGAATCCGAAAAACCCCGGTCGGTAGCCGCGGCCGCCGCGTCGGCATAGAATTCGCATGCATGCAGAAATGGGTGCAGGGGTGGCCGAACCGTGCGAGGCTATGGCTGCATGCAATCCGGCGCCAGCGGATTTGCAGATCAGCGGTGAACAATGGGCGGGGACCAAGAAATGATGCAGGCAACACGCGGAGCGGGCACCAAATCCAGCCCCGAATCAACGCAAATGATCACGCTCGCCAGTCGCAACCACTGGCCGCCGCGGGTGCGCAAACTTATGGAGGGCGTGCACCACCTGTGTTCAACGGCACTGGAACGCGCCATGGTCGCCACGCTGGATGACACCGAAGGGCAATTGTTCAAGCTTGCCGAGCAAAGCCGCAGCAACGAAACGCAATACCGGAATTTCGAATCCCTGCGCGAGATCAAGCGCGGCCGAGCCGACGTGGCACCGCGCCTGATGCTGGCGATCGAGGATCAACTGGCCCGTTTCGACCAGCGACCCGACGACACCGCTGCCGGCGCTGCCGGCGCTGCCGCGCGCGCCGGCGCGCCCGGACGAAAGGAACTGGCCCTGGTCGACACCCGCGAGTTGGAGGAGTCCCTCGCATTGCAGGAATTTGCCGCCAAGAACGAAATCCGTCAGGCTCCCGCACTGTACCTGCTCGGGCACCGCTTCGGCGTCCTCGCCGGCGCGCCTGCAATCGATGCGGAAGCCCTTGCCATCGGTCCGGCGAAGCTGGCGCAGGCCCTGCATCACGCCTGCGCGTGTCTGGATATCACCGCCGATCATCGCGTATTGCTGTTCCGTGCCTTCGAACGCGTCGGCAATACGGCCGTGGGCGAGATGTATGCCGGTCTTAATCGGTATTTCATCGAACATGGCATTCTGTCGCACCTGCAGGCGTCGCTGGCCGCGCGCGCCAAAAGTTCGCAAGAGCAGCGCAGCGATACGCCGCCGGCAGAGGAACCGGCAACGGATGCGGCAGACCGTTCACCTCAGCGGCCGGCGCATGCCGCGGCCCCCATGCGGCAGGGAGGCCACGCGCAGGCGCAGGCCTACCCACCTCTCAGCATGGCTGCGCGCACCATTGCGCCGGACGACCGCGACGCGGAACTGTTCACGACGTTGCGCGAGCTGCTCGCCGGCCGCCGCAGCGCCCTCGGCGCGACCGACAGCATCCCCGCCAACGGGTATGTGCCTGCCGGCGAGGAATTGCAATCTGTTCTCGGTGCGCTTCAAGCCAAACCGATCTCACCGATGATGATGGGCGGCAAGCTGGTACAGCGCTCGATCGGACACTTGAAACAGGACATGCTATCGCATCTGCGCCAGCAGGCGCCCGCTGGCAGCACGCCGCAATTGGCCGCCGAGGATTCGGACACCATCGATCTGGTCGGCATGCTGTTCGATTATCTGACCAAGAATGTACGCCCCAACGGCAGCACCCAGGCATTGATGACCAAGCTGCAGGTGCCGCTGCTGCGCGTGGCGCTGCGCGACAAGAACTTCTTCACCCGCCGCGCACATCCGGCGCGGCAACTGCTCAATGCGATCGCCGAAACCGGCACGCACTGGCTCGACGACAGCGAAGGCCCGGCCGACCGCGCCTTGGTCGACAAGATGCAGGTGGTGGTCGACCGCGTGAGCCAGCAGTTCGACGGCAACCTCGGCCTGATCGAGGACATGCTGACCGACTTGTCGCAGCACATGCATACCCTGGCGCGCAAGGCGGAGGTGACCGAACGCCGCCATGTCGATGCCGCTCGCGGACGCGAAAAACTTGCCGTTGCGCGTGAGCAGGCGCGCGCAGCGATCTCCCAGCGCGTGGCTAGCGCGAAGCCGAACAAGCTTGTGCGCACCCTGCTCGAACAGGCCTGGACGGACGTGCTCGCCCTGACTTTGCTGCGCCAGGGCGAAGATAGCCCCGTTTACGCCAAACGCCTGGCAGTCGCCGACCAACTCATTGCCACATCCGGTACTCGCAACGGCGACGACAAACCCGCGCCCGAACTGCGTGGCGAAATCGAAACCGCGCTGGACCAGGTCGGCTATCACAAGGACGATATCCAGGCGGTGGTAACGCGCCTGTTCCAGCCGGAAAAAGAGACCGATCAAGAGGCCGTCTCCAATACGGAAATCGCAATCAAGCTCAAGAGCAAAACGCGCCTCGGCGAGGACAGCGCCGTGCCGGCGCAATCGCGACGCGGCATGCCGGTGTTCGCGCCCGACAGCCCCGAGGCACGCGCGTTCGAACGCATCAAGACGCTGCCGTTCGGAAGCTGGTTCGAGTTCCGCACCAACCAGCAAGGCGACAAGGTGCGGCGCAAACTGGCGTGGTTTTCCACCATGACCGGACACTGTCTGTTCGTGAACCAGCGCGGTGTGCGCGTGGACGAGAGAAATCTCGAGCAACTGTCACGCGACATCGCCAATCAGCAGGCGTGGATCGTCGAACCGGAAACCGAAACCCTGGTCGACCGTGCGTGGAAGTCCATCGTCAGTTCGCTCCGGCAACTGGTGGGGCGCGATCCCGAACCGGTACCGGCCTGATGTCCACGCAACGCGGAGCCGTCATGAACGAACATCGCCGCAACCAGCGCAAACGCGCCCACCACGCCATCGCGGTGAGCGATTCGATCAACGGTCAGCAGATCGGCCACATCGGCAACCTCTCTGTGGATGGCATGCTGCTGATCACCAGCCGTCAATTGCCCGAAGACGCCCTGTTCCAGCTCAACTTCGATCTGCCCAGCGGCGCCACTGCCGGCAACCACCATCTGGAAATCGGGGTGCACGAGCAATGGAGCGAAGCGGCCAATGTGCCCGGCCAGTTCTGGACCGGCTTTCGCATCATCGACATCGGCCCGGAAGACTACAACGTGCTCCATGATTGGGTGGAGAGTCCGGGCGGACAATTCGATTGACGCGTCGCGCGCGACTTGCGGCACAATAGGCGCCTGCTGCGAACGAGCGCCGCCATGTCCGATCTGCTTGCCAAACTCTACCCGGAACACTTGCGCACCCTGCAAATCCGCGCTGACGCAGCGCTGCAGCGCGGCGGCTTCGATCACCTGGTCGTCGCCGCGGGCATGCCACGCATCGAATTTCTCGACGACCGCCCTGCACCGTACGTGGCCAATCCGCATTTCAAGCACTGGCTGCCGGTCACCAAGGCGCCCGGATCCTGGCTCGTGCACACGCCAGGTGCGAAGCCGAAATTGATTTATCTGCAACCGCGCGATTACTGGCACGTGGTACCGGAAGCGCCGGCCGGCTACTGGGTCGAGCACTTTGACATTGTCATCGTGCATGCGGCCCGGGATGCGCTGGCGCAACTGCCCAAGCCATTGGCGCGCTGCGCGATCATTGGCGAGGACAATGCCGCGCTCGGCGACGCGCAGCCGAACAATCCGGTACCGGTTCTCAACTATCTGCATTGGCAGCGCAGCTACAAGACCGATTACGAACTGGCGATGCTGCGCGTGGCGAGCAAGCTCGGTGCACGCGCGCATCGCGTCGCGGAAGCCGCGTTCCGCGCCGGCAAATCCGAATACGACATCAATACCGCGTATCTGAATTCCGTGCACGAGACCGAAAACGAGCTGCCTTACAGCAACATCATCGCGCTCAACCAGCACGGCGCGATCCTGCATTACACCGATCTGAACCGCGCGCCGCCGGCGCAGGCCGATTCCTTCCTGATCGACGCCGGCGCGAATTTCCACGGCTACGCCAGCGATATCACGCGTACCTACGCGGCGCCGCACGCGGGCGAATTCCAGGCGTTGATCGACGCGGTCGATGCCGCCCAGATCGGCTTCGTGCAGAAAGTACGGCAGGGCCAGAACTACGCCGATCTGCACATCCATGCGCATCACGCGCTTGCCGCGATCCTGCGCGAGCAGGATTTTGTCCGTATGAGCTCCGAAGCCGCTGTCGAAACCGGAGTATCGAGCGCGTTCTTTCCGCATGGCCTCGGCCACATGCTCGGCCTGCAAGTGCATGATGTCGCCGGCTTGCAGAAAGATTCGAGCGGCGGCACGATCCCGCGTCCGCCGGGCCATCCGTACCTGCGCTGTACGCGCACACTGGAACCGCGCATGGTCACCACCATCGAGCCGGGTATCTATTTCATCGATATGCTGCTGGCGGAATTGAAGAACGGCGCGCGGTCGAAAGATATCAATTGGGACAAAGTGGATAAATTCCGCCATTACGGCGGCATCCGCATCGAGGACGATGTGGTGTGTACGGACGGCTCGCCGGAAAATCTCACGCGCGACGCGTTCGCGGCGGCGTGAGCTCACGGTCGCAGGCGCCAGGCGCGCTCGGCAAGGCGCAATTCCGCCGCTTCGCCGTGCGATAATTGCCCATCACCAAGGAGCCGGAATGCCGGCATGACGCCCGTGTTCGTGAATTCGCACCCCGTTCTCCGCTGCCTCGCCGGCATTGGCGTCTGTACCAGCTTCGCTGCTGGCGCCGCTGCACCCGATCCGTTCGTTCCGCGGTATTTCGTTACGCAAATTGTCGCGCCGGAAGCGCATGCCGCTGCGCAGCCGGGAAATGTATACAATTCCACAAGCAAACCCAGCCGACACGCTGCCCGGCACAAGCCCCCGGCGTACGACCCGAAAGCGACGCGCATTCTCGACCTCGACGGCATCGGTGAAGTGGCCGTCTACGCGCCGATGGGCGATGCCAAGGGTCTGGCGCTTTTCGCATCCGGCGACGGCGGCTGGGAACTGGGTGTGTGGGACATGGCGCAGATGGCGGCCAGCCTGGGCTACTGGGTCGCCGGGTTCAGCACCCCAATCCTGCTCAAGTCGCTGGACGCAGACACGGGTCCCTGCAGCGATGCCGCCGCCGCGTTCACCCGGATCGGCAACGAAGTGAAATCGACGCTGCAACTTCCCGCGGATGTCCGCCCGCTGCTGATCGGCTATTCCTCCGGCGCCACGGTCGCCTATGCCGCGCTTGCGCAAGCTGGCGACGAACGCTTTTCCGGTGCGATGACGCTCGGTTTCTGTCCCGATCTCGTCTACCACAAACCGTTCTGCACTGACACGGGCCTGACCGCCGACAAACAGCACAAACCGCCCTATGGCTTTGTCTTCAACACCGTACCGAGCGTGCCGGCACCGTGGATCGTGCTGCAAGGCGATATCGACAAGGTCTGCAATCCCCCGGCCACGGTGAGTTTTGTGGAAAAAGTTAAAAATGGAAAAGTGATCGATCTTCCCCACGTCGGCCACGGCTACGGCGTGCCGCGCAACTGGATGCCACAATACCGCGCCGGCCTGATCGAACTGCTACGTGCCGCTGTCCCGGCGGCGCGCGTGGCCGAAAACGCGCGTTGACGCCAAAAGCCGCGCGCGCCATCCAATGAGCGAGCTTTCGTCCCGCGCAGCCCCGTCCGGCATCTTCGCACGCCTGCGCTGGATCGTGCCGGTCGCATTTCTCGCGCTTACCGGCTGGCTGTTGTGGCGTGAGTCCGGCGAATTTGCACTGGCCGATATTCAACACACCCTGATCGATGTGCCCACGCTGCCGGCGCTTGGCGTGGCGGCACTCGCTGTCGTCGGCGTGGCCTACACCGGCACCGTGGACTGGCTGATCGCGCGCTGGCTCAAACTCGGTCTGCACGCACGCGATTGCTTCCGACTTGCCTTTGTCGCCAACTCCATGGCGAACACGCTCAATTTGTCCGGCGCGATGGGCGCAAGCGTGCGCCTGATGGGCCTCAGCGGCCTGAAAGTGCCGCTGTCGCGCGCGGCAGCACTCATCGGCATGCAGGCCCTATCGCTGCTCTCAGGTCTGTCGCTGCTCGTCATTGCCACGCTGGCGACCAGTTCGCTGCCACTAACCGAGGGCACTGCGCAACGCTGGGTCGCCGCCGCTGTGCTCGTCGCTGCCGCACTGTATCTGCCGCTGTACTTCTTCCTCACCACCCGGCGGGCGCTGATGCGCTGGCTTCCCGCAGACGTAGGCATCCCGCCGTTGCGGCTGAAGATCGAATTGACCTTGGTATCGCTCATCGACTGGTTGTTGGCCGCGGCGACGTTGTACGCCTGCATCTACTTGTCCGGTGAGCACGTCAAGCCGGGGCTGTTGCTCGGCGCGTTCGCGGGCGCCGGTGTGCTCGGCTTGGTGAGTCAGGTGCCCGGTGGCCTGGGCGTTTTCGACGGTTTGATCCTGCTCGCGCTGACCGAATCCGGCTACGACAAGGCCGCCGTGGTGTCCGGACTGATGCTGTTCCGCATCGCCTATTACCTGCTGCCGCTGCTGATCGCGTTGTACATGGGCTCGGAGATGCTGAGCGCGCGCCTGCCGCTGCTCGCACGGCTACGTTCGCGCCTGGCCGGACACCCGTTGTTCGGATTGCTCGGCCTGCCAGCGACATTGCTCGCCGATTTCGGCACGCGCCTGCTCGCGATCCTGACGTTTGGCGCCGGCGCGATGCAGCTCGCCTCAGCAGCGATCCCGTCAGTGAGCGAACACATCACCACGGTACGCGCGCATCTGCCAATCCTGGCGGTGGAAAGCTCGAGCTGGTTTTCGGTGCTGTCCGGCGTGCTGTTGCTCGGGCTCGCACGCGGCATTGATGGTCGCCTGCGGCTGGCCTATCGCGTGGCAATGTGGCTGCTGTTGATCAGCGCTGCGTTGGCGGTCACCAAGGGCCTGCATTTCGGCGAAGCACTTTTCCTGCTCGCCGTTGCGGCAGTGTTACGTGCGCGCAAACGCGTGTTCTCACGGCGCGCAATGACGCTGACTTCCGCGCGCACGTTCGGCTGGCTGGCCGGACTCATCGTCTGCGTACTGGTGTTCTTCACCTTCGGTGTGGCCCAGGTGCTCGGCGACGATTCATTCGATTTGTTCTACGTCGGCTTCGGCGAACACACCTCGCGCATCGGCCGCGGTCTGGCCGCCGCCTTGCTCGGTCTGGTCATCTATCTCATCTGGCAGGCGTTTGCGGTCAAGCGGCCCAAACTTGCCCTGCCCGATCACGCGGAACTGGAGCGCGCGCGCGCGCTGTATAACACGCATGGCGGTGGCGAGTTCGCGCACCTGAGCTTCATGGCCGACAAGCACCTGTTCTGGGCCGCCGACCATCAAGCCGTGATCGCCTATGGCAGCGTGCGCGACCGCCTGGTCGCGCTCGGATCGCCGTGCGGTGCGGACGCGGCGATCGATCGCGCGATTCTGGATTTCCGCCACTTTGCCGATACCCAGGACCGCGTGCCGGTGTTCTACGAAGTACTCGAACCGGAACTGTCGCGCTACCACGATCTGGGTTTCGACCTGTTCAAACTCGGCGAACTGGCGCTTGTGCGGCTCGAGGAATTTTCCCTCGGCGGCAAGCGCTGGGAAGATCTGCGCCAAGCCTGCAATCGCGCGCACAAGGAACAACTGACGTTTACCCTCGTCCAGCCACCGTTCGATACCGCCCTGCTGACCGATCTGGAACGCGTCTCCGATGCCTGGCTCGCCGACAAGGACGGCAACGAAAAAGGGTTTTCGCTGGGTCGCTTCGATCCGGCGTATTTCGCCTGGAGCCCGCTCGGGCTCGTCCATCGCGACGGCGAATTGATCGCGTTCGCGAACGTGCTGCCACCGTACGGTCCCGGCGGTCACGCCAGCGTGGATCTGATGCGCCACGTTGCCGACACGCCACGCAGCACGATGGATTTTCTGTTCGCGAAAGTCATGCTGTGGGCGCAGGAACAAGGGTTTGCGATCTTCAGTCTCGGCATGGCGCCGCTCTCACGCGTCGGCGACAACCCCTACGCGCGCGTCAACGAACGCCTGGCAGCGCTCGCCTTCCAATACGGCAACCGTTTCTACAATTACCAGGGCGTGCGCCGCTACAAGGACAAATTCAAGCCGGAATGGATCGGCTCGTATCTGGCTTACCCGCGAGGACTGTGGGTGCCGGGGCTGCTGATCGACATCGCCGCACTGGTGTCGGGTGGTTACCGGCGATTCCTGATCGGGTGATCGTCAATGCCGCCGCACCGGCAGACTTGCCACGATCGCTGTGCCGAGCTGGTCGTAATTGCCGTTGTAGTGATGCGCGCCGGGCAGCACGAGTTCGCGCACATTGGGCTTGCCGACAATCTGCTTGCAGAAACTATCGTCTTCGTCGGCGCCGTGCACACAGATCACCGGTACTTTCGTCCTGATGATTTCCGGGGCGAGCGGAATCGCGCCTTTGTGCACGGTCGAGCCGAACCAATCGCCGACGTGGATCTCGAACACGGCCGCGTCATCGGGCGAGATCAGCACCTGCGCGGCAATGCGCTGGCGCGCGGCATCCGGCAGACGATTGATCAACACGGGTTCCAGACCGGCGCCGAAGGAATAACCGAGCACGATGAAATCCGCGAGCGGATGCCGCGCGCCGTAGTGGCCGATGATGCGGGTGAGCGCATCGGCGGCCTGCTCCGGTGTGCGTGTTTCCCAGAAATACTTGAGCGTGTTGAGCGCAACAACCTCGATGCCGCGCTGCGCGAGCTGGTTGGCGACGGCGACGTCGAGGCCGGCCCAGCCGCCGTCGCCGGTGAGGATGATGGCGATGCGCTGCGCGAACGCGCCGTGTGCGGGCACCTGTTCCAGCGGCAGGTCGGCGATGTCCTGCGGCGACGGCGGCGCGATACGCGCCGGAGCTGTCAGCCATTCGATGGCAGCAACAAGCGCTTTGCCGGGATCGGATCGGTTTGCGCGCGCCACGGCCAACCAACTGCGTGCCGTAACCGGTAGCCAGCCAAACCATCCGCTGCGCCGCGAGCCGGGAGCAAACGGTTGCGGCAACCAGGCATTCGGCAGTTTGCGCACTGGAACGATGCGGAATCTGCCCTGACCGTCGGCTACGGTCAGCGGCCCGGCGTCGCCCTTGCAGATGGGTTTGGGCAGGCGAAAATCGGCATCCCAACCCAGGGTGACGAGTCCGAGGTAGGTGCCTTGCGGCGCCTGCGCGTCGAGCGCATAGGCGAAAACCGCACCGGCGCCGTCGCCGACCAAAAGTGGATAAATATATTTGTCCAGTTTGCGGTCGCGCTGTATCCAGTGGATCATTTCCTCGAAATGTCCGGCCGGAAACGAGCACTTGTCCTGGATCGACTCCAACTGGGCGAGATAGGCTGGCAGATCCACGCCCAGCACGAACGCGCCGGCTTCGGCCTGCGCGCTCGCCAGCGCTTCGGCGCGTGTGTCCCAGCCTCCGGCGTCGGAAATCAGCACGACCGCGCGTTTGGGTTCGCCGGCGGGCACGGCCACATGCACGTTGCCGAATAGACCGAAATGCACCGGGATGGTGGCGGCATGCACATCGAGCGTGACCGCCAACAAGAGCAGGAAACAACCGGCAAGCCGCATATTCGTCATTCCGGCAGGGACTGCCGGAATCCAGTCGACATGGACGGCAAGGTCACCCAATTTTTTTGTGACTGTGAGGCTGCGAACAGCTTGCGCACCCAATCAATTCCCGCATCCGTGCGGTCTGGATTCCGGCAGTCCCTGCCGGAATGACGGCATGTCTTTTTCATGCCTTTTGTTTCGCCATCAGTGCTTCGATTTCATCCGGGTCGCTCGGCGCGGCGGTGGTGATGACTTCCGGCTCACCGCGCGTGACCACCACATCGTCTTCGATACGGATGCCGATGCCGCGCCATCTGGCGGCGATGCCCTTGGCATGCGGTGCGATGTACAGCCCGGGCTCGACGGTAACCACCATGCCCGGTTCCAGTTCGCGGAATTCGCCGTCAACGCGGTAATCGCCAACGTCATGTACGTCCAGGCCGAGCCAGTGCCCGGTCTTGTGCATGTAGAACTGGCGATAGGTCTGTTCACGGATATTCTTGTCGAGGCCGCCCTTGAGCAGGCCGAGCTTTATCAAGCCCGCGGTGAGCGTGCGCACGGCCGCATCGTGATAGGCGTCGAAAGGTTTGCCGGGACGCACCTGGTCGATGCCCGCGCGTTGCGCGGCGAGCACGATTGCGTACAACGCGCGCTGTTCGGGCGAGAATCTGCCGTTGACTGGGAACGTGCGCGTAATATCCGAGGCATAGCACTGGTATTCGGCGCCCGCGTCGATCAGCAACAGGTCGCCATCCTTGAGCGGCGCGTTGTTGGCGCGGTAATGCAGTACGCAGGCGTTGGCGCCGCCGCCGACGATGGGTTCGTAGCTTGCCACCGCACCGCAGCGGCGGAACTCGTGCAGCAGTTCGGCCTCGATCTCGTGTTCGTTCATGCCCGGTTGCACCGCGTGCATCGCGCGCACATGCGCTCCGGCGGCAATCTGCGCCGCCTTGCGCATCAGCCGCAGCTCGGCACGCGTCTTGTACAGGCGCAAATCGTGCAGGATGTGTCCGAGCGCGACAAACTCGTGCGGCGCCCGCGCGCCCTGCTTGATGCGTGCGCGCACGCGGTTGACCCAGCCGATCAACTGAATGTCGAAATCGGCGTCCCGGCCAAAGTGGTAGTACACGCGTGAACGGCCCTCGAGCATTCCGGGCAGAATGTCATCGATGTCGGCGATCGGAAAGGCATCGTCCATGCCGAAATCGCGCACCGCGCCTTCGGTCCCGGCACGCGCGCCATCCCAGGCCTCGCGTTCGCGATCGCGCTCGCGGCAAAACAGGATCGTTTCACCGTGCTCGCGGCCCGGAATCAGCGCGAGTACGGCCTCGGGCTCGGCAAACCCCGTCAAATAGTGGAAATCGCTGTCCTGCCGGTAGGGATAGTGACTGTCGTTGTTGCGCACGCGCTCGGATGCGGCTGGCACGATACAGATGCCGTCGTTGCCGACAATACGCATCAGTTGCTTGCGGCGCCGGGCGAATTCTTTGTACTCGATCATAGGACGTCAGTGGACCGTGGGGTGGGCAGGCGCTGCAGCGGTCAGCTCGGCGTGCAGCAGCAAAGCGCCGGCACGCACGAATTCGATCACCTCAGCCAACGCGGTTTCGTCTTCCTCGGCGTCGCCATAGGTGAATTGCGCGCCGGCGATGGCGGAGAATTCGCGCAGGATTTCACTGGCGTCCGCAGACCAGCCGTCGCGCGCAGGCGCTCCGGCCAGACCCAAACCGCCGAGGAATCCACGGCACCACTCCACCAATGCCGCGCCGCGCACGGCCATTGCGCTACCGGTGCCAGGCAGCAGTGGTTCGAACGCGGTTTGCGGTTGCGCGAACCAGGCCGCGCATTCTTCGTAAAGCCGAGTGAGAGCAGCATTGGATGGAATGGCCGCGCGATCTGCTTCCAGCTCCAATGCCTGCAGCCAGCCATCCGCGCCTGCATTGCCACCACCACACAGATATCCGGTCAGCGAGCCATGCAGATCGCTGGCATCCACGCCCAGACGCAAGCGGGCAAGTAACTGGCCCAGTTGCGCGTGGGTGATGGTGGCGGTAGCGCTCATCGGCATCATTTTGCGGTAATAGCGCCATTCTATCAGGCCGTGCCGACGACGCGGCGGTTGCCTGTACCCAGCCGCAACCCTATTATCGGGATGTCCGAATCGACGCGTATTCGCAGTTATGCCGTTTTCGAGGGGACGCCGGATCGTCGGCGGGTGGTGCTCGTTGCTCGCCTTGCTGCTGCTGGCGACGACGACGCATGCCACCGAGCGGCGTTATTATTTCGACACCATCGGCAGCGAACGCGGCCTGACCTCGCACACGGTCACGGCGCTGTTCCAGGACCGCACCGGCTACCTCTGGATCGGCACGCAGGCCGGGCTGAATCGTTACGACGGCTATGGATTCCGGTTGTTTCAGTACCATCCGCAAGACCCGGATTCGCTGCCGGAAGCCGTGGTGACTGCGCTGGCGCAGGACGCGCAAGGTCGACTGTGGGTCGGGGGTCTGAGTCAGGGACTCGCGGCCCTGGATGAAATCACAGGGAAGGTGGTTTCCCACTCGCGTATCGGCATCCGTCAATCATTGTCGCGCGATGCGATCGGCGCGCTCGCGTTCGATCCGGCGCGCGGGTTATGGATCGGCACGGCGGCCGGCATCGAATTGATGAATCCGGTAACGTTGCAGCGGCGCGAGTTGTACAGTTTCTCTGCGGGCTCGCGCATGCGCCGGGTTTTCCAGTTCGCGCCAGCCGCGGACGGCGCGATGTGGGCGGCGACATCCGCCGGCCTGCTGCGCTTTGCTCCACACAGCGACCTTCCGCAAAGCGTTGCCCCAGAGCAACTTCCGTTGGCATTGTGCGTGCTGATCGGCGCCGACGGCGTTGTGTACGCGGGCGGTACGGGCGGGCTCTACCGGGTCGAAGCTGCGAGTGGCGCCGCAGCGCAACGCCTGTGGCCAAGCGTCGATCCCGCGGCCGGAACGGCGCAGGTTCGCGCACTCGCCCGCGACCGGCGCGGGCGTCTGTGGTCGTCCGTTTTCGGGCAGGGCCTGGTGATCTTTGATCCATCGAACGCGCAATCCGAATCGTTGCGCCATACTTCGTATCTGCCCGGCTCCCTGCCTGAAGACCAGATAAGCGAACTGCTGATCGATCGTTCCGGACTGCTCTGGGTCGGGGGCAGTCTTGGCGGCGTTGCTGTCGCCGAACCGGACGGCACCGCGTTTCGCTACGCGATGGATCCTACCCCGGGCCGCAACCAGCTGGGTAACAGCATCCGCGCGGTGTCGGATGACGGTCATGGCCGCTTGTGGCTGGGCACTGACGGCGACGGATTGAAACGCTACGATCCGGCGCACGATTCCTTCGAATACTTCGACGGATTGTTCGCAAGTGCCACTCCGCCCGAGCGCGAAGATCTTTTTCCCGGCGTGTATGTATTCGCACTGGCACATGCCGACGGCGATGCATTGTGGGTCGGCACCAATCATGGCGCATTCCTATTCGATCCGGACGCGCATCGCGCAACGCGCTTGCCGGTGGATAGCGGCGACGGCAACGGTTTACCCGGTCAGGTCGTACGGGCGCTTCTGGTCGCGCGCGATGACAGTGTCTGGTTCGGCACCTACGGCCAGGGATTGGGGCACTGGTGGCCGGCGGCACCGGGCAGGCCGGCACGCTGGCAGCAGTTTCGCCACGCACCCGAACGAGCGAGTACGCTCGCAAGCGATACCGTACTCACCCTGACCCAGGATTCGGAAAGCCGCGTCTGGATCGGCACGAAGGATGGCCTGAGCGTCTATGATCCAGCAAGCGGGAGCATGCGCAGTTATCGCCACGACCCGGCCGATCCGCATTCGCTCTCCGATAATCTCGTGCGCAGCCTGTACCAGAGTGGCGACAGCACATTATGGGTAGGCACCCAGAGCGGACTTGACCGGCTGGATATTTCGGGTGCGACAACGTCGCGATTCATTCATTATCGGGGGATCGACGAATTCTCCAACGCCACCATTTACGGGATTCTTGGCGATACGCGGCACAACCTCTGGTTGAGTACCAACCGGGGCATCGTGCAATTCAATCGTGCGCTCGGGACATTCCACGTGTTCGGCCTGCGCGATGGCCTGCAGGGCCTGGAATTTAACAGCGGCGCTGCGTGCACGCGCAGCAACGGCGAACTGGTATTCGGTGGCTTGCACGGCATCAATGTGTTCCGGCCCGCCACGATCCGGCACGATACGCTCGCGCCACACGCGGTGATCACGGCGGCGCACATCGGCGATACATACTTTGACGCGCCGTTGACGGCATCCGGCCTGCACATGCAGCAGAGTCAGCGGATCGTGCGTTTTGAATTCGCCGCGCTCGATTACGCCGCGCCGGCGCAGAACCGCTTTGCCTATCGCCTGGATGGCTTCGATCCCGACTGGATCAATGCGGGCACCCGCCACGAGGCCGTGTATACCAACCTGTCGGCCGGCGATTACACGTTCAACGTCCATGCTGCCAACGCCGATGGCGTCTGGAATCCGACCCCGACGAGCGTGGCGTTGCGCGTGATCGCACCGTGGTGGGCTTCGCCGGCAATGAACACCCTGTACCTAGCCATTGCTGCCGCCCTGCTCGCCTTGTTCTGGCTTGCCTACCGTCTCCGCAAACAGCGTGAGACACGTCACGCGCGTGAATTGATCGAACGCGAAGACCGCCTGCGCATGGCCCTTTGGGGTTCTGGCGACGAATTCTGGGACTGGGATGTACGCACGGACGTCTGCACCGGATCGGTGCCGACCAACTCATCGGCGGCCAGCACGAGGATCGATGCCACAGGACACCTGGAAGAATCAGGCCCTGCATCCAGACGACTTGCCGCTGGTCGAGCAACGCATCAACCAGCATCTGCAAGGCCGCAGCGATCACTTCGAATCCGAGCACCGCATCCGTAACACCGATGGCGGCTGGACCTGGGTGCTGTCGCGCGGCAAGGTAGTCGAGCGCGATGCGGGCAGCAACGCCTTGCGCATGTGCGGCACGACCCACAACGTCACCGATGTGCGCCGCGCAGACCGTGAACGGCGCATCGCGAGCGAAGTCATCGCCAGCATGAATGAAGCGGTTACCGTAACGGACCTCAATTTCCAGTTTGTCTCGGTCAACCGCGCGTTCACGCGCATGACCGGTTACGCCGAGAGCGATTGCGTGGGCCGGCCCACACAGATGCTCAACAGCACCAAATATTCGTCCGATACCTATCGCACCATGCGCGAGGAATTCGCGCGCAACGGCCACTGGCGCGGCGAACTTTGGCAACGCCGCCGCGACGGCGAGGACTTTCTGTGCTGGCTGGAGATTAGCCAGGTGCGCGACGACAGTGGTCAGGTCACCAACTTTGTCGGGGTGATGAATGACATTACCGACCGCAAGCGCGCCGAGCAGGAATTGCGCTATCTAGCCAATTACGACACCCTCACCGGACTGCCGAACCGCACCCTGCTCGGCGAACGCCTCGCCCACGCGGTGATCCGTGCCCGGCGCACGTCCGCAAGGTGGCGGTGTTGTTCCTGGATCTGGACCGTTTCAAGCACGTCAACGATTCGATGGGACACGCCGTCGGCGACCGCGTACTCCGGGCCGTAGGCGAACGCCTGTGCGTGAGCGTACGCGGCACTGCCACGATCGCGCGCTTGGGCGGCGACGAGTTCACCGTGGTGCTCGAAGATTTGCAGCACGCAGATGAAGCGCAACGCATAGCCAGCGAGCTGCTCGAGGTCTTCGCCGCACCGCTGATACTGGAAAGCGGCCATGAAGTGATGATCTCGCCGTCGATTGGCATCAGTTTGTACCCGGATCACGCGCAAGTGCCGACGGATCTGCTCAAATACGCGGACACGGCGATGTATCAGGCCAAGGACGAAGGCCGCAACATGTATCAGGTGTATGCGCCGGAAATGGATGCCGCCGCACGCCGGCGTGCCAGCTTGCTCGGCGCCTTGCGCCTTGCGCTGGAGCGCGACGAGCTGAGCGTGGTGTTTCAGCCGATGCTTGCCCTCGACGAGGGGCGCATCACTGGGGTGGAGGCACTGTTGCGCTGGAACAGCGCCGAATTCGGCGCGGTGCCGCCGAGCGTGTTCATTCCGTTGGCCGAGGAAGCCGGATTGATCGAGCGCATCGGCGAATTCGTTTTGTACCGCGCCTGTGTGCAATTGCGCGAATGGCAGGATCGGGGGCTTTCCGGGATCACCATGTCAGTCAATCTCTCGGCGCTGCAATTGTTGCGCGATGAACTGACCCAGCGTCTGTGTGAGATTCTGGCCGAAGTGCAATTGGAACCGCAGCATCTGGAACTGGAATTGACCGAAAGCGTACTGATGGCCAGCGCGGAACGCGCCATCCACACGTTGGACCGACTGCATGCAGTCGGCGTGGCAATCGCAATCGACGATTTCGGCACTGGCTATTCCTCGCTCAGTTACCTCAAGCGCTTGCCGATCGACCGTGTGAAAATCGACCGCAGTTTCGTCGGCGACATCACCACCGATCCAGACGATGAGGCGATCACAAAGACCATCATCACGATGGCGCATTCGCTGGGGCTGGATGTGGTCGCCGAAGGCGTGGAAACACTGGAACAACTTGAATACCTGCACGAGCAGGGCTGTGACGAGATTCAGGGCCATTGGTTGTCGGTGCCGCTGGATGCTGCCGCCTGTTTCACGTTCATCCGCGAATTTGAACGCAGTCGCCCCGGCAGGCCGGCGCGGCTGAAGGTGCGTTGACCCTCCGCCCGCGCCCGCCTATAGTCGCGCCATGTCCAACCCCAATCCCGCCCTGAACGAACTGCACGAAGTCAGCGGACGCATCGATCGCCTGCTTGAATTGTGTCGCCGTCTGGCCGAAGAAAACCGCAGTCTGCGCCACAGCCAGGAACAACTCGCCACTGAACGTTCGAACCTGATGGCGAAAAATGAACAGGCGCGCACGCGCGTGGAAGCGATGATTGCGCGCTTGCGTTCCCTGGAGAACAGCGCATGAGCAGTGACGGCCCCATCGCGGTCAGCATCCTCGACCGCGAATTCCTGATTGGCTGCACGCCGGAGGAACGTCCAGGCCTGATCGCCGCCGCCGGCTATCTGGATGGCAGGATGCGCGAGATCCGCAACAATGCCCGCTCCGCGGGCGTGGATCGCATAGCCGTAATGGCGGCGCTGAACATCGCCCACGAATTGATCCAGTTGCGTCAGCATCGCGACACCAACGATGGCACCTTGGCACAACATCTGCAAATGCTGCGTGCCAAGCTTGATGGCGTGCTCGCTACACCGCTAAAATGAGACCGCGTCCCCTGCGGTGTGCGACAGCTCATCCAACCATATTGCCTTGTTCCTATATACGACCCCGGGGTGGAAGTGTCCGTGTCCGTGCGCATGTCCGCCAGGAGCGGAAAGCCTGAAGACCGGCGACCCACCCCACCTGATCCTCGGGATCAAGGTCGTTCGGTGTGCATCGGCATCGCGGAGGGCGCCTCGCTTTTTTTTACCCTTGGCGCAGGGGCATGAGCGCCATTTCGGCTAGGTCCGAACTGCGCATTCAGCAGCGCGAAATGCGCGCGCGTCTGAGCGCAAGTGAACGCATGGCGGCAGCCGAGGCACTGGCGGCGCAATTGGAACAGTTGCCGGAATTCCTCGTCGTCACGCGCATTGCCGGCTATTGGGCAGTTCGCGGCGAACTGCCGCTGCATGCACTACTCCCCGGCCTGCGCCAGCGCGGCCAGACCTATTTCCTGCCGGTGCTGGCGGCCGGCAATATCCTGCGCTTCACTGCGTGGCAGCTCGGTGCACCGCTGTGCCAGAACCGCTACGGCATCCCGGAACCGGATACTGCCGGTGCCACGAACGTCGGCGCCGCCGAACTGGACATCATCCTGCTGCCACTGCTCGGTTTCGACCGCCGCGGCAACCGGCTCGGCAGCAGCAGCGGCTGGTACGATCGCAGCCTGGAATTCTTGCGCCTGCGTGTCGCCCCGGCGCGGCCGCTGCTGGTCGGCATCGGTTACCATTTTCAGGAAGTACCGATACTCGCGCCGGAGCCTTGGGACGTGCCACTGGATTTTGTCGCCACCGACCGCGAGTTGATCGCATGCACCGATGACGCGGACCTCGTATAGGTGACCCAAGTGTGAATTACTGGTTGATGAAATCCGAGCCGGACGATTTTTCCATCGACGATCTGGCACGCAAGAAAACCGAGCCTTGGAGTGGCGTGCGCAATTATCAGGCACGCAACTATCTGCGCCAGATGCGCGTCGGCGACAGCGTGCTCTTTTATCATTCCAGCTGCGCTGAGCCGGGCGTTGTCGGTATTGCCACCGTTGCGACGGCGGCATATCCGGATCCGACGCAATTCGATTCCCACAGCGATTATTTCGACGCAAAAAGCACGCCCGCGGCACCACGCTGGTTCCTGGTCGAGTTGAAATTCAAGCGCAAACTCAAGCGCGTCATCGCCCTCGCCGAACTGAAACTGCAGCGCGAACTGCACGAACTCGCCCTGCTACGCCCCGGCAATCGACTATCGGTGCTACCGGTGGGAGAGACGCAATGGAACTTCATCCTAGGACTGGAATGATGGACAAGCGCGAAGATCAGAAACGTCAGGCCGCAGAACGCGCCATGGGATACGTCGAGCAAGGCAGCATCCTTGGCGTCGGCACCGGCTCGACCGTGGCGTATTTCATCGATGCGCTCGGCGCGAAACGCGGTTTGATCGAAGCGGCGGTATCCAGCTCCGAGCAAAGCACGCAACGGCTGCGGCAGCACGGTATTCGCGTGCTGGATTTGAACAGCGTCGGCCCGCTGGCACTGTATGTCGACGGCGCGGACGAATGCGATCCGTACAAGCGCCTAATCAAGGGTGGTGGCGGCGCACTAACGCGCGAAAAAATCGTTGCGGCTGCTTCGAAAACGTTCATTTGCATGATCGATGCATCCAAGCGCGTAGACGTGCTCGGCGAATTTCCGCTTCCCGTCGAAGTCATTCCGATGGCGCGCGGCCATGTCGCCCGCGCAATCGTCCAGCGCGCCGGCACACCGGTGTGGCGCGACGGCTTTGTTACCGACAATGGCAACATCATCCTCGATGTGCACGGCTGGCATATCGACGATCCGGTGACGTTGGAAACAGAATTGAACCAGATCGCCGGCGTTGTCTGCGTCGGCTTATTCGCGCAGCGACCTGCCGACATCGTCCTCATTGGCGGCGACGTGATGACCTGATCCGTCAGGCCTGCTTTGCCATTTGCCGAATCATTCCGGACAAGCCGCCGTGCAGGGCGAAGACCTGGAAGCCGAGTTTGCTCAAAATGAAAGCCGCGGCCGCGCTGCGTTCGCCGGTATTGCAGTAGACGATGTATTTTTTCGACTTGTCGAAATCGGCCATGCTTTCACGCAGCGCGTACAAGGGCGTGTTGATCGCACCTTTGATCGCGCGCTCGGCGTTTTCTTCCGGCATGCGCACATCTAGCACCACCGCGCCCTGCCGCGCCATGATCGAGGCCATGCCCGGCGTGAGCCATTCGACGACGGGCGGCTTGAGCACCTCGTCGAATGCTTTTTTCGCAAGGCGCATCAATTTGCCGTCCTTGATCATCGTGACCGTCGCGTTGCGCGCGGTATTGGCCAGCAGCGCGTCTTCGCCGAAGGTATCGCCACGCACCAGGTAGGCTACGATCGCGCTGCCGGTTTCCAGACTCTTCGCCACCGAAGCGGCGCCATCCTTGATCGCGTAAAAATAATCGGCTTCTTCACCTTCACGGATGATGACATCACCGTTCTTGACCTGGATTTCCTCGAAGCGCCGGAACATGCGCTCGATATTCCCGGTCGGCAACTTGTGCAGTGCGCGCGATTGCAGCAGACGAAACACCCAGCGGTTGGCGTCCGGGCTTGGGTCCAGATGACGAAAATTCTCGCTGCGCGAGAGTTGATCCCAGGTCTGCACTTTTTCCATGTAACGGCGGTCGAGCTTGACCAGCGTCGCCGTTCGCGAAGTCACCGTCGCGGTGAAACGGCGCGGCTGCAAGTCTCCCAGGGCGTAGCGTCCCTGCAGGGTGCTGGCGTCGATATCCTTTTTTTTGCCATCGGGATAGTCCCCGCGCACCCGTCCGGCCTTCACGAATATCGTCTGCTCATCGGTATCGCCGGCCTTGAACAACACCGTGCCCCTGGCCACCTCGACGCATTCTGCCTCGCGCGCGAGCTGGTCGATATTTTCTGCCGACAACTTGTCGAGCGGGTAGAATTTGGCGAGATCGCTGGCTTCGATGCTCATGGCACGCCCTGCGGTAACTCGTATGCAGTGTATCCCGCCGCGCCAGAAACAAAAACCCCCGTCGCGAAGACGGGGGTTGGTGATAAAGCCCCTGGCAGTGACCTACTCTCACATGGCTTAAGCCACACTACCATCGGCGCGGGCGCGTTTCACTTCCGAGTTCGGGATGGGATCGGGTGGGACCACGCTGCTGTGTCCGCCAGGGAAGCGGTGCAAGTCGCGCGGGTGCGCGGACTTCGCATAGGGTTGGGACGTAACAAGGTTTTTGCTCTCACTCAAGCGATGCTTCGCTGAGGTAATTGCGTTGAGTCTTCAGTGCTCCAGACAACCTCGAGTTATATGATCAAGCCGCACGGATCATTAGTATCGGTTAGCTCGGCCTTACGGCGATACACACCCGACCTATCAACCACCTAGTCTTGATGGTTCCTTCAGGGGCCTTGTGGCCCGGGAGATCTCATCTTGAGGCGCGCTTCCCGCTTAGATGCTTTCAGCGGTTATCGCTTCCGAACATAGCTACCCGGCAATGCCACTGGCGTGACAACCGGAACACCAGAGGTTCGTCCACTCCGGTCCTCTCGTACTAGGAGCAGCCCCTCGCAAATCTCCAACGCCCACGACAGATAGGGACCGAACTGTCTCACGACGTTCTGAACCCAGCTCGCGTACCACTTTAAATGGCGAACAGCCATACCCTTGGGACCGGCTACAGCCCCAGGATGTGATGAGCCGACATCGAGGTGCCAAACACCGCCGTCGATATGAACTCTTGGGCGGTATCAGCCTGTTATCCCCGGAGTACCTTTTATCCGTTGAGCGATGGCCCTTCCATACAGAACCACCGGATCACTAAGACCTACTTTCGTACCTGCTTGAGCCGTCGCTCTTGCAGTCAAGCGCGCTTATGCCTTTGCACACACTGCACGATGTCCGACCGTGCTGAGCGCACCTTCGTGCTCCTCCGTTACTCTTTGGGAGGAGACCGCCCCAGTCAAACTACCCACCATACACGGTCCCCGACCCGGATTACGGGCCTAGGTTAGAACGTCAAGCACTTCAGGGTGGTATTTCAAGGTTGGCTCCATCCAAGCTAGCGCCTGGACTTCAAAGCCTCCCACCTATCCTACACAGAAGAACTCAACGTTCAGTGTAAAGCTATAGTAAAGGTTCACGGGGTCTTTCCGTCTTGCCGCGGGAACGCTGCATCTTCACAGCGATTTCAATTTCACTGAGTCTTGGGTGGAGACAGCGCCGCTGTCGTTACGCCATTCGTGCAGGTCGGAACTTACCCGACAAGGAATTTCGCTACCTTAGGACCGTTATAGTTACGGCCGCCGTTTACTGGGGCTTCGATCAGGAGCTTCGCCTTGCGGCTGACCCCATCAATTGACCTTCCAGCACCGGGCAGGCGTCACACCCTATACGTCCACTTTCGTGTTTGCAGAGTGCTGTGTTTTTGGTAAACAGTCGCAGCGGCCTGGTCACTGCGACCCCGGATCGCTCAGCTACGCGTGTAGCCACGATCCAGGGTGCACCTTCTCCCGAAGTTACGGTGCTATGTTGCCTAGTTCCTTCACCCAAGTTCTCTCAAGCGCCTTGGGATTCTCACCCTGCCTACCTGTGTCGGATTACGGTACGGTCCTCGTGATCTGAAGCTTAGAAGCTTTTCCTGGAAGCGTGGGATCGGTGACTTCGTCCAAAAAGGACTCGTCTCGCTGCTCGGTGTAAAGATCGCCGGATTTGCCAAACGATCACACCTACCTGCTTTCCCCGGGACTACCAACGCCCGGTACACCTACCCTTCTCCGTCACTCCATCGCAACCACGAGCGGTGCTGGAATATTAACCAGCTTCCCATCGACTACGCGTTTCCGCCTCGCCTTAGGGACCGACTCACCCTGCGCCGATGAACGTTGCGCGAGGAAACCTTGGGCTTTCGGCGTGGAGGCTTTTCACCTCCATTATCGTTACTCATGTCAGCATTCGCGCTTGTGATACCTCCAGCATGCCTTTCGACACGCCTTCAACGGCCTACACAACGCTCCTCTACCGCGTATAGCCCCAAAGGACTACACACCCCGAGCTTCGGTTTACCGCTTGAGCCCCGTTAAATCTTCCGCGCAGACCGACTCGACCAGTGAGCTATTACGCTTTCTTTAAAGGGTGGCTGCTTCTAAGCCAACCTCCTGGCTGTTTGTGCCTTTCCACATCGTTTTCCACTGAGCGGTAATTGGGGACCTTAGCTGCGGGTCTGGGTTGTTTCCCTTTTCACGACGGACGTTCGCACCCGCCGTGTGTCTCCCGTGTAGCACGTGTTGGTATTCGGAGTTTGCCATGGTTTGGTAAGTCTCGATGACCCCCTAGCCATAACAGTGCTCTACCCCCAACAGTGTTCGCACGAGGCGCTACCTAAATAGCTTTCGAGGAGAACCAGCTATCTCCAGGTTCGGTTAGCTTTTCACTCCTAGCCACACCTCATCCCCTACTTTTGCAACAGGAGTGGGTTCGGGCCTCCAGTGCGTGTTACCGCACCTTCACCCTGGGCATGGCTAGATCACCTGGTTTCGGGTCTACTGCCTGCGACTATGCGCCCTGTTCAGACTCGGTTTCCCTTCGCCTTCCCTATACGGTTAAGCTTGCCACAGACATGTAAGTCGCTGACCCATTATACAAAAGGTACGCAGTCGCCCCACCACTCAATCGCTCTGATTGAGCGTGGATTTGACCCGTTTCATGACGAGCTGCCGCATCTTGCTATTGCGCTTTAATGTGGCTTCTCGTCGCCGGGCGCCTAACTCACTCACATACGCTTCGTAATACACCACATGCCACGTGCAGCCCTTCGTCGCCGGATTCTTGCCGGCATTGTGACTGACTAATCGTTGCTTCAGATTTGCGCTGTATCCGAGGTAAAATCGATTCGGATCGCGATCACTTTGCAACACATACACGTAATACATGACGCCTCACAAAACGATTGAGTGGTGGGGCTTCCACTGCTTGTACATCTACGGTTTCAGGTTCTATTTCACTCCCCTCTCCGGGGTTCTTTTCGCCTTTCCCTCACGGTACTGGTTCACTATCGGTCGGTCAGGAGTATTTAGCCTTGGAGGATGGTCCCCCCATGTTCAGACAGGGTTTCTCGTGCCCCGCCTTACTCACTTTCATCGTGCATGCCCTTTCGCCTACGGGGCTATCACCCGCTGCGGCCGGCCTTTCCAGACCATTCGACTAAAACATGCGCAACTTTTGGGCTATTGCGCGTTCGCTCGTCGCTACTTGCGCAATCTCGGTTGATTTCTGTTCCTCCGGGTACTGAGATATTTCAGTTCCCCGGGTTCGCTTCCAGTACCTATGTATTGAGTACTGGATTCCTCTTGCGAGGTGGGTTTCCCCATTCGGACATCGCCGGATCAATGCTTGTTGCCAGCTCCCCGACGCTTTTCGCAGGCTGCCACGTCCTTCTTCGCCTCTGACCGCCAAGGCATCCACCGTAGACGCTTATTCGCTTGATCATATAACTCCAAGTCGCCTCAAAGTCACACTACAAGACTCGCCTAATTGCCTCAACGACACATCCAAACTCGGTGAGAGTTCAGACGCTTGTTACGTCCCAAATTGTCAAAGAACACATCCAGACCTCAACGTCCGGCTGCTTCAAAATGCGTGTGCGCTGTCCTGTCTCGACGACCAAAAACTGGTGGAGCTGACCGGGATCGAACCGGTGACCCCCTGCTTGCAAAGCAGGTGCTCTCCCAGCTGAGCTACAGCCCCGTAGCCTGTTCTGATCCTGCGGGGGTCAGTGGTGGGTCTGGGAGGACTCGAACCACCGACCTCGCCCTTATCAGGGGCGCGCTCTAACCACCTGAGCTACAGACCCGATGCTCTTCGTGAGAAGTCCATACACGAATGTACGGCTCTTCTTCCAGTTCCGCGGAGGGAACCGCGTCGAAATACAGGCAGGTGTCTTGTGTGGGAACCTTGGGAGGATCCGTCGTTCTCGAAAGGAGGTGATCCAGCCGCACCTTCCGATACGGCTACCTTGTTACGACTTCACCCCAGTCATGAACCACTCCGTGGCAAGCGTCCCCCTTGCGGTTAGACTACCTGCTTCTGGAGCAACCCACTCCCATGGTGTGACGGGCGGTGTGTACAAGGCCCGGGAACGTATTCACCGCGACAATGCTGATTCGCGATTACTAGCGATTCCGACTTCACGTAGTCGAGTTGCAGACTACGATCCGGACTGAGAGAGGTTTTCCGGGATTGGCTTCGCCTCGCGGCTTCGCTACCCTCTGTACCTCCCATTGTAGTACGTGTGTAGCCCTGGTCGTAAGGGCCATGATGACTTGACGTCATCCCCACCTTCCTCCGGTTTGTCACCGGCAGTCTCCTTAGAGTTCCCACCGTTACGTGCTGGCAACTAAGGACAAGGGTTGCGCTCGTTGCGGGACTTAACCCAACATCTCACGACACGAGCTGACGACAGCCATGCAGCACCTGTGTTCGCATTCCCGAAGGCACTCCCGCATCTCTGCAGGATTCGCGACATGTCAAGACCAGGTAAGGTTCTTCGCGTTGCATCGAATTAAACCACATACTCCACCGCTTGTGCGGGCCCCCGTCAATTCCTTTGAGTTTCAGTCTTGCGACCGTACTCCCCAGGCGGCGAACTTAACGCGTTAGCTTCGAGACTGAGAGCCAAGTTGCTCCCAACCTCCAGTTCGCATCGTTTAGGGCGTGGACTACCAGGGTATCTAATCCTGTTTGCTCCCCACGCTTTCGTGCTTGAGTGTCAATGCTGGTCCAGGTAGCCGCCTTCGCCACTGGTGTTCCTCCCGATCTCTACGCATTTCACTGCTACACCGGGAATTCCACTACCCTCTACCGCATTCCAGCTGTCCAGTATCCACTGCCATTCCCAGGTTGAGCCCGGGGATTTCACAGCAGACTTAAACAACCACCTACGCACCCTTTACGCCCAGTAATTCCGAGTAACGCTTGCACCCTTCGTATTACCGCGGCTGCTGGCACGAAGTTAGCCGGTGCTTATTCCTCCGGTACCGTCAGTTCACAAGGCTGTTCACCCTGCGCGTTTCGTTCCGGATAAAAGTGCTTTACAACCCGAAGGCCTTCTTCACACACGCGGCATTGCTGGATCAGGGTTGCCCCCATTGTCCAATATTCCCCACTGCTGCCTCCCGTAGGAGTCTGGGCCGTGTCTCAGTCCCAGTGTGGCTGATCATCCTCTCAGACCAGCTACGGATCGTCGCCTTGGTAGGCCTTTACCCCACCAACCAGCTAATCCGACATCGGCTCATCCGATCGCGCGAGGTCTTGCGATCCCCCGCTTTCACCTCTCGGTCTCATGCGGTATTAGCGTAAGTTTCCCTACGTTATCCCCCACGACCGGGCAGATTCCGATGTGTTCCTCACCCGTCCGCCACTCGTCGGCACCCTTGCGGGCCCGTTACCGTTCGACTTGCATGTGTTAGGCATGCCGCCAGCGTTCACTCTGAGCCAGGATCAAACTCTTCAGTTGAATTTGCAGACCAGTCGACTTGCGTCTTCCAGCCAAACTTTCCGAGACTTGACCCCAAGCTGCTTTGATTACTCAAATTACGACCCCGTTCACTAAAGAACGAAAATCGAGGCTTGGGACGCTCTTGCTATCGATGGACTTCTCCATCCCAAGGCGCCCACACAAGTCACCTGCGCACACTGTCAATGAGCTTTTCCGCGCCAGTTCAACACCGGCAGCGCCTGAGCCTTTCGCCCGAGCGAGCCGCGTATTATACATTCAGTTGCAGGGCGGTCAACAATCGCAGAGCACGAGTTCGCTACGCCGCGACCAGCTGCACCCGCGCGAAACCGCGTTTGCCCAGCTGCAACAGATGCTCGCCGCCCGGTAGCAGCGTCAGGTCGCGATTTTCGACCACCATACCGTCCACGCGCACCGCGCGTTCGCCGAGTTTGCGGAGGGCTTCGGATGTGCTAGGCGCAAGGCCGACGGCCTTGAGCAACGCGCCGATGCGGATGCCTTCCGCAGGCGTTGCGATATCGATGGTCTTCAGATCCTGCGGCACCCCGCCGCCCTGCACGACTTCATTCCAATGCGCGATCGCGCCCAGCGCCGCGGCCTGGTCGTGGAAACGCGCGGTGAGTTCCGCGGCGAGCTCCATTTTGTAGTCGCGCGGATTCTTGCCCGCCGCCACTTCCTCACGCATGCGCGCAAGCGCTGCCAGCGACTTGTCAAACGACAACAGTTCGTAATAGCGCCACATCATCTCGTCGGACAGGCGCATGATCTTGCCAAAAATCTCGTTTGGTGGTTCGTTGATGCCGATGTAGTTGCCGAGCGACTTGGTCATCTTGTTGACGCCATCGGTGCCTTCCAGCAGCGGCATCGTCAGCACGATCTGCGGCGGCTGGCCGACGTCTTCCTGCAACTGGCGCCCGACCAATAGATTGAATTTCTGATCCGTGCCGCCAAGTTCGACATCAGCCTTGAGCGCGACCGAGTCGTATCCCTGCACGAGCGGATAAAGGAATTCATGGATTGCGATCGGCTGTCCACTTTTATACCGCCTGTCGAAATCGTCGCGCTCAAGCATGCGCGCGACCGTGTGTTTGGCCGCCAGCTTGATCATGCCGGCGGCATCCATCGCGCCGAACCACTCAGAATTGAAGCGCAGTTCGGTGCGCCCGCGAATCGAGCACTTTGTAAACCTGTGCCGCATAGGTTTCGGCATTCGCGAGCACATCTTCGCGCGTGAGCGGCTTGCGCGTGACGTTCTTGCCGCTCGGATCGCCGATCATGCCGGTGAAATCGCCGATCAGGAAAATGACCTCGATGCCCCAGATCCTGGAACTGGCGCATCTTGTTCAGCAACACGGTATGGCCCAGATGCAGATCGGGCGCGGTCGGATCGAAGCCCGCCTTCACGCGCAACGGCCGGCCAAGTTTCAGTCGCGCCTGCAGTTCTTCGAGTTTGATGATTTCCTCGGCGCCGCGCGCGATCTGTTCCAGTGCTGCCGTAATGTCGTTCATGGCGGTTCCTGAGGGCGTGGTTTCCGCGCCAAAAGTGGCACGCGGCGTTAATTATTCGTTAACCAAAAAGCTGGCGCAAAGCCTTACCGCGACTTGCGTTGACGGGGGTCGATCCAGCCGCTAAGGTACGGCGCGTTCGCCGGATTCCAGCTCGTGCCCCAGACCAACCGCGTTGCGCATTTTATCCGACTCACAGCCCACCGTGCGACGCACGGGCGACACCTGCCGCGCCGACATTTCCATTTTTACCCTTCACACGGCGTGCGTTCGTGGCTGCTCAAGGCGGCGGCCGCGCCGCTGAATTGGCGGCATCGCCACTGGCTGCTCGCCGCGTTGCTGCTGGTCACGGTCGCGGCCGTCGGCCTGATTGCGCCACGCGGCGCCAATGCCACGCGCGACCCTGTGGCAAGTGCACTCATCACGCTCAACTTGCAAGTTCCACCATTACCCACCAATGCCGTCGCAGCGACATCGCAAGACGACAATCGGGACTGGCACGCCGTCAGCGTACACGCTAGACAAACCGTCGGCGCCATCTTCCGCGCTCAGGGAGTATCCGGCGCCGATCTGCAAACCTTGCTCGCCGAAGCGGATAACACCAACGCTCTCGTACACATTCGCCCCGGCGAGGAATTCGCGTTCGCGCATGCCGCCGACGGCCACCTGACCGGCCTGCGTTTCGATCGCGACGATCGCACCCGGATCACCGTCACGTTCGATGCCACCGGCATGCACGAGAGCACGGCAGCGCGCGACGTGGAGATGCGCACCCAGGTCGCCTATGGCGTCATCGAGGATTCGCTGTTCGATGCCGCCAATCGCGCCGGCATGGACGACGCGATGGTGATCAAACTCGCCGATGCGTTCGGCTACGATATCGACTTCGCCCAGGATCTGCGCCCCGGCGACAGCTTCACCGTGATTTACAACAGCGCTTGGCGCGAAGGTGAAAAGCTTCGCGACGGCGACATCCAAGCAGCTTATTTCGTCAACCGCGGCAAGCGTTTCTCCGCGATCCGCTACACCGACAGCCACGGCAACTCCGCGATGTACAGCGCTGACGGCAGGCCATTGCGCAAGTCGTTCCTGCGCACGCCGGTTGCGTTCACGCGTATTTCCTCGTACTTCAGTCTGGCACGCAAGCATCCAATCCTGGGCTACACACGCGCGCATCAGGGTGTGGACTATGCCGCGCCGACCGGCACACCGATTCACGCCGCCGGCGATGGCCGCATCGTTTTTCGCGGCTCGCAGCACGGCTACGGCAATGTCGTCATCATCGACCACGGCCGCCACTACAGCACCTTGTACGCGCACATGTCGCGGTTTGCTGCGATCCGCGTCGGCCAGCACGTGCGCCAAGGCCAGACCATCGGCTATGTCGGCATGACGGGCCTCGCCACCGGGCCGCATCTGCATTACGAATTCCGGGTCGACGGTGCGCATCGCAATCCGCTCACCGTTACCCTGCCCAAACCCGAACCGCTGCCGGGCACCGAGTTGGCGCGTTTCAAACGCCAATCCGCGCCGCTGCTGGCGAAATTGAGCACGCTCGAAAGCCTGCAATTGGCGTCGGCGAAATAACCGGTTCGTGGCGCCGCCCACGCTTTATCTCGGCCTCATCTCCGGCACCAGCGCCGACGGCATCGATACAGCACTGGCGGATTTCGATCCGCAGCCGCGGCTGCAGGCCACATTGACCCATCCATATCCCGACGATCTGCGCCGGCGCATTCTCGCCCTCGCCCAGGGCGGCGGTCGCATCGAGCTGGACGAGTTCGGCGCGCTGGATGTGGAAATCGGGCGCTGCTTTGCCGATGCCGCACAGGCATTGCTGCGCCGGGAAGGCATTGCGGCGGCCGCCGTCGTGGCGCTCGGCTCGCACGGCCAGACTATGCGCCATCGCCCGCAGCTCAACCCGCCATTCACCCTGCAGCTGGGCGATCCGAACGTCATCGCGGAGATCACCGGCATCACCACAGTCGCCGATCTGCGTCGCCGCGACATTGCCGCTGGCGGTCAGGGTGCCCCGCTTGCGCCGGCGTTGCATGCGGCGATGCTGCCGCGCGACGGCACCACCCGTGTTGTGCTCAATCTCGGCGGCATCGCCAACATCAGCATCATTCCCGGCGATGCCGATGGACCGTTGCGTGGCTTCGATACCGGACCGGCGAGTTGCCTGCTCGATGCGTGGACGCAGCAACATCGTGGCGCGGCGTTCGATCGCGACGGTGCATTCGCCGCACAGGGCCGTGTCGACGCCGCTCTGCTCGCGCACTTGCTGACCGATCCCTATTTCACCCAACTGCCGCCGAAGAGCACCGGCCGCGAAGTTTTCCATTTGTCCTGGTTGCACGAGCATCTGCGCGAATCCTCCCTTGCTCCCGCCGAAGTGCAGGCGACTCTGGTCGCGCTGACAGCGTGCAGCATCGCCAACGCCGTGCACACGTACGCACCCACTGCGTGCGAGGTGCTGGTGTGCGGCGGCGGGGTACACAATCGCGTGTTGATGGCGGCAATCGACGCGGAACTGGCACCGCTGCCGGTGGCGAGCACGGCCTCGCGCGGCATCGATCCGGACTTCGTCGAGGCGTTGCTCATCGCTTGGCTGGCACGCGAACGCATGGCCGGTTGCGTCGTGGAAAATGTATACAAAGTCACCGGTGCGCGTGGCCCGCGCGTGCTCGGCGCGATCTATTTCGGGGCCTGACGAGGCACTTTCGGATCACCGGCGAACAACGGCTGGCCGTCGATCCGCTCGAACGCCTCCAGCGCCTTGCGAAACGCTGCCGATTCCTTCGGATTCCAGGTGCCGCCGAGCTCGGCGACATCATGGATTTCGCGGCGCACGACGTCTTCGCCGCCGAAGCCGAGACTGTGCCGCAGCACATGCACGATGACTTCGTTGATCGACCAGCCGCGTTCGCGCGCGATCGTCTTGATGCGATCGGCAACGGCTTCGTCAATGTTGCGTACGAGTATGTCCGGCACGTTGCTCGTATCCGTTACCTTGCCACCCCCGTGACGCGAATTCTGGCAGCAATCGTGGCGGATTTCACGCCTGCGCGCGTTCCAGTCACCCATCGCGCCAGCAAAGCAATAGGGTTTGAGTTTTGGCTCAGTGTGGCCGTACCTGCTCGGCTTGGTCGATGGCACCGCGTAGGGCAATCACCAACAGCAGCCCCGGCAACGCCGACAACGCGGTAATCGCGAAAAAGGCCGACCAGCCCACTTGTGGCACCAGCCACGCTGCCAGCGGTCCCAGGAAAACGCGTCCCACTGCCGCCAGCGAGGACAATAACGCGTATTGGGTCGCAGAGAAGCGCACGTTGCACAGCGCTGTCACCAGCACCACAAACGCTGTGCTGCCTAGCCCGCTGAAGAAGTTCTCCGCACCCACTACCGTTGCCAGCGCCAACAAATTCGGACCGCTGTGCACCAACCAGATGTAGCCAAGGTTTACCAGTGCTTGCGCCACGCCCAGCGCAAGCAATGCCGAAAACAGCCGTATCCGCGTCACCACCCAGCCGCCTGCCAGCGCACCGAGCAGACCGGCGATCAGACCAAAGGTCTTGTTGACTGCGCCCAGTTGGGTCAGAGTGAACTGCGGTACGCGCAGCAGGAAGGTGGTGGACAACGACAGTGCAAAGGCGTCGCACAGCTTGTACAGCACCATCAGCGCCAGCCAGGCCAAAGCCAGCGCACCGTAGCGGTGGAAGAAATCCACGAACGGCTGCCACACCGCCTCGGCAAAGCTGCGCGTGGGACGTTCGTCCGGCGCGTCCGGCGAGGTCGCGGTCACCACGGTTGCCGCCAGCATCAGTGCGCCCATCAGCCGGTACACCCAGGCCCAGCCCACATGATCGGCAAGAATCAGCGCCAGTGCGCCGGACACAAGCATCGCCGCGCGATAACCACCCTGCATGAACGCAGTACCCCAGCCGCGCTCCTCCGGTCGCAACAGGTCTGTGCGGTGCGCGTCGTAGGCGATGTCCTGGGTAGCCGAAGCGAATGCCAGCAGTACGCCAAGAAAAGCCAGCGTGCTGGCTGCGCCCCGCGGGGTATAGAAGCTCATGCTGATCAACGCCACGCCGCACAACAGTTGCATCAGCAGGATCCAGCCGCGACGGCGGCCGAGAAACGGCAGCGGCAGGCGATCCAACAGCGGCGCCCAAAAAAACTTGAACACGTAGGCCTGACCAATCAAGGTAATCCAGCCAATATCCCGCAAGCTCATACCAGCAGTCGTGAACCACGCCTGCAACGCGCTGCCGGAAAGTGCCAGCGGCAACCCCGAGGCGAAGCCCAGCAGACCAATGCTGATCACGCGCCAGCGGCGACCAGACGCGGCAGCCACGATCTCAGTCTGCATATTCGACGGCGTACGGCGCGTGATCCGAAAATTTCGGCGTTGCCGCGATCGCGCAAGATTTGAGCTTCGCGCGCAGACCCGGCGTGACGATTTGGTAATCGATCCGCCAGCCCACGTTATTCGCGCGAGCCGCGCCGCGCGCCGACCACCACGTGTAATCCTCGCCGTCGGGTTTGAGCGTGCGATAGCTGTCGACCCAGCCGTGTTCGTCGATCAGCGCATTGAGCCAGGCGCGTTCTTCCGGCAGGCAACCGGAATTCTTCTGGTTGGATTTCCAGTTGCGGATGTCTTTTTCGCTGCGCACGATGTTCCAGTCGCCGCACAATACGTAATCGCGCTTGCCTTTGCGCCATTGCGCGAAAATCGGCGCAAGAAAGTCCATCGCTTTAAACTTGAAACGCTGGCGCTCCTCGCCGGACGAGCCCGAGGGCACATACAGCGACACGACGCTAAGCTTGCCAAAGCGCGCTTCAAGATAACGGCCCTCGTCGTCGAACGGCGCCCAACCCAAGGTCGTGCGCACTTCGTCGGGTTCGCGCCGCGCATAAATCGCCACGCCGCTGTAGCCTTTCTTCGTCGTCGCATCGCAATAAAAACAGTGGCGCCCGTTTGGGCGGAACTTGGGGTCCGTCAACTGCTCTTCCTGCGCCTTGGTTTCCTGCACGCAGACGACATCGGCGCGCTGTTTTTTCACCCAGTCAAAAAACCCCTTATTCGCCGCGGAACGGATGCCGTTGGCGTTGAACGAAATGATGCGCATGGACTGGCAAATGTAAGGACGATGCCGGATCATACCAAGCGCCGTCCCCCCGACGCCTGCCTTATGCGCGCCCACCAACGCGAATTCCTCGATCTTGCGCTTGCCAAGAACGCGCTGCGCTTCGGCCGGTTCACGCTCAAATCCGGTCGCGTCAGTCCGTATTTCTTCAATGCGGGAATGTTCGACTCGGGCGCCGCACTGGCTGCACTCGGCCGTGCCTACGCGCAGACCGCCATCGATTCCGGCATCGGCTTCGATCTGCTGTTCGGGCCGGCGTACAAGGGTATCGCGCTGGCCACGGCCGTGGCTGTGGTGCTTGCGCGCGAGCACGGCCGCGACGTACCGCTGGTATTCAACCGCAAGGAAGCCAAGGATCATGGCGAGGGCGGCGTATTGATCGGCGCGCCACTGGCGGGGCGCGTGCTGATAGTCGACGACGTGATCAGCGCCGGCACCGCCACGCGCGAATCGATTGCCTTGATCCGCAGTCACGGCGCCACGCCCGTTGCTGTGCTGATTGCGCTGGATCGCCAGGAACGCGGTCAGGGCGCGCAATCGGCCGCGCAGGAAATCACTGCGCTGTTTGGTATTCCAGTGCTCGCCATCGCGCGCCTGAACGAATTGTTCGCCCTCATCGCCGAACGCCCGGAACTAGCAGTGCATGGTGAGCATCTGGCGGCCTACCGTAGTCGTTACGGCGTATGAAGCACGGCGGCTCTATCCTATACTGACTTGCGGAGGAAACTTCCATGCGTCGCACCGGATCATTGATTGCCGTCGTTTTTTTGCTCATGGTAGCCACCACCGCGCTGGCCGCCAGCAGCGCGCACAACCGTTACCGCTGGAAGGACGCACAAGGCAACTTGCATTACGACGACGCCCTGCCCAACGAAGCGCTGCAATTCGGTTACGACGTGGTCAACGGCAACGGCATCGTGATTCGACACGTCGCACCGCCAAAAACGGAGGCGCAGCTCAATGCCGATGCCAAGGCGGATGCGGAAAAGGCCCGGGCGGCGCGGGCGGCCGCTCATCAGGCGATGGAAGATAAACAGATATTGGTGGCGTATCCGAACGAACAGGATCTGGTGGATGCGCAGAAGGCGCAACTGAGCATGATCGACCAGTACATCGAGGCGACGCAGATCAGCCTGCAAAGCCAGGAAAAGAGCCTTACCGACAATCTTGCCCACGCAGCCGATCTGGAGCGCGCCGCCAAGCCGGTGCCGGCCACGCTCGTGCAGCAGATCGAATCGCTGCGTACCAATATCGAAAAACAGAAGGCCTACATCGTCGGCAAGCAGCAGGAGAAGCTCGACAGCGCGAAGCAATTCGCCGAAGAACTGGCCCATTACCGCGCGTTGCGCAGCACGCCGAAACAACCATAAATCGATTAAAACGGCAGCTTGATATTCGCGTCCTGGGCGAGCAACTGCCTGCGAAACGTATCCTGGATGCGCGCGAGCGCCGCCTCATCGTCGGCATCGAAACGCAACACCAGCACGGGCGTCGTGTTGGATGCGCGCACCAGGCCCCAGCCATCCGGCCAGTCCGCGCGCACGCCATCGATCGTGGTCACGCGTGCGCCCTCGAAGCTGGCTTTTTCGCGGAACTTCTCGATGAACCGGTAATGTTCACCTTCCGCCATTTCGATTTTCAGTTCCGGCGTCGACACGTCCTTGGGCAGGTTATCGAACACAGCCTGAGGTTCGCGGCTTTCGGCATCCGCGGCAAGAATCTCCATCAAGCGCGCGGCCGCGTAGATGCCATCATCGAAGCCATACCAACGTTCGCGGAAGAAGAAATGCCCGCTCATCTCGCCAGCCAGTTCCGCGCCGGTTTCGCGCATCTTCGATTTGATCAGCGAATGTCCGGTCTTCCACATGATCGGGCTGCCGCCGGACTGCAGAATCAGCGACTGCAACTTGCCGGTGCACTTGACGTCGTAGATGATCGTGGCGCCGGGATTGCGCGTGAGCACATCGCGCGCGAACAACATGAGCAGGCGATCCGGATAGATGATTTCGCCCTTGGCGGTGACGACGCCGAGTCGGTCGCCGTCGCCGTCGAAGGCGAGACCGAGATCCGCTTGCATTTGCTTGACTGAAAGGATCAGGTCCTGCAAGTTGTGCGGGTCGGACGGATCCGGATGATGATTCGGAAACGTGCCGTCGACCTCGCAATACAGCGACTGCACTTCGCAGCCGATCCCTTCGAGTACCGCCGGCGCGACCGCACCTGCAATGCCGTTGCCGCAGTCGACGACTACCTTGAGCTTGCGCTCGATCAGCACATCGCCGGTTATGCGTTCGACGTAATCCTTGACCACGTCCATCATTTGCAGGCCGCCGCTGCCGGTGACAAAGCGGTGTTCACTTATGCGCGTATACAAACCCAGGATCGCGTCCTCGGCCAGGGTTTCGCCGCCAAGCACGATCTTGAAGCCATTGTAGTCCGGCGGATTGTGGCTGCCGGTGACCATTACCCCGGAGCCCACGTTCAGGTGAAAGGTCGCGAAGTACAGCACCGGTGTCGGCACCGCGCCGATGTCGATCACGTTGCAGCCAGAGCTGCGTAAACCTTCGATTAGGGCGGCGGACAATTCCGGCCCGGACAAGCGCCCGTCACGACCGACCACGACGTCGTTAAGGCTGCGCTGCTGCGCCTCGCTGCCGATCGCCTGGCCGATCTGGCGTGCGACACCAGCCGTCAGCGTCTTGCCGAGCACACCACGAATGTCGTAGGCGCGGAAAATGCTGCGATCGACAGCGACATCGGCGACCTTGACCGCCTCGGGCTTCGGTTTTGCCGCGGCGGCCGCAGCCGGTTTGGCCATGGCTTGCACCAGCGTCTGCTCGGCAAGCTTGGGCGCCGCGGGACGGCGCAGAAAGCGTTCCCACGCCTCGCGCAAACCCAGCGAGCGAGCGCGCAGCAGAAACAAGCCGATGCCGAACAAAACCAATGTCGCGGGTAATACCAGCCAAAGATTGTGCGGCAACAGGATCGGGAACTCTTCCAGCGTGCTGCCGATACGAAACAGGCTGCCGGCAATGCCGATGCCGGTTTCGGTCAGCGAATCGGGTGTGTGCCGGTCGCCGATGCTGGCCAGCACCAGATCGCCTCGGCCCTCGCCCTGGCGCAGGTCCATGCGCGCGTCCGATAACTGCTGGCTCTGGAAAACCTGCAACAACGTCTCAAACGGCAGTTCCACATAGGCATACGCCAGTGTCCGGTTGGCGCGCGTCACCGGCAGCGCGAGCGCAAGCACCCGGCGCTTGCCGCCGATCAGATGCGATTGCAACGGCGCGGCGCGGCCGGTCTGGTGCGCCTGCACCAGCATGGCCGCCTTGGCATAGCCGAATTTGGCGAAGTCCGTGCCGAACACATCGCTCAAGTCCGCGCGGTAGAAATCCGTCGCGAGCAGATCAGGCAGGGCCTGTTTCAGCGCCTGCAGCGGCAGCGCTCTGGCCGGATGCATCGGGCTCCGCCAGTGCGGCGGCGATCGCATTGCCATCGATCGCATGAATCACGCGCATGCGGGTATCGCTGACAAACCGGTTCAGGGATTCCACTTCGCTGCGCGTAACCGCGTCAATCTGCTGCGCGCCGCTGATCCTGGCGAACATCATCCAGCTCTGCCATGCGCAGACGCACAGGCCACAAACGCCAGACAAGCACCGATGAGAACCACAACGGCACGCGCGCATCCAGCAAGCGCGCCGACGACTCCCCCCGGTCCACGCGCTTGCTCCTGCGGAACGATTGCACCGGCCACGAGGCTTTTTTGCCGGACTTGTCCGCCATCATCGGCGACCCTCGTGCTTGCGCCGCCATCGATGCGCACCGGAGTGGCCGAAGCCGCCCGCTGCCGCGCTCGCTGGTCGCGAATTCGTCGACGACCCGAATTGCGCCCGCGCGACCGGCACGAACACCAGCTGCGCGATGCGCTCCCCCGGCGCGATGGTAAGGCCGCTGCGCCCGATTCCAGCAGGAAATCATCAGCGGCCCCTGATAATCGGCGTCGATCAGGCCGACCAGATTGCCGAGCACGATGCCGTGCTTGTGACCCAGGCCCGAGCGCGGCAGGATCACGCGCGCAATAGTCCGGATCACCGATATGGATTGCGAAGCCGGTCGGAATCAGGGCGCTTGCGCCCGGCGCAAGCGTCAGCGGAGCGTCGAGCACGGCGCGCAAGTCCATGCCGGCCGAACCCGCGGTGGCCGCTGCCGGCAGCGGGATATTCGTCGCCGAGGCGCGGATCGAGGATCTGCAGCTCCACCTCGATCATCGCCGCGTCGCCTCGGCGTTTCTGCCGCGCGCAGCGCGCGACGATGCGCGTGAGTCGAGGCTCCGCGCCAGCACGAGCTTGTCGGCGCGCGGCAAGCGCTCGCGGCCACCGGGCCAGAACAGAGTCAGTTCGTTGTCTGCGGCGTCAAAACCCTCGCCGGCGCCGACGTGGTTGGCGGCGATCAGGTCAGACTCTTGCGATCGAGCTTGGCGCGCGCGTGGCTTTCGAGATCTTCGGTTTCGGCCGCGAATCCGACCACGAAGGGCTGCTTCTTGCTGCGCCGCCACTCGGCGAGGATATCCGGGATTCTCGCGCCAGTTGCAGGCTCAGCGTGCCGCCGGTTTTCTTGATCTTGTGCGGCGGCGACCTGCGCTCGGCCGATAGTCGGCCACCGCCGCCGCCGCGATGAAGATGTCCGCATCTTGGCAATTTGCTGCATGAACCGCCGCGCGCATTTGCAGCAGCACTGCGCACATCCATCGCGCACGACGCCCGCGGGCGTGTGCAGGCACACCGGCCCGGCGACCAGATGCACGCTCGCGCCCTGCTCGGCGGCGGCCTGCGCGATGGCAAAGCCCATGCGTCCGGAACTGCGGTTGCCGATGAAACGCACCGGATCGATGTCCTCGCAGGTCGGCCCGGCGCTGACCACGACACGTACGTCCCGCGAGCAGCTCGGGTCCGTGCAAACGCACCAGTTCGCGCCACGATCGGCATCGGCTTCGAGCAGGCGCCCGGCGCCGACATCGCCGCAGGCCTGATCGCCAAAGCCAGGCCCGAGCACGTTCACGCCGCGTGCGCGCAGCGTGGCGACGATTCGCCTGGGTCGCGGCATGCGCCCACATCTGCTGGTTCATCGCTGGTGCGAATGCCAGCGGCGCGACGCTGGCCAGGCACAGCGTGGTCAGCAGATCGTCGGCCAAGCCGTGCGCGAGACGTGCGATGATGTTTGCGCTGGCCGGCGCGATCAGGATGCGCTGCGCCCAGCGCGCCAGCTCGATGTGCGCCCATCGCGGCCTCCGCGGCCTCGTCCCACAAGCCGCTGCGCACCGGCATGACCGGACAGCGCCTGGAATGTCAGCGGGGTGACGAAGCGCGCGGCATTGGCGGTCAGCACGACGTGCACGTCGGCACCCGCCTCGCGCAGGCGCCTGGTCAGCTCGGCCGCCTTGTAGGCGGCGATGCCGCCGGACTGACGCCGAGCAGGATGCGCAGATTGGCCAGCGCCGGTGCGCGCATGCGGGAAAATTCCGACAACACAACGGATCGATAGCTTACCGGAATTCCCGACGTTTCCGGCTGACGCAGACGTGCCGTCACGGTCATTCTGCCGGTATGCGCATCCGCGACTGGCCCGAATCCGAACGCCCCCGCGAAAAGCTGCTCTTGCGCGGCGTGGCAGCGTTGTCGGACGCCGAGCTGCTGGCACTGTTCATCGGTACTGGTCGACGCGGACTGACCGCTGTGGACCTGTGCCGTGAACTGCTCGCGCGCCACGCCGATCTGAAAAGCCTGCTCGAGCTGCGACACGGCCACGCTCGCTGCCGCGCCAGGTATTGGCGTAGCCAAGGCCTGCCGCCTGCACGCAGCGCTGGAACTCGGCCGCCGTTACCTCGCCTGCGAGCTGCAGCGCACTGACGCGCTTGCCAATCCGTCCGCGTGCGCTGACTACCTGCACGCGCGCCTGAGCGCCTATCCGTACGAAGTGTTCGCCTGCGTGTTTCTCGACAACCGCCACCGTGTGCTCGCCTGTCGAAGAACTGTTCCGTGGCACAATCGACGGCGCCAGCGTGCATCCGCGCGAAGTCGTACGGCGCTGCCTCGCTCATAACGCTGCCGCTGTCGTGATCTTGCGCACAACCATCCATCCGGTGTGAGCGAACCGAGCCAGGCCGACCGCGCCATCACGGCTGAGCTCAAGCGCTCGCTGGCCCTGATCGAGGTACGCGTACTCGATCATTTCATTGTCGGACACGGCGCGCCGATCTCGCTGGCCGCGCGCGGACTGATCTAGGGAATCTCTGGATAGCCTGGTGCGCTTGACAGCTTGTGCACCGTCGAGCGCCGCGCCGGGCACATCCCGGTATACTCGCCAGGGGAGGATGCGCGCGCCTTGATCTTCGGTTATCCCAAGCAATTTCTGGCCGACGAGGTCGAGCAGCGGGTGGCGGATGCGGCCACGGCACGGCGCCTGGTCGGCGAACGCAATCCGCAGATGCTCGAGCTGCTCGCGCACAGGCGCGAACGTTTCGCGGCATTGATCAGCGCGCGAGGCGACGCGCCGCAGGTGACCGGCGCCGAAGATGCGGTGCTGATCGCGTTCTGCCGCCTCGCGTTCCGCCACGGCACCTGGGGCGAGGATTTCCACGCATATCACAACGAAGGCCATATCTTCGAGATTCTCGGTCCGCGCCTGGAGCGTCTGATCGACGCGATTGGTCTGAATGCGCTGAGTCTGCGCGACTGGTTCCTGCTGGCCTTGTTCGCCGCCACCCACGATTTGCGCCAGCGTGAAGTGCCGCATTTTTTCGCCGGCATCGGCAGCAATGAACGCGCCAGCATCGAGGAAACCTTCCGCATCCTGCGTACCTGCGGCTTCGACGAACAGCACAACACAGAGGTGTTTCTCGCCATAGAACTGATGATCGCCGGCAGCACGTTCGACGCGCGCCCGGCGATGCACGCGCTCGAATTCAACACGGCCGAGCTGGTGCTCGAATCTGGCGGCGCGTTGGCGCAAAAGCTCGACGTCAAGCTGGACAAACACGCCCCCGGTTGGCGTGCAGACGCGCGCATCGCGCACGCGCTGGAACTGGCGTCGATCGCGGCCGACCTGGACACCGCCAACGTCGCCGAGCGATTTCCCGCTGTTCATGGCAAGCGCCGAGCGCCTGTGTCTGGAACGCGAAATGCGAAGTCACCGCGATCCGGCCAGCACCGCATCGGCGCAGCCGATGCTGGATTTCCTCACCACCGGGCAGGAACATTATTTCTTCGATCTGCACCGTTTCAATTCCGCACAGGGTCGTATTGCATTTGCCGCCGCGAAGCAGGCAAACACGCGGGCGATGCGCCATCTGATCCGCGATCTGCGCGCCGCGATACCTGCGCCGCACACCGGCAACGACGTGCTGGAGGCGTTCCGCGCGCTGGTATCACGGTCGGAATGACGCATCGATTTTCGCGTCAGATCGCGCTTTGTCGCGGTGGATTTATACACAATGCTGCATTGGCGACATTTGTCGCATCGTGCACCGCCTTCTCGTCCGGCCGCGGATATTTTCATGTTATAAATCAATGCGTTGTACGACACCTCCGCACGCGAACAAGGATTTTTGCCATCCTGAAAAAAAAATATGCGGCGGTGGTGTGGCCAATACGCACAGACTTATCCACAGGCTGAGGAACTCCGCGCAAACCCGCGTCAGCACGACAATTTTGCTGACACAGCGGTGCGGTTCGCAGCGTGGCGCTTTCGGCGCAAGCGCCGTGCCCACTACAATAGCCGGCGTTTTCCGGAAACTTCCCACGTGAAAGACTCCTTGTACCAACTCGCCCTGCGGGCTATCGAGCGCCTGCGGGAACAAGGTGTATTGCCCAGCGACGCCGTGACGGAGTTCGCGATCGAGCGCGCGCGTAGCGTCGAACACGGCGATTTCGCCACGAATGCGGCGCTGCTGCTGGCAAAATCCGCGCGCATGAATCCGCGCGCACTGGCGCAGGCACTGGTCGCCGCGCTACCACAAAGTACACAAATCCGCAAAGTGGAAATTGCCGGGCCGGGCTTCGTCAATTTCTTCCTCGCCCCAGCCGCCTACCACGCCGAGGTACACCGCATCCACGCCGACGCCGAGCGCTACGGCCACAATGCCCGCGGCGCGGGCCGCACCGCCGGCGTGGAATTCGTCTCCGCCAATCCCACCGGACCGCTGCACGTGGGTCATGGCCGCAACGCCGCGATCGGCGATTGCATCGCGCGCGTGCTCGCTGTGAACGGCTGGAACGTCAAACGCGAGTTCTATTACAACGACGCCGGCGCGCAGATCGCCAATCTCGCGATCTCGGTGCAGGCACGTGCGCGCGGCAAGGGTCCGGACGATGCCGGCTGGCCCGAAGACGGTTACCGCGGCGAATACATCAGGGATGTCGCGCAGGCCTATCATGACGGCGCCAGCGTCGAAGTCGATGGCCACGCCGTTGTTGGCACGAAGGATCCGCACGACCTGGACGCGATCCGCCGTTTTGCCGTCGCCTGGCTGCGCCGCGAGCAGAACGCGGACCTGGCAGCGTTTGGCGTCACGTTCGATACGTACTTCCTCGAATCCTCGCTGTATGCCGATGGCAAGGTGGACGAAACCGTACGCGAGCTCGTCGCCCATGGCCACACCTACGCGGACGGTGGTGCGCTATGGCTGCGCACAACGGACTTCGGTGACGACAAGGACCGCGTCATGCGCAAGTCCGATGGCAGCTACACGTATTTCGTGCCGGACGTTGCTTATCACCGCAGCAAATGGCAGCGCGGCTACGTGCGCGCGATCACCGTGCTCGGCTCCGATCACCACGGCTCGCTGGCGCGTGTGAAGGCCGGGCTGCAGGCCCTTGATTGCGGCATTCCCAGGGGCTATCCGGACTACATGCTGTACCAGATGGTGACGGTGATGCGCGGCGGCGAGGAAGTTAAGCTGTCCAAACGCGCCGGCAGTTACGTCACCCTGCGCGAGCTGATCGACGAAGTCGGGCGCGACGCGACGCGTTATTTTCTGATCGCGCGCAAGGCCGATTCGCAACTGGTATTCGACATCGACCTTGCGCGCTCGCAATCCAACGACAATCCGGTGTATTACATCCAGTATGCCCACGCACGCGTGTGCAGCGTGCTGCGCCAGATGATCGAACGCGGCCTGCAATGGAACCGCGACAACGGCCTCGCCCACCTGACACGCCTGAACAACACGCACGAGGCGGCACTGTTGACCGAACTTTCGCGCTATCCTGAAATCGTCGAATCGGCAGCGGCGAATCTGGAACCCCAACTGGTCGCACAATATCTGCGCGAGTTGGCCAACGCGCTGCACAGCTACTATCACGCGCATCAGTTCATCGTCGACGACGCCGATCTGCGCGACGCGCGCGTGACGTTGATCGTCGCCGCGCGGCAGGTCTTGCGCAACGGCCTGGATCTGCTCGGCGTCAGCGCACCGGAGAGCATGTAATGGCAGGCAAATCGCACAAACAGGCGTATCGCGGCAACGAACGGCAAAGCTGGCCGGCGTGGATCTGGCTTGGCATCGGCGTGCTGCTCGGGCTCGCGCTGTCGGCTCTGATCTTGATCAAGGACTGGGTGCCGATGCTGCGCAAGCAGAATCTGCCGCAACCCAATGCCGAAGCGGTCGCTCCGAAGGATGCCGATCAGGGCGTTGCCGACAACAAGCCGCCCGCGCCGCCGAAGAAAACCTATGATTTCTATTCGGTGTTGCCGGAAATGGAAGTCGTCATTCCGGATGCCGAGCTTTCCGCCAAGGCCAAGGCCGAACAGCAGCGTCAGGCCCTGGCGGCAGCGCAAGCGCAAGCGGCGCATCCGGGGTCGCTGGCGACCGCGACAACGCCGCCGGTCACCGATGCTGGCGGGCGCTATGTGCTGCTGGCCGGATCGTTTGCCGACCCGAAAGCCGCCGACGAGGCCAAGGCCAAGCTGGCTCTGCTCGGCATCGTCGCCAAAGTGCAATCGATCACAATCAACGGCAAGACCTGGAACCGGGTAATGGTCGGCCCCTATGTCAACGCCAGCGACACCGAAGCGGCGAAGAAAACCCTGGCCGACAACGGAATCAAGGCGATTCCGATGAAGCAGGCGGCCGGGCTATAGCGCAGGCTGCGTTATTCGTCGAAACCGTCGACGAAGATCGTGTCCGTTTGCAACAGCAGGATGCGGCCGTTCAGATCGACCACATACAGATTACCGTTCGCATCGTCGCCGAACGAAGAGGTGTTGCCGGCGCTCAAACCGGTGCTCACGGGCGTATCGTCGCCGTTATCCCATGCGCTGCCGCCAGGTACGGCGTAGTAGATGATTCCAGTGCAATTGTCGCTGTAGAAATACAGACCACGCAGCTCCTGACTAGGGCCGCGGTAAACGTATCCGCCAATGATGGCGCAGCGCCCGCCGTTGTGATCGTATTCGATCATGGGAGCGATCGTGCTCGTGCTCGCCGGACAGGTTGTCCCTGTGCCGGATGCCGAATAGAAGTGACGGCCTTCGCAAAGATTCCAGCCGTAGTTGCCGCCGCCCGCGAATCCGGACGGCTCGAAATCGACTTCCTCGTAGAGATTTTGGCCTACGTCGCCGATGATCAGGTCGTGGGTCTGTGCATCAAAGCTGAAACGGAACGGATTGCGCAGGCCATAGTCCCAGATCTCGGCGCATTCGCTGGCCTGATTCGCGAACGGATTCGTCAGCGGTATCGCGTATTGCGCCGCTTGACCCGACGTCGCGCCGCACATGTTTGCGCTGGCCGATGCGGTGGTGTGCCGCACGTCCAGTCGCATCATCTTGCCGAGCAGATAGTAGAACGGCCCATTGCCGCTGGTGTTGCCGCATGTCGCCGCGTTGCCGTCGGCCGCCTTTTTCCACAAGCACTGCGCGAATCCGTTCGGATCGCCGCCGCTGCCGCCGTCGCCCATGCCCCAGTACAGGTAATTGTCGGCACCGAACAGGATATTGCCGCCATTGTGGTTGGTATAAAGATCCGGCACGCGCAGAACCACTTGGCTTGCGCCCGCGAACGTATTCGCCATCGGATTCGTGGCCACGTAACGGGCGAGCACCTGGTCGGGCTGCACGCCGAGTTTTGGATCGGAGCTCGGCGCGGTATACGTGATGTAGAACGTGCCGTTGCTCGCGAAGTCGGGATCGAACGCGAGCCCGAGCAAGCCCTGCTCACCGCAACAGGTGACCGGAATCGTCAGAAAGTTCGACGACAGAATATGACCGCCGGTATCGAATATCTTGATCGTGCCTCCCTGCTCCAGCACAAACAAGCGGCCGCTACCGTCGTTGGGACTGCGCAGCGCAACCGGGCTGGACAACCCGGCATCGGTATCCACGATCACCTTCAACTCGATATCGGAAGGCAACTGCGCATAAACCGGCGCAAACTGCAGCAGTGCCAGCAGAAACAGGATGCGGGTCTGCATATGACCTCCACGCGAGCGGCGATGCACCCTTGATACGCCATCCGTAGTGAAATTTATGCAAGCCCGGTCACATTGCCGGAACGCGCGTTTGCGCAACGCCTAATCGTCGTATCCTGTATGTTGGATTTCTATCACCGAATGCAGCTATGCCAGCCAAAACCATCCTCGTCACCGGCGCCAGTGCAGGATTCGGCGCCGCCACCGCGCAGTGCTTTGCGCAAGCCGGCTGGCGCGTGATTGCCTTTGCGCGTCGCGCCGATCGGCTGCAACATCTCGTCGACGAATTCGGCGCCAACGTGCACGCGGCGGCGTTCGACATCCGCGACGCGAACGCCATGCAGGTCGTGCTTGCTGCGTTGCCACCGGAATTCCGCAGCATCGACGTGCTGGTCAACAATGCCGGTCTCGCGCTCGGCACGGCGAAAGAGCCACACTGCGATCTAGCGCAATGGCGGCAGATGATCGACACGAATATCACCGCACTGGCGACACTCACTCACAAAGTGCTGCCGATACTCATCGAACGCCGCGGCGCGATTGTCAACATCAGCTCGATCTCGGCGACGTATCCCTACACCGGCGGCAACGTCTACGGCGCGACCAAGGCCTTCGTCACCCAGTTCTCGCTCGGCCTGCGCTGCGATCTGCACGGCACCGGCGTGCGCGTGACCTCGGTGGAACCCGGCATGGCCGCAACCGAGTTCACCCTGGTGCGCACCGGCGGCGATCAGGCCGCATCCGACAAACTCTACGCCGGCGCGCAGCCGATCACGGCCGACGACATCGCGCAGACGATCTGGTGGATCGCCAACCTGCCCGCGCACCTCAACGTCAACCGCATCGAGGTGATGCCGGTGAGCCAGTCGTTTGCTGGCTTGCAGGTAGCGCGGGACTAGAACCTGTCTTCGGCCAAATACGTGTACCCCGTCAATCCCATTTCCAGCGCAGCCACGATGCGCTGCGCCTCGCCGCCGGCAAAACCCGCGGCCGCGATCTTGTCGCGATACGCCGCGCGCAGATCGTCCAGCTTGTAGCCGACGTAATCGAGCATCACGTCGGTGGTGTCGCCGCGCTTGACGTGCGAGAACGCATAGCCGGAATCGGTCAGGCGCACGTTCACCGCGTCGGTATCGCCGAACAGGTTGTGGATGTCGCCGAGCGCTTCCTGATAGGCGCCGACGAGAAAGATGCCGAGCCGGTACGGTTTGCCGGCTTCCGGCGCATGCAGCGGCAGGCTGACATCCACCCCGTCGGCATCGACGTATTGATCGATGCGGCCATCCGAATCGCAGGTGAGATCCGCGATCACGCCGTGCCGATCCGGCGCACGATCCAGCCCCGCGATCGGCACGATCGGGAAAATCTGGTCGATCGCCCAGGCATCCGGGATCGATTCGAAAATGGAAAAATTCACGAAGTACTTGTCGACGAGTTTTTCGTTCAACTCGTCCAGCGCCTGGCGATGTGCGCGCTCCTCGGGTTTCAGGCGCGGTTTGAGCGCGTGGACGATGGCGTAGTACAGATCGTCAAGTCGCGCGCGCTGGCGCAATGTGAGCTGGCCGAGCGCGAACAACGCATGGCCCTCGCTCCACTGGTGCTGCGCTTCGTGATACAGCTCGACCACCGAGCGCGCGTCGATCTCGGCATGGACTTCGCGCAGACGGCGCAGCACGGCCGGTTCGTCGGCGTCCATCGGCGGTACGCGGCCTTCCGGCGCACGCTCGATGTCGCTGACGTTGACCACGAGCACGGCGTGGTGCGCAACCATCGCACGCCCGGTTTCGCTGATTACGTGCGGCGTTTTCAGGCCATGCGCGGCACAGGCCTCGGCCAGCGGCTGCACCACCGTCGCGGCGTATTGATCCAGACCATAGTTGATCGAACAGGCCGAGCGCGAACGCGTGCCTTCGTAATCCACGCCGAGGCCTCCGCCGACGTCGACGTAGCCGATCGGCAATCCCAACTGACACAACTCCACGAAATAACGCGCCGCCTCGCGCATGCCGGAGGCGATATCGCGCACGTTGGAAATCTGCGAACCCATGAACACGTGCAGCAGCTGCAGGGATTGGGCAAGGTTCGCCGCCTTGAGTGCATCGACTAGCGTCAGTAATTGCCGCGGTGTCAGACCGAACTTGGATTTCTCGCCGCCGGTGTTCTGCCACTTGCCGGCGCCGAGGCTGGTCAAGCGCATGCGCACGCCGAACAGCGGTTCCACGCCGAGCGCCCTGGCTTCTGCGAGCGCCGGCTCAAACTCGGAAGGTTTCTCGATCACGATGAACACTCGCAGGCCGAGCTTGCGGCCGATCAGCGCAAGGCGCAGGTATTCGCGATCCTTGTAACCGTTGCACACGACGATGCTGTTCGGCTTCGCCATCGCCAGCACCGCCATCAGTTCCGGCTTGGATCCGGCTTCCAGGCCGAAACCGTCGTTGCCCGCGCGCACGAGTTCGCTGACCACGCCGTGCTGCTGGTTGACCTTGATCGGATACACCGTGCTGTAACCGCCGGCGTACTCCCATTCGCGCATCGCCTTGGCGAACGCGCCCTGCAGGCGCGACAAACGGTGTGTGAGGATGTCGGCGAAGCGCACCAGCAGCGGCACGCGCGCGCCCTGCGCACAGGCCGCGTCCACGATTTCGGGCAGTGCCAGCGCCGGACCATCTGCACCGCGCGGGCATACGATCAGGCGGCCCGCGTCATCGACATCAAAATAATTTTCGCCCCAGTGTGCGATCGCATATTGCGCGCGAGCGGCAGCGGCGTTCCAAGCGTTCGTCATCGTGATTCTCCGGATAACGAGGATTCAGAACGTCGCAGCGGCGGGCCTTGACGATGACTCCGCGACGACCGGAAGCCGTTCGAATCGCCGCGGGGCCGTCGCCGCGCTATTGTAACTGCGTGTCGGCCACGGCGGGAACCGCTACAATCGCTGCCTTTTTCGGAACTTCTGCACAATTGCCCGATTGCGTGTGGCTTCGGCTGCGGCGCGATATCACCACAAGCCCCGACGCTTTGCTGCGCAAGTCGTCTGCCCCCTTGACTCAAGGGGGCTTGAATCAAAAGAGTTCGACTTAGGATTAGTCATGACATCACAGCAGCAACAGTGGTTCGACGAACGGCACGACTACGCCGGTTCGTCCGTCGGTTTTCGCGTCACGCAACGCCTGCACGCCGAAACCACCCCGTTCCAGTCCATCGAGATTTACGCCACCACGGACTGGGGCAAGCTCATGGTCATCGACGGCTGCACGATGGTCACCACGCGCGACAATTTTTTCTATCACGAGATGATGGCACACCCGGCGCTGTTCACCCATCCGCGCGCCAAACGCGTCGTGATCATCGGCGGCGGCGACTGCGGCACGCTGCGCGAAGTGCTCAAGCACGACGAAGTCGAGCAGGCCATCCAGGTCGAAATCGATGAACGCGTAACGCGCCTGGCCGAGCAATATTTTCCTGAACTGTGCGAATCCAACCACGATCCGCGTGCGCAACTGCTGTTCATCGACGGCATCAAATGGATGGCCGAATTCGAGCCGGAATCGCTCGACATCGTGATCGTGGATTCGACCGACCCGATCGGCCCGGCCGAAGGCCTGTTCAACGAGGCGTTCTACCGCTCCTGCCTGAAGGCGCTGCGCCACGGCGGCATTCTCGTGCAGCAGAGCGAATCGCCGCTCGTGCACCTGCCCTTGCTCAAGAACATCCGCAGAGCGATGAAGGACGCCGGCTTCGACGCCCTGCGCACCCTCACTTTTCCGCAACCGTGCTATCCCACCGGCTGGTGGAGCGCGACGCTCGCGCGCAAGGGCGTGGATCTGTCCGACTTCCGCGAACGCCGTGCGGAGATGAAACAATTTCCCACGCACTACTACAACGCGGAAATCCACAAGGCTGCGTTGGCAACGCCGGAGTTTTTGAAGGCTGCTTTCGCGGAATAGCGCCTATTTGCGCCAGCGCGCCCACACGCGCTCGGCGTAACGGTCCAGCCCGTCCAACCAGCACGCGATGGCCAGCGATTCGCCGGCGATCAAGGCCGCGCCAACAAGGCCAGTGAGCAGGCCCGGCCCCGGCAGCACCAGCATGATCAGGCCGAGCGCGAGCAACAGCAAACCGAACCCGACCGCGAACACCGTGCGCAGCGCATGCCGGCCTTCCCGCATGCGTTCGTGATGCGCGCGGAAGCGTTGTCCTCGCGGCGCGGATAGAAATCGATTCCAGCCTTTGCGAAATCCGGCGAGCACGCGCATTTTCCCCAGAACCGGTGTGAGCTTCGATGTATGCTCACCATGCCGGATTCAAGAGGAACGCGCCATGAATCGTTTCGTCCTCATACTCGTCGCCTTCTTCCTCACCTGTCTCGTCCACGCCGGCGACCGCATCAGCGGAGCGACGTTCGCCACGCGCTCGCAGGTTCTGGCGACACACGGCATGGTCGCCACGTCGGTGCCGCTGGCCACGCAGATCGGTTTGGACGTGCTGAAAAAGGGCGGCACGGCGGTGGATGCAGCGATTGCGGCGAACGCGGCGCTGGGCCTGATGGAACCGGTTTCCAACGGCGTCGGCGGCGATCTGTTCGCGATCGTCTGGGATGCGAAGACGAAAAAGCTTTACGGCTACAACGGTTCCGGGCGCTCGCCGAAATCCCTCACGCTGAAGTGGTTCCAGGATCACGGCTACAAGGCGATTCCGCCGCTCGGCCCGCTACCGGTGAATGTGCCGGGCGCGGTCGATGGCTGGTTCGCGCTGCACGACAAGTTCGGCAAGTTGCCAATGAAAGACGACCTTGCGCCCGCGATCGCGTACGCGCGCGAAGGTTTCCCGGTCACGCAACTGATCGCTTACTACTGGAAGCTGTCGGTGCCGCGGTTGAGCAAATTTTCCGGCTTTACTGAACAGATGACGCGCAACGGCCACGCGCCGGCGGAAGGTGAAATCTGGAAGAATCCGAATCTCGCCAACACGCTCGAAGCCATTGCCAAGGGCGGGCGCGATGCGTTCTACAACGGCAAGATTGCGCACACGATTGCCGATTACATGAAGGCACAGGGCGGATTCCTGTCCTACGACGACCTGGCCAGCCATCACGGCGAATGGGTGCAGCCGGTATCGACGAATTATCGCGGCGTGGACGTGTGGGAACTGCCGCCGAACGGTCAGGGTATCGCCGCATTGCAGATGCTGAACATTCTGGAAGGCTACGATTTTTCGAAGATTGCCTTCGACAGCGCCGAACACGTGCACCTGTTTGTCGAAGCGAAAAAGCTGGCTTACGAAGACCGTGCGCATTTCTACGCCGATCCGGACTTTTACAAAGTACCGCTGACCTGGCTGATCTCGAAGGAGTATGCGGCGCAGCGACGCAAGCTGATCTCGCCGGATCGCGCGATGAAAAGCGTTGCGGCTGGCGAGGAACCGAAACTGCACGGCGACACGATTTATCTGACCACGGCCGACCAGTGGGGCAACATAGTCTCGCTGATCCAATCCAATTACCGCGGCATGGGTTCAGGCATGACGCCGCCGGGTCTTGGTTTCATCCTGCAGGATCGCGGTGAATTGTTCCTACTCCGCGACGGCTACGCCAACACCTACGCGCCGGGCAAGCGGCCGTTCCACACCATAATCCCGAGTTTCATCACCAAGGATGGCAAGCCGTGGATCAGCTTTGGCGTGATGGGCGGTGACATGCAGCCGCAGGGTCATGCGCAGATCGTGCAGAACCTGATCGACTGGCACATGAACCTGCAGGAAGCCGGCGACGCGCCGCGCATCCAGCACGAAGGCTCGACCTCGCCTGAGGGTCAGGCAACTGAAATGACCGACGGCGGCTGGGTCGATCTGGAATCGGGGTTTTCCTACCAGACCGTGCGCGACCTGATGCAGATGGGGCACGACGTACGCTTTGCCGACGGCCCCTACGGTGGCTATCAGGCGATCGAATGGGATGCGAAAGATCGTGTCTGGATCGGCGCCTCGGAGGGCCGCAAGGACGGACAGGCGGCGGGTTATTAAGCTCAGGCTTATCGGCGTCCACTACACTGCGCATCTCGTTTCGCAAGGACTACCCGCCATGCCGCGCAGTATTTTTTTAGCCGTCGCCCTGATCGCCGCACCCGCATTCGCACAGCCGCTTGCGCCGGATGCCGGCAACCCGACGCCTTCTCCGGAAATGCCGTCGGCGCAGGTGCTCGCGCAATTTCATCACGACGAGATCAACCTGCTCGCCTTGCGCGCCGACGCCCATTCGCTGCTCGCCGCCGCGTTGATGGGCCAGGGCGATGCGGACGATCCCGCACGCCCCGCCGTGCTGAAGACCCCGGCCCTGCTTGCGCGCGCGCAAAAAGCCGATGACGCCGATGCGCTGGTTTGGTGGGTTTCAGCCGCGCTCGACTGCCGCGGTCGGACAAAAGCCTGTCCGCGCGAGGAAACCCTGACGCAACTGGAAAAGGCCGATCCGGCCAATGCCGGCACGTGGCTGTGGGCGCTGTCGAGAGCGCAAAAAGCGGGCGACGATGCAACCGCACGCGCGGCCCTCACCAGTGCTGCGCAATCCGCGCGTTTCGACGATTATTTTGGCGCGTTGACCGCGCTGGTATACCGCGGCACGGCGATTTTGCCGGTCGAGGAAGCCATCCTGCGCGCGAGCAATCAGCCCGGTGTCAGCGCAGCCGGCTTCCGGCTGACCTATGCCGCCGGGGTCGCAATTGGTTTGCCGCAAGCGTATCGCGATGCGCTCAGCGCCGCTTGCGCCAACGCATCGGCAGACTCCGGTCTGGCTGCCGACTGCATTGCCGTGGCGCAGAAAATGGCCGATTGCGGCAGCCTCGCTGCGCGCGGATTCGGAATGCGCCTGCTGCTGGCGTTGAACCCGACTGGCGCCACACACGACAGTGTCGCGACACTGGCGCGCGCACTCGCTTGGCGCACGCAGCGTATCGGCGCGCTCGCCGATCATCTGGCCGACGACAGCCGCGTCACCAGTATCTACGCCACGGAGCTCGCCGCCAGTGGTCGTGAAATCGATGCGGTCGATGCGGTTCTTCGCAGCCAGGGCGTGCCGCTGGAGCCGCCGGTGGGCTGGCAACCTGCCTCCACGGCAGAATAAAAAGCTGGCGAGTGGCGTTTGCGAAACCGGCGCGACGTTGTACTCTTGCACGACTTTGCCGATCGGGAGATACGCGTATGCGCAAGATTCTGGTGGCCAGTTCCAAGGGCGGTTGCGGCAAGACCACGATCGCCACCAACCTCGCCGCGCATTTCGCGCAGGACGGCAAGCGCACTGTGCTGGTGGATGCCGACCGTCAGGGTTCGAGCATGCACTGGGCGGAAAAACGCGCCGGATTGCCGGCGCCGGTACTGGCGCTATCCGGCCTGCGTGCCGACTGGAATGAGAAAATTCCGCAGGACGCGCAGTACGTAATCATCGACGGTCCAGCCGGCATCCGCAGCGGCGAGCTGGCCGAACTCGCGCACGATGTCGATGCACTGCTCGTTCCGCTGCTACCTTCGCGCATCGATCTGGAAGCCAGCGCGGCGTTCCTGCACGAGGTGTCGCGTCTGGGTCGGGTCAAGCGCGGCTCGCTTGCCGTAGGCATCGTTGCGAATCGGCTCAAAACCTGGACCACAGCTTCGCAGGACGCGATCGAGGAAATCAAGCGTCTTCCTTTCCCGCTGGTCGCGCAACTGCGTGATACGCAAGGCTATGTGCTGGTCGCGGGCCTGGGCAAGAGCATTTTCGATTACAACTCCGAATTGATCCGGGGCCACCAGGAAGACTGGGGCAAATTGCTGCGCTGGACCAAACGGCAGGGTTGAAACGTCGATGAAGCGCGAGATCGTCCTGCTGCGTCATGCCCATGCCGAGAATCCCGCGCCCGGACAGGACGACACCGCGCGCGGCCTGAGCCTGCGCGGCATCGCCGAAGCGCGCGCCGCCGGCCATTGGCTGCGCGAACAAAGTGCTTTGCCGGCGCGTGTGCTGTGCTCGCCTGCGCAGCGCGCACAGCAGACGCTGGAACAGGCGCTCGGCAGCCTCGACGCGCAGATCGAACCGCGCATCTATGATGCCACCGCGGGCGAGCTCGACGCGCTGATCGACGAACACAACGACGCGCCACGTCTGCTCCTGGTCGGCCACAATCCCGGCTTCGAAACCTTCGTCGCCCTGCTCGCCACCGGCCAATCCGGCGATTTCCGCGGTATGCCGCCCGGCGGCATCGCCTGGTTCGAGATCGACGGCAACGCCGAGCCGGGGGCGGGAACGTTGAAAGCGTTCTGGTCTCCATAGGACGGCGCTACGCATGCGACGGATCTGGATACAGCCATGGTTGCTGTGTCTGGGATTGGCCGCGGTCAATGCCGGTGCTCAAGCACCGCGCTTTGCAACGTTGCAACTGGATCCGGTGCGCTCGCAGGCTGGATTCACCGTCAAGGTGCTGTGGCTGATCGGTCTGCACGGCGAGTTCGACGCATTGCGCGGCAGTCTTGTCATCGATCATTTCCGCGGCACCGCCCGCGTGGATGTGCTGATCGACACCGACACCTTGCGTATGCGCAGCAAGAACTACGAGGCCTGGGCGCGCTCGGCGGAATTCTTCGACTCCCAAACCTATCCGCAAATGCACTTCGTATCCGGTGATTTCCCGCTCGTGCGCCTGCGCACAGGCGGCACCATCGAAGGTGTGCTGAGCGTGCGCGGCATTGCCAGACCCGCGCGGCTGCGCATTCGACCGGCAGACTGTGCCGACCCGCTGTCCGGCGCCTGCGCAGTGCGCGCCGAAGGCCGCATCGAGCGCGACGACTTCGGCATGCATTCGCGGCACGGCACGCTGGCCAACACGGTGGAACTGCGCATGCGCATTTTCATCGAAGCGCAGGATGCGACACCGCCATGATGCGCTCGGCCATCCTTTTGCTCGCGGCCGCCGGTGCCTTGCTCGGCGGCTGCGCCGTCGATCCGATACACGCCCGCCGCGCGGCCGCAACCGCCGCTGCCGCTCAGGACCACTCGTTCACCTGCACCGCCGCCGACGCCTGCGCGATCGCCTCGCCGTATCAGGATCTGGCCGCCGCCTCGTTGCGCGACGCACGCACCGGCGCGCCGGTGCAATACGCGAATCTGCTCGAGCGGGGCGCGGACTCGCTGTTGCTGCGCGTGCACCTGATCCGCGCCGCACGCCGCAACATCGATATCCAGACTTTCATCTTCGCCAAGGACGATGCCGGGTACCTGATGCTCGATGAACTGATCAAGGCAGCGCGGCGCGGGGTCAAGGTACGCGTGATCGTCGATCAGCTGTTTTCGCTGGACGATGTGGAGCTGCTCGCACAACTGGCCCGCGCGCACGTGAATTTCGAGTTGCGCGTATACAACCCCACATTCCACAAGGCACGCACGCCGCCGCTGGATTTCGCCGCCGGTATACTTTGCTGCTTTTTCCAGTTCAACCAGCGCATGCACAACAAGCTGTTTCTGGTCGACAATCGCATCGGCATCGCCGGCGGACGCAATTACGAGGATCGCTATTTCGACTGGGACGACGACTTCGACTACCGCGATCGCGATGTACTGGTCGCCGGCCTGGCAGCGGCGCATATGGGCGCTTCGTTCGAACGTTTCTGGAACGACCACCGCAGCGTACCGTTGTCGCGCCTGCGCGACGTGTCATCGCGCATCCTCGCCGACGGCCTGAATGCGAAGCCGTACGCACTACACACCTACCACGATCCAGTGCGGGTCGCGGCATTGTCACGCCGGGCGGACGACGCGGATTTCATCCGCACGCATTTTGCCGAGCGCGCCTTTCGTGTGGGCGAGGTGGAATACTTTTCCGATGCGCCGGACAAGTACGACGAACCCGAGCAACCGCGCGACGACGAATTGAGCCGACACATTCTGGAATTGTTCCAGCGCGCGCGAACGGAAATCGTGATGCAAACACCGTACCTCGTGCTCAGTCGTACCGCGCGGCGCGTGTTCGCCGAGCAGCACCGTTCCAAGCCGGATTTGCGCATCATCGTGTCCACCAACTCGCTCGCCGCCACGGATGCGTTTTACGTCTACGCGTTGTCGTACAAGTACAAGAAACGCTATCTGAAACTTGGTTTCCAGATTCATGAATTCAAGCCGTTTCCCGCCGACGCGGCCGACTTGATCGAAAATTACCCCAGCTTGGGCGACGGCGACGGCGAGGCGCTGCGCTACCGCAAATACGGGCGCACACCGCTGAAACAACATGGCGTACGCGTCGGCTTGCATGCCAAATCAATGGTCATCGACGGTGCCATCGCCCTGATCGGTTCGCACAATTTCGATCCGCGCTCGGACCATTACAACACCGAATCGGGTTTCATCATCTACGACCGTGCCTTCGCGCAAGCGCTGCGTGCCTCGATTCTGCGCGATTGCGCGCCGGGCAACGCCTGGACCATCGCCCGGCGCCAGGGCAAGACCTGGCTGAGCCGGCTCAACCGCCGCATCGGCGATATATCCGCGTCGCTGCCGATCTTCGATCTGTGGCCGTACCGCTACGCTTCCAGTTTCGCGCTCAAACCCGGCTGCAAGCCGCTGCGACCCGGCGCGCCGGGGTTTTACGACTGTTACGTGGATGTCGGCGACTTCCCCAAAGTCGATCTGCCGCTCAAGACCATCTATACCCGCATTGTGACGGCGTTTGGCGCGGGATTGCATTCAATTTTGTAGCCGCCGGCATTGACGCGCCAGCCCGGGCTGGCTAGTCTGCGCAGATCGCCATCCGCCTTCAGGACGCCCCTATGGCCATCGAGTTTTCCGTCGAATTGTCCGATCAGGATCTGCCGTACTTCATGGAGGCGATGAAACGTGCCGAGCAGCGCGCGGCCGGCAAGAGCGCGCAGCAGATTCTGGATGAAGCGGCGAAAACCTTCGCCGGCTCACAGGCGCAGCAGATGCCCGAGTTCGTGCGCTCGCGCCTGGACTGCGTGGAGAACCTGATAGCGATGGCCGCCGACGAAGGCTGGGGCTTGGCGGCCGAGGATCGCAGCCGCGTGGTTTCGGCGCTGACATATTTTTCCGATCCGGAAGACCTGATCCCGGACAACGTGCCGGTGCTGGGCTACTTGGACGACGCGATCATGATCGAAGTCGTGCAAGGCGTGCTCAAGCCGGAGATCGACGCCTACGCCGACTTCTGCAACTACCGCAGCGAAGAAGCGCAACGCCGCGGCGCCGACGCCGACAAACTCGGTCGCGAAGAATGGCTGGAGGATCGTCGCGCCGAACTGCAGGCACGCATGCGCAGCAGGCGCCAGTCCTATGCGCCGAGCGGCGACTGGACGCCGCGGTTCAAGTTCACCTGAGTCGGCTGCACGCGCCGCTTTCAGAAGACGGCAATGTCGACTGTACAGGCTGCGCATGCAAGGCGGCGAGTGTAGCCTTGGACAAACCAAGCCAATGCTGCCGATCCGGATCGTTGCCGCCGATCAGCGCATCCCCGCGATCACAAGCCAATCGCATCTCGATTGCGTAGTCGTACCAAAGCTGTCGCGCATGCGCCAGCAATCGCGTCGCCATCAGGAAACGACGCCCGATTGCACCGCGGCCCTAACGCTCCACAATCGCCGTAACGCCCATGCCGCCGGCGGTGCAGATCGAGATCAGGCCGCGACCGGCGCCTCTTTCCGCCAGTAGTTTTGCCATCGTCGCGATCAGGCGCGTGCCGGTGGCGGCGAACGGATGGCCGAGCGCCAGGCTCGAACCGTTGACGTTCAGCTTTGCCGGATCGATGCTGCCAAGCGGTTTGTCACGGCCCAGTCTGTTCTTGCAATAATCGACACTTTCCCATGCGCGCAAAGTACACAAGACTTGCGCGGCGAAGGCTTCGTGGATTTCGTAGAAATCGAAATCCTGCAAGCTCAATCCGGCCACATCGAGCATGCGCGACACGGCGATGGTCGGCGCCATCAGCAAGCCTTCGCCATGGACGAAATCCACGCCCGCGACTTTGGCATGGGTCAGATACGCCAGCGGTCTGATACCACGCGCGGCCGCCCATTCATCGCTCGACAGCAACGCCGCCGAGGCGCCGTCCGACAGCGCGGTCGAATTGCCCGCGGTCAGCGTGCCCTGACCGGAGGTCTTGTCGAAGGCGGGCTTGAGCGTGGCGAGTTTTTCCAGCGTTGTGTCCGCGCGCAGGATGTTGTCGCGGTCCACGCCGCGAAACGGCACCACCAGGTCGGCGAAGAATCCGCGAGCGTACGCGGCCGCCGCCTTCTGGTGGCTGCCGAGCGCGAACGCGTCCTGATCCTGCCGCGAAATCTTCCATTGCTTGGCCATCAACTCGCAGTGCTCGCCCATCGACATGCCGGTGCGCGGCTCCATTACGCCGGGAAAACTCGGTTTGAGTTCGGCGAGGGAAAATCCGCTCAGGGCGGTCTTGAATTTTTGCCAGGCGCCTCTCGTGCGGTTGACCCGCAACAGCCGCTGCTGCAAGGCGCGGCTGTAGACGATCGGCACGTCGCTCGTGGTATCGGCGCCGCCGGCGATGCCGGCTTGGATTTGTCCCGCTGCGATCTTGTTGGCGATAATTATGGCGTTGTCCAGCGAGGTGCCACAGGCGCGCGCCGTGGTGATGCCGGCCGTGGTTGGCGCAAGACCCGAGGAGAGGGTTGCCTCGCGCGCAAGATTCCAGTCCGATGCGTGCTTGATCACCGCCCCGAAAGCGACATCGCCCAGTTCCACGCCGTGCAGATCGAAGCGTTCGACCAGTGCGCCCAGAGCCTTGACCGCCATGCCGAAATTGCCGACATCGGCGTACGCGGTGTTATTGCGACAGAACGGGATGCGGACTCCGCCGAGGATGGCAATGCGATGGGGACTGGTCATGTCGGTTCTCCGCAAACGGGGTAATCGGGTATCGGCATCCGTGCCGGATTGTTTGCCGATATTGTAGACCTTGCGTTTTCGTTCGTGGCAGATGCTGCACTCAATCCGGCGCCGTCATGAACATTGCTGGCGCCTCGCGCCAGATTTGCCAGGCTTCCGGCGCGGCATGCAAGCGTGCATCCAGATGCAGGCAATATCGCTGCATCACCTCCTCGACCGGCAATCCCGCCGGCAGGGCTTCGATGCGCAGATCGCGGCGACCCGTAGCGAAATCGAGTCCAAAGCTGAATACGGCCATCTGCGCCGAAGCGTCCAGACCAAGAGATGCCAAACCGATTGGGAACCGCACGCGACCATCAAGCAACGGACACTCGATCGCGTTTTGCTGCGTGCGTGCCGGCAGATCGAGCATGCCGACGACACTGCCGCCTGCGCGCAATGCATCGGCAACCTCACTGGCGCTGCCGCCAGTAAACAACACACCTGCCCCGCCGATGCGGCGCATGGCCCAGGCTCGAAAATATCCGAAGGCGTGCGACAGGCGGGTCAGTCCATGTGAGCGTCCCTGCGGACGGTTCATGACGAAATGCGCGGCGAATCCGCGTGCGCGCAACATGCTCCAGATCCAGTTGCCCGCCCCCCAATGATAGGTCAGGAATACGCATGCGCCCGGTTGCGGCCAGTTCCCGCTCTGGGCGACGTGGCGATGCCGCCAACGCCGACCGCGCAGCAAGGTCAGGTAGACGTCGACGTGATCGACCAGGCGCAGCAGCCGAAAGCGATATTTCCACATTTTCTCATCGCCGCCCGGGCAATGCGCGCGCGCGGCGATCCAGGCGGGCCCGACCGCTTCGCGGTACAGCCGTTCAATGTGTGCAAAGCGCTTGAGTACCCGGAATCCCACCGACCACGGCAACAAGGCAACTCCTGCCGGTAGCAGAAACAAAGTGAACGCATCGGCAGCGACGCGGCGCAGGCGCGCGAGTGGACTTTGCGCGGCTGAGTTCAAGGCCGCAATTCCGGGCGCAAGATTTTCCGATACAAGCGGTAAGCTTCCTCGCCCATCCCCAGCGCCGCATAGGTCTGCTGCGCACGCCGATTGTCGCGCTCCACATATAAACGCAAGCCGACCGCGCAAGCCGCCGCCGCACGGCGTTCCACTTCCGCATACAACACGCGGAACACGCCGTCGCGCCGACGCTCGGGGCGCACATAGACGCTTTGCAGCCACCACCAGTCGCCATTGCGCCAATCGCTCCACTCGTAGGTGATCATCAGGCAACCGGCGACCGTTGCGTCGAGTTCGGCGACCAGATAGAAACCGCGTCGCGGCTCGGCAAGCACCGCCGCGACACCGGCACGCAGCACGACCGGATCGAGCTTTTTGCCTTCCGTCTCTTGCGCCATCGCGGCGTTGCATTCGATCAGCACGTCGAGATCGGTGATTGCCGCATCGCGGATGCGCACTGCGTGGGTCATCTTTCATTCCTTCTTGCGGCGCCGGCGCGAGCTGCCGAGCTTGCGTGTAAGCGTGTTGCGGCCCAGGCCCAACTGAGCGGCCGCACGTCCGCGACGATTGCCATGTTCGGCCAGCGCCGCAGCGAGCAGGGCTTGGTCGAATGCAGCGCGAAGGCGAGGATAGATTTTCTGCTCGCCGCGCGCCAGCCGCTCGCGTAGCATGCGCTGCAATGGCGCGCACCAGTCCGCGTCGCTGCCGGCAGCGACCGGCGACGCCGGCAGATCGGACACGCGGATTTCACGACCCGGCGCCATTACCGCCAGGCGCCGACACAGGTTGGCGAGCTGACGCACGTTGCCCGGCCATGCCATTTCCGCGAGTGCACCCAATGCGGCCGGCGAAAATGCCTTCGCCTCCAGGCGCATGTCGGCGGCGGCACGGGCGAGGAAATGCGCAGCAAGCACCGGAATATCCTCGCGCCGCTCGGCCAGAGGCGGCAGTTGCAGGCGCACGACATCCAGTCGATGCAGCAGATCGGCGCGAAATTCCCCGCGCTCGGCCTTGGCATCCAGTTGCTGGTGCGTCGCCGCGATCACGCGTACATCGGCACGCAGCAACTCGCGGCCGCCAACGCGGTAATACTCGCCTTGCGCCAGCACACGCAGCAGGCGTGTCTGCAAGTCCAGCGGCATGTCGCCGATTTCATCGAGAAATAAAGTGCCGCCATGCGCCTGCTCGAAACGGCCGGCGTGGCGCTTGAGCGCGCCGGTGAACGCACCAGCCTCGTGGCCGAACAGCTCCGACTCGAGCAGTTCAGCCGGAATCGCTGCCGTATTCATCGCCACGAAGGGTTTGACGGCGCGTGCGCTGTGTCGATGCAGGGCGCGCGCGACCAGTTCCTTGCCGGTCCCGGTTTCGCCGGTGACGAGCACGTTCAGATCCGTTGCCGCGACCCGGCCAATGTTGCGGAACAATTCACGCATTGCCGCTGCGCGGCCGATAAGGTCCGCTTCCGGCTCGGCAACCGGCAGGGGCGCGGGAGGTGGACGGCTCTGCGCCAGCGCACGTTCGACCGCTTCGCGCACCTGGTCCAGATCAAAGGGCTTTGGCAGATAGTCGAACGCGCCGTTGCGATACGCGGCCGCCGTCGAAGTCACATCGGTGAACGCGCTCATCACGATCACCGGCACACGTAAACCACGCGCTTTGATTTCATCAAGAAGCTTCAGACCACTGGCGCCGGGCATGCGCACATCACTGACCGCGACGTCGGGCACGCCGCCGTCCAGTGCAGCAAGCAGGCTTTCGGCATCGGCGAATTCGCGCACGGTCGCACCGTCCTCGCGCAAGACTTCGCCAAGCACGAAACGGATCGAGGCGTCGTCGTCGGCGATCCAGATTTCAGACATGCATGGATTCCAACGGCAATAGCAAAGTGAACACGGTGTGCCCCGGCCGGCTGCGGAAATCCAGCGTACCATCGTGTTCGCGGGCAATCTCGCGAGCCAACGCAAGGCCCAGACCGGTGCCGCCGCTGCGCCCGGAAACCAGCGGCGCGAACGCGCTCGCGCGCAAACTCTCGGGTACGCCGTGGCCATCGTCGATCACCTCCAGGCGCACAGCCAAGCGCACCGGTTGACCGGCGATCAACGCAGCGCGCTCGGCCCGTGTGCGCAGCGCGATACGGCCAGCACCGGCCTGCAGCGCGTTGCGCAGCAGATTCAACAGCAGTTGCAGCAGGCGATCCGCGTCGCCGCGAAACCCCGGCAGGCTGGGATCATAATCGCGCTGCAATTGCACCTCGGGCGCAGCCTCGGCGGCGATCAGCGCACGCGCGCGTTCGGCGATTTCATGCAGATTCACCACGCGTAGATGCGGCTTGCCGGCCGGATGCAGCAAACGGTCGGTCAACGCCGCCAAGCGGTCCGCTTCGGCGATGATGAGTTCGGCCAGGCGCTGCTGATCCGGTTCGGCGGCGCGGCGGCGCAGCAATTGCGCGGCGCCACGCAAACCCGCGAGCGGGTTTTTGACCTCGTGCGCCAAGCCGCGCAGCGATTGGGAGATCGGCGTCGGATCCGTCGCCACATCCGGTCCAAGCGTGTGCACTTCAAGCAGCGCACCCTTACCACGCCATGGCCCCACGGCGACATCGGCGCGCAACGGCGGTGTGTGCCCGGGTAAATCGCAGCCGCGCACGAGCAGCAGCGCGTGCGTGACACGCATGCGTTCAATCAACTCCGTGAGCGCCACGGCGGTCTCGCCCAGCACCGGCAGCGGATAGCCGCGCCAGCGACTCGTCCCAATCAGTTCGAGAAAAGCCGGGTTGGCATGCTGTATACGCAGATCCTCGCCGAATACGGCAATGCCCGTCGCCATCGGATCGAGCACAGCAGCAGCTGCAATTTCTGGGGTCGGGATCGCAAGCACCATTGCACCAGTTTAGTGCCAATTGGTTCGTTCGTGCAGTCTTGCTGCCGTTCTGTTTTCAGAGTCGAGATCGGAGTAGGCTCATCTCTGGCACGCGAAACACCGGGGAACGTGCCAAGACGCTGCGCAGCCTGTTCGTCGATTTCAACTCCTTTTTTGCTTCGGTTGAACAGCAGCAAACCCCGGCGCTGCGTGGTCGCCCGGTGAGCGTGGTGCCGGTCGTGGCCGCGACGACCTGCTGCATCAACTCGCGCAAGTTCTGCACCAGCGCGACCGCGCCACACAACGCCTGCCGCTGCGCCAATACGCATTCCGTTCAGTACGATTCCCGACCCGGCGCTCGAACGCGACGTCGAACACCGCGCGCCGCGCCTGGTCGGTTTCAGATCGAGTAATACATCTGATATTCGATGGGATGCGTCGCCGCACGAAAGCGCGTGACCTCGGCCATCTTGGTTTCGATATAGGCGTCGATGACATCGTCGCTGAACACGCCGCCGGCCTTCAGGAACGAGCGATCCTTGTCCAGCGCTCCGAGTGCCTGGTCCAGACTGCTGCACACGGTCGGAATATGCTTTTCCTCTTCCGGCGGCAGGTCGTACAGATCCTTGTCCATCGGCGCGCCCGGATCGATCTTGTTGAGGATGCCATCGAGTCCTGCCATCATCAGCGCGGTGAAGGCGAGATATCCGGAATTCATCGGATCCGGGAAACGCACTTCGATGCGACGCCCCTTGGGCGAATGCACGAACGGGATGCGGCAGCTCGCCGAACGGTTGCGCGCCGAATACGCCAGCATCACCGGCGCTTCGAAGCCCGGCACCAGGCGCTTGTAGCTGTTTGTGGTGGAATTGGTGAACGCATTGATTGCTCGTGCGTGCTTGAAGATGCCACCGATGTAGTACAACGCGGTCTGCGACAAGCCACCATACAGATCACCCGCAAACAGGTTGATGCCGCCCTTGGCCAGCGACTGGTGCACATGCATGCCCGAACCGTTGTCGCCGACGATGGGTTTGGGCATGAACGTGGCGGTTTTTCCGTGCGCGTGGGCGATATTCTTGACCACATATTTGAGAGTGAGCAGTTCGTCGGCTTTGTGCACGAGCGAATTGAATTTGGTGCCGATCTCGCACTGGCCGGCGGTGGCGACTTCATGATGGTGCACTTCGACCGTGAGCCCCATTGTTTCGAGCGTCTTGCACATCTCGCCGCGCAGATCGCCGAGCGAATCCACCGGCGCAACCGGAAAATATCCGCCTTTGACGCCCGGGCGATGTCCGGAATTGCCGCCCTCGAACTCGCGGTTCGAACTCCACGCCGCCTCTTCGGATTCGATCGTGAACCCCGCGCCGTGCATGTCGTTATGCCAGCGCACTGAATCGAAAATGAAGAATTCCGGTTCCGGACCGAAGAACGCGGCGTCGGCAACGCCGGTGGATTTGAGGAAAGCCTCGGCACGCCGGGCGAGTGAGCGCGGACAGCGCGAATACGCCTGCATCGTCGACGGCTCGAGCACGTCACAGATCAGGATCAGGGTCGGATGCGCGGCTGAACGGATCGAGCACGACGCTGTCCGGATCCGGCATCAGCACCATGTCCGAATCGTTGATGCCCTTCCAGCCGGTGATCGATGAGCCGTCGAACATCTTGCCATCTTCGAACGTGGATCGCATCGACCGCGTGCGCAGGAAAAGTAACGTGGTGCTGCTTGCCGAGCATATCGGCGAAGCGCAGATCGACAAACTCCACATTGTTGTTTTTAATCAGGTCGAAAACCTTGGCGGTGGACATGGCAGGCTCCTTGAGCGTGGGGAACACTCCGATACAGCAAGCTCGATGCCAGCGTCATGTTGCTAATAAAATCAATTGGTTGCAACGATTTTTTTGTCGCAATCTGATTTATTGCACCAAAAGTATGCACTCTTCCATATCGACGCACTATTCTGGCGCTATCAATCGCGATCGATACCAGCCGCCTCATTGAAGTCGCCAATCCCTTCGACCAAGACGGTGACGGCTTCGCGTTCGGCCTGCGTCATATAGGGATTCCACACGTCCAGCAGCATGACCACGCGGGTGCGCTCGCCGCGGTTCCAGGCCTCGTGCTCGAAGCTATCATCGAAACTAAAGCATTCGCCCTCGCGCCAGACCCGCTCTTCGCCACCGACATTGATCGCGCAGTGATCCGGAATGATCAAAGCCAGATGTGTGACCAAGCGCGTATTGGTGACACCACGGTGCTTGAGGATGTGGGTGCCGGGCGTTAGCACCGAAAAGCAAACTTCTGGCGCATGCGCGCGTATTCGCACCAGGGTAGGCAAAGCTTCCAGCGCAGCGCTGGTGCGCGGACAGCTCGCGTGATGCGCGTCGAAGCGCTCACCATGGCGATAGAAAAAGTACGCGTTCCAGACCGGGTTTTCCACGCCGCCAAGATAGTCCTTCATGGCCTCGGGCGGGTGGTCCCCGAGGAACGGCGCCAGTTCATCCGGCTGATTTACCACCGCATTCAGTTCCTCTCTGATCGCGGCGGCGTTGCTTTCCAGGATTTCGTACCAGGGAAACAGCTCGCGCGCAAACCAGGTGGTCGGCGGCAGATCCGGGAAAAACAGGAATTTCGGGATCTGGCGCGGATCGGGATAATTAGCCGGCAATTCGGCGAGGTAGATCTTCAGGCATTTGACCACGCGCGCCATCGCCGCTTCGCCATGCCGCGCGATCAATGGTGCAAGCAGCGCACTGAACAAGCGCTTGCGGCCGTCGAACGTAATGCGCATGGCGTGTTTGACCTGCGCCCGTAGCGGCGCCGACGTGCTGGCATCGCTCAGCCAGCGGCCCTGCGTCTGTGCCTGGGTGATTGCCGCGAAATATTGCGGCAGGGCCGCGTCGGGTTGGCCGGATTGCTCCAGCACGCTGGCATACTGCAGGCGCGCCACGTACGCCTTGGGCGCCACGGCGACGCAGCGGGCGAAAACCGCGCTGGCCTCGTCCAGTTGGCCGGCGGCAGCATGCGCGCTACCCAGGTTGAGCAGTATCTGCGGCTCGTTGGTGTCGGCAGCAGCGGCGCGGCGCAGCAGATCCACAGCTTGCTGCGCACGTCCCATCGCCAGTTCACGCGTGCCGACAAAGTTCAAAGCTTCGGCGTGCTCGGGTTGCGCGACAAGCACGCGCGAATACTCGCCGGCCGCCTCCTCGTTGCGCCCCTGTTGGGCCAACTGACGCGCACGTTCGAGCGCAGCGACGACAACGTCGATATTTGCATTCATGGCCTGGAATACGCGATCCGGTAGATCGCGCCTGCGCGATCGTCGGAAACAAGCAAGGCGCCGTCGGGCATGACCAGCACGTCCGCGGGGCGGCCCCACACGCTTTGGTCCGGCCGCAACCAGCCATCGATGAAGGTTTTGCTGTCGACAACACGCCCACCGTCCAGGCGCACGTTGACGATGCGATAGCCGACCTTGCGAGACCGGTTCCACGAACCGTGCTCAGCGATGAAGATGGAATTGCGGTATTCCGGCGGGAACTGTTTGCCGGTGTAGAAGCGCATGCCGAGCGCAGCCACATGCGCGCCAACTTTCAGCACCGGCGGCGTGTACTGAGAACACGGATGCCCCTTGCCGAATTCCGGATCCGGCAAATCGCCCTGATGGCAGTACGGAAAACCGAAATGCTCGCCGATACGGCCGATCCGGTTCAGCTCGTCGGACGGCACGTCGTCGCCCATCCAGTCGCGGCCGTTGTCAGTGAACCACAGCGTTTTCGTGCCCGGCTGCCAATCGAAGCCGACGGTGTTGCGGATGCCAAGTGCGACATCCTCGGCGCCGCTGCCGTCGGCATTCATGCGCGTGAGTTTGGCGTAGCCGGCACGGTCGCAGATATTGCATGGCGCGCCGATCGGCACATAAAGTTTTCCATCGGGACCGAATGCGATGAAGCGCCAGCCGTGCGCGGCGTCTGAGGGCAGGCGGTCGGTGACGACTTGTGCCTGCGGCGGATCGTCCAGCCGCGACTCGATTGCGTCGAAGCGCAGGATGCGGCTCACCGCCGACACGTACAGCGCGCCATCCTTGAACGCGACACCGACCGGCATGCGCAGATCCTGCGCGATGACGCGCGTCTTGTCCGCATGCCTGCCATCCGCCGCCGGCGTAATCGCATACACCTTGCCCGCGCTCATCGAGCCGACGAAAAGCGTGCCGTTGGTACCGAGCGTCATCTCGCGCGCATTCGGCACGCGCGTGAACTCGGCGACGTGGAATCCGGGCGGCAGATGCAACTCGTCGAGCGGCAACGCACCCTCAGCGCAGGCCAGTGCCGGTGCCAGCGCCAAACCGGCTGCGAGCAGAAAGACGCGCATCAGCCGGCTCGCACGCGTGCGGCTTCCTCGCCGCGGCCGAGGCGTTCAAGCAAACCTGCCAGTGGCGTGCGCAACCACTCGGCATCATCCGGCGCGCGTTGCAGGGCGCTGGACAGGTATTCGGCGGCGCCGGCCAAGTCGCCCAGTTGCTCCATGCACCACGCGCAGGCATTGGCCGCGCCGGAATTTTTCGGCTCCAGCGCGAGCGCGCGGCGATAATACTTGAGCGCGCGCACGATATGGCCGCGATGGCGGGCCACATCGCCCAGGCCCGCGGTCGCGCCGAAATCCTGTTGCTTGCGTGCGAGCAGATCCTCGTAGATCGTCTGTGCATCCGCATAACGTTTTTCGCGCACGCAAACGCGGCCGCGATACAGGCGCGCACGCGACAAATCCGGCTGCACGCGCAACGCGTTCTCGAATGCCTTGTCGGCGAACGCGTAGTTGCCCTGCTCGAAAAAGGCGCGGCCCAGGCTGAACTGGATGGTCGCGTCGCCGGGCTTTTGCTCTGCCGCACGAGTCAGGAATTTGAGCGCGTTGTCCGGCTGTTCGCGCGCCAGGTACAGATTGCCCAGCCCCAGCAGCAGCAAGGGATCGTCCGCCTCGGCTCGGCGGCCGATCTTGAAACGCGCCTCGGCAGCTTCGAGATCGCCACCGCGCGCATGCACGTAGCCGACCAATGCGTGCGCTTCGGGCGAATTCGGATCCAGGGTCAGCGCCTGCTCGAAACTGGCGCCGGCTTCGTCGTCGCGGCTCTGGTGCATGAGCACACCACCCAGCGACAGATGGAATTGCGCGCACTGCGGATCCAGCGAAATCGCTGCGCGGATCGACTCCTCTGCCGCCGCCGCGTCGCCGCGCTTGTGCAACAACACGCCCAGCAGATGCAGCGCGTCGGCATCGTCCGGACTGTCGACCAGTAGCGCACGATACGCGGCCTCCGCCTCGGCGAGGTCGTCAGCACGGTGCAGTTCCAAGGCTTGTTGCAGACTGGACATGGAAGACAGGCGCGTCGAAACGAGCCGCTATTATGCCGCAGGGCGCAATTGCGCGTTACCAATGGCAGATATCCCTGCGCCGCGCCGCGCCTAGACTGTGGCGTCGCCACCCGAATTGGAGAATCGCATGCGCGTTTGGCACTGGCTGTTGGGACCAGGTTTGTTGGCCTGCCTGGGCAGCGCGTCAGCAACGCCCTTGCTGTTGCAGACGCCGAGCGTGTCGTCCACGCGCATCGCCTTTGCCTATGGCGGCGAAATCTGGGAAGTGCCGCGCGCGGGCGGCGCCGCGCAACTGCTGGTCGGTGGCGCAGGCACCGCCAGCGGACCGGTGTTTTCGCCGGAAGGCGCCTGGGTCGCCTACACCGACGATGCGAACGGCAATGCCGACGCATTCATCGTGCCGACGCAGGGCGGAGCACCGCGGCGTCTGACTTGGCATCCCGCCAGCGACGCCGCGGTCGGTTGGGCACCGGATGGTCGATCCGTGCTGATACGTTCCAACCGCGACGCCAGCAACGATTCCTCGCAACTGTATTTGCTGCCACTGCCCGGCGGCATGCCGCAGCGCTGCCACTGTCGATGGCCGAGCAAGGCGCTTTCTCACCCGATGGCAAACGCATCGCCTACAACCCGGTATTCCAGTGGGAGCCGGACTGGCGCGGCTATCAAGGCGGCCAAACCACGCGCATCTGGATCGCGCGTCTGGCCGATTCGAGCGTAACAAAAATCCCACGCGGCAATTCCAATGATTCAGACCCGATGTGGCTTGGCGGCCATGTGTATTTTCTGTCCGATCGCAACGGCGCGGCAACGCTGTTCGATTACGACACCGCCAGCGGCAAGCTCGCCCAGCTCGTGACCAACGACGGCTTCCCGATCGACGCCGCAAGCGCCGGTGCTGGCGCGATCGTATACACGCAGATGGGCGAGTTGCACCTGCTGGATCTGGCCAGCGGCAACAACTCCATCGTACCGGTGACGATCGACGGCCCGCTGCCGCAAACCGTGCCGTACTTCAAGAAAGCGGCCAAGGAAATCGAACACTGCGGGCATCTCGCCGACCGGCGCCCGCGCCGTGTTCGAGGCGCACGGCGAGATTCTCACCGTGCCGGCCGAGAAAGGCGACATCCGCAACTGACCCACACCGCCGACGTCGCCGAACGCGATCCGGCGTGGTCGCCGGACGGCAAGTCCGATCGCGTATTTCTCCGACGAATCGGGCGAATACGCGCTCCACATCCGCGACCAGGATGGGCTGGGCCGCCGCGCAAGATCGACCTCGGCCAGCCGCCGTCGTTCTTCTACAGCCACGCTGGTCGCCGGACAGCAAGAAGATTGCCTACAGCGACAAGCGCCTGAACCTTTGGTACGTCGACCTCGACCACCCGACGCCGGTCAAGGTGGACACCGATCGCTTCGACACGCCGCTGCACGAGTTCGATGTCAGCCTGGTCGCCGGACAGCCGCTGGCTGGCCTATACCAAGCAGCTGCCGAATCATCTGCGCGCCGTGTTCGTCTATTCGCTCGACACGCACAAGACCACCCAGGTCACCGACGGCATGAGCGACTGCCTGTATCCGGAGTTCGACAAGAACGGCAAATACCTCTATTTCACCGCCAGCACCGACATGGGCCTGAGCGCGGGCTGGCTGGACATGACCAGCGAGGCGCATCCGGTCACGCGCAGCGTGTACGTGGCGGTGCTGCGCAAGGATCTGCCGTCGCCGCTGGCGCCGCGAAAGCGACGAGGACAAAGGCGGGACAGTCGACGGCGACGGAGAAATGCGGCGGCGACGACAAGCCCAAGAAGCGACAAGCCGCAGGCGCCGGACGAAGTCGGACGGTCGCCATCGATTTCGACGGCCTTGCCAGCGCACGCTGGCGCTGCCGATTCCGGCGCGCCAATTATGTCGGCCTGAGTCGCCGGCAAGGAGCGGCATTCTGTACCTGCTCAAGCGCCGCAGGTCACCGAGCGAGGACGATGCCAGCCACGCCTGCAGCGTTTCGACCTGAAGAAGCGCAAGACCGACAAGCTCGCCGACGGCGTCAACGCATTCGCGCTGTCCGTTCGACGGCAAGAAGATGCTCTATCAGAGCAGGCGAGACTGGTTCATCGCCGCCGCCGACAAGCCGGTAAGCCCGGCGAAGGCCAGCTCAAGACCGACGACATGGAAGTCTACGTGGTTCCGCGCGCGGAGTGGGAGCAGATGTACCACGAGGTCTGGCGCATCGAGCGCGACTTCTTCTACGACCCGCACTATCACGGCCTGGATCTCGCCGCCGCCGAGAAGCGCTTCCGCCCTACCTGGCCGGCGTCGCCAGCCGCGACGACCTGAACTTCCTGTTCCGCGAGATGCTCGGCTAATGTCGGTCGGGCACATGTTCGTGCGCGGCGGCGACCAGCCGGACGTGCCGAAAATCGCACGTGGGACTGCTCGGCGCCGACTACGCCGTCGACCACGGCCGCTATCGGTTTCAGCAGTGTACAGCGGCGAGAACTGGAACCCGGAGCTGCACGCGCCGCTGACCCAGCCCGGCGTGAACGTGCAGGCGGGCGAATACCTGCTCGCGGTCAACGGACGCGACCTTGCACGCCGGCGACAACCTGTACGGCTTCTTCCAGGAGACCGCCGGCAAGCAGACCGTGATCAGGGTCGGCCCGAACGCCGACGGCAGCGGCTGCGCGCGATGTCACCGTGGTGCCGGTCGCGAGCGAATCGGCCTGCGCCACCTGGACTGGATCGAGGGCAACCGGCGCAAGGTGGACGGCTCAGCGGCGGCAAGCTCGGCCTACGTCTATCTGCCGGACACCGCCGAAGGCGGCTTCACGAACTTCAACCGCTACTACTTCTCGCAGATCGACAAGCAGGGCGCGGTGATCGACGAGCGCTACAACCACGGCGGCCAGCTCGCCGACTACATCGTCGACTACCTGCGGCGCAAGCCGATGAGCCGGCGTGATGACCCGCGAAGGCGAGACCTACACCGAGCCGACGCAGGCGATCTTCGGGCCCAAGGTGATGCTCATCAACCAGTTCTCCGGCTCCGGCGGCGACGCGCTGCCGTGGTATTTCAAGCGCAAGCGAGATCGGCCCGCTGGTCGGCGAGCGCACCTGGGGCGGCCTGGTCGGCATCGGCGGCTATCCGCCCTTGATGGACGGCGGCAGCGGTCACGGCGCCGCGCTGGGCGATCTACGGCTTGCACGGCCAGTGGGAAGTGGAAAACCACGGCATCGCGCCGGACATCGAGGTCTGGCAGGATCCGGCGCTGATCCGCCAGGGCCACGATCCGCAACTCGAGCGCGGCGTCGCCGAACTGATGCAGGCATTGAAGGAACATCCGGCGCCGGTGTATCCGAATCCCGCGTATCCGGATTTCAAACCGGTACTGCCACCAGAGCCCGCACACAACTGAGATTCACAAAAGTCGTTGCCACAACTTCTGCTCGTCATTCCGGCAGGGATTGCCGGAATCCAGTGGCCAAGGATGGCATCCGCGCAGTCTGGATGCCGGCAATCCCTGCCGGAATGACGTGTCCATAGTGGGCGAGGTTCCTCCCGATCAGCGACAATGCGCTGAAGACTTGAACGGAGAATCGTCATGGAACTTCAGGGAAAACGCATCGCCGTCACCGGCGCGTTCGGCGCGCTCGGCACAGCCACGGTGGAAGCGGTCGTCGCCGCGGGCGCGCGTGCGGCGGCGATCGACCGCGCCGCAGTGCCCGCATCGATCGGTGCTGGCGTCACCGCAATCGGCAATGTCGATCTGGCCGATAGCGCTGCTGCGAAAACCGCCATCGACGCCGCGGCCAAAACGCTTGGCGGACTCGATGGACTCGTGAACATTGCCGGGATGTTCCGTTGGGAAACGCTCGCCGACGGCAGTCTCGAAACCTGGGACATGCTCTATCGCGTGAACCTGCGCACCGCGGTCGCGGCAAGCAAGGCGGCGATTCCGCATCTGATTTCCTCGGGCGCCGGACGCATCGTCAACATCAGCGCGGCAGGGTCGATAAAGGCCGCCGCGGGCATGGGCGCGTATGCCGCGTCGAAATCCGGCGTCGCGCGCCTGACCGAGGCGCTGGCTGAAGAACTCAAGGATCGCGGCATTACCGTCAACGCGGTGCTGCCCAGCATCATCGACACTGCCGCAAACCGTGCCGAGATGCCAAAGGCCGATTTTTCGCGCTGGGTCGCACCCGTGCAACTCGCCGGCATAATCGTGTTCCTGCTCTCCGATCGCGCCAGCGCAATTACCGGAGCACTGTTGCCGGTGACTGGGCGGGTGTAGGTGCGGCCGCCAATCGCCGCTGCAGTTGCGCGACGATGAAATCCTCGGCCCAACTGCGCAGCGAAAAATCGCGGATGAACCCGCAATGGCCGCCGTGCGGGACGATGGTGAGTTCCGTCTACGGCGAAAGTTTAAGTGCTGGAAATCCGCCACCGGGATGACGGGGTCGTCCTCGGCGGTAAGGATCGTCGCCGGAATGCTCAGCGCCGCGAGGCGTCGCCGGTCAGCGCATAGCCATCGAGATAATTTTCGAGCGTGCCGAAATGCGTGTGCCTTTCGACCAGTTGCGGGTCAGATCGCGCATGCCGCCGCGCAGTTCGTCCGGTGCGAACAAATCGCACTCGTGGAAAAAGGGATTGCTTGCGACGCAGCGATCCGCGCCATTTGCGCAGAAAATAAAATTCGTAAAACGGCGGCGCATTCTCGATGGCGACGAGCGCCGCGCGGACTGATCGCGGGCAGACCGCGAAGACCCAGGCCAGCGGAATGCCCGCAGCCGACGCGCGCAGAGCCAACGCGCAACGCGAAGTTGCCGCCCAGCGAATAACCGCCCACCACGATGGGGCGCTGCGGAAACAGGTCGGCGACGGCCTTATCGCGCCGACGACCTCGTCGATGCGACAGGAATGGAACAACTCCGCATTGAGATGATGGGTTTCGCCGTGATCGCGGAAATTCAGGCGGAACACATCGCAGCCCTCGGCGAGGAAGCGGCTGCCTGTATGCAAAACGTAGGTGGAGTGGACGCTGCCTTCCCATCCGTGCAGCAGCACGACCAGCGCCCGCGGCTGCGCGCGCGCCGTCTGCCGCGAATGAAATCCCTGCAGGCGCACGCCGTTGCCACAGTCGAGAAGTGCTCGGTCGCCGCATGCTCGAGCGCAGCGCGGCGCCGCCGGCGAACAGCAGTCGCGGCGCACGACGACTCGACGGCGAGTACCGATTGCACATGGCGGATTGCGCAGCCGCGCGGCGGACGGAAGCGGCGTCAAAGACGGACGAAATGGCGCGAGGCATGCGTCGCGTGTGACTGCCGCACGTGACCGAACGGCACCGTATTCGTCGAGACCTTGCCGCGCGCAAGCTCGGTCATAGCCCAGCGCCGCTGCGATCGCCGACCGCGCCGCTCTCGGCAATCTGCCGGCGCCCTTCGTCGTTGACGACGAGTCGGTTCGAGAAAATGCACTTCGGCATCGGGCCCGGTCCACCGAGAATGCGGATGAAGTTGCCAAGAAGATTCTCCTCCGGCGCAAACGGAACGCTGAGGTCCATGCGTCCTTCCTGCCGTAGCACAGCGCGATCGGCTGGATGCGCACGCCTGCATCGATGGCGACCTGGAAGATGCGCGCATGGAAGGTGCGTACATTGTCGCCCGCGCCCGTACCGCCTTCGGGAAAAACGCCAACGGCCATGCCCTCCTTGAGCCTGGCGACGACGCGCTCCATCACCGCGCCGAGCGAATGCGTGCTGCCACGCCGGTGATAGACCGTGCCGGCGCGCGTCGCGAGCCAGCCCACGACCGGCCAGCGCGCGATCTCGGCCTTGGCGACAAAGTTCATCATGCGCTGGCTGTGCATCAGCTCGATGTCCATCCACGACACATGGTTCGCTACGAACAGCACGGGCGCCCGGCAGCGGCTCGCCGATGCGGCGAATGCGGAAACCGAAGCGGCGCACGAGCGCGCCCGACCACCAGCGGGTCATCCAGTGATCGAGGCGCTCATTGCCCACCCGCACGCTGCGTCCAAGCGGGCTGAATACGATCAGCGCAAGAGGAAATGCGATCAGCGCAGCAGCAGCAATTGCGGCGCGCGCCACAGGTAGCGCGCCGGGCGCAACCAGTCGCGGCGCGCTGGAACTGGGGATTCGAGCGTGGAATGCATCGGCACGATGGTACCGGCAGGCGCTTTTCGCCGCAATGCAGCATGACCAAGGTGGGAACAGTGCGACTGTATTTCCCCGCCGCGGTCGACCTTGGTAGTCTCCGACACCCCCTCAAGGAGGAACCATGCGCTTCTTGAATTTCAGCATGGCGGCCTTGGCGTTGTTGCGGCAAGCCAGCGCACTGCTGGCCCGGTTGGAACAACGGGCTCGGTATCCACTTTGTCGACCTGGGCGATCCTCCGCTTTGGGCCTGTTTTTTCGCCGCGGCAGGGGCGTACTTAATGCAGCGAACACGTGCATTAAAGTTCTAGCAGCAATACGGGGTTGCTTTACAACTGCTCCGCCGCCTCACGCAGATCGTCCACATGCTGTTCCCACCAGCGCGCTTCGGCGGCGAACGGAAACGCGCGCGGGAACGCCGGATCCGCCCAGCGCTGCGCAATCCAACCCGCGTAATGGATCTGGCGCATGCTCCGCAGCGGTTCGATCAGGGCCAGTTCGCGGCGGTCGAAATCGCGGAATTCGGCGTAGCCTTCGAGGAGCCAGTCAAGCGCACGCGGATTCGGTGCGAGCATCCACAAGTCCTGCACCGCGGGGCCGGAGCGCGCGTCGTCCAGATCCACAAAGTGCGGGCCGGCGTCGGTCCACAGCACGTTGCCAGCGTGACAGTCGCCATGCAGCCGAATGTGCGCGATCGCGCCGGCCGCGGCAAAACGTGAGGCAATCAGGGCGTCCAGCGTTTCGATGATCTGTGCATAGCGCTCGCGCAAGCTTGGCGGCAACAGCTTCGATGCAAGTACGGCTTGCGAAGGCGCATGAATCAGGGTGGCACGGTCGAGCATGCCGCGCGCATAAAATTTGTCGCGCGAACCGATGCCATGCAGGCGCGCGAGAAGGCGACCCATCCAGGCTTGATTGTCGGCCGATTCCAGTTCCGGTGCGCGCCCGCCTTGACGCGGATACAGGGCAAAGCGGAAATCTCCACATTTATGCAATGTGGAATTTGCAAACACCAGCGGCGCGACAACAGGCAATTCGGCTGCGGCCAACTCCAAAGCGAAAGCGTGTTCCTCGCGGATGGCCGCATCGCTCCAGCGTCCGTTGCGATAAAACTTGACGACCAGCGGCGCGCTGTCCTCGATGCCGATCTGATAGACGCGGTTCTCGAAACTGTTCAGTGCAAGCAGGCGACCGTCGGTACGCAAGCCGACGGATTCAGCCGCTTCGAGCACCGCCTCCGGACTCAGGTTTGCATACGGTGTCGCCGAAGCTTTCATCCGCTGGCCACATTCACCACTTGCCGCGGCACCAGGGCGAGGGTGAGGCGCGAGATGCAGACGAGCTTGCCCTGCTCGTCCTCGATGCGGACTTCCCACACCTGGGTCGAACGGCCCAGGTGCAAGGGTCGCGCGGTGCCGGTCACGGTGCCGGATTTCACCCCGCGCACATGATTGGCGTTGATGTCCAGGCCCACCGCGGCTTCCGCGGCCGGGTCGAGGGTGAGCATGCCGGCGAAACTGCCGAGGGTTTCGGCCAAGGCCACCGACGCGCCGCCGTGCAAAAGGCCGTAAGGCTGATGCGTGCGCGCATCCACCGGCATGGTGCCGCGCACGTAATCCTCGCCGATGTCGGTAACGCGGATGCCGAGCATTTCCATCATCGTGTTGCGGCTCACGGCTGCGATCTGCTCGAGACTGGGTTGCTGTTTCCAAAGGCGCATACGGGTTTCTCCGGGCGTTGCTCGCGTGAGCATAACAATATCGGCGACAATCGCCGTGTGAAATTCACCGTGACCCTGCAAGGCAGCGGCAAGCGATTTGCCGTCGGTGCCGACGAGAGCGTGCTCGACGCGGCGCGGCAAGCGGGTTTGGCGCTGCCTTATTCCTGCCTGTCCGGCGTGTGTGGAAGCTGCAAGGCGACGCTGGTCTCCGGCGAATGCCACTACCCGCACAATCCGCCGAACGCGCTGAACGCGGCGGAAGTCGCGCACCATCAGGTGCTGTTGTGCCAGGCCGTACCGCGCTCGGATCTGGTCGTCGCCGCGCGCGAGGTAGCCTCGGTCGCGACCATGCCCAAGCGCGTGCTCGCGCTGAAGCTGATCGACAAGCACCTGCTCGCGCCCGACGTGATGCGCCTGCGTCTGGCGCCATCGCGCGACGAAACGTTGAACCGGCTGCCCGGACAATACCTCGACGTGCTGCTGCCGGACGGCAAACGCCGTGCGTTTTCCATCGCCAACGCACCGCACACCGGACGCGAGATCGAGTTGCACGTGCGCCACGTCGCCGGCGGCGATTTCACCCGGCGCGTGTTCACCGACCTGAATCCGGGTGCGACGCTGCGCGTCGAAGGCCCGCTCGGCACCTTTGTCCCGCGCGAGGACTCCGAACGCCCGCTGCTGTTCGTCGCCGGCGGCACCGGCTTTGCGCCGATAAAGGCATTGATCGAGCATTTTCTGCATCTGGGCACGCGTCGCGCCATGCATCTGTACTGGGGTGCGCGCACTCCGGTTGAACTGTATCTGCGCAAGCTGCCGGAAATCTGGACGACGGTGGCACCGAACCTGCGTTTCGTACCGGTGGTATCGGATGCCGGACACGCCGCCAGCCTGCGCACCGGCCTGGTCCACGAGGCAGTACTGGAAGATCACGCCGAGCTTGCGGCGTTCGACGTCTACATGAGCGGCCCGCCCGCGTTGATCGATGCCGGCCGGCGCGCCTTTGTCGCGGCGGGCTTGCCGGAAGATCGTCTGTTTTACGATTCGTTCGATTACGCGCCGGACGTGCTCGCCGCGATTGTGCGCGGGCGCGCGGGGATTGCGGAGGCCTGAGTCATGCGCACTCACGCGCGGGCTCGGGTATGCTGGCGCGACACAAGCGGGAGAATCGTATGATCGCTCGCATCTGGCGCGGTATAACCCACAAGGACAAGGCCAACGATTATCTGGCCTACCTGCAGGAAACCGGGCTGAAGGATTACGCGGCGACGCCCGGCAACCGCGGCGTCAGCGTGCTGCGCCGTGAACAGGGCGAGCATTGCGAATTCATGCTGGTTTCCTTTTGGGATTCGATGGACGCCGTGCGCGCGTTCGCCGGCGAGAATCCCGACCAATCCGTCTATTATCCCGAAGACGATCAATACCTGTTGCAGATGGAGCCGCTGGTGCGGCACTACGAGGTCGCCGAACAGATAGCGCCGGCGACGGAAAATCCCGTGCCGGCGAAGAAGCGCAAATAAGCACTACTTGCGTTTGGGAATGTACAGATCCGTAATCGTGCCTTCGTAGACTTCTGCGGCCATGCCAATGGATTCGGACAAGGTCGGATGCGGATGCACGGTCAGGCCGATATCGCCGGCTTCGCAGCCCATCTCGATCGCGAGCGCGAGTTCGCTGATTAATTCACCGGCGTTCGGACAGGTGACGCCCGCGCCGATGATGCGGTGTGTGGCCTCGTCGAAGATCAGCTTCGTGAATCCTTCGGTGCGGGCGATGCCGATCGCGCGGCCGGACGCGGCGTGCGGGAATTTGCCGATTCCATACTTGATGCCTTGTTGCTTCGCCTCGGTTTCGGTGACGCCGACCCAAGCGATTTCCGGATCGGTATAGGCCACGGACGGAATCACCCGCGCGACGAATTCACTCTTCTGGCCCGCACATACTTCGGCGGCGACCTTGCCCTCATGCGTGGCCTTGTGCGCGAGCATCGGATTACCGACGATGTCGCCGATCGCAAAAATATGCGGCACATTCGTGCGCATTTGTTTGTCGACGGGAATGAACCCGCGCCCGGCGACGTTGACGCCGGCCTTGTCCGCGTCGATTTTCTTGCCATTTGGGGCGCGGCCGACGGCGACAAGCACGCGATCGAACAGTTGCGGTTCCGGTGCCTTGTCGCCCTCAAACGTCGCCTTCAATCCGTTCTTCTGCGCTTCGATCCTGGCGACCTTCACTTTCAGGTGAATGCCGGCGTAGCGTTTGGACAAGCGCTGTGCGAGCGGTTTGACCAGGTCCGTGTCCGCTCCGGGCATGAGCTGGTCGAGCAGTTCGACCACGGTGACCTCGCTGCCGAGTGCATCGTAGACGCAGGCCATTTCCAGACCAATGATGCCACCACCGACGACGAGCAGTTTTTTCGGCACTTCGGCGAGCAACAGCGCATCGGTGGAATCCATCATGCGCGGATCGTCCCACGGGAAGCCCGGCAGCTTCAGCGCCTGCGAACCGGCGGCGATGATGGCTTTTTCGAAGCTCACCAGCTTTTTGCCATCCTTTGTCTCGACTTCGATTTCGTTGGCCGAAACAAATTTTCCGATGCCCTGAACCAGGCTGACCTTGCGCTGCTTGCTCATGCCGGCGAGACCGCCGGTGAGCTGCGCGACGACCTTGTCCTTGAAGCCGCGCAGTTTGTCCATGTCGATCTTCGGTTTGCCGAAATCGATGCCGATATCCGCTGCGTGCGCAGCTTCGTCGATCACTTTTGCCGTATGCAACAGCGCCTTCGATGGAATGCAGCCAACATTCAGGCACACGCCGCCGAGGGCTGAATAACGCTCGATCAATACCGTGTTCTGACCGAGATCCGCTGCACGGAACGCGGCCGTGTAGCCGCCCGGGCCGGAGCCAAGCACGCAGACCTGGCATTCGATGTCGGCCTTGCGTCCGGTCGATGCGGTAGCCTGCGGCGCCTGGCTTTTGCTTTCCCCGCTCGCGGGGGAGGCTGCCGTGGTAGCGGCTGAAGGGGGCTTGCCCCCCTCCCCCTTCGGCGCGTCCCCCCGCTGCGCAGGGGGAGGAACTGTGTCACCAGCGCCTGCCGCCTCGATCACCGCGACAACACGGCCTTCGGAAACCTCATCGCCGAGTTTGACCTTCACTTCCTTCACGACACCGGCAACGGACGAGGGCACTTCCATCGTCGCCTTGTCCGATTCGAGCGTGACCAGGCCCTGATCCCTGGCTACCGCGTCGCCGGGTTTCACCAGCACTTCGATGACCGGTATGTTCGTATAGTTGCCGATGTCCGGAACCTTGACTTCCGTCGTCGCCACGGTCTGCTCCCGTTATTTTTTGCGTTGAAGTGCCGCCCGAAAGCGCGCGCGCCAGTCGTTGCGCCGCGCTTCGAGCACGGCTTCGCGTTCGGCATGCACCGGCTCGGCGGCTGGCTCCGGCGGCACAAATTCATCGATTTCCGTTACTGTTTCCGCCGCCACGGACGCGGCCGTGACATCGTTAGCCTCCACTGGCACCGGTTCCTGCAACTGTGCCCGCCCGGCGCGGATCGACGCGCGCAGCGACGTGAGCATGTGCTGCTCGCTCTGCGCCTCGCCGCGCAGGCGTTCAGCTTCGATGTAACGCGCTTCGCCGAGCACGCGCGAGCGCGCGTTCGCGTAGTCGATCGATTGGCGGATGTCGGGCAAATGGTAATCGTCGACGTCGATCAGCAAACAATCGAAGATGATATAGCCATCCTCTGCCCACAGGCCGTGGCGTTTGAGTTCCACGCGTGCGTTGCGCTCCTCGAAGAACAGCCGCGTCCATTCTGCGTCCGGATCGCGATTGAGCTTCAGGTGCAGAGTGCGCATGGACGAATGCACGCGCGACCACGTCGTGCGGTTCACGTCCAGATCTACGATGACGATATCGGTGAACTCGTCCACGACGGCTATCCCGGTTCGATCACAACAGGCTGCGGCGCATGTCGGCAAGCAACTGCGCCAGATACGCGGCGAAGCGCGCCGCCGCAGCGCCATCGATGACGCGATGATCGTAGCTGAGCGACAGCGGCAGCATCAGGCGTGGCTGAAACGCCTTGCCATCCCAGACCGGTTTGATCGCCGATTTGGATACGCCCAGGATGGCCACCTCCGGCGCATTCACGATCGGCGTGAACGCGATGCCACCGATGCCACCGAGCGAGGAAATCGAAAAACAGCCGCCGGACATCTCCGCCGGGCCAAGCTTGCCTTCTCGCGCTTTCGCGGCGAGCGCACCGGTTTCCCGGGTGATCAGCGTGATGCCTTTCTGGTCGGCATCGCGCAGCACCGGCACGACCAGTCCATTGGGCGTATCCGCGGCGAAGCCGATATGGAAATATTTCTTCAACACCAGATATTCGCCGGAAGCATCCAACGAGGCGTTGAAGTCGGGAAATTTTTTCAGCGCCGCAACGACGGCCTTGATGAGGAAACCGAGCATGGTGAACTTGATGCCGGCCTTTTCATGTTCCTTGTTCAGGGCCACGCGCAACGCTTCCAGCTCGGTGACGTCGGCGGTGTCGTGCTGGGTGACGTGCGGAATCATCGCCCAGTTGCGCGCCAGGTTCGCACCGGAGATTTTCTGGATCTTCGACAACGCCCGCGTTTCCACTTCGCCAAATTTGGCGAAGTCCACATTCGGCCACGGCAGCAGGTTCAATCCGCCACCGCCCGCCCGCGCCGGACCACCGCCTTCGAGAATGTGCTTGACGTGGCCACGCACGTCCTGTTTGGTGATGCGACCATTGCGCTCGCTGCCCGTCACCTGAGCCAGGTCAACGCCCAGCTCGCGCGCGATCATGCGCACCACGGGGCTGGCCAGTGGCAGTTTGCCGGGCAGGAATGTGCCTGCGTCGAACGCGACTGGCGGCGTGCGTGGTGCGGCCGCGGGCGCCATCGGTTGCGGCGTGGGCTTCGGCGCAGGCGCTTCCGTCTTCACGGGAGCGGACGGGGTCCCCGCGGCGGGCACTGGTCTGGCCGGCGCGGCGACTTCTCCCGTTTCGATCAGCGCAACCACAGCGCCTTCGGAAACCTCGTCGCCGAGCTTGACCTTGACTTCCTTGACCACACCGGCGAACGGCGCCGGCACTTCCATCGTCGCCTTGTCCGATTCGAGCGTGATCAGTCCTTGATCCTTGGCCACGGTTTCACCGGCCTTGACCAGCACTTCAATAATCGGGACATGGGGGTAATTGCCGATATCCGGTACTTTGACTTCACTGACCTGGGCCATGGCTCCCTCGTTCGCTTGCGATGCACCACTTACGCATTCCTGGAATCCATGAGGATAACGCAAGATGGGGGCGATGCTGCGCCCTGATATGCGCGAACGGGTCTGGCGGCAATGCGCGGCACGGGTTCAAGCGAGTGACTTCCGGCTCGCGGCCGGTTGACGGCATGGATCGGGCGGCCAACGGCGAATTCAGCGGCTGTTCGGCTGCCGTTGAACGTTTATACTCGGCGCAGCCAACGAGGTGGCGTCCATGCTGATCGTCATACTGTTGATACTTCTGGCAGTTTGCCTGGGACTCGGCTACGCGCTGCTGCGCGCCCGCCGCGAGAATCTGCTGTTGCGCACCGGGCAAGCCGAATCCGCAGAGGAGCTCAAGCGTTTGCAGGCCAGCCAGTCGCAGGTGATCCATACCACCAAGCTGGCCTCGCTCGGCCAGATGGTTGCGGGCGTGGCGCACGAGATCAACACGCCGCTGGGTTTCGTCAAGAGCAATGTCGAAGTGGTCGGCGATCTGCTCGACGATTACCGCAAGCTGGTCCAACAATACGATGCCGCCGTGCAATTGTGCCTGCAACCGGTGGACCTGCTCTTTGGCGCCGACAAGGCAAGCCTGGACAAGTTGGTCAAGCATGTCGAGGAAGCGCGGCGCAAATTGTTCGAGGCTCGCGCGGCGGTGGAGAAAAGCCCTTTGCTCAAGGACGCCAAGGACTTGCTCGGCGACGCCAGCGAAGGCTTGAGCCAACTTTCGGCCCTGGTCCTGAATCTGAAGGGTTTCTCGCGGGTGGATCGCGACGGCATGGATTCGATGGACCTGAACGAAGGCGTGGAAAGCACGTTGATGATCGCCCAACACCAATTGCGCGACCGCGTGAAAGTGGTCAAGCACCTGCAACCGCTGCCCAAGGTGCGCTGCATGCCGTCGCAGATCAATCAGGTTTTTCTCAATCTGATCACGAATGCCGCGCAAGCGATCGACGGCGACGGCATTCTGACCATCGACAGCCGCGCCGACGGCGATCACGTGCAGATGAGCTTCACCGACACCGGCAGCGGGATTGCGGACGACGTGCTGCCGAAGATCTTCGATCCGTTCTTTACCACCAAGCCGGTCGGCGAAGGCACCGGTCTGGGGCTGTCCATCGTGCACAAGATCGTCAAGGGCCATGGCGGCTCGATCAAGGTGCGCACAACGCCAAACAAGGGCACCACGTTCATCGTCAGCCTGCCCGTGAACGGCGCGGGCAGCCCCGCACAGGCGGCGTGACGTCCATGTCCACCGAACCCGCCACGCCCGCAAGTCTGCGCATTTTGCTGGTCGATGACGAAGCCCGCATCCTGCGCGCGCTGCGCGCGCTGCTGCGCGAGCACACCACGTTCGCTACCACCAATCCGCTCGAAGGCCTGGCTCTGGCCCACAAGCACGACGTGGACGTGGTCATCTGCGACCAGCGCATGCCGGAGAAAACCGGCGTGGACGTGTTGCGCGAAATCCGTGAATCGCATCCGCGCGCGTTGCGCATCCTGCTCACCGGCTATTCCGACCTGAAAGCCGTGCTCGGCTCGGTCAACGAGGGCGAAGTGTTCCGCTTCGTCAACAAGCCCTGGAACAACGCCGAGCTGCGCAAGCTCGTCGCTGCAGCCGGGCAGATCGCACGCGAGGCGCCGGTGATCGCGCGCGATGCGCTGCCGCCAGCCGAGCACGACCGCGCGCGCGCGCAGGTCGGCGTGCTCGTGATCGAGGACGATACCGCCGTGCAGCAGCGCCTGCGCGAGATCCTGCAACCGTATTACAAGGTGAACTTCGCGAACAATGCCGAACGCGCGCTGCAGATCATGGAGCAGAACGAAACCGGCGTGGTGATCTCGGAAACCGAAGCCGGACGCAATGATCTGACCGCACTGCTCAAGGCGTTGAAGCTGCACCATCCGCACATCGCCACGGTGGTGGTGACCGAGCGCGCCAACGCCGCGACCGCGATCGAGTTGATCAACGAAGGCCAGGTCTATCGCATGCTGATCAAACCGGTGCGCATGGGCACCTGCCGGCTGAGCGTGGATGCGGCGATCGGCCGCTATTGGCAGCTGAAGCAAAATCCGCAGGCCGCGCGGCGTTACACCGCCGCCCCGCCGTCCAACACCAGCGCCCACTCCGCCCTACGCCTGCCCACCGCCCTGCTCAACCGCATTCGCTCGCTGCCGGGGCGGTTGCTGGGGACGATGCGGGCTTGACGAAAATAGGTTATTGCCAAGTGATCGTTGGTTGGATCTGCTGCAAATAGGCCAACAACGACAGCACATCAGTCATCTGTTGACCCGAAAGCAGTTGAGCCTGATAAACGCCCTGCAAATCCGCACCCGGAACGCACGCACCCAGCTCAGTGCAGGTGGATTGCACCACGAATGAGTTTGGACCGCATGGTCGGCCATAAGAACACGCAAGCAGATTTAGCGCAAATCGCATCAACTGATTACGTTGGTTTGGGTTCACCGATTCGATTGAACTCAATGCGGGTTGCAGATAGACCGAGGAAATATCCAAATTTGCCAACTCGTCACCAACCATACCAATAGTTGACTCATCCGGCCGTTGCGAGATGGCGCTTACGGCAGCGGTAAGTGCTGCATCGGGGCCACGATTTGCAAATTGTTGCCTGATCGTCAACTTCATCGAGCCGTCGTACACATCAGCCGGATAGGAACTGAGAATCGAACTGAGCTTCAAAAAAGCAGGATCAGAAGTCACCTCAGCACAATTTGCTTTCATTTGGCCACGAAGTTGAATCTGGTAAGCAGTTGCCTTCGGTTGGCCGAGCGCCGGCTGATCATCCGGCACTTTGCTTAATGATGCACAATCGTTTGCAATCTGCAATGCAAAATGTTTTGCGTTTAAATCACCGTTTTCTGCGATTTTCGCGAGCTCGCTGAAACGTTTTCCAATTGACAATGACGGGTTTGTAAAGATCACGCGTGCTTTGGCTGACTTAGATTTATTCTTGTAAAGTGTAGGATTACCCGCAGCCGGAAGTACTGGCGGCTGCATCGTCTTTCCGAGAGCTATTGATGAGCCCTGCGCCGATGTCACCGAAAGTGGGTTTGATCGAGGTGCAGGTGAGCGAAGCCAAAACGCTCCGCTCACTGCAAGTATTACCACGATCAACAGCAAGAACAACTGGCGGTTTCCATTTCCTATCATATTTTTTACAGCTTGCATTTTGATAGCTCCGCCCGCTTTCAACTGAGGATTTCGTAGTCTCGTCCTGATATTAGCCAGTATATGGCCTTGCGGGATTGACTGCGTACTCATCTCTCACTGGCCGTTCTCAATCCACTGATAAAAGGCTACGACCGCCTGCCATTCGCGATCAGGAATAGCCGCGTGCAATCCATCCCACAATGTTGATCCTTCGGCGCAACCGGCATTTGCACAGAAAGCATCAGTTTGAAAGTTGCCTGGGCCACAGCCGCCACTCTGGTCGCATGACCACAATATCGAAGCGTATGTCCAGGATTTTAGAAGCTCTGTCGCCCCTAAATTTCGGTCTAGTCCAGGAATGTTTTGAGATGTTAGTTGGCCATTTTCGAGCAGTACCTGTCCCGCATCGTATAATTCGGGAAACTCGCTACTTGTTTTAATGACTTCATAAGCTGCGCTGATTCCAGCTGATATACCTTCCGTTTTAGCAATTGCGGATGGTGAATCAAACGAAATTGGGGCTGTGCTTCGCGAAAGCTTGTCAATGCCTTGACATTTCTCCAGCAACGCGCTGACTGCCCATGTTCTAGTAGGATCATTCAATTTGGGATTTGCTGAATCCATGAGATCGGGATCCATCGAACACGCGGCCCGTATAGTATTTTCAGCGTATGTCACGGCATCAATCTCGCCAAACTCGCGCCGAGCTTCGACAATGGCTCGTGCTGAATTTGGCGAATTTGTGATTAGTGCTTGTGCTCGCATTGCCCGATCGCGCATCTCCACATCTTTTATTACCGGCGAAACATTTTTTGCTGACATAACATTTGCATTTCCGATTGATCGTTTTTGCGCTCCAGAGCCAGCTATCACTTTGCTTGGTACGGGTGGAGACAAGTCAGATTTTTTGATTGCGGCGGTGTGCTCCTTACTCCCAAGGGCGACTATTGCAATTGCTATCCCGACACCGGCAATCAGAACACCAATACTAGCCGCCACACGTTTGAAATTGCGTTGAAACATCAGATTAATCTTCCCAGCCTGCGCATTTTTTGAGTCAATCTGCTATCTAGAAGCCCGTGAGTTCCAGTTCGCCGGAACTCAACGGTTTTTGCGATTAGGTGGATCTTGCCCACGTCCTTGATACACCAACCAACATAGCTTTAGGACGGAGAAGCCTTGTATTTGCGCTCTACCCCTGGGGACAAGTTAAAGTACCGGGGACAGGGATAGGACTGATCGGGTCCGTAAATAGTGGTTCAACGATTACCCATTTTTCCTGGCCACCATCATTGTACGTCACCGTTACTATTGATCCCGATCCCATTATTCCCTGCTGAGCCGCTATTCGCGCGGCTTGATAGGCACGAGTTTGCTCTGATGCATTTGCTTGTCGCGAACCTACATCGCTTGTACACGTTGCTTTGTCCGTAACGTTTTCTTGCGGAACCTTGAAAGTGCCGGTGGAAGCCGTCGTTCCACCGCTACTATCACCTGATCCACCACCGGACCCACCTCCGCCCCCACCCGGGCCGCCGAGACTTCCTGGATCACCGCAATAATAGTCCCCGTCGCTCGTAAATATTGGAACTAAGCCACGACCGCACGGATGCACTACTATGTCGGCATATGCCAATCGTGGCGCAGTTGCGCCGATAGTGAACATTGCTGCGATGATGCACGTGTTTGTTGCGAGGTATAGCGTTGTACGCAATTTCTGCAACTTCATGATAAATCTCCCTACGATCTTTTTGTTATCGTCGATGGGGACCCGCCCCCACAGGCCCACGGAATCGCGTACTTCTTCAGTGGCGCGATGGGCGGCGAGTCTGCCCGAAAAAGGGGGGGGCTTGTCAAGAGTTACAATGCCGGCTGGCTGCGACGGCAGGTGATTGCAGCGCGTCAGCCAAAAAACCAGTAGCACACGCCGATCGAGGCGATAACTCCGGCCAGATCGGCGAGCAACGCGCAGCCCAGGGTATGGCGCACGCGGCGGATGCCGACCGCACCGTAGTACACCGCGAGAACGTAGAACGTGGTTTCGGTACTGCCTTGCACGGTGGCTGCCAGCTTCGAGGCGAAGCTGTCCACGCCAGTGTGCTGCATGGTTTCGATCAGCATTGCGCGTGCGGCACTGCCGGAAAACGGTTTGACCAGCGCCGTGGGCAAGGCGTCGACGAAGCGCGTGTCCAGATGCGCAGCCGTCGCCAGCCAGCGGATGCCATCGAGCGCGAACTCCAGCGCGCCGGACGCGCGCAACACGCCGACTGCGCACAGCATCGCGACCAGATACGGCAAGAGATCGCGTGCAACCTCGAATCCCTGTTTTGCGCCTTCAACAAAACTTTCGTACACCGGCACTTTTTTCCAGGCGCCGGCAAGCAGGAAGGCAATCACGATGGCAAACATCACGAGGTTGCCGAGCAGCGAAGAAAGCCCGGCCAGCGCCGCCGCCGGCAGCGATGCCAGCACGGCGATGAAGCCGGCCAACAGCAGCGCGAATCCGCCCAGCCACGCCAGAACCACCGGATGCCACAATTTCAGTTTTTGCATCAGCGCCACGCTGAGCAAGCCGGTCAAGGTCGATGCGCTGGTGGCTAGCAGAATGGGAACGAATACCAGGGTGGGGTCGTGCGCGCCCTGCTGTGCGCGGTACATGAAGATCGTGACCGGCAACAGGGTCAACGAGGAGGCGTTCAGCACCAGAAACAGGATCTGCGCATTGCTGGCAGTGTCCGCGCTTGGATTTAGCGTCTGCAATTCGCGCATCGCGCGCAAACCGATCGGGGTGGCTGCGTTGTCCAAGCCCAGCGCATTCGCGGCAAAGTTCAACGTGATCAGGCCAAGCGCCGGATGCCCGCGCGGCACCTCCGGCATCAGCCGCGCAAACAGCGGTCCGAGCATGCGTGCTAGCAGATCAACCAAACCCGCGCGTTCGGCGATGCGCAAAAATCCCAGCCACAGCGTCAACGTGCCGAACAGCAACACCATCACCTCGACCGACAGCTTGGCCATGTCGAACAGGCTCGCGACCATCGCGGCAAAGACTTCGCCATGCCCGCTGCCGAGCCATTGCACCAGACCGGCAATCGCCGCGATCAGGAAAAAACCAAGCCAGAGACGATTAAGCATGCGCAGTCATGCAGTCGGTGTGACGCAAGCATCGCACAGGATGGTCGTCTGAGGCACACTGGCGGGCATGCCCGACGAACCTTACTCCGCCGCCAGCGAGCGCAATCGCGAACCCATCCTCGGCGTGTTGCGCAAGTTCTTTGCAGATCGCCGCCATGTGCTCGAAGTCGGCAGTGGCACCGGCCAGCACGCTGTGCATTTTGCCGCAGCGCTACCGCAATTGGCATGGCAGGCGTCGGACCGGGCCGAGAATCTTGCCGGCATTCGCGCCTGGCTCGCCGAGGCGGCGCTGTCGAACACGCCGGCACCGATCGAGCTCGACGTGGCAGCGGGTTCGTGGCCGCGCGAATCGTTTGACGCCGTGTTCAGCGCAAACACGCTGCACATCATGCGCTGGTCTGAGGTTGAGACTTTTTTCTCCATGCTGTCCCGGGCGACAATGACAACGGCAAAACTGGCCATCTACGGACCATTCAATTACAACGGAAAGTACACCAGTGCCAGCAACGCCGCGTTCGATCAATCGCTGCGAGCACACGCGGCGCACATGGGTATTCGTGATTTTGTTGATGTGAACGCACTGGCGGAGAACGCCGGTTTCGCTTTGGTCGATGATTTGGCGATGCCCGCGAACAATCGCACCTTGCTCTGGCAACGCGCATGAGCGCGCAAGGCAAACCCGTGCTGCTGGCCTGGAGCGGCGGCAAGGATTCCACGCTGGCTCTCGAGAGTCTGTTGGACGATCCACGCTGGCGCGTTTCCGGTCTCGTCACCACCGTGACCGCGGAATACGACCGCATCGCGATCCACGGTGTGCGCCGTTCGATTTTGTATCGCCAAGCTGCGGTGCTGGGACTGCCATTGTTCGAGGCGGAAATTCCACCGCATGCCAGCAATGAAGTCTACGAAACCGCGTTCGCCGTCGCATTGGAACGAGCACGCACATGCGAACCAGATATTGCCGATATCGCATTCGGTGATCTGTTCCTTGCCGATGTGCGCGCCTATCGCGACGCACTGCTCACGCGGCTGGGTTGGCGTGGCGTGTATCCATTGTGGGGCGAGGACACCGCACTGCTTGCGCAGCATTTTATCGCGCGCGGTCATCGCGCGATCCTGACTTGCGTGGATACGCAGCGACTAGGTGCCGATTTCTGCGGCTGTGATTACGATACCGCGCTGCTTGCCGATCTACCGGCGACGTGCGATCCCTGCGGCGAAAACGGTGAGTTCCATACCTGTGTTCACGCCAGTCCGGTGTTTTCCGCGCCCATTCGGCTTGCGCGCGGCGAACGCGTGCTGCGCGAAGGCCGCTTCCAGTACATCGATTTGATCGAATCGGTCTGAGCGGGGCGCGAAACATGCGGCGATCCATGCCTTCCTGCACACGGCCGGCGCCGGTGGCGCTGCTAGAGTAGGCCCGGTCTTCATCAACAGGATCGCCCCATGCGCATCAATCTGCACACCGCATTGCTCGTCTGCGTACTGACGGCAATGGCCGCACCGGCACTCGCCGCCGACGCACACAAGCCGGCAGCACCTGCCGATACTGGAGAAAAATCCGACTTTCATCTGCCGCCGTTTCCGGCCGATGCGCATGTGACCCAGACCACGCAAATCGATGGCAAGACACTGAGCTACAGCGCCACCGTCGGATCGCTGCCGGTGCGCGACGAGAAAGGCAAAATCACCGCCGAGGTCGTGTTCACTGCCTACACCATCCCGGGCAAGCAGCGGCCGGTCACATTCGCGCTCAACGGGGGCCCCGGCGCATCGTCGGTGTATCTGAACCTGGGCGCGATCGGCCCGAAGAAGGTGAATTTCGGCGCGGAAGGCGACACGCCATCCGATCCTGCCGTGCTGCACGACAACCCCGGCACCTGGCTGGACTTGACCGATCTGGTGTTCATCGATCCGGTCGGCACCGGCTATAGCCGCGCGCTGGTGGACGACAAACAGGCGACCAAGGATTTCTACAGCACCGACAGCGACATCAAGTACCTGTCGCGCATCGTCTACGACTGGCTGGTCAAGAACGGCCGCATGGAATCGCGCAAATACCTGGTCGGCGAAAGCTACGGCGGATTTCGCGGGCCGCGCATCACCGACTATCTGCAAACCCAACTCGGCGTCGCAATGAACGGCGTGGTGCTGCTGTCGCCCTATCTGGACCCGGGTGCATCCGACGACGGCAATGTGTCGCCGCTGCCGTGGATGCTGACCCTACCGTCGATCGCCGCCGCGCATCTGGAGCGCGAACACAAACTCAACGCCGACACGATGGCACCGATCATTGAATACACCCGCGGCGAATACGCCACCGACCTGATGAAGGGCCGCTCCGATCCGCAGGCCACGCAGCGCGTGATCCAGAAAGTTACCGAACTGACCGGGCTGGATCCGCTGTTCGTCAAACGCTCGGGCGGGCGCATCGAAACCCAGGCGTATCTGCGCGAGGTCTATCGTGCCGAAGGCAAGCTGGGCAGCCGCTACGATTCCAACTTCACCGCCTGGGATCCGTATCCCGTACGCTCCACACCAGCGCAGTGGCGATCCGATCCTGAACGGCATCATCGCGCCGACCACCACCGCGATGGTCAATTTCGTCACCCAGACCGTCGGTTGGAAATACGATGGCCGCTACAACGCGCTCAGCTACGCCGTGAACAAGCTGTGGCACGATGACGACGACGCGCGCGAAGGCTCCGTGTCACAACTGCGCGAATCGGTGGCGAACGATCCGAACTTGCGCGTGCTGATCGCACACGGCTGGGATGATCTGTCCTGTCCGTTCATGGCCTCGGTATTGATTGTCGACCAGATTCCGGCGATGGGCGACCCAACGCGCGTACAGGTCAAGGAATATCCCGGCGGGCACATGTTCTATTCGCGCGCGGACAGTCAGGCTACGCTGCGTAGCGATGTGATGAAACTATACGGCGTGCATTGAAGAACGCGCCATTACGCCCATTCGCTCAAGCCTTCGGCAGCATACAGGCGCGCCCAGCTCGGCCGCGCCTTGACGATGGCCGCCAGGCGCGCCAGCGCCGGCCACTGCGTCGCCGGCTTGGGCAGGTTGCGCGACCAGCGCATCAGCATGGTGACGTACAGGTCGACGATACTCAGTTTCTCGCCGAGGACATGCGGACCGTGCGCGGCCAGATGCGCGTCTAGCCGATCCCACACGGCCTCAATGCGTTTGCGTGCCAAATCCTTGCCCTGCGTTTCCTGATCGGCGTCGCCGAATTCGCTCGGGTAAAACCATTGCCGGAACGCCGGCTGCAGGGTGTTGGCCAGATGCAGCATCCATTGCAGATACGCCGCACGTTGTGGCGAGTCGGGCGCGGGCGCAAGTTGCGCCTGCGGGTGGCGTTCGGCCAGCAACAACAGCAACGCGGCGCATTCGCTGCGCGGCTGGCCATCGACAACCAGCGTCGGCACGACACCGGCGGGATTGAGCTTGAGGTATTCGGCGCTTTTCTGTTGTCCGGCTGCAAGATCGACCGCACGCAACTCATGCGGCGCGCCGAGCTCCAGCAAGGCCAGATGAACCGCCATGCTCGCCGCACCGGGTGAATAGTAGAGTGCATACATGGGCGGTCCTCGTGTGATTTTGGCCAATCGCTGCGTCGTTATGCCGCCACTTTTACGTGCTGCGGGTTTTGCCATGCCGCCATCAGTTCGTCGTGCCGCGCCTTCGCCTTGACGAAGTGCCCATCCTTGACGTGACCGTACCCGCGGATGTGCTCGGGAATCGACGCAATCTCGGCGGCAAGCGACTGGTTGTCGCGAGTCAAACCGGCAAGCAGTTCCTCGACGTTGCGGAAATACTCGTCGATCAGTTGCCGCTCGCGCTTGCGCTCGGCGCTGTGACCGAAGATGTCGAAGACGCCACCGCGCAGGCCGCGCAACTTCGCAAGCAGCTTGAAAGCGGTAAAAACCCACGGGCCGTATTCGCCCTTGCGCAATTTGCCTTCGCTGTCGCGCCGCGCCAGCAGCGGCGGCGCGAGATGGAAGTGCAGCTTGAAGTCACCGTCGAATTGTTCGCGAACGCGGCGCTCGAAATTGCCGCTGGTGTACAGGCGCGCAACTTCGTATTCGTCCTTGTAGGCCATCAGCTTGAACGCGTAGCGGGCCACGGCCTCGGTCAGCGTGCTTGAGCCAGGCACCTTCGCCTGCTCGGCGGCACGCACCGTGTCGACCAGCGACCGATATTTCTGTGCGTACGCCGCATTCTGGTAATCGGTGAGGAAGGCGACACGGCGTGCGATGCGCTCGTCCAGCGTGGTGCTCAGAGTCGAATCGTCCAGCGTGGAGACAGAAGCAGAAGGTCGCCCCCTTCCGCCTTCGGCACCTTCCCGCGCAAACTGGGGAAGGGAAGAAGACGAACCCGCCGCAACTCGCACCTGCGCAATATCCTGTGCAGCCAGACGGCCCCAGTTGAATGCCGCCTTGTTCATTTCCACCGCAGCGCCGTTGAGTTCCACCGCGCGCATCAGCGCGTCGAGCGACAGCGGCACCCAGCCTTTTTGCCACGCATAGCCGAGCATGAACAGATTCGCGCCGATCGAATCGCCGAGCAGCTTCACGGCCAGATCAGTGGCGTCGACGATCTCGGGCTTTTCGCCGCCGAGCGCTGTGCGCACCGCATCGACGATGCCGTCGGCCGGGAATTTCAGATCAGGCTTCATCGTGAAGCCGCCGGGCATCGCCTCGTAACTGTTGAGCACGACATGCGAGCGTCCGCCTCGGATCTTCGACAGCGACCAGTAATCGTTGACCACGACCATGTCGCAGCCAAGTACGAGGTCCGCCTCGCCTGCGGCGATGCGTACGGCGTGGATGTCGTCCGGCGATCCCGCGATGCGCAGGTGACAGGTGACCGCGCCGCCCTTCTGCGCCAGGCCGGTCTGGTCGAGCACCGTACTGCCCTTGCCTTCCAGATGCGCGGCCATGCCGATCAGCGCGCCGATCGTGATGACGCCCGTGCCGCCGATGCCGGTGACGAGAATGTTCCACGGTTGCGCCAGATTGGTCGCGAATACCGGTTGCGGTAATGTGGAAAAATCCACTTTGGCGCTGGGCTTGCGTTTCTTCAAACCACCGCCGTGCACAGTAACGAAGCTCGGGCAGAAGCCCTTCACGCAGGAAAAATCCTTGTTGCAACTGTTCTGGTCGATTTCGCGCTTGCGCCCGAATTCGGTTTCTTTCGGCAGAACTGCAACGCAGAACGATTCCTTGCCGCAGTCGCCGCAGCCTTCGCAGACCAGCGAATTGATGAACACGCGCTTTTTCGGATCTTCCAGCTTGCCGCGCTTGCGTCGGCGACGCTTTTCGGTGGCGCAGGTCTGGTCGTAAATCAGTACGGAGGTGCCTTTGACCTCGCGTAGACGCTTCTGCACGGCGTCGAGTTCATCGCGATGAATGAATTCCACGCCTTCGGGAAAAATTGACGGGTTCGACCACTTCTCGATGTCATCGCTCATCACGATGATGGTCTGCACGCCTTCGCTGCGCACCTGATGCGCGATGTCGGGTACCGTTAGTGTGCCATCCACAGGCTGGCCGCCCGTCATCGCGACCGCGTCGTTGTACAGAATCTTGTACGTAATGTTGACCTTGGCCGCAACGGCCTGGCGGATCGCCAGCGAACCGGAATGAAAATACGTGCCGTCGCCAAGATTCTGGAACACGTGCTTCGTTTCGGTAAATGGCGTCTGCCCGCACCACGTCGCGCCTTCGCCGCCCATCTGCGTGAACGTGTCGGTACGCCGATCCATCCACGTGACCATGTAGTGGCAGCCGATGCCGGCGAGCGCGCGCGAGCCTTCGGGCACCGCGGTCGAGGTGTTGTGCGGGCAGCCCGGACAGTAATGCGGCACCCGCGGAAAATTCGCGCGAGGCAATGTCAGCTCGTGTTCCTTCGCGTCGATCCACGCCACCCGCGATGTCATTGCCTCGCTGCTGAAAAAGCGCGACAAGCGCCTGGCGATCACCAGCGCGATCGTCGCCGGTGTCAGTTCGCCGGTCGACGGCAGGATCCAGTTGCCGTCCTCGTCGTACTTGCCAACGATGTGCGGCCGTTTTTGTTCATCCCAGTTGTACATGTGCTCCTTCATCTGCGATTCGATGAACGAGCGTTTCTCCTCGACGACAATGATGTCTTCCAAACCTGCCGCGAACTCGCGGATGCCGACTGGCTCCAGCGGCCAGGTCATGCCGACCTTGTAGACGCGAATGCCTATCGCGCGCGCATCGTCCGAACCGATGCCCAGATATTCGAGCGCCTGCAAGACATCCAGATAACTCTTGCCGGTGGTGACGATGCCCAGGCGTGCCTTGGGCGAGTCGATCACCACGCGGTCGATGCGATTCGCGCGCGCGAATGCGCAGGCGGCCTTCACCGCGTACTGGTGCAGGCGCATTTCCTGATCCAGTGGCGGATCGGGCCAACGGATGTTGAGCCCGCCCGGCGGCAGTTCGAAATCCGCAGGCGCAACGATGTCGAGCTGATACGGATTGACGCTGACGGAAGCAGAAGATTCCACGGTTTCGGCAATCGTCTTGAACCCAACCCAGCGCCCGGTGAAGCGCGACATCGCCCAGCCGAGCAGACCCATATCGAGAATATCCTGCACACCGGCAGGATTGAGCACCGGCATCATCGCCGAGACGAATTCCAGTTCCGAGCCGTGCGGCAGCGTGGACGAGCGACAGGCGTGATCGTCCGCCGCAAGCGCCAGAACGCCACCGTGCTTGGATGTACCTGCGGCGTTGCCGTGTTTGAACACGTCGCCGCAGCGATCCACACCCGGACCCTTTCCGTACCACATCGAAAACACGCCGTCGTACTTCGCGCCCGGAAACAGGTTTACCTGTTGCGTACCCCAGACCATCGTCGCGCCGAGGTCTTCGTTGAGGCCCGGTTGGAATTCTATGCTCGCCGCGGCGAGGTGCTTTTTCGCTTTCCACAATTCCAGATCAAGGCCGCCCAATGGCGAGCCACGATAGCCGGAAATGAAACCGGCCGTGTCCAGGCTGGCCGCGCGGTCGCGCATCCGCTGCATCAACGGCAAGCGCACCAGCGCTTGCACGCCGGAAAGATAAATCCGGCCGTGCTCACGGGTGTATTTGTGCTCGAGGGTGTAGTCGAAGTCGATCTTGGCGACGGGGACGGACATGGCGGAAACCAGCGTGCGATCAGGGCGCCATTGTAGCAGCGGCACCCCGGCAAGCCCCGCACGGGCTCCCGGGCTCAGCGACGGAAGTTACAACGCATCCGCATCGGTCTCGCCGGTGCGAATGCGGATGACCTGATCCAGCGCATAGACGAATATCTTGCCGTCGCCGATTTTGCCGCTGTTGGCGGCTTGCGCGATGGTCTCGATCACGCGCTCGACCAGATTGTCCGGCACGGCGATCTCGAGCTTGAGTTTGGGCAGAAAATCCACCACGTACTCGGCGCCACGGTACAGCTCGGTGTGACCTTTCTGGCGGCCGAAACCCTTGACCTCGGTCACGGTGATGCCCTGCACGCCGGCCTCGGCCAGCGCTTCGCGCACGTCGTCGAGCTTGAACGGCTTGATGATGGCCATCACCATTTTCATGCGCTGCTCCGGAACTCTTGCGATGTGTCCACTATACCCGCGGCGTAAGCGATTTCCTACGCGCCGCGTTGCACCCGCCCGACAGCGTGCGGGCGCGCGATTGGCTACACTGCCACCAACATCAATGCAGGAAAACGGCGATGCTCAACATAACCGCGATCGACGATCTGGCCCGGCGCCTGGCCGACCTGGTGCCACCCGGCGCGCAGGAAGCGCGCGAGGATATCGCAGCCAACTTCCGCGACGCGCTGCGTGCCGGATTGCGCAGACTGGATCTGGTCACGCGCGAGGAATTTGACGCGCAGCGCAGCGTGTTGCTGCGCACACGCGAGAAGGTGGAAGCGCTCGAAGCGCGCGTGGACGAGCTGACGGCAAAGTCGGTCGGCACGTCGCAATAGATTTCACGTCATGCCGGCAGGGATTGACGGCATCCAGACGGCACGGACGCCTTCCCTGGCCCCTGGATTCCGGCAATCCCTGCCGGAATGACGAGCAAGCGAACCGCAAATTTCGCCGTGCAATGACGCGGCAGGGATGGATTTTGTCCGGAGGTTTCGCATGAGTCTCGCCATCGTCCACAGCCGCGCCCAGGAAGGCGTTTCCGCCCCTGCGGTAACGGTGGAAGTGCACTTGTCCGGCGGCCTGCCGGGTACATCCATCGTCGGCTTGCCGGAAACTGCGGTGAAAGAAGCGCGCGATCGCGTACGCGTGGCGATCCAGAATGCGCAGCTCGAATATCCGTCGCGCCGCGTCACCGTCAGCCTGGCACCGGCGGATCTACCCAAGGATGGCGGCCGCTTCGATTTGCCGATCGCGCTCGGAATCCTTGCCGCGCAAGGGCATCTGCCGAAGGAAAGTCTTGCCGGCTACGAGTTTCTCGGCGAGCTGGCGCTGTCCGGCGAACTGCGTTCGGTCACCGGCGTGCTTCCGGCTGCGCTCAAGGCGGCCAAGGCAGGGCGCGCATTGATTGTGCCGCACGACAACGGCGCCGAAGCCGCGCTGGTCGGCGGCGCGACCTCGCACTGCGCAACGTCGCTGCTGGATGTCTGTGCATTTCTGCGCGGTGCGGCGCAATTGCCAACCACCGTACTGCCCGCAGCCGATTCTTCAATCGCGACCAGCGAACTGGATCTGGCCGAGGTGCGCGGCCAGCCGCACGCGCGCCGCGCATTGGAAATCGCCGCTGCAGGCAACCATCACCTGCTGTTCGTCGGCCCGCCCGGTACCGGCAAGACCATGCTCGCCAGCCGCCTGCCCGGCATCCTGCCGCCGCTATCCGAGCCGGAAGCGCTGGAAGCCGCGGCGATCCGCTCCGTTGCCGGCTGTGGCATTGATTTCCACAAATGGAAAATGCGCCCATTCCGCGCACCACACCACACCGCGTCCGCAGCGGCGCTGGTCGGCGGCGGCTCGATCCCGCGCCCCGGCGAAATCTCGCTCGCGCATCGCGGCGTGTTGTTTCTGGACGAACTGCCCGAGTTCGATCGGCGCGTGCTGGAAGTGCTGCGCGAGCCGCTGGAATCCGGTCATATCGCGATCTCGCGCGCCGCGCGCCAAGCGGAATTTCCCGCCGCATTTCAACTCGTCGCCGCGATGAATCCGTGTCCGTGCGGCTATGCGGGCGATCCGGCCGGACGCTGCGCCTGCACACCCGAAGCGATCCGTCGCTACCGCTCGCGCGTGTCCGGGCCGCTGCTCGACCGCATCGATTTGCAGATCGTGGTGCCGCGCGTGCCGCTGGTCGAACTCGGCGCCGAAGCCCCCGATGGCGAATCCAGCAGCAGCGTGCGTACCCGCGTTGTCGCCGCGCGCGAGCGCCAATTGCAACGTGCCGGCAAACCCAATGCCGCGCTCGGCAACCGCGAAGTGCAGCGCGATTGCGTGCTGGCTGCGAACGATCGCACCCTGCTCGAACGCGCGCTCGATACGCTCGGCCTGTCCGCACGCGCGTATCACCGCATCCTGCGCGTGGCTCGCACCATTGCCGATCTGGCCGCCAGCGAACACATCGCCAGCGCACACCTGCTCGAAGCGATCCAGCATCGACGCGCACTGGGCGGGGGTTAGCCGCGGCCGCTACGCCGATATCGCCAAACGCTCGCTGCGGTAGATTCGCGCGGCGATCGCACTGGCGACGAACGCAGCGAGCGCAGTGCAAACGAAACAAAGCGACAGCGCCGCATCCGGTACCGCATCGCCGCGCATCAGGCGCGTGATCGCGACTTGCTGACCCATCAGCGGGACGGAGTACATCCATAATTGCGTCTTGATCGGCAGCAGCGACATCAACATCGTGGGGATGATCGGCACGAACATCAGCAACGACAGATAGGTCTGCGCCTCGCGATAGCTTTTGGCGAATGCAGCGACCAGTGTTTGCAGCGCTGCGAGGAGTGCCGCAAGCGGCAGCATCACGAACAGGGTGCAGGCGATGAACCGCGGGCCGAGGGTCAGGCTCATGCCGATTTTTTCCGTCGGCAGAAACTGTCCGACCACGGCGAATGCGAGTATGGAAAGCAGCACCGTGGTGATGGCGAAAGCCGTGGTCGCACATAGCTTGCCGCCCAGGATCTGCCAGCGCGGCACCGGATTGGCGAGCAGCGGCTCCAGCGACTGACGTTCGCGTTCGCCTGCGGTAGTATCGATCGCCAGCGCCATGCCGCCGATGAAACCGCCGAGGATGAAGAAGTACGGCAACATCGCGAACATCATGCCGGAGCGGCTTTGTGGCGTGGATTGATCGCGGTCGGCGATCGCCAGTGGTTTGAGGATCGACGGCGACAATCCACGCGCGAGCAGTCGCAGCGCGCCGGTGCGTTGGGAGTATCCGTCGAGAAGCTTGCGCAGGCGCTCGACCGGACCGTGCGCATCCTGCTGCGAAGCGTCGTAGATCAGTTCCACCTGAGCCGGTTCGCCTTTGTTCCAAGCGCGCGCGTAATTGGCGTCGATGCGCAACACCACATCCGCATCCTGCTCGCGCACGGCGCGATCCGGATCGACCGGTGCTGGTTTGATCTCGACGTTGTTCTGTTTCAGCGCAGTGATCAGGTTTGGCGCGTACTGCGCCCCGGCCACGGGCAGTAACAACGGCTTTTCCGCCTTGCTCAGCTCACGCGTGACCAGGGTGTTGATCAACAGCACGAAGATCAACGGCGCCATCAGTGGGCCGGTAATCAGGGTGTTGATCATGGTGCGGCGGTCGCGCAGGTTTTCGCGGACTTCCTTCAGAAAAACGATCAATGCGGATTTCATGCGGCAAGTCCTTCATCGGTGCCGATCAGTTTGACGAATGCGTCTTCCAGATTCGCCTCGCCCGTCTGCGCGCGCAGCGCATCGGGCGATTCATCGGCGACGACGCGGCCGCGTGCGATGACGACAATGCGATCGCACAATGCGGCGACCTCTTGCATGATGTGACTGGAAAACAGCACGCAACGGCCCTCGCTTTTCATCGACTTGAGAAAGCTGCGCATGGCGCGCGTGCTCATCACGTCCAGACCGTTGGTCGGTTCGTCGAGGATGACGTTTTTCGGATCGTGTACCAGGGCACGCGCGATCGCTGTCTTGACGCGCTGACCCTGGGAAAACCCTTCCGTGCGACGATCCAGGATGTCGCGCATCTCCAAAGCATCAGCCAACGCTTCGCGACGCTGGTGCATGGTTTTGGTTTCGATGCCGTGCAGGCGCGCGAAATAATCGATGTTCTCGCGCGCGGTCAGGCGCTTGTACAAACCGCGCGCATCCGGCAGTACGCCCAGACGCCGGCGCACCGCGACCGGATCGGTGGCGGCGTCGATGCCATCGATCAGTACCTGTCCGGAATCGGGTTGCATCAGCGTGTACAGACAACGCAGCGTAGTGGTTTTTCCGGCACCATTCGGGCCGAGCAGGCCAGTGATTTCACCGTCGCGCGCCACGAAGGAAACGTTGTCCACCGCGACGACGCGCTTGGCGCCTTTGCCAAATGCCTTGTGCAAATTTTTTACTTCGATCACGACACGGTACTCCTTTCGGCATCCAGCCCCCTTGAGTCAAGGGGGAACAAGGCGAGCGCAGCGAGCCTTGGGAGGTTGTGGCGGCATGAATCGATCATGGCGCCGCTCCATTGAAATTGACGAAGGCCGGCATCGGACCGAGCTGTTCGACGCATTTCGCGTCCAGGCTTTTTGGATCAAGCTTGTCAACGAACTCGCCGACCAGTTTCGGAATGCAGCCGCGCCCGATCACGTTGTGGCCCTGGCCCTTGGCGATCAACAGGCGTCCGTTCGACAAGCCCTTCAGCACCTGCTCGCCGTATCGCGGTGGCGTGACCGGATCGAGCGCGCCTTGCAGAATCAGCACGGGCGTTGCGGTTTTCAGCGGTGTGTGGAAATCCGCGGGGCGCGTCGCATGCGGCCACACGCCACACGCCGCCAGGATGCCATCGACCAGATTGTTGCCGAGCAGGGTATTCGCATCCTGCGGCCGCGATGCGAGCAGGTCCGCATCTTCGCTGCAGATCACCGACAATTGCATGGCGTTTTCGGCCAGGTCGGACATGTCTCCGGTCAGCACCTGAGTCTGACCCGCGAGTGGCGTGTAATCGCCTTTCAATCCTTCGGCGATCGACAGCGGCAACAGCGCGGCCGTTTCCGGCGTGTAGGCAAACATGCGCACCAGCCCAGCCAGGGTGTAGGCATTCAGATGCTTGTGCGCTGCCTCAAACGTGACCGGATCGCGGTAGGCGTAATCCTGCGGCTTGGCACGCAACGCATCGCGCAGTTTCATCAGACTTTCGTACGGATCTGCGAAAGCCTTGGCGCAGGCAGGCGCTTTCTCGCAAAGCGCAAACTGCGCTTTCAGCGCATTGTCCAGATTCTCGGCGAAATCCGCGCCCAACGCGATTTCGTTCGGCGCCACACTGTCGAGCACGATGCTGCGCACGCCATCCGCATGCCGCATCGCATACTGCTGTGCCATGCGCGTGCCATAGGAAACACCGACCAGATCGAACTGTGGTGCGCCGAGTGCCTGGCGTACTGCTTCCAGATCGGCGACCGCATCCGTGGTGGTGTAGAAGCTCGGATCGGCGTGCTTTTCCACAGCGGCCAGGCACGCTTGCGTATGTTCGCGAACTTTCTCTGCGTCGAAGCCGGAATCGTCGTTCGACTCGTCCTTGTCCGTCTTGCATTCCAGCGCATTCGACCCGCCGGTACCACGCTGATCCAGCAGCAGCACATGATGGTGTTTGAGCAACGACGCGAACGCCGGTGCGATCTGCGGCCAGGTATCGATCGCCGCCTGGCCTGGACCGCCGGCGAGAAAGACGACCATATCGCGATCCGCAGCCACCGCGTCGGACTTGATCAGGGCCAGACGCAGCGCGAGCTTGCGCCCGGTCGGCGCGGCTCGATTTTCCGGTACCGAAAACGGCGCACAGAACGCACTGGTGGTCGCGCCGGAATGTTTTTGCGGCAATTCGCAGGCCTTGAACGCCAGCGTGCCGAGCGTGAACGCTTTCGCGTTCGCCGCAATTGGTGCAGCGAGTTCGACGGCAGGTGTGTGCGTTTTGGGTTTGAAATAACTCCAGCCGAAATAGGCCGCAGCAGCGACCACAACTACAGCGCGCAGGAAATTTTGTTTCGTCACAGTTCAATCCTTCGGCTCAAACGGGTTGGGATGTTGAACAACGGGCGCATCTCACGACTACTGCTTTGGTTCGAATATCGATTCAATCGACTGGTGAAATAATTTGGCGATGCGAAACGCCAGCGGCAGACTCGGATCGTATTTGCCGGTCTCGATCGCGTTCACCGTTTGTCGCGATACGTCGAGCTTGTCGGCCAGATCAGCCTGCGACCATTGGTGGCTGGTACGCATTTCACGCACCCGGTTTTTCATTAGCGCGGCTCATGTCTTCGCAGCCAGCGTCGCACGCCCAATACCAACCCGACTGCTGCGAGCCCCGCGGTCATGCCGGACAACAGGCCAAGGCGGAAACTGTCGATCGGTCTGAGATACCCCCACACCGTCAAAATACCGAGTAATGCTGCGGCGCTGAGCAGACGCAGGTATACCGGGAATGATTCGTCGTCGTCACATCCACCATCCAGGCCGTATCGGCGCCGCACCCAAAAGTGCGCGATGCCATAGCTGATCATCAATACCGGAAACACCCACAACAGCATCTCAGCGCAGGCATCCAGCGACAGCAACTTGGCGTTGGCGAGGAAACCACCGACCAGACTGAAGATGGACGCCACGATGGTGGCCACACCGAGGCCGACCAAATGTGTGCGCTGTTCGAGTTCGTCGCTGAGGCGGATGCGTCGGGCCATCAGCCAGATCGCATAGATCAACGGCACCAGCGGTGCCAGCGCGAACAATATCTTCAGTGGCAGGGACGACGCGGTTCTGGCCATCGGCCAGATCAACAGCACGACGATCATGTAGACCGCCATGGCAAACATGATGTCGCGCTGGTAGGTTTTTTTCTGGATGCGATTCACCGAACTACCCGTCTGTGCAAGGATCGCCACGTCAGCGTCGTTTACGACCCTTTGTGGCAGCATGTAAAGGTTGCTTTACACGCGCACTCTACGACGGTATCCGGTATATGTCAAGTGTCCTTGACACTCACCCTGCTCGACCAGCCAGCAGGCGCGGCTGCTCGTTCGCGGCGGCCTGCGCGGCATCCCGAGACCCGCCGGATAGGTATTTGTCGTATCGCGGATTCGCTTAATAAACACATACTGTAAATGTTGGCATTGACTTTGCTTATCCGTCGTGCCTGCGCCTGTCGACGATGCCTGAAAGCCTCGATTTCGCCTGATGCGGGATCATCCCCCCTACCAGACCGTTTTCGGAGATCATCATGAACACCGCGTTTCGTACCACTGCTCTGGCCGCCGCGCTGATTGCCGGCGGTTTTGCCGTAAATGCTTCTGCCGCCTCCGGCACTTCCCCGGCAACGGGAACCTTCACGGTAACCTTGGTCGTGCAGAAAGCCTGCGCTGTCAATACGACCGCAGCGTCCAATATCACGCTCGGTCCCGTGCTTGCCGGCGTTGCCACAACCGTGCAATCCGGTGCATTCACCGTCAACTGCTCGAACAAGACACCGTTTTATGTAGGCCTGGCGCCGTCGAACAGCAATACAACGGGGGCCGGAGTCCTGACCGGCACGCTCGGCGCCACTATTGCCTACCAGCTTTATCAAAATTCGGGGGGCAGCACTGTTTGGGGCAACACGGCCACCTCGACCTCTGCCGGCAATGGCGAGTCCGGCACCGGCGCTGGTATGGCTGGGGGCAAGGCGGTGTCGTTCACCACCTATGCCAACGCGACGGGCAGCACGGATGTGCAACCGGATACGTACAGTGATACCGTCACAATCAACGTGAATTTCTGAAACGCGCATGCTGAGCGTAATCTTGCGACGTGCTGTACGACTGGGTGTGCTGGCCTGCCTGATGGCGGCCAGCGCTCAGGCTGGTGCCATCGGGCTTCAGTTGTCGCCGACCGATCTCTACCTGAAAGCGTCGCAAAATGCCGGCGGAATCACGCTCAGCAACACCGGGGCTGTTGTGATACACGCGCAAGTCCGCGTGTACCACTGGACGCAAGGTTCGACTGGCGACCAGCTCACGCCCTCGCGCGGACTGGTTGTCAGTCCACCGATGCTGGAGATCAAGGCGAATGACCAGCAGTTGATCCGGGTCATCCGCGTCGGCCCACCGCCGAGTGGCCCCAATGCTGTGGAGGACTCCTACCGGCTCGCGATCGATGAACTGCCAGTGGATGCGCCCAGCGGGCCCGGACTGCATTTCGTCGTGCACTATTCGGTGCCGATCTTCGTCCAGCCGTTGGGAACAGCGGAACCTGTTCCGATCCTGCAATGGAGTCTGCACAGAAGCGGCAGCTTGAATTCGGCAGTCCTGCAGGTAAGCAACCATGGCAACGGCCATGCGCAACTGGCGGCCTTGACATTCGTCGACAACGCCGGCAATCGCACGGAAGTCGACCCGGGTTTGCTGGGTTACGTTCTGCCCGGAGCGACCATGCAGTGGACGCTCAAACCTGCCATCACAGTCTTCGCGCCGGCAGGAACCCTGGAGCTCATGGTCAATGGTCAGAAGACAATTCAGAATCTGTCGCTGGCCGACCCATCTGCCTGAGGCGCTGGTGTTGCAATGCCTGATCGCTGTCTGCGCTCACGCAGCAGCCGCGACAGCCGCAACCAACCCGGGAGTCGCAAGTTCCGCGCTGATCGGGGCTCAGGAAGTTGCTGCCGCGGATCCGGCCAGCGTCGATCTGTATCTGGAGGTGACGCTCAACGCCAGCGACAAGGGCCTCGCCCATTTCTACTACCGCGATGGCGAGCTCTGGGCCAGCCTGACGAGTTTGCGCCAGATCGGATTCGATCTGCCGGAAGGCATCGCGGATCCGGTTCGATTGAACGGATTGCAGGGTCTGAAAGTCGAATACGACGCCAGTCGCCAGAGCGTCAGCCTCGTTGCGCCGCTGCGCTTGCTGAAGACAAGCACCACGGTGCTGAACACCACGAGCGAACCCCGGCCTGTTGCCTCCGCTTCGCCGGGCGCGCTGCTCAACTACGATCTCTACGGCAGCTACGGCGCGCACGGCGCGACGAGCCTGAATGCGTTCGGCGAATTGCGTGCGTTCAACGGCTTCGGTGTATTCAGCTCCACCGTACTTGCACAAGACACGGATTCGGGCACCGGCAACCGTCAGGATCATTCCGTGCGCCTGGATTCCAGCTGGACCTCGTCGTTTCCCGACGATTTGCTTTCCCTGCGTATCGGCGACACATTGACCGATGCTTTGTCGTGGTCGCGCGCCACTCGTATCGGCGGCCTGCAATTTGGTACCAATTTTGCGCTGCAGCCGTATCTGGTGACAGCACCGTTGCCTTCGTTCCTCGGCTCCGCCACATTGCCGTCGGACATCCAGCTTTACGTGAACGGAATGCGCCAGTACAGCGGCCAGATTCCTGCCGGCCCGTTCCAGCTCAACAGCTTGCCGAACATCAGCGGCGCCGGCAACGCACAAGTCGTGCTGACCAACGCGTTAGGTCAGACCACGACGCTGAATTTTTCACTGTATGGGGAAAGCCAGTTGCTGCGCCAAGGGTTGTCCGACTGGTCCGCCGAGCTCGGCTTCGTGCGCGAGAACTACGGACTGGATTCCTTCGATTACGGCCACGACCCGGTCGCCAGCGGGACATGGCGCAACGGCATCACCGACAACTTCACGGCCGAGGGACATGCCGAGATCACCGATGGACTGGCTGACGCAGGCCTCGGTGGAGTCTGGCTCCTGGGCCGCACGGGCGGCATCTTGTCTGCGTCATACGCTCACAGCAGCCATGCGGGACAGAGCGGCGGGCAATACCGCGTGGGCTACAATTGGAGCGACAACCGTTTCAATTTCGGCCTGAGCGGCACGCACGCGACGAGCGATTACCGGGACGTCGCTACGCTGTATGGCTCTTCGCTGCCAAGTTTGAGCGCACAAACTTATCTCAGCTACAACTTCGAGCACGTTGGCAATTTGGGCTTGAGTTACGTCAATCTGCGCTATCCGCAACAAAATCCGGCCCAAACCAGCACAACCTCTTCAGGCACGGCGCAACCGAGTGCATCGCGGTACGCCAATGCGTACTGGTACAAGTCGGTCAACCGTTCGTTATCGTTGAACCTCAGCTTCAGCCAGGATCTTCAAATCACGCGCAATCGCACTCTCTTTCTGATCGCAACGCTGACATTCGGCCACAACACCACGGTCAGCAGCGGCTTCCAATCGCAGAATGGAGAAAACGGCCTTTCATTGAACGCCGTGCAACCGTTGCCGAGTCAGGGCGGTATTGGCTGGCGCGCTTCACTTAACCAGGGCGATGGCCAGAACGGCGGCGCCGGAGAACTCGATTATCTTGGCCGTTATGGCCAGCTGCAGGCCGGCGTCTATGACGCAAGCGGAGCACGCTATGGCTATGCCAGCGCTCTTGGCTCATTGACGCTTATCGACGGCGCCCTGTTCGCTTCGCGCCAAATCACCGACGGTTTCGCCGTTGTCTCCACGGATGGGGTCGCGAACGTGCCGGTCAATCTGCAGAACAATCCCGTCGGCACAACCGACAGTCATGGCCGGCTCCTGATCACCCCACTCAATTCCTATCAGAACAACAAGGTCAGCATCGACCCGATGAATCTCCCCGCCGACATGAATATCGGCAAGGTGGACCTCATGGCCACGCCGGCGGACCGTTCCGGTACGCTGGTGAAATTCCATATTAAACCCATCCACGCTGCGTCCATTATTCTGGTGGATACGGCGGGCAAGCCGTTGCCGCTGGGTAGCCGGGTGCGGTTGCACAACCAAAGTGGAGAACCGGCACTGGTCGGCTTCGATGGCGCTGTCTATCTGGACTCGCTCGGCGAACACAACGTGCTCGACGTGACGACGCCTTCCGGCGCCTGCCATGTCCGCTTCGATTATCACAAGCATGGCGACGGCATTCCGCAGATCGGGCCGCTGTCCTGCCAAAAGGTGGCGCCATGAATTGTTTACGTTATCGCTGCTCCGCCATGTTGCTGTTGTTGGTCTATGGCCTGCTTCACACTCTGCCGGCACCTGCAGCAGCGATCACCTGCAGCTCCACATCGATGGGCCCCGTCACTTTCGGCAACGTGGACCCGCTGTCCAGCCAGACGCAGACCACTGCCTCTCTTTCTTACACCTGCAGCAACCCCAACACGGCCACGCACTCGGCCACGATTTGTTTCAGCATTGGCGAACCAGCCGGTGCCCAAACCAATCCCCGCCTGATGAAGAACGGTACCAACACGCTGCAATTCCAGCTCTACTGGGGTTCGTACAACGGTACGATCTGGGGCAGCCAATTTTTCGGCAGTAATACTCCGCTGATGGTCAACCTGACGCTCGGAAACAAAGCCTCGACCACCGGGATGGCGACCCTGTATGCAGTGGTGCTAAACGGACAAACCACCATCGTGCCGGGTAATTACAGCGACAACTACGCAAACGGAGATACCGCCGTAACCATCAACGACGTGGCGGGAAACACCGCACCGGGCACCTGCAGCGGCACACAGACCGGATCCTATTTCCCCTTCAACGTGACGGCCACTGTCGTGAAAAACTGCACGGTGAACGCCAACAATCTGAATCTGGGCAGCGTCGCCGCGGGCGCGACGGCCACTTCCGGCAGTACCACGATCAGCGTTGCGTGCTCGAAAACGACACCCTACTACGTGGGTCTCGCGCCGCAAAACGTCAGCAGCACTACCGGTGCCGGCACCATGAAAGGTACCGGCACGAACACGAACTCGATTACCTACCAGCTTTATTCGAACTCCGCGCTGACAACGGTTTGGGGCAATACCGCAACGTCTACGAGCGTGGGCAACGGCGTCGCCGGTACTGGCAGTGGTGTCGCGCAAACACTGGCCGCATATGCAAAAGTCACCGGCAGCACCGACGTGACCCCGGACAATTACTCCGATACAGTCCAGATCAACGTGAACTACTAGCCCTGCCGTGGGTAGGGGCGATGCTTAGCGCGAGGACACGTACTTCTCGCGGCGGATATGCGGCACCGGCAATCCCGCCTCTTTCAGCATCGCGAAGGCCTGATCGACCATTTCCGGATTGCCGCACAGATAAGCGATGTCGTGCTCCGGATGCGGTTGCAATTCAGCCAGGGCAACGTGCACGCGACCGCTGCGGTCGTGCGCGCGTGGCTGCGCGCGTGCGACACGACTGAAACAGGCATAAAACCGGAAGTGCGGATTTTTTTCCGCGAAAGTCTCGAACTCATCGCCATACAACAGTTCGCCTTCGTTGCGCGCGCCGTAGACCAAGGCAACCTCGGCGCCGCGCGCAGCCAACGTTCGCAGTTGCGGCAACATGGCGCGATATGGAGTGACCCCGGTGCCGGTGGCGACCAGCAGGTAACGCCGGTTTGCGTCGGCATCCATCAGGCAAAAGCGCCCGTACGGACCACTCGCTTCTACTGTCTCGCCCTCTCGCAGGTTCGCGAGTAGGTTCGTCGCGGCGCCGCCTTCGACATAGGACACCGCGATCTCGATGCGTGGCACCACGCCGGCACCGTTGCCGATCGTTGCCACCGAATAGCTGCGCTTGGTCGGCTTGCCGTCTAGATAGTTGAAATGGATTTGCACGAACTGGCCGGGCACGAACGCGAATGGAGCGCCATCGGCGGGCTCGAACGCCATGTGGCGCACCGCCGGCGCGAGCATGCGGCTTTCGACAAGACGTAACGGGAAGTGATCGGGCACGGTGAAAAATCGGCGAACGAAAGGCCCGCTATACTAACCGCCCCGCCCCAATTACGCAGCTATGAGCGCCATTCCCGCACTCGAAATCCAGGACTTGAAAAAAACCTACCCGAATGGCGTCCAAGCCCTCAAGGGTGTCTCGCTGTCAGTGCTGGCGGGCGATTTCTTTGCCCTGCTCGGCCCCAATGGCGCCGGCAAGTCGACTCTGATCGGCATCGTCTCGTCGCTGGTCAATGCCAGCGCGGGTGAGGCACGTGTGTTCGGCGTGCCGATCCGAACCCGTCGCAGCGAAGCGATGCAGATGCTTGGACTGGTACCGCAGGAGCAGAACTTCAACCTGTTCGAACACCCGTTCCAGATTTGCGTGAACCAGGCCGGCTTCTACGGCGTGCCGCGCAAGGTCGCCGCCGAACGCGCCGAAAAATATCTCAAGCAACTGGCGCTGTGGGACAAGGCGTTCGAAGTGTCGCGCACACTCTCCGGCGGCATGAAACGGCGCCTGCTGATCGCACGCGCGATGATGAACGAGCCGCGCCTGCTGATCCTGGATGAACCCACCGCCGGCGTGGATATCGAAATCCGCCGCTCGATGTGGAAATTCGTGCAAGGTATCAACGCGGCCGGCACCACGGTGATCCTGACCACGCATTATCTGGAAGAAGCCGAGTCGCTGTGCCGCAATATCGCGATCATCGACCACGGCCAGATCATCCAGAACACCACGATGAAACGGCTGTTGTCCAAACTCGACGTGGAAACCTTCGTGCTCGATGCGGCCGACGTTATCGCCGAGCTGCCGAGGATCGACGGCGTGCTTCTCACCCGCGTCGACGAGCGCACTCTCGAAGCGGAAATGTCGCGCGCACACGACTTGAACTCGCTGTTCGCAGCACTTTCCGCGCACGGCATCACCGTGACTTCGATGCGCAACAAGGCCAACCGGCTGGAGGAATTATTCGTGCGTCTAATCGATGCCAACGACAAGGCGGCGGCATGAACGCCGACGCCACCCTGATCGCGCTTGGTACGATCGTCCGTCGCGAGGTCATGCGCATCCTGCGCATCTGGAGTCAGACCCTGCTGCCGCCGGCGATCACGGTTACCCTCTACTTCATCATCTTCGGCAGCCTGATCGGACGCCGTATCGGCGAAATTGCGCCGGGCATTTCATACATCGAATACATCGCGCCGGGCCTGATCATGATGAGCGTGATCCAGAACGCTTACGGCAACATCACCAGCTCGTTCTTCGGCGCCAAGTTTCAGCGCTTTGTCGAAGAGATGCTGGTCTCGCCAATGCCGAGCTGGGCGATTTTAGCCGGCTACATTTCCGGCGCCGTGCTGCGTGGCTTCATGGTCGGCGTGATCGTGCTCGGCATCTCGCTGCTGTTCACCAAAATCCACTTGTACCATCCGTTCGTCACGCTCAGTACGTTCGTTCTGGCAGCGACGATTTTCGGCCTGCTCGGATTCGTCAATGCGATCTTCGCGCGCAAGTTCGACGACATCGCCATCATCCCCACGTTCGTGCTGACCCCGCTCACCTACTTGGGCGGTGTGTTCTACAATGTCGCGCAATTGCCGACGCCATGGAAGGAAATCTCGCACCTGAACCCGATCCTGTACATGGTCAGCGCATTTCGCTACGGCCTGCTCGGCGTGTCCGAAATCAACCTGGTCTGGGCCTATACGGTGATGCTGGCGTTCGTGCTGGCGCTCGGTGCGTTTTGCCTGAACCTGCTGCATCGCGGCGTGGGATTGCGTTCTTAAGCCAATCGGAAAAACTCCCGCGCCGTTGCCGTCGCATTCGCGGCGGTGACGGCGACGTCCTCGCCGCGGTCGCGCGCCACTTCAACGCAGATATGCGCCAGGTACATTGGTTCGTTGCGCCGATGGGAGGGTGCGGGCTTGACGGTGCGTGGCAACAGGTACGGCGCATCGGTTTCCAGCATCAGCCGATTCGCCGGAATGCTTTTCACCAGCTCGCGCAGATGCGTGCCGCGGCGCTCGTCGCAGATCCAGCCGGTGATACCGATATGAAAATCGCGATCCAGATAATCGAACAATTCTGCTTTCTCGCCGGTAAAGCAGTGCACGACGGCGCGGCCAATGCGGCCGCGGACGTTATCCAGACAGGCCAGAAAATCGGCATGTGCGTCACGCTGATGCAGGAACAGCGGCTTGCCGCAGGCGATGGCGAGTTCCAGCTGGCGCTCGAATGCGAAGCGCTGCACATCGCGCGGCGAAAAATTGCGGTAATAATCCAGGCCCGTTTCACCAACCGCAACCACTTCGGCGTGTGCGTGCAGCTCGGCCAGCAGAGCTTCGGCTTCGGCATCAATCTCGCCGGCATGATGCGGATGCACGCCGGCAGTCGCATACAACACGCCGGGATGCGCGCGCGCCAGCGCCAACGCCGCACGCGAGCCCTGCACGCTGGCACCGGTGACAAGCATGCGCATCACTCCTGCCGCACGCGCACGCGCGAGCACCGCATCCCGATCGTGGCGAAAGGATTCGTGAGTCAGGTTGGCGCCGATGTCGATGTATTGCATGGTGGTGCGTCGCGCTGAAAGCGTGCCATTATGCCTGCTGCACAACGCGCGTTCACCGCGGGTTAACCAGCGCCGCCACAGGCTGGATGGGCACGCATTCCAGAATGGGAGACACACATGAACCTATCGACCAGTTTTCTCGGTGCCGCAACGATGGTGTTGGCTGGGTTCGTTGCAACCGACGGCTTCGCGGCGACGGTGCAAATCGATCTGGCGACCGCGCAGCAATCGCGCGCGCAGGTGCAGGCACGGTCCACGCAGTCGCTCGCGATGAAGAAATCCGGCGCCGCCGGTGCCAAGCCGGGTGGCACGCATGCTGCCGAGTTGTTCGCCAACCCGGATCGCGCCTATCCGCCGAGCTGCCTGAATTCGCCGATGCCGTTCGGCATGTGGCAAAACGATCCCAACGCGCAGAGTGCCCAGATCAATCTGATCGGCGACCCGTATGCCGGCAACCAGTTTGAACAGCAGTTTATCGAAACCGATACCGTGTATCTGTTCCGCGTGGTCTGCAGCAGCGGCAAGTCCGCCACCCTGCTGGAAATCGATCGCCCTTCCGGTCACGACGCCGCACTGTATCCGACACTCCCCGCTATCTCGGTCGCCCAGGACAGCAACAACAACTACGTCCGCATGATTGACGACCCGAATACTTTTTTTGCCACCACCTATCCTTTGAATCCGCTCGTCAACAGCGATGTATTCGTTCTGGAAAACTTCTACGGCGACTCCGTGCAATTCGATTACAACCAGCCCTTTGTTCTGACTGTCGACACTCTGAATACGAATGATCCGAACCGCTACACGACGTTTTCCCTGCCCGTATATAACCCCGCTCAATATTCCGAAGCGTCGCTGCCGCTGCCGATCAGCGGCTACATGACGGGCGCCTGGTTCGACCCGGCACATAGCGGCGAAGGCATCCAGATCGAGGTCGGCGAACAAGGCACACCCGGTACGGCAAACGATCGCTATATCGTCGCGGCGTGGTACACGTACGACTCGACCGGAGCGCCATACTGGCTCTATGGTGCCGGCAGCTTTACCGACGGCGATACTTCGGCCTCGATTCCGATGCAATTCACCTCCGGCGGGGGCTTCGCCGGAACTTTCGGCAGTACCGCAAACTTTCAGGATTGGGGTACGGTGAATGTCCAGTTCCCGGATTGCAACGCGATGAAGTTCAGCTACCTGCCCTTGCCCGGGCTGCCAAGCGGCGTGCCTTCGGCCAGCGGAACCAAGACCTGGACACGCCTGACCCAAATGAACGGCCTGACCTGCCAATAAATCCACAGCGTTCGCTGTTCGATCCCGCCTGCGTGGCGGGATCGACGTTTCTGCGATGAGCAAAGACTCCCAATTCCCCATCCGCGCGGTGCTTGCGGAAATCCGCGCAAGTCTCGCGCGACATCCACGCCTGGTGCTGGAAGCGCCGCCCGGCGCGGGCAAGACCACGCAGGTGCCGCTCGCCCTGCTCGATACGGATTGGCTTGCCGGCAGGAAAATCCTGATGCTTGAGCCACGCCGGATTGCGGCGCGTGCTGCCGCCGAGTTCATGGCCGCGCAGCTCGGCGAAGCGGTGGGCGAAACGGTCGGCTACCGTATCCGTTTCGAGTCGAAAGTCGGTGCGCGCACGCGCATCGAAGTCGTCACCGAAGGCATACTCACGCGCATGATCCAGTCCGATCCGGAACTTCCCGGCATCGGCGCGATTTTGTTCGACGAGTTTCACGAACGTCACTTGCACGGCGATCTGGGCGCGGTGCTCGCACTGGATGTGCAGGCCTGCCTGCGGCCCGATTTGCGCCTGCTGATCATGTCGGCCACGCTCGACGGCGAACGCGTCGCGCGCTGGTTCGACGCGTCGCGCATCACCTCCGCCGGACGCAGCTTCCCGGTGCGCGTCGAATATCCGCCAGCGAAGGCGAACGAAGACTGGCCGTTGCATCTGCGCCGCGTGGTGGAATCCGCGCTGCGCGAATTCACGCTGCATGAAAGCGAGGGCGACATTCTCGTGTTCCTGCCGGGGCGGCGCGAGGTCGAACAGGCGCGACGCACACTCAACGGAGTTTGCTTTCCCTGCGCAGCGGGGGAAGCTGCGCGAAGCGCTGAAGGCGGCGCTCTTGAATTTGTCGCTCTGCACGGCGAACTGGCGCTTGCCGAACAGCATGCCGCGCTAGCGCCAGCGCGCGGCACATGGCGCATCGTACTGGCGACCAATGTGGCCGAGTCGTCCGTCACCCTGCCCGGCATCCGCACGGTGATCGATCTGGGTCTGGCGCGTGAACCGCGCTTCGATCCGAATTCGGGATTCTCGCGCTTGCAAACCGTGACGATTTCCCAAGCCTCGGCCGACCAACGCGCCGGCCGCGCCGGCCGCGTGGGCGAGGGTGTCGCCTACCGCTTGTGGCCGCAAAGCCAGCGTCTGGAAGCATCGCGGCGTGCCGAAATCATGCAAGTCGAATTGTCCGCGCTGGCCCTCGAACTCGCGGCCTGGGGATCGACACGACTGCGCTGGCTGGATGTGCCACCGGACGGTGCGCTGGCCAGTGCGCGCGAATTGCTCGGCCTGCTCGGCGCAATCGAGCCGGATGGCCGCTTGACTGCGCTCGGTCGGCACATGCTCGTCACGGGCGCCGCGCCGCGACTGGCCACGGCCGTGCTGCGCGCACCGGCGGCGCAGCGCGCGCTGGCGTGCGATGCGATCGCGCTGATCGAAGCGCGCAACCCGTTGCGCGGCGATGCTGGACGCGTCGATGATTTCCGTGTTCGCCACGCCGCATTGACTGCGTATCGCAGCAATCGCCGTAGCGCCCGCGACGCGGGTGCCGATGCAGCCGCGCTCACGGCGATCGATCAGGCTACCGCCGGCTGGCGACGGCGCTTCGACGTGCGCGACGCGCCGCCGTCGGCAGCCGACCCACTCGCTATCGGTAATGTGTTGCTGCATGCCTTTCCCGACCGCATTGCGCGCCAGGACATCAACGATCCGCGCCGCTATCGGTTGAGCAACGGCCGCGGTGCGAGCTTGCATCAAAATACACTTTTATACGGTGAACCATGGCTGGTTGTCGCCGATCTGCGCCTGGATACACGTGACAGCCTGATCCTGTCCGCCGCACCGTTCGATCAAAATTTGCTTGAACGCGATTTCAGTGCGCGTTTCACGCGCGTGCGCAGCGTGCGCTGGAACCGCGACACGCGCGCCGTCGAGGCGTTCGAGGAGCAGCGCTTCGCCGAGCTGGTACTGGAGCGCCGCAGCGTGCCAGCCAAGTCCGACGACGCGTTGCTTGCGCTGCTTGCGGCGGTGCGCGAACTGGGAGTTGCGGCGCTGCCGTGGAGCGATCACGCCAGCGCCTTGCGCGCGCGCGTTGCGTGTTTGCGCGAATGGTGTCCGGAACTGGCGCTGCCGGATTTGTCCGATGCCGCGCTGCAGGCGACGTTGGACGATTGGCTGGCACCGCATCTGGCCGGCAAGACGAGGCTTGAGGCGTTGACGCCGCAGGCCCTCAGCGAAGCGTTGGCCGCACAACTGGGCTACGAGCAGCGCCGCAGCGTCGATGAGCAGGCACCGGAATCACTGCTGGTGCCGAGTGGCCACACCAAGCGCGTGCAATACGAGGTCGGCAAACCGCCGGTGCTGGCCGTCAAGCTGCAGGAACTGTTCGGACTGGCCGACACGCCGCGCATTGCAAAAGGCCGTGTGGCTGTGACGTTGCATTTATTGTCGCCAGCGCAGCGTCCAATTCAGGTGACCCAGGACCTGCACAGCTTCTGGGAGCGCACGTATCCGCAAGTGAAGAAGGAATTGAAAGGCCGTTATCCCCGCCATGCCTGGCCGGACGATCCCTGGAGCGCGGCGCCGACCGCCCGCGCAAAGCCACGGAAAAGATAGAAGTCCTTCCTGTGCCGACGGAACGATAGCTTGCGCGCCCAGTCCAATTCCCAACTCACTTTCCAGCCTGCAACCGGAATCCCTATGACAAAACCTTCGCAAGCACTTGTATGGATGCTTGGCTTCCTCGTTGCCGTCGGTGTGCTGGCCACGCTGCTGATCAAGCAGCTCAGCCACAATTTCCAGACCAATCCGTTTTTCAACGGCGTGATCCTGGCCGTGCTCGTGTTCGGCATTTTCGTGAACCTGCGCCAGGTGCTGCTGCTCGCGCGCGAGGTCGAATGGATCGAAACGTTCAAGCGTTCGCCGCCGGATCGCCCACTGCCGATCAAACCGCGCCTGCTGGCCCCGATCGCGCGCCTGTTCGCCGGCCGCGAGCGCGCAAAGGTCTCGCTGTCCACGCCCGCGCTGCGCTCACTGCTCGACAGCGTGTATCTGCGCCTGGAGGAATCGCGCGATTTGTCGCGCTATCTGATCGGGCTGGCGATTTTCCTTGGCCTGCTCGGCACGTTCTGGGGTCTGCTGGTAACAATTCGTTCGGTGGCCGACATCATCAGCTCGCTTGGCGTGGGCGGCGATCCGGCGGCGATGTTCAACCAGCTCAAGGACAACCTGAAGGAACCACTCGGCGGCATGTCGACGAGTTTTTCCACCTCACTGTTCGGGCTGGCTTCCTCGCTTGTGCTCGGTTTTCTCGACCTGCAAGCCGGCCATGCCCAGAACCGTTTCTACAACGAACTGGAAGACTGGTTGTCGGGCATGACGCGGCTTTCGACCGGCGCATTGCACGCGGACGGCGAAGCCAGCGTGCCGGCCTATGTGCAAGCATTACTGGAACAGACCGCCGATGGTTTGGAGCGCATGCAGCGCGCGCTGACCGAATCCGAGCGTGAACGGCGCAATTCCAGCGAGCAATTGGACGAGCTGAATACGCAACTGTCGCGTCTGGCCGATTTGCTCGGCCGTGAATCGCGCGAAATCCGCGGCATGGCCGAAACGCAAGCAGAACTGAAGAACGTCCTCAAGGCGATCGCCGCGGCACCGCATGCCAACGCGCAATTGTCGGATGAATTGCGCAGCGAATTCCGTCTGCTCTCGCGCACTATTGCTGCGGCGGCCGACGGCAAACGCGGGGCGACGCAATGAATTCGCTGGTGCGGCGGCGCCGTTCGCTGGATATCTGGCCAGGATTCGTCGACGCGCTGTCGTCGTTGATCCTGGTGATGGTGTTCGTGCTGTTGTTGTTCGCAATCGGCCAATTCGTGCTGTCACAGACCATTGTCGGCAAGAATCAGGCACTGGCCGAATTGAATGCACAGATTGCGCAACTAGCCAAAACCTTGTCGCTGGCACAGGACAGCAATCGCGCGCTCGACGTCAAGGTCAAGGAATTGTCTGTTTCATTGGAGAGCGCAACCGGTGAGCGCGACGCGCTGAAGACGCAACTGAACGCGGCTAGTGCGCAAGCAGCCAGGCTCACTACTGACATCGCCGCGCTGAGCGCGCTCAAGCAGCAGCTCGAACAGCAGGTGGCGAGCCTCGGCGCGCAACTGGATACCTCGAAGAAAAATCTCGTCGTCGCCACCGATCTGAACGCCAAATCCGCCGCCCAGATCGAGTTGCTCAATCGCCAGCTTGCCGCCGTGCACGAGCAGCTCAGAAAGCTTGCGGCCGCGCTGGACCTGGCCAACGCAAACGACAAGAACAAGGACATCCAGATCGCCGACCTTGGCAAACAGTTGAATCTGGCGCTGGCCAACAAGGTCAACCAGCTCGAGAAATACCGCTCGGAATTCTTCGGCAAGCTGCGCGCGGCCCTGGGCAGCCGTGCCGATATTCACATCGTCGGCGATCGCTTCGTGGTGCCGACCGATATTCTGTTCGATTCCGGCTCGGCGCAGCTTACGCCCGCTGCCGAGAGCCAATTGCACAATCTTGCGCTGACCCTCAACGAGGTTGCTGACGAGATTCCATCGAATCTGGACTGGATCCTGCGCATCGACGGCCATACCGACAAGCGGCCGATCCACACCGCGCAATTTCCGTCCAATTGGGAATTGTCCACCGCACGAGCGGTGGCGATCGTGAAGTATCTGGTTGTGCAGGGCATCCCCGCCAACCGGTTATCCGCGAACGGCTTCGGCCAGTTCCAGCCGTTGGACCCTGCCGATACGGCAGCGGCCTACGCGAAGAATCGTCGCATCGAAATCCAGTTGACCAACCGCTAGAGCCAGTCATGTCCTGCGCACCGGCTCGCGCTGACTGAGGATCACGCTACCGAGAATCAACACGCCGGACACGATCATCGTCGGCGTCGGCGTCTCACCAAGCAGCAGCCATGCCCAGCCGACGCCGAACACCGGAATGAGGAAGTTGCAGGTCGCCGCACGCGCGGCGCTGACGCGCTGGATCAGACGGAAGAACAGCGCATACGCGATGCCGGTGCAGACCACGCCCAGCGCGACGACGCAAAGCCATGAAACTAGCGGCGGCGACGTTGTCGGCCATGCTGCGAACGCAAACGGCGCCAGCAGCACGGCCGCGCAACTCAAGGTGCCGGCAACCGCAGCGAGTGGCGGGATGTCGGCCATCCAGCGTTTGGTGAAGTTCACCGCGAAACCATACGACAGCGATGCGGTGGCCCCGGCCATCGCCGCGGTCGCGACGCTGGAACCGGCGATCTTGCCGCTCATCAGCACGAGGACGCCGACGAAGCCGGCGCCCAACGCGAGGCCGCGGCGCGCACCGATGCGGTCGCCGTAGACAAGGAAAGCGATCAGGGCCGTGAACAGCACGGTCATGCTGTTGGCGATCGCGCCGATGCCTGCGGGCGCGCGTTCCGCACCCCAGGCGAACAGGCTGAACGGAATCGCCGAATTCAATGCGCCCACGAGCGCCAGCCGCTGCCAGTGCGCACGCGTCAGGCGACTGCGCGCGCGCAGCAGGAACGGCAGCAGGATCAGCGCGCCGAGTACGATGCGCACCTCGACCAGGGCCAGTGGCCCGAAATCCGCCGCCGCCACCCGCATGAACAGGAAGGAGCCGCCCCAGATCGCGCCGAGCAAGAGCAGCTCGAGTGGCGTGCGCCAGTCGCGCGGTGTCGCGATGGCCAAGCCGGAATGCATCGATGTCATGCTGCCTCAGGTGCAAAACGCGCACTGTCGCGGACGCGCCCGCAACGCAAATGGATCGGATCGGTGCCGATCACACGCGAGAAGTGATCAACCAGTGCCACAGTCGCCTGACCGTTCCCGCGACCGCAATCCCAGGCGAGTGTCTTGTCCGGCGACTGCACGGCGAGCCATGCGAACAAAGCAGGCGGGTAGGTAGGCCGTGCTTCGCGGTAGGCGCGGGAGTGGCCGGAGAAATGATCCTTGAATGCGTTCACGCAGCTCCTTCGACACGACCGCTCTGTCCGCGCAGCAGCTTGTCCAGCGCGATCTTGCCGATACGCACGCGGATCAAGCGCAAGGTCGGCAGGCCGCAACGGCGGTCATACGTCGTCGCTGACGTTGCGGCGTTCACGAACCGTAGGCTCGATCCGGGCGTCCGCCGCGGTTTCGCCAAAGCGCACCGGCGCATCGCGCAGCCACAGCCAGTCCGGCGCGACATCGAGCCGGCGCACCCGCACGCGGAAGCAAGCCTAACTTCAGTTCGCGCCGCTCTTGCCCGCATCCGCCGGCGCGGAAAAGATCTTGTCCGTGCCCGGTTTGACGAAACGCAAGGTCATGCGGTCGGACTCGCCGATGGCCAGGTATTTGGCCTTGTCCTTGTCGCCTAGAGTCAGGGTCGGCGGCAACGTCCACACGCCCTTGGGATGGTCGTGGTCGTCCTTCGGATTGGCGTTGATCTCGCTCTTGTCCTCGAGCTTGAAACCGGCGTCGGTGGCGAGTTTGATCACGTAATCCTCGGGCAGATAGCCGCTGTTCTTGATTTTCGTCAAGTCCACGCCGGGCGTGGCGCGGTGATCGACCACACCGAGGACGCCGCCGGGTTTGAGCACGGTAAAGAACGCCGTGAACATCACCGGTGCGTAATCGCCCATCACCCAGTTGTGCACGTTGCGGAAGGTGAGCACCATGTCGGCCGAGTCCGCCGCACCGAAGTTCGGGGCTTTCGGATCGTACTGAATAACCTTCGCCGCGGCGTATTGTGCCGCGTCGCCGGCGAACATTTTCTCCAGCGCGGTCTTGTTTTGCGCGGCCTCACCTTCGGGCTTTTTCGGGATCGTGATCGCGGCGGTGTAGCTGCCATCGCCCTGCATCAGCGGCGCAAGGATTTCCGCGTACCAGCCAGCGCCGGGGGTGATTTCGATCAGGCTCATGCCGGGTTTGAGGCCGAAAAATTCCAGCGTCTGTTTCGGATGGCGATACTCATCGCGCGCCTTGTTCGCGGCTTCGCGCCAGCTACCCGCCAGCGTCGCATCGATTTTCGCATCGAACATCTGCTGCACGCTTTGCGGCGGCGGCGGATTGGCCGGCTGATCGGCCACTTTCGGCGGCGGCGGCGCGGGTATCGGGGCCGGGGCTTGCGATTGGCCGCAGGCGGAAAGAGTCAGTGCAGTGAGAGCAAGTGCAAATGTGTACTTTTTCATGGCAACCTCCTTCGTGGTTGCTTGCGGGATTACATCGCGGAAATGAGCTCGTCGCCGAACTCGCGAACACTTCAGCAGCTTCGCACCATCCATCATGCGCGCGAAATCGTAGGTCACGGTCTTGGCGGCGATGGTCTTGTCCATCGCCGTCGATGATGCGGTCGGCCGCTTCGTTCCAGCCAAGGTAGCGCAGCATCATCTCGCCCGACAGGATCAGCGAACCCGGGTTGACCTTGTCCTTGACCGGCATACTTCGGCGCAGTTCCGTGGGTGGCCTCGAACACCGCGTGGCCGGTCACGTAGTTGATGTTGCCGCCCGGCGCGATGCCGATGCCGCCGACTTCCGCCGCCAGCGCGTCGGAGACGTAGTCGCCGTTCAGGTTCAGCGTCGCGATTACATCGTATTCCTTCGCGCGCGTGAGAATCTGCTGCAGGAACGCGTCGGCGATGACGTCTTTGATCACGATATCATGGCCGTTGTCGCATTCTTGAAAGTGCACCACGGGCCGCCGTCGAGTTCGACTCGCGCCGAATTCGTCCTTCGCCAACTGGTAGCCCCAGTCGCGGAAGGCGCCTTCGGTGAACTTCATGATGTTGCCCTTGTGCACCAGCGTCACCGACTTGCGGTCGTTGCTCGATCGCGTACTGGATCGCCGCGCGCACCAGGCGTTGGTGCCTTCGATCGACACCGGCTTGATGCCGAATCCCGGAAGAGTCTGGAAAGCGGCACCTTCTGCAAACTGCTTCGGAAAATTTTCCTGCAGCAACTCGCGGAACTTCACTCGCGTCCGTCGACTGCCCTGCCTGCGAATTCGATGCCAGCGTAAATGTCCTCGGTGTTCTCGCGGAAGATCACCATGTCCACGTCTCGCGGCCGCTTCACCGGCGAGGGCACACCCGCGAACTACCGCACCGGCCGCACGCAGCAATACAGATCCAGCATCTGGCGCAGGGCGACGTTGAGCGAGCGGATGCCGCCGCCGACCGGCGTGGTCAGCGGCCCCTTGATCGCGACCAGGTAATCGCGGCAAGGCCGCACGGTTTCGTCGGGCAGCCAGTTGCCGGCTGGTGTTGAACGCCTTCTCGCCGGCGAGGACTTCCATCCAAACGATCTGGCGCTTGCCGCCGTAGGCCTTCTCCACCGCCGCGTCGAGCACGCGCACCGAGGCACGCCAGATGTCCGGGCCGGTGCCATCACCCTCGATGAACGGGATGATCGGACGATCCGGTACGCGCAACTTGCCATCGATGATGCGGATTTTTTCGCCGTCCGACGGCGGCGTGGGCGTGAATGCGGTCATGCGATCTCCAGGTTCGGATTGAGCCGCTTATTGTAATCGCTCGCGGATGCGCCAACGCATCCGCTCAGCCGTGCACGTGTTCGTCCTGTGTTTGCTCGAGCGTCTCGGCCTCCGATTCCAGCTTGTCGCCAAGCAGACGGCGAATGACCACGTAGAACACCGGGATCAGCAAGACGCCAAACACGGTGGCGAACAGCATGCCGCCGACCACGCCGGTGCCGATGGCGTGACGTGCGTTGGCGCCCGCGCCGGTGGACAGGACCAGCGGCATCACGCCGAGGATGAAGGCGAAACGAGGTCATTAGGATCGGGCGCAGGCGCAGGCGCGCGGCTTCGACCACGGCCATCGCCGAGCGGACTTGCCCGCGTTTTGCTCGTGCACCGCGAACTCCACGATCAGGATGGCGTTCTTGGCCGCCAGACCGATGATGGTGATCAGTCCCACCTTGAAGAACACGTCGTTCGACAGACCGCGCAACCAGCGCTGCGCCGACAGGCGCCGAGTGAGCCCAGCGGAACGACCAGCATCACCGCAGACCGGGATCGACCAGCTTTCGTACAGCGCCGCCAGGCACAGGAACACGACCAGGATCGACAGCGCAAACAACATCGGCGCCTGTGCGCCGGAGAGGATTCTCCTGCAGCGACTGGCCCGCCCATTCGAAGCCGAAGCCGTGCGGCAGATCGTTCTGGACCAGCGTTCTGCATCAGTCCATCGCCTCGCCAGTGCTCTTGCCCGGCGCCTGGCCACCGATGATGTCGACCGCCGCGTAGCCGTTGTAGCGGGTCAGGCTCGGCGCGGCCATGGTCCATTGCGTATTCACCACGCTCGACAGCGGGATCATCGTGCGCGGCACCGCCGCCTGCAGGCGCCGGACCGGGCAGGTAGAAGTGCCGCAATGCATCGGCGTCCGGATGCGGAACGGCGCATCGGCCTGCATCATCACGCGCAGCACGCGGCCGCTGATAATCGAAATCGTTGACATACACCGGGGCCAGCATCAACTGGATCGCCTGTACACGTCGGACAGCGACAGGCCCATCGTCTGGGCCTGCACGCGGTCCACGGTCATATCCAGTTGCGGCGCGTCCTCCAGTGCATTCGGCGCGCACGTTGGCTGAGTATCGGCGATGCTTGGCCGCTTCGCCGAGCAGCGATCTTGCGCGGCGTTCGTCAGCGCCTCGTGGCCGTGGCCACCGCGATCCTGCAGGAACAAATCGAAGCCGCCGAACTGACCCAGGCCACGGATCGTCGGCAGATTGGCGACGAATACCCTGCGCGTCCTGGATTTGCGGCCGAACATGCTGGCCCTGCAGGCTGATGAATAGTTCGGCCGACGTTGGCCTTGCGCTTGTCCCAGGGCTTCAGGCGCATGAACGCCATGCCGACGTTTTCACCGCTGGCCGACGAAACTGAAGCCGGACAATGTCAAACACGCATTCGACCTCCGGGTTCTGTGCATGATGTCGCCGACCTGGTCCATCACCGCATGGTGCGATCAGCGTGGCGCCCGGCGGCAGCTGGCACGATGGCGAACGCGTAGCCCTGGTCCTCCTCCGGCACGAAGCTCGCGGCAAGCTGCACGAACAGCAATGCGCCACACCGCCACCGACGGCAAAGACGAGCATCCAGCGCGGCGCATGGCGCACGCGCTGGCGCACGCGGCCAGTGTAGCTGGCCGGCTCCATTCGAAGCGCTTGTTGAACCAGGCGAAACGCAGGAATCGGTTCGCGTGCTCGTGGGCGCGGCTTATGAGCGTGGCGCACAGCGCGGGCGTGAAGCACAGCGCCAGGAACGCGGAGAACAGCATGGACGAGAGCGATGGTGAGCGCGAACTGACGGTAGATCGCGCCGACGCTGCCGGTCTGCAGCGCGCTCGGCACGAATACCGCGGCCAGCACCATGGTGATGGCGATCGACGGCGCCGGTGATCTGCCCCATGGCCTTGCGCGTGGCTTCCTTCGGCGGGCAGATGTTCCTCGCGCATGATGCGCTCGACGTTCTCGATCACCACGATGGCGTCGTCGACGACGATGCCGATCGCCAGCACCATGCCGAACAGGGTGAGCGGGTTGATCGAGAATCCGACGGCATACAGGCCGAGGAAGGCGCCGAGCAGCGCCACCGGCATCACCAGCGTCGGGATCATCGTGGCGCGCAGGTTCTGCAGGAACAGCAGCATCACCAAAAACACCAGCACAAACGCGATCGGCCAGCGTGTTCACCACTTCCTCGATCGACGATGCGCACGAAGGTCGTCGAGTCGAAGGGCATGAACCATGTCACGCCCGGCGGGAAACTCGACTGCAGTTCGGCGAGCTTGTCCTTGATCTCCTGCGCAACCGTCAGCGCGTTGGCGCCAGTGGCGAGCTGCACGCCGGCGCCGGCCACCGGCACGCCGTTGTAAATGGTGCGCTGGCCATAACTGTCCGGCCCCAGATCGATCCGCGCCACATCCCTCAGGCGCACCGTGGTGCCGATCGGTATTGGTGCGCAGGATGATGTTGCCGAACTGTGCCGGCGTGGAAAACCGCCCTTCGGCGCGCACCGACGCCGTGATGCCGGTCCCCGGCAGCGTTGGTTCGGCGCCTATCGCACCCGCCGCGACCTGCACATTCTGCGCCCTGACTGCGTTGAGCGCGTCCACTGCCGACAGGCCGTAGCCGCGCAACTTGTCCGGATCCAGCCAGATGCGCATGGCGTACTCGGCGCCGACCTGAAACGTACTGCTCACGCCCGGAAGGCGCGCGATCTGATCGAGGATCCCGGAAGACAACAGATTGTTGAGCTGGTACGAATCCATTGTGTTGTCGGTGGAGCGCAGTGCGAAGAACATTAGAAAGTCCGGGTTGGACTTCGACACCGTCACGCCCTGCTGCACCACTTCGGCCGGCAAGCGCGGCGTGGCCAGCGTGACCTTGTTCTGGGTCTGCACCGCAGCGGTGTCGGGGTCGGTGCCCGGCTCGAAGGTGAGCGTGATGCCGACGCCGCCGTTCGAACTGGAACTCGAGCTGAAGTACATCAGATGATCGATGCCGGTGAGCTCTTGTTCGATCACCTGCGTCACGCTTTTTTCCACCGTCGCGGCATCCGCGCCGGGATAGGCGGCATTGATCACGACCTGCGGCGGGGCGATCGACGGATACGATTCCACGCCGAGATTGAACAGGGCGATACCGCCGCCAAGCGCGATCAGTATCGCGATGACCCACGCAAAAATTGGGCGGTCGATGAAGAAATTGGACATGGCGAGAGTTTCCTTTTGCGTTCGTCCTTGATCGCGCGGATCAAAAAGCGGCCATCATGGCCGCACTCTTGAAAATTTGGCGTTCGTCCCTGATTGCGAAAATCGCAAAGCGGCTATCCCGGCCACTATTCGAAGGTTAATGCGCTTTGTCGGTTTTCGCTGGCGCGGGCTGTGCTGCTGCTGGTTTCCAGGGCACTGCCTTGGCGGGCGCGCCTGCTTGCGCGTGTTGCACGCCGGAGACGATAACCTTGTCGCCATCGGCCAACCCCGAGGTGACGACAAAGTCGCCTCCCTGCTGCGCGTCGGCGACAACACGCTTTTGGGCCACCTTGCCGTCGGCACCAACCACGAGCACAAACGGCCCTGTCGGATCGCGCTGCAATGCGGCTTGCGGAATGAGATACGCCTGCGTGATCTGGCCCAGCGTCAGGCGCACATTGACGTACATGCCCGGCAACAGCAGATGCTCGGGATTGGGCAGGATACCGCGCAGTTCGACCGAACCGGTGGCCGCGTTGACCGCGGTATCGGAAAAATCCAGGGTACCGGCATGCAGATAGGCGCTGCCATCGGGCAACACGACCTCGACTTTGGCATTGTTCGCGGCGGCCAGATCGATGTGGCCGCCCGCCTGCGCACGACGCAACGCATCAAGTTCGCCGACGGCCTGACTGAAATACACATAGATCGGATCGATCTGCTCAACTGTGGTCAACAAGGTGGCATCGCTCTGCCCGACCAGTGCGCCCTCGGTTACCTGCTGCTGGCCGGACCGGCCGTCGATCGGTGCGGTGACGCTGGCATAGCCCAGATTGATGCGCGCGCTTTCCACGTTCGCCTGCGCCTGCTTGACCGCGGCGGCGGCAGTGCGTTCGGCCGCCAGCGCGTTGTCCAAATCGGTCTTGGACAGCAAGCCCTTGTCCGCGATGGAGCGCGCGCGTTCGGCGGCGACATGGTTGTTCGTATAGGTCGCCTGTGCCGAGGCCAGATTGGCAAGCTGCGCATCTAACGCTGCCTTGAGCGGGGCCGGATCGATCTGAAACAGCAACTGGCCTTGTTTTACATCACTGCCTTCGGTGTAGACCCGCTTTTGCAACACGCCGGCGACACGCGCACGCACATCGGCGGTGCGCGTAGCGTACAGACGCCCGACCAGATCACGGGTCAGCGGTAACGGCTGGGCCTTGGCCACGACCACGCCGACTTCGGCCGGCGGCATCTGCTGCTGTTGCGGCGCCTTGCCGCAAGCGCCGAGAGCGAGCGCCGCGGCGAGCATCGGGGCGGCTATGAGGAAACTTCGAAAACGCATAATCGAATCCTTCGTCGAACAGCGCATGGAATTAGCGAACCGGCCGGTCAAGATAATGGCGAACGCTTCGCTCTGCAATGGGCCGGTGGTCATTGTGAGCGTGCTTAGTGCCGGTGCGCGCTGGCCAGATAGTCCGCGCTTTGCATCTGGATAAGGCGGCTTTCGGTGCGCGCGAATTCCGCGCGCAGGCGTTCGCCATCGTACAGCTCGGTCACCGCCGTGGCGGCCGACAGCACCAGCTTGACGCCGCGATCGTAGAACTCGTCGACCAGATCGACGAAACGGCGCGCAGCATCCTCGGTCTGTGGCGTGAACTGCGGCACGTCGGAGATCAACACAGTGCTGAAACGTTGCGCCAGCTCGATGTAGTCAGCGACCGCGCGTGGGCCTTCGCACAACACCGCGAAATCAAACCAGATAGTGCCGTCACCACGACGCCGCACCGGAATCTCGCGATCATGGATGCGGATCGCGCCAGCGCCGGCGTGCGCTCCTGACGCGATGCGTGCGAAGCACGCGGCAAGCGCCTGCCCGGCGTGCTCGTTCAGCGGCGTGAAGTACACGCCGGCCCGGGTCAATGCGCGCAGCCGGTAATCCTGCGGCGAGCGCAGTTCACGCACCTCGCAATGACGTTCGATCAGTGCGATCGCGGGAAGAAAGCGCGCACGTTGCAAGCCGTCGGCATACAGATTTGCCGGCGCGATGTTCGAGGTCGTAACCAACGCGACGCCTTGCGCGAACAGGTGCTCGAGTAGGCCGGACAGGATCATGGCATCGCCTATGTCGCTGACGAAGAATTCGTCCACGCACAGCGCTCGCGCCTGTGCTGCGAATGTCGCCGCGACCTCACGCAGCGGATCGGAATGGCCCTGCAGCGTCTTCAACTGGGCATGCACCCGGCTCATGCAATGGTGAAAATGCAGGCGCAGCGCGGTTCCGGGCGACAAGGTTTCCAGCAACAGATCGGCAAGGAAGGTCTTGCCGCGGCCGACTGCACCCCACAGGTACAGGCCACGCGTGTTCGCATGTGTCACGCGACCAAACCAACTGCGCGCACCGCGCGCGCCATTTTTGCGCAATTGCGCATGGATACAATCCAGTACCGGCAAGAGTGCGCGTTGCGCCGGATCGTCGTCCCAGCGCAATTGCGCAACGCCCTGCGCGTACAAGGCGCCCGGCGTTGCCGCGGCCGTAGTCATGCACGTATACGCACGGGCGGCAGATTGCTGCGCACGCCATTCTTGACCGCACCGCGCAGGTCCATCAAGCGTCGATGGAAAAAGTGTCCGGTGTCCGGCATACGCACCACGGCCGGCGCCGGCATGAGCGCCGCTGCCCAGGCGAATACCGCTGCCGGATCGACGACTTCGTCGGCTTCGCCCTGGATCACCAACAGCGGGCAGGGTGATATGAACGCAGCGAAGTCCCAGCGCGACACCGGCGGCGCCACCAGGATCATCTGCTGCACGGGCAGCTGCGCCGCAGCGCGTGTGACGACGTAACTTCCGAACGAGAATCCGGCCAGCCACAACGCAGCGTCGGGGCGCACGCGTTGCACCCAGGCGGCAACGGCGAGCAGATCGGCCGTTTCGCCAACACCGTCGTCGTAGCTGCCCTGCGATGCACCGACGCCGCGGAAGTTGAACACCACGCTGGCTAAACCCGATTCGCGCAAGCTGCGCGCGAGCATGGTCACCACCTTGTTGTGCAGGCTGCCGCCATGCTGCGGATGCGGATGGCAGACGATCGCCGTACCCACACGGGCTGCGTCGGCATCGGGCAGGTCGATCGCCGCCTCCAGCGCGCCGACTGGTCCGGGCAAGCTCAACGTCATGGCGGCGGACGGAAATTTGACGGGGTCAGATATGGTCATGTTCCGTGCCTCATGGGCAGCAGCGAAAATCGCCGCAAAACGCAACGCGTGCGATGAACGGGCAATTGCGCGCCGGCACAACGCGACAGTTTGTGGAGCCTCTGAATGACTTTCGCAACTTGTCGAGCGCAGCGAGTTAGTCAGAGATTTCGTCGTGCGTTACTTTACCTGCGCCAACATCCACTCCACCGTCGCCTTGACTTGGGCTTCGGTCAGCGACGGATTGCCGCCCTTGGCCGGCATCAGCGCGCCCTTGCCGTCCTTGCCGGAATAGCCGTCGATCGCGTGCTTGACCAAGGTATCCAGACCTTCGGCCGCACGCGGCGCCCACGCGGTCTTGTCGTGGATGTTCGGCGCACCGGTGGCGGTATTGGTGTGGCAGGTTGTGCATAGCTTGTCGAAGATGGTCTTGCCGTCGAGCGTGCCGCCGTATGCGACCTGCGCTTGCGCTGTCTTCTTCGCCGCTTCCTGCGCTGCGAGCAGTGCCGCGCGACCGGTATCGCCCGCGTAAACGCCAGCAACCGGCGCGATGCGCGCGTCGACTTCCTGCTGATATTCCGGACGCACCGGCGGCGGGTGCTTGGAATACAGGTGCATGGCCAGCCCGATCAAACCGAACATGACCAGCACCAGAAAGCCGATCACCATCGAGAAATGGCGCAGAAAAATCTTGTCGGTATTGTTTACGGGATTGCTCACGGTCGGATCATCCAAATTCGGCAGCAAACGGCCGGATAGCGGTCGCGAAGTATAGCGGGGCAGCGCAGATCGCGGCAAATCCGGGTCATGACTTATCGCCCGACTGCTGCTGCGCCGCAATGACCGCCTTGATGTGGTTCTCCAGCACCGGCAACGGCACCGCACCGGTTTCCAGCACCGCATCGTGGAAGGCGCGAATGTCGAACTTCACGCCGAGCTCTTTCTCGGCAAGCGCGCGCAGCTCGAGGATTTTCATCTCGCCGAGCTTGTAGCTTAGCGCCTGTCCCGGCCAGGATATATAGCGATCCACTTCGGTTTCCACTTCGTGCTGGCTCAGCGCCGTGTGCTCGGCCAGGTACGCGATCGCCTGCGCACGCGTCCAGCCGTTGTGGTGGATTCCGGTATCGATGACCAAGCGCGCAGCGCGCCACATTTCGTACGACTCGCGGCCGAATTCGTCGTAGGGCGTGTGGTATATGCCCATTTCCTTGCCCAAATATTCGCAGTACAGCGCCCAGCCCTCGCCATAAGCGGAAATGTATACTTTGCGGAAATCCGGCAACCCTTTGCGCTCTTCGACCAGCTCACCCTGCAGCGCATGACCGGGGGCGGATTCGTGCAGGGTCAGCGCGGTCAGGTTGTACAGCGGCCGCGCTGGCAGGTCGTAGGTGTTCACCCAGTAGGTATGCGCGCCACCGCGGCCGGCCGTCCAGAACGGCGCGATCGAGGCCGGCACCGGCTCGATGCCGAAACGCCCGCGCGGCAGCAACCCGAAGTATTGCGACAATTTCCCGTCCACCTGCTTGGCGATCCAGGCAGCACGCATCAGCAACTCGTCAGGCGTCTTCGCGTAGAACTGCGGATCGGTGCGCAAAAAATGCAAAAACGCAGGCATGTCGCCTTTGAAACCCGTGGATTTCATCGTCGCATCCATTTCATTCTGGATGCGTGCGACTTCTTTCAGGCCGATCCGGTGGATCGTTTCCGGATCCAGATCGAGCGTGGTGTATTCGCGGATCTGCTGACGGTAAAACGCCTTGCCATCCGGCAACGCCTCGGCAGCCAGCGAGGTGCGCGCGTGCGGCATGTAGTCATTGCGGAAAAATTGGAGAAGCTTCACGTACGACGGAATCACGCTCTTTTGGATGGCGCCGGCGCAGGCGGCGCGAAGTTTGTCCTGTTCGGCGGCCGGAATCGTCGCCGGCAATTGTTTGAACGGCTTGTAGAAGACGCTATCTTGCGGCGATTTGACGCTGGTATAGCTGGAAATGGAAACGTCGCGCCCTGCCAGTACCGCTTGCGGCACGGAGAAGCCGCGCTTGAGCCCAGTGCGCATATTGTCGATATTTTCTTCGAACCAACGTGGAACGTCGCTTAACAGCGCGATATAGTTTTCCGCATCGTTGGATGTGCGCAGGTGTCGATTGGCCATGAAACCCAGATCCGACCAAAATTGCGAATCGCTGTTGAATGGCATCTCGTACGCGCGAAAGCGGATGTCGGCAGCGAGATTCTCGATCTGCGGCTTGTAGACCGCGTAGTTGATCCGGTTGGCAGTCGAAAGCCGGTCGACGGGAATTGCCGCAAGCTTGGCGAGCACGCGGTTCCAGTAGACTAGACGCGCAGCCTGCGATTGGGCATCAACGTTCGGCAGTCGATCCGGCACGGCTGCAGCCGCGCTGTCATCGTCGCCGCCGGGAAACTGCATCTGCCGCCATTTCCATTCGGCCGTATAGATCGTGACGAAGCGTGCGTCGGCCGACCCCGCTGCCGGTGCGGCCGCTTGCGCGGCAGTGCAATCGCAAGAAGGCGTATCCGCCCAAGTCGGCGGCGCCAGCGTCAACCCGACTATCAGCACCCCAAACACCGGGAATTTCATGGCTTTCTCCGCATGATGCAAAAACGCAATCATCGCATCATCGCCGGAGCGGCGCACCGCCCTTTTGTCCCATGTCCACGCAATCGCCCCGGTTGCGTTGCAGGTACGCGCCCTGCCAGCAATAATTACTAAGGATTCTGCATGCACACGACTTTGCGCCTGATCGTCGCGCTCGCCCTGGTTGCCGGATCGGCCCGCGCAACTGCCGCCATGCCGACCCCGCCCGCGCAACCGGCGCAGGGCGCTGGCGGTGCCGCCTACTCGCACGCGCAGGTCATCGCGCGGGAAGTGCGGCGTGGCGCGAAAGGCTGGTGGCTGTTCACGCCGGCCGCGCCCGTGCTGGCGTCCGCGCCAGTCGTCGTGTTCTGTCATGGCTGGGGCGCACTCGATCCCAAGGGCTACCGCGCTTGGATCGACCATATCGTGCGCCGCGGCAACATCGTGATCTGGCCGAATTATCAAGCCAGTCTGCTCACGCCCGGCGGCGATTTTCTGCCCAACGCCATCGCCGGAATCCGCGCGGCGCTGGCCGATCTGGGACACGATGCGGCCCGAATCCGCCCCGAACTGGATCGTGTCGCCATCGTCGGCCATTCCGCCGGCGGCGTGCTCAGTGCGGAGATCGCGGCGGCGGCGAAACCCTCGGAACTACCCGTATTCCGCGCGGTGATGCCGGTGGAACCGGGCGACGGCAGCCAGGACGGACGCAAGCGCGTGACCGTGCCGCACACCGATCTTTCGTCCATGCCCGCGTCGACCAAATTGCTCGTCGTCGTCGGTGCAGACGACCATCGCGCCTACGAGTCTCTCGGCCTAAGCTTCTACGCCGACACGGTTCACGTGCCCGCCGCGAACAAGAACGTGCTCGAACTGGAAAGCGACGACCACGGCTCGCCACCACTGCTCGCCAATCACGCGGCACCGGGCGCATCGCTTGACGCACGCCCGCCACGGCGCGCGCTGATTCCCGAGTTCGAGCATGCCGGCAGTGTCGATGCGCTGGATTGGTACGGCACCTGGAAATTGTTCGACGCGCTAACTGACTGCGCGTTTTACGGCCGCGCTTGCGCCACCGCTCTCGGCGGCGGCCCCGCACAGACCTTCATGGGCGTGTGGAGCGATGGCATACCGGTGAAGCCGATGAAAGTACTGCGCTGATCGTGCCGCACTCAAGCGTGCGGCTGCATGCGACAATGGCGGCTGCGTTCTAAACTGTCGTGCCATGTCCAAGCCGCGCCCATCCACTCGCATTTCGCTGTCGCGCTTTCTGCTCGGGGAGCAGCGCGACTCCTTGCAGCCGCCAGCTCGTGATGGCAGGCTTTTTACCACGAGAAATTTTGATGCCTAACCGCATTCGACCAACGATTTTCCTCGCCACCTGCTTGTGCGCCTTCATTTCGACGGCCCAGACCGCCGACAACAATCCACTCAAGGACCCCCACGTGCAGAAGGTGCTGCGCGCGATGAACGACGCCAGCACCTGGTTTCACCCGGACCTGTTCGGTGAATTCATCGGCATGCGCCTGTACGCGCACCATTCCTACAAAGGCGCGATGAAGTATTTCAAGATCGGCGCATATTATTCGGACAAGCTTTCGCAGTTGTGCATCGGCTTGATGTACGCGAACGGCGAAGGCGTGCCAAAGGACTCACTCACTGCCTATGCCTGGCTTGCGGTCGCGTCCGAACGCAACTATCCCCAGTTCGTCGCTACCCGTGAGCGCATCAAGGCGCAGCTTTCGCCCGAACAGCTTGCACAAGCCGAGAAGATCCGCACCGACATCGAAGCCAGGTACGGCGACGCCGTGGCCAAGCATCGTCTGGTCGTGCAGTTGAACCTAGGCCGCATGCAGATCACCGGTTCGCATACAGGGTTTGCCCCTTTTATGGAGCATCCGGCGGCCAAGACCAATTGCGCCCTCGGTTCGGTGATCGGCGGACAGAATATTTCGGTCGCCGGTTGTGGCAGCGACGAAATGTATGCCCTCGACCGTTGGGACCCGAAACAATATTTCGCCGTACGCGATTCGCAGTGGAAGGCGACAGTCAGCATCGGCGCAATCAAAATCGGCGACGACGCAGGCAAGGTAAAGCCCGAATCCGCCAAACCGTAATGCGAAGTGTCGCGCGGGCCGCTACCGCGCCTGCACCGTCCCGGCTTTGCTGCGCGAGATCCGGTGCCAGATGCCGCGCAGGAAGCGGAGCAATTTCGGCAGCAGCCAGATCAGCAAGACGAGAAAGATCGCCAGCAGCAGCAGAAACACCAATGGGTGCGCGAACATCAGCCACAAGCCGCCAAGCAGAATGCCGTCCTCGCCGAAGCTGGCGGTCCAGTTGCTGAACGGCTCGGGCGATGTGTTGATCGCCGCACGCGTGCCCATCTTGGCCAGATGCGTGCCCCCGGCGATCGCGCCGCCGAGGATCGCCGCGGCCATCTGTACATCCGGCGCGGCGTCGCCGAGCGCGCCCCAGGCGAGCAGCGCGCCGACCGGGATTCGGATGAAGGTGTGGATCGAATCCCACACCGAATCGAACCCGGGAATCTTGTCCGCCGCAAATTCGACCAGCAGCATCAGACCGGAGGCAACCAGTACCCAGTTGTGTTCCAGCAGCCCCAGATGCTGCGGCAGGTGCACATAGCCCAGGCGCCCGAGCAGGCCGACGAGGAAAATTGCCGCGTACAGGCGGATGCCGCTGGCCCATGCCAAACCCGCGGCAAGCGCCAGCGATTGCAAGTTTTCCATGGATTGCCCCCCATCGCGAGTGCGAAATTGTGGCGATTCTACGCGCCGCAACGCAATGCCGCCCATCGGCACGATGCGACATTCCGGCGGTGGCCGCTCGCACCCGATTCGCGACTGTGGCAGGATCGCGGCAGATCGTTTGGGAGAAACCAAGGTCATGCGCTGGCTATTGCTGTTGATCGCCGTATCCGGTTTCGCGCTGGGATTTTCCGCCAAGACGCCCGGCTTGATGGGTCTGGGTTTTGTGCTTGGATTCGTTTTTCTGCTCGCCGCATTCTTCGCGTTCGCCGCCGCGCGCGTCGCCGCGAACACTCGTCCGGACTCCACCCTGCTCACCGACAAGGACATCGCCGCGTTGCGCGCGAGTATGCGCAAACCGGCGACAGACCGTCCGCCACAAATCAGCGCCTGAGCATTCGCGTCGCCCATGTTGCATTGCGTGCTGACGTCGCGACGGAACTGACACACAATCAGATCGCGGTCGTCCTGATCGCTCTGCATTGGAGCATCCCATGACACTGGAAGCAATCATCGTGTTCCTGCTGATCGGCGCGGTCGCCGGTTGGCTGGCCGGCCTGATCGTACGCGGCGTCGGCTTTGGCCTGATTGGCAATATCGTGGTCGGCATCGTCGGCGCATTCATCGCCGGCTGGTTGTTGCCGGGATTGAATCTGGGCTTGACCGGCATATTGGGCAGCATCTTCTACGCGGCAATCGGCGCAATCATCCTGTTGATCATCATCGGCTTGATAAAACGCGCCTGAACGCGCTGGGTCAGCGCGCGCACTTGGGGCCGGATGCGTACGCGTCCGGCCTTTTTTGTTTTTTGCCCGACAATGACGCATGCACGCAGCGCTTGTCGCCAACGCGGCGGCGTTGCACTATCGACACAACTATGGTTATTGTCTGTGGAGGATTGCCATGGCTTCGATCCATCCGGTTGCCGCCGACTTCGCCGCGCATAGCCGTATCCGCGCGGACGATTACGAAAAGCTCCATGCCGAATCGTTGCGCGACCCAGCCGGCTTCTGGGGTCGCATCGGCAAGCGCCTGCACTGGTCGCACCCGTACACCCAAGTGCGCGACGTTTCTTTCGACACGAAGAATCTGCATATCCGCTGGTACGCCGACGGCGAATTGAATCTGGCCGCGAACTGCCTGGATCGGCATTTGGACGCGCGCGGCGACAAAACTGCGATCCTGTGGGAAGGCGATGATCCGACCGAATCGCGCGCAATCAGTTACCGCGAGTTGCATGCGCAAGTTTGTCGCGCGGCGAATTTGCTCAAGAATCTCGGTGTAAACAAGGGCGATCGCGTGTGCATCTATCTGCCGATGATTCCGGAAGCGGCGGTGGCGATGCTCGCCTGCGCGCGCATCGGCGCGGTGCACACCGTGGTATTCGGCGGTTTCTCGCCGGATGCACTGGCAGGGCGCATTGCCGACTCTCAATCGAAGGTGGTAATCACCGCCGACGAGGGCTTGCGCGGCGGCAGGAAGGTGCCGCTCAAGGTCAATGTGGACGAGGCACTGACTCGGCCCGACACGACCAGCGTGGAAACCGTGCTCGTAGTCAAACGCACCGGCACGCCCGTACCGATGCAAGCGCCGCGCGATCGCAGCTGGGATGGACTGGTCGCCGCGCAGGATATGGATTGCGCGCCAACGCCTGTCAACGCAGAACATCCGCTGTTCATTTTGTATACCTCGGGCTCGACCGGCAAACCCAAGGGCGTACTGCACACCACCGGCGGCTATGGCGTGTTCTGCGCGTACACGCACGAATGCGTGTTCGATCTGCGCGAAGACGACATTTACTGGTGCACCGCCGATGTCGGCTGGGTCACCGGGCACAGCTATATCGTCTACGGACCGCTCGCCAACGGCGCCACCTCGCTGATGTTCGAAGGCGTGCCGAATTTCCCCGATGCGGGCCGCTTCTGGCAGGTGATCGACAAGCACAAGGTGAGCTTGTTCTATACGGCACCGACCGCGATCCGCGCACTGATGCGCGAGGGTGAGGCGCCGGTAAAGAAGTGGAAACGAACGTCGCTGCGATTGCTCGGCTCGGTTGGCGAACCAATCAATCCGGAGGCCTGGGAATGGTACTGGCGCGTCGTCGGCGAAGGCCGCTGCCCGGTGGTGGATACCTGGTGGCAGACGGAAACCGGCGGGATTTTGATTTCGCCGCTGCCCGGAGCGATCGCACAAAAACCGGGTTCAGCGACGAAGCCATTCTTCGGCGTGCAACCGGCCATCGTCGATGCGAAGGGCAATATCCAGGATGGGGAATGCGAGGGTAATTTGGTGCTGCGCGATGCATGGCCGGGCATGATGCGCACCGTCTACGGCGATCATCAACGCTTCATCGACACCTATTTCAAGACCTATCCCGGCATGTATTTCACCGGCGACGGCGCACGCCGCGACGCGGATGGCTACTACTGGATCACCGGCCGCGTGGACGACGTGATCAATGTCTCCGGCCACCGCCTCGGCACCGCCGAAGTGGAAAGCGCCCTGGTGTCGCATCAGAGTGTGGCCGAGGCTGCCGTGGTCGGCTATCCGCACGACATCAAGGGGCAGGGCATTTACGCCTATGTCACCCTCAAGGCCGGCGTAACGGTTAGCGATGACTTGCGCCGTGAATTGATCGGACATGTACGCAAGCAGATCGGACCGATCGCTACGCCGGATTACCTGCAATGGGCGCCGGCTCTGCCGAAGACGCGATCGGGGAAGATCATGCGCCGCATCCTGCGCAAGATCGCCGAAAACGCACCGGATCAGCTCGGCGATATCTCCACGCTGGCCGACCCATCGGTGGTGCGGCACCTGGTGGACACCCGGATGGTCCGGTGAATCCGGCTGCTTTGTCCGTCGCGTGTTTTGTCCCCGCGCGCCCGCCGCAGCCGCTGGCGCGCGATGAAATCCACTTGTGGTTTTTTCCACAATGGGAAATATCCGGCCAGGGGGCGGAATCCGGGCCGGTACGCGATTTGCTCGCCGCTTATCTGGGCGGCGTTGCCGGCGCGCTGCGCATCGAACGCGGCGATCGGGGCAAACCGCGCATTGTCGGCGCGGCGCTGGAGTTCAATCTGGCGCACACCCACGGCGCCATGCTGCTCGGAGTCAGCCGCAACGTGCCGCTGGGTGTGGATCTGGAGGGCGCACAGCGACGCGTTCGCGCACTGGAACTGGCGCGAAGATTTTTTTCCCCAGCCGAGGCCGCCGCGCTCGCGGCCCTGCCCGGGCCCCGGCGCGATGACGTATTCCTGCGCCTGTGGTGCGCCAAGGAAGCCACGCTCAAGGTGCTGGGTCTGGGCATCGCGCATGGGCTGGCGCAACTCGAATTCGCCATTGGCCTCGATGGCGCGATCATAACGCCGGCCGCCGGCGGCTGGCGCCTGCTGCCATTGTCCCCGGCGGCAGCACATATCGGCGCCGTGGTCTGGCGCGGGGCCGACTGCGCAGTGCGCGCTTTCGTCGCCGGCTGCTGATCGGCCCATTGCCCCGCAACCGGAATCGGGCTAAGTTTCGGGTTCTGCGCACGAGTCCCGAACATGTGGAAGTTGTTGCGTAACCTGGTGCTGGCGGCGGTCTTGCTGGCCGGAATTCTGAAGTTGCTGGCTTGGTACGTTGCCGGGCAGGTGGTGCAGCGCGCAGTTGTCGCGCTCGAACCGTACGCACAGATCCAGTACGACGGCCTGACCGCAGGACTCGACGGCAGCGTAGGCCTGAGCGACATGCGGGTGGCACCAAAGGGTGCGCACCGGATCTATCGGGCCGACTATGTAATCGTCGATTCTCCGGGTTTGCTCTGGCTGCTCGGACACGCACTCACGCACGACACCACCCTGCCCGCACAGTTGGGCATCACCGCGACCGGCTTGAGCCTGCCGCCCGAGCCGTGGCTGAATCCACTGTGGCTGGACTCGACCCGGTTCACCCTGTTTCCTTCTGCCGGCTGCGCATCGCAGTTGGGCGCCGCCGATTTTCAGCGCATGGGAATCCACGCCTCGGCACCTGCGCAGGAACGACTCGCGTACCATTACAACCCTGATCGGCACAGCCTGGATGCGACGCTGAGCTTGTCTGCTCCGGGCTTCGCCGCGCTTGCGCTCGAAGCGCAGTTGAGCCGTTTTGAACCGGCGACTTCACTGACGCGCGGGTTCTTGGACAAGGCGCATGCGGATCAATTGTCCGCCAGCTACACGGATCTGGGCTTCGCCCGGCAGCGCGCGCGGTACTGCGCCGCGGCGGAGCATTTGCCGCTTACCCAATTCGCCGATCGCCACATCGCCGCCGTGCGTGCCTTGCTGCAACAAGACCGGATCCAGCCAGGCGACGAAGTGCAGCGTCTTTACCGCACCCTGGTGTTGCAGGGTGGGCAGATGAGTGTGCTAAGCCTGCCCAATCCCGGCTTTACACCCAGCGCATGGGATGCGATCCCGCGCGACGAATTATTGCGCCAGCTCAATGTCACCGCGCGCTATCAGGATCGTCCGCCGGTCATGCTGCGTCTGACGTTCAGCCCGGCGCCGGAAATCGTACCGACGACAACCGCAGCGCCGGCAAACGTGCCGCCAAATGTGTCGCCCAGCAACCTTGCGACGGCGCTAGTGGCGCCGGTGAGTGCCCAACCCAAGCCGCCTGCACCAGTGGCCACGCGGCCGCCGGTAGACGTTGCCCCAGCACCCGCAGTGGCAGCGCACGCCACGCCCGTCACCACGGCTGACAAACCAGCACCCATACCCGCCGCGACCCAGACACCGAACCCGCGGCCGCAAGAACCCCTGCCGCTGCCGCACCTTGTCGAAACGCCCAATTATCTGGATCGCGCCGAGGCCCGGTTGCCGCAACCGCAAAATCCGCAAGCGGCGTCTGAGCCGGAAATCCACGTTGCCCCCCTTGCTCCGCTGGCGGCTTCCGCGTCCGGGCCGACCAGCGCCGAACTTGCGCTGATCTGGAAACCGGGTTTGATCGAGCCGTTGCCGGAAACCGCCCCTCAAAGGAAGGATTATAGCGTCGTCGATTTTTCCCGACTGCCGGAACTGACCGGACGGCATGTGCGTCTGATCACGCTGGGCAGCAAAAACATCGAAGGCTTCGTCGTTTCCGCCGATGCCAATGGCGTGCAGGTTCGCGTCATCCGCGCGGGCGGCGACGCGGTGTTTGCCCTCGCGCGCAACCGCGTCACCCAGGTGCAGCTGCTGCGCTGGTAACGCTTGCGACGTTTCTCGCGCACGCTGCGTCTTGGCAATCAGTGAACGACAGGCTTGCCTCGGGATTCGCCCAGGACATCGACGCGATGATCCTCGCGCGCGCCCAGCGTGGCGACATGGCGGCATTCGAGCATATCTACCGGCGCTACAGCCGCGCCTGTTTCCAGCTCGCGCTGCGCCTGACCGGACAGCGCCAGTCGGCCGAAGATCTGGTGCACGAGGCATTTCTGAAAATGATGGACATGATCCACAGCTATCGCGGCGAAGCGCCTTTCGGTGCCTGGCTCAAGCGTTTGACCGCCAATGCCGGCATCGACTGGTTGCGTCGCCAGCGACATCTGGTCGATCTCGACGCCGACACCTTGCTGGAACCGGTCGCACCCGGCAACGATAACGCCGGCTTGCTCGATGCCGACGCCCTGCTCGCGTTGCTGCCGCCGCGAGCACGCGCGATCGTCGTGCTGCACGAACTGGAAGGATTTACCCACGCCGAATTGGCCCGGCGGTTCGGCCAGAGCGAAAGTTATTCCAAATCCATACTCGCGCGCGCGCTCAAGCGCTTGCATGCCCTCGCCGCGCCGTCACCATCACGGGTAGCATCATGAACGAAACCGGACTTTCTTTCCGCGAGCTGGCCGCGCGCCTGCCGGCGGCGGCCGCACACATCCCCTCGCCGGATTTATGGTCGCGTATCGCCGGTGCGCACCGCGCGCGGCAACGGCGACGGCGCCTGACCTCCGCGTCCGCAATGCTGGTGCTGATCGCCACCGTGGCGATGACGTTGCCGACATGGCGGCGTGCGGTCGTACCGACCATTGACTGGCGCGCGCGCGCACAAGCCCTGGAGTTGCAGCTGGATGCGCTGCCCATGCCAGTCAACAGCAGTCCGATGGCGCGATTGGCTGAATCCGAGTTGGCCCGCCTGGACCGGGATCTGCAAGCCACCTATGACCGCGGCGCACCCGCCTCGGATGTAGCCGCCTTATGGCAACGCCGCAGTCAATTGCTCAGTGCGCTGCTGTCGGTGCGCCGTCCGCCAAACCCTCCCACCACTATCTGAGGCATTCTCATGAAGCTGCGCATCGTGTTGCCATTGTTCGTATCGTTGACAATCACCGCCGTGGCGGCGGCGGCGCCCGAGGGCGACGCACTCGGGCTGGTGGTGGATTCCTCCAGTGCGCAGCACGCGCACAACGGACTGCCGGTGCTCGGCGCTACACCCGGCAGCATCGCCGATCAGCTCGGGCTGCGTCCTGGTGACGTGCTCGTCTCGGTCAATGACACCGCGCTCACCAATCTCGGCGCGGACGAGCACGGCCACGCGCTTGCCGCAGCAGCATTCAATTCAAGCGTCGCCAGTCTGCCGGACACCGCGCCGCTGCGCCTGCGCGTGCTGCGCGACGGAGTGACCCTGACAATGAACACACCGCTGCACGCCACCGCCGCACTCGCGCAGGCATCCGGCGCGGATACCGCCGCAGCCGACCCACCGACCAGTGGCGGTTGCGGGCGCATCAGCACGTTCGACGTCGCGCCACGCAGTGAACATCAGTATCACGCCCGCATTCTGTTGCTCGATGGCGTCACCCCCGGCCCGACCGGAACTCCGTCATTCCGCGTCTCTGCCGGCACGCACCGCTTGCTGGTTGCCGAAGATATTCCGACCGAGCACATGGGCGTGGGTGATTTCGCCAGCCTGCGTTCGCGCCGCAACACCAACAAGGAATTGACCGTGGCGATCAAGCCCAATACCACCGCCCTGCTTGCCGCGCAGCTGCACGTCGACAAGGCCTCGGATTTTGCCCACGGCGCGTATTGGGATCCGGTCATCTGGCGCGAGATTCCGGAAAGCTGCCCGTAACGGAACTCATCGCACGCTAAGCGGTCGAACTTCGCACACTCCCACAGGACGACGCCACAAGGACGTGGCTACTCCCGGTTTCCGATCGGCTATCCTTGCACGGTGAACCCCGCCCGGCGGTACCCGCTCTATCCTCGATGCTTGCTGCTATTGGCGCTGCTGCCGGCCGCAGTGTGCGCGCAAACACCAGCGACTGATGCGTATCGGCAAAGCTTGCAGAAGGGCGTGGACAGCGGTCTGTACCGTGAACTGGCTGTCGGCTGGATCGACGCCGGACAGATGCAGACCTGGTACTACGGCAGCGCACTCAAACCCGGCGCGGACAGCGCATTCGAGATCGGCGCGGCGAGCGAGATTTTCACCGGCCTGTTGCTTGCACAGGCGGCCTATGAGCGCAAGGTTCGCCTGGATTCACCGTTGCACGAGTGGCTCCCGCCCGGGTTTGTGTGTGCCGATTCTGCCCTCTGCGCGCTCGAACTGAATCGCCTTGCGTTGCATCATTCCGGTTTGCCGGCACAGCCGCCGAATCTTTTCCCCGCCGATGCAACCGACGTGTACGCCGGTTACAACGTCGCGGACCTGCTCGCGTTTCTGGCCCGGTATCAGCAATCATCTGCCGCGCGCAACAATCCCTATTCGGTGCTGGATGCGGGCCTGCTCGGTTACGCACTCGGCCGCGCCTATGCGCAACCGTACTCGGAGCTGCTTGCCGTACGTATCCTCAAGCCGCTCGGCATGACGCACACCGGTTTCGATGATGGCCCGAATTTGCTGCCTGGATACGGCCATGGCCAAGGCGCAAAGCACTGGCATTTTGGCACGCTCGACGGCGCAGCCGGACTGCGTTCGACTTTGCCGGACCTGCTCGGATTCCTGCAGCAACAGCTGCAGCCGGGCAAGTCGCCAATGCGCGCGGCGTTGTTGTTGTCGCGCCAGCCGCAATCGGATGCGCGGCAATCCGCGGGGCTGGGCTGGAACACACTGGAAGTGGCCGCAGGCGACCAGACCTGGCCATTGGTCTGGCGCGCCAGCCGCACGGCCGGATTTTCCGTGTTTCTAGGCTTTCGCACCGACCGCCAGCAGGCATTGGTTCTGCTCGGCAACACTGATGCCGACCTGAGCGCGATCGGCATAGCCTGGCTGCAGGCTCAGCCGCCGCCACCCTTGCTGCCTACACCACCGGTCGTGCCCACAGGCGCGGCGCTCGCGGCGTACCCGGGTTTGTACCAGATCCGCGGCGACGGCACGTTCGTCGTTCGCTCCGGCACAGACGGCCTGAGCGCGCAATTTCCCGGCCAGTTTCCGCTGGCCCTACATGCGCTCGGCATTGATGTATTCGCCGCGGCGGCAGATACGGTCACGCTTTCGTTTCAGCGCCAGGCGCAAACTGTCGACTCGGCACTACTCAACCAAACCGGCGCCAATGTGCTCGCACAGCGCTTGAGCGCGGGGGCTCCTGTTCTGTCGCGCACGCCGTTAACGCTTACCGCCCAGGCGCTCGCGCAATACGCGGGCGATTATCGGCTGGACGCAGACAGCATGTTGCGCGTCGCGCTCGACACAGGCCATCTGAACATGCAACCGACCGGATCGGCACGCATTGCGCTGATCGCTTTCGCGCCGGATCGTTTCTCCTGTGCACACGGTGTGTGTGAAGTGCATTTTGTACGCGACGAACATGGCACGGTAAATCAAGTGAATGTGTCGCTCGCCGGCGCCGAACGCACCGCCGCCCGGTTGCCTACGGCGAAGTAGCGTGCCGCGCCGCGCTTGCGTATGCTCAGCGCATGACTGCGCTCAGCGTCAACGTCAACAAGATCGCCGTGCTGCGCAATTCGCGCGGCGGCAGCGAACCGAATGTTTGTCGTGCGGCGCAGACCTGCATCGACGCCGGCTGCAACGGGATCACCGTGCATCCGCGGCCGGATCGCCGGCACATCCGCGCCGAAGATGTGCACGCGCTCGCCGCGCTATGCGCGGGTCAAATCGAACTGAATATCGAGGGCAACGGCTTTGCACCGGTGCGCGCAGGCTATCCAGGACTGCTCGCCCTGGTGCGCGAAGTCCGCCCCGCGCAATGCACCCTGGTGCCAGATGGCGATGCGCAGATCACCTCCGATCATGGCTTCGATCTGGCCGCTGACGCAGCGCGGCTCAAACCGCTGATTGCACAACTGCAAGCCTGCGGCGCGCGCGTGAGTTTGTTCGTGGACGCTGCCTGCACGGAAGTCGCGCGCGCCGCAGACCTCGGTGCCGACCGTGTGGAAATCTATACCGGTCCCTACGCAGCGGCCTTCGCGCGCGGCAATTACACACGTGAGCTCGACGCCTGCGTCGCAACCGCAACAGCCGCGCGCCGCGCAGGTCTGCAGGTCAACGCCGGACACGATCTGGATCAAGCGAATTTACCCACACTGAAGGCGGCGATTGCGCAGCTTGCAGAAGTCTCGATCGGCCATGCCCTGATCGGCGAAGCGCTGTATGCCGGTCTCACGCCTACGGTGCGCGCGTATCGCAAAATTCTGACCATTTGAAATGCGAGCGCTGCTGTACGCGGCGTTCGCAGGTTAGCGGATTTTCGCGTCCAGTTATTGGTTCTGGTCCGCCGATACAAAACCGATCTTGATCATGCCTGCGTTCTTGGCGTCAGCCATGACTATGGCGACGAGCTGGTATTTCGCCGTGCGGTCGGGCTTGATATCGAGCTCGGGTTGCGGATCCTTCTGCGCGGTGACGCGCAACTGCGCGCGCAAGGCGTCTTCACTGATTGGCTCGTCGTTCCAGAACAACTGGCCATTGGACTGCACCGCGAGCTTGATCGGTTCCGGCGGCGGCGGCGGCGGCACCGCGGGCGGCGGCGTCGGCTGCGGCAGGTCGATCTGGATCTTGTGCGAGAGCAGGGGCATGGTGATCATGAAGATGATCAGCAAAACGAGCATGACGTCGACCAGCGGCGTCACGTTGATATCGGCCATCGGGCCGCTGCCGCCACCTGTTGTGAATGCCATGTTGCGTTACCTCGATGCGGAATCCCGCGCCGCCTTCCGGCAGCGCGGTGTCATTGCGATGAAGCAGCGTGCGCTTGTGTAATGAAGCCGAGTTTGACCATGCCCGCGGCCTTGGCATCACCCATGACCGTGGAAATAAGAGAATACTCGGTGTCCTTGTCGGCACGAATCTGCAGTTCCGGCTGTGGTTGGCGTTGCGCGGCTACACGCAGCTTCGCCTGCATGCCGGCCTCGGTCACCGATTCGTCGTCCCAATACAGGTCGCCAGTGTCCTTCACGGTCAGCGTGATGGGATGACTGGCGCCTTCGTCGGGCGGCTTGTCCAGACTAGCGATCGGCAGCTCAACCTTGATCTTGTGCGCGGCCAGTGGCGCTGTGATCATGAAGATGATCAAGAGCACCAACATCACGTCGACCAGCGGCGTGACGTTGATTTCCGCCATCACACCGCCTTCGCTGCCGCCGGAACTGAACGACATGGATTTACTTCCTCGGGGCCGTGGCGTTCTTGCCTGATCCCATCACCGGGATGGAACCGGCTTCCACGCGCGCACCGGTGGCGAAGAAATCGTGCAGGTCGTGCGCGAACTCGTCGAACTGGGCATTGGTCACGCGATTGGCACGGACAAAAAAGTTGTAGGCAAGCACCGCCGGGATGGCGACGCCCAGACCGATCGCTGTCATGATCAGCGCCTCGCCAACCGGACCGGCCACGGTTTCGATGCCGGCGTTGCCGGATGCGCCGATGTTGATCAGGGCATGGTAGATGCCCCACACCGTACCGAGCAGGCCGAGGAACGGCGCGGTCGAACCGGTGGTCGCAAGCCAAGTCAGGCCGCCTTCCTGGCGAGCGCTCTCGCGCGCGACACCCTGACGCAGGGCGCGGTCGATGAATTCGGAGCGGTTCAGCGCTTCGACCAGTCGGCTGCCTTCATGGCGTTGATGGTGCGCAGCGGCCGAGGCACACTCCAGCGCGATCTTGGAGAACGGCTCCCATTTGGGCTGCTCTTCCATCGTACGTACAGCGTCCTGCGCGGAGGTCGTATCCCAAAATACGTGGCGCACGCGATCGGCGCGCGAACGGATAGCGAAAACGCGCCAGCCGTTGATGACGATGAACAACCACGAGCCGACGGACATGACCACAAGGACCACGAACACCAGCCAACTGAGCCAGTCGAAGTGATGGACCAGATCGGCGAAGCCCATGTGGGTCAGGGCAGCGGCATCACCATGACCGGCGGTCAGGTTTGCAGGCGCTGCGGTAACGGCGGCGGAGACATCGGCCGGCGGTGGAACGCTGCCGGTGGCGGCAGGTTGAGTCGAAGCTGCATCTTGTAACATAACGCTACCCTTGAAGTGAGAGGCCTATAGTGTCACCAGTTGCGGTCGGGCGCTACCCGCCGCCGATCAAAGCTCATTCAGATTGAAATCAAACGGAACCAGCGCATACCCTTCGTACGATTTACCGTTGCGGCTACCCGGATTGAACGTCCAGGTCTTCACCGCCGCAACCGCGGCCTGATCCAGTTCGCGGTATCCGCTGGACTTTTGCACCGTGATTTCCCTCGGCGTACCGTCGACGCCAATCAGCACCTTGAGCACCACTTTGCCCTGATGGTGTTCGCGCACCGCAATCGGCGGATAGCGTGGTGGGCGCAGCTTGCGGTAACTGATGTTCTCGCTCGGCGCAATGTCCTGCGGCGGCGGTGGCGGGGCCGGCGGCGCGGGCGGCATCGGAATCGACATCGGTGTCGGCGGCGCTTCCACCGGGGCCGGCGGCGGCGGCGGCGCGATCGGCGGCGGCTTGATGTGCTCGATGATCTTCGGCGGCGGCTTCTTCGGCGGCTCCGGTGGCGGTGGCGGTGGCGGTGGCGGCGGTGGCGGTGGCGGGATGAACTCAACCGTAACCACGTTGTCCTTGGTCTTGTCCTTGGCTTGCGGTGGAGTTACCGGAGCGAGCAACATCATCAATGCAAACGCATGCAGCGCAAACGTCGCGGCAAAGCCGATGGTGCGCCTCCAGTTGAACGGCTCGCTTTGTACTTGATAGGAGTCGGGCGCCATCGATTTGAACCAGTCTTCGTCCGTTGCTTCCCGCACGTCTGCGCCCGGAGGGTAGCCGTGCAGGGGGTTGTCGTTGCATGGGGGCGCGCTAAATTACACCAGCGCCCCGGGTTTGTATAGATACTCTAATCCAAAACGCACGCCGCGCCGCAATCGGGCGCTATCGCATTGTCATTTCTTGCCACCCAGCTTGGCCAGTTGTGCCTGCGCATCGTCGCGTGTCTCGTCATCTCGCACAGCCTTGAGGAAAGCGGCCCTGGCAGCGGCACGATCCTTGAGCCCGAGATTGAGCTTGCCGAGCAGCAAGTACGCCTTGCCCTTGTGGGTGACTCCGCGTGCAATGCTTTTCTGCAGCACGTCGCGGGCCTGCGCCCATTCGGTTTGCGAACCCAGGATTTCCGCGCGCACATAGTCGATATCGCCATTATTCGCCAAGGGCGAAGCCTTGCCATATGCGGCCAGTGCCTGATCTTCCTTTTGCGCAATCATGTAGGAATCGCCGAGCAGCTTGTAGTTGCCGGCATCGGCTTTCACCATGCCTTTGGCCAGTCCGTCCTTGAGCAGATCCGCGCCCTTAAGCGCGATGTCCGGTTTGGCTTCGTTCTGCGCAATGCTGGCGTAGAAACGGGCGGCGGAAACGTAGTCGTCGTTGTCACTGATCATGCCGGCTTTCTGTTCGCGCTCAAGCAAGGCCAGGGCCTTGTCGCTCTGACCGGCTTGGGTGTAGACGACCAAGGCGTTGTGCGCCAATGCCTTGTTTGTCGGATCCTTGGCCAGTTGCTGGTCAATCACGTCCGACGCCTGTCCGGCCTGCCCGCTTTCGGCGTAGCTGGCCATGAGGATGTTGTTCCACGAATCCTTGGGCTTGTCGGTCATCGACATCGCCTTTTTCATCGCGGCGATCGCTTCGGGATATTTTTGCAGCCGGTAATATGCGTTGCCTTCCAGAGCGTGGGATTCGGCCGTTTCGCGCTTGCCCTGTTCGCGCCAGAGCTTGAGTTCGTCCAGCGCGGCTTGGTATTGCCCGGCTGCGACGTCGGCAGCAGCCATGTTGTACATCGAATCGAAATAGGTGTCGTTGGATACCGAATTCAGATCCAGCAATTGCTTGTAGGTGTCGATCGCACCTTGGTAATCCTGCGCATTGAACTTGAGGTTGGCCAGCACCTGCAGGGCGATACCCTTGGCGTACTTGCTGCGGCTCGAGTCCAAGACCTTCTGCGCTTCCTGCTGGGCCTTGGCGTCATCGCCGCTGTTGACCGCATCGATTGCAGCCTGCAGCATTTTCTGATCCGACGGACTGGAAAGATCCGACTTCGGCGCATGCCGCGCGGCATCCGGATAGCGGGTTTCTTCTTTCTTGTCCTTGGCCAGTGCGCTAAGGCTGGCAGCGGCGAACAAAGCCGCAAGCAACAGGCACAGCGCCGCACGGATGAACTGCTTCGGATTCTTGCTCATGACCCTCTCCTTCATGGCTATAGCATCAAGTCTAACGTGCAGCGCCGGAAACCGAGGTTAACCAGATCGCCGATTTTGCTCAAGGTTTCGCTGCCGTTTATACGTCCAGATTTGCCACCCGCAATGCGTTCTGCTCAATGAAATCGCGGCGCGGTTCGACTACGTCACCCATCAACGTGGAGAAAATCTGGTCGGCGGCCACGGCGTCCTCGATGCTTACCTGGAGCAGACGGCGCGTCTCGGGGTTGACCGTGGTTTCCCACAACTGCTCGGGATTCATCTCGCCCAAGCCCTTGAAGCGCTGGATCGTGCGGCCTTTTTTCGCCTGCTCCAGCAACCATGCGCAGGCCTGTGCGAAATCGGCAACGTTGGTCGTGGCGCTGTCGCGACGCACGCTGGCCCCGGGCTGAATCAAACCATCCAGCTGCTGGGCCAGATTGCGGATCGGGCGAAACTCGGCACTGGCGAAAAACGCGGCAGGCAAGACCTGGATCGCGCGCAGACCGTGATGTTCGCGTTCGACGACGAGTGCGGCTGGATGCTCGGCCGTCGCCGCACGCAAGCTCAATGCATACACCGGTTTGCCCAGACCCCGCGCATTGATTTTCGCGGTCAGACGCTGGATCCACGCCCGTGCCGCATCAGTTTGCATCCAAACGGTATCGGTGTGCTTGGTATCAAGCATCGCCGTGAGCACAGTCGCGTCGGCGCGATGGCTGAGTCGATCGATCTGTTCACGCGCGGAATGGTAGTCGAGCAACAATTTTTCCAGCGCCACGCCGGACAGCGGCGGCGCATCCACACTCGGATGCAATTGCGCACCCTCCACCGCATTTGCGGCCAGATAGGCGTGCAGCGCCGCGTCGTCCTTCAAATACAGTTCCTGCTTGCCTTGCTTGAGCTTGTACAACGGCGGCATGCCGATATAGACGTACCCACGCTCGATCAATTCGGGCATCTGCCGGTAGAAGAACGTCAGCAGCAAGGTGCGGATGTGCGAGCCGTCGACGTCGGCGTCGGTCATGATGATGATGCGATGGTAGCGCAGCTTGGCAAGATTGAATTCCTCTTTGCCGATGCCGCAGCCAAGCGCAGTGATCAGGGTGCCGACCTCGGCCGAAGACAGCATTTTATCAAAACGCGCTTTTTCCACATTTAAAATTTTACCTTTGAGCGGTAGCACCGCCTGGGTCTTGCGATTGCGCCCCTGCTTGGCGCTGCCGCCGGCCGAGTCGCCCTCGACGATGAACAGTTCGGACAGTGCAGGATCCTTTTCCTGGCAGTCGGCGAGTTTGCCTGGCAGGCCGGCAATATCCAGCGCGCCCTTGCGTCGGGTCATCTCGCGCGCCTTGCGCGCCGCTTCACGCGCACGCGCGGCGTCGACCACCTTGGCCGTGATCGCGCGCGCCGCGGACGGGTTTTCCTGCAGGAATTCGGCGAACTTGGCGTTGACTATCGACTCGACCGTGCCCTTGACCTCACTGGATACGAGCTTGTCCTTGGTCTGCGAGGAGAATTTCGGATCCGACATCTTCACCGACAACACGGCGATCAGTCCCTCGCGCATATCGTCGCCCGACAAGACGACCTTCGTCGACTTGAGCAGGTTGCTGGCTTCGATGTAGTTGCCAAGCGTGCGCGTGAGCGCGGCGCGGAAACCGGCCAGATGCGTGCCGCCGTCGCGTTGCGGGATGTTGTTGGTGAAGCAGAACACGGTTTCCTGGTAGGCGTCGGTCCATTGCATCGCGACCTCGACCAAGGTGCCTTCATGGCCGGCGCCAAGCGTGATCACGCTCGGATGCAGTGGCGTCTTCAGCTGCGCAAGATGTTCGACAAAGGAGCGGATACCACCTTCGTACTGGAAAACGTCGGTCTTGCCGACGCGCTCGTCGATCAGCTCGATTTTCACGCCTGAATTCAAAAAACTCAATTCCCTCAATCGCTTGGCAAGGATATCGTAGTGGTATTCCGTATTTGTGAAGACCTCCGAGCTGGGCTTGAAGCGCACGGTGGTGCCGCGCAGGCTCGACGGGCCCTGACGCTTGAGCGGATACAGCGGTTCACCGAGGTGGTACTCCTGTTCGTGGCGGTAGCCATCGCGATCGATGGTCAGCCACAAGCGATCCGACAAGGCATTGACCACGGAAACGCCAACACCGTGCAAGCCGCCGGACACCTTGTAGGAGTTGTCGTCGAACTTGCCGCCGGCATGCAGCACAGTCATGACGATTTCCGCGGTCGAGCGCCCTTCCTCATGCATATCGGTGGGAATGCCGCGGCCGTTGTCGGACACTGTCACCGAACCATCCTGGTTCACGCAGACCGTTACATGGTCGCAGAATCCCGCCAGCGCCTCGTCGATGGAATTGTCGACCACTTCGAACACCATGTGGTGCAGGCCAGTGCCATCGTCAGTGTCGCCGATGTACATGCCGGGGCGTTTGCGTACCGCCTCCAGGCCTTTGAGCACTTTGATCTTGCTGGCGTCGTATTGATCGGCGGAATTCGGGTTTTGCGGGGTATCGGTCATGGTTGGCCGGGGTCGCCTGGATGTCGGGGAACGAAGTTCCGAGGATTATAGCAAGCCACGCAGATTGCCATGTTCCACGTGGAACACTTGCGGATGCACAGAACGTTGGCGGATCGCCACAGGAATATCGACGCCGGAAATCAGCACCTGTTCGACGCCACGATCCAGCCAATCCAGCACGCGGCGCTGATGGGCATCATCCAGTTCCGAAGCCATGTCGTCCAACACCACCACGGGCCACTCCCCACGCGTATCCGCGTGGACGCTCGCCTGCGCAAGCACGCAAGCCAAGGCGCACAATTTTTCCTGGCCGCGCGACAGCTGCTCCCGGCGCGGAGCATCCGCAAAGCGGATCGTCCAGTCGGCCCGATGCGGCCCGCGCGTGGTGTGCCCGCGCGCACGGTCGTGCCCCCGCCGCTGTTCCAGGATTTGCGGCAACGACGCCTCATCTCCCCAACCGCGATTGCGTTCGATACAGGCTTGTCCCAGCTCAGGTACAAACCAGGACAAGGCTTCGGCAAGTGCGTTCGCGAAGCGGACAAAATAGTTCACGCGCAGCCGCTCCACCGGCTCCGCAGATAGACCCAGTTCCTGCTCCCAGACCGCCAGCTCGGAGTCGCTTGCCCCTTGCTTCAAAGCCGCGTTGCGTTGTCGCAAGGCGCGACGGTAGCGCGACGACGAAGCGAGAAAATCCTGTTCCACGTGGAACACACCCCAATCCAGAAAGCGTCGGCGTTCGCGCCCTGTTCCGGAAACCAGTTCGTGACTTCCCGGTTCAAAGCTTACTGCGGCGGTTTGGCAAAGTACCTGACCAAGATTTGACACGTCGGTTTGATCCAATCGGCCCTGCCAATGCCCGTCTTCGCGGATCAAGGCGACCCGATGTTCGCCGCGGGAGTGCAAGATGGTGGCTGCCATTGCCAAGCGCGATTGCCGGCGCCGGATCAAGTCGTCAGGCGCGCCGGCACGGAAACTTTGTGCGTGTGACAGCAGGTACACCGCTTCCAGAATGCTGCTTTTGCCGGCACCATTGGGGCCAGCAAAAAAATTCAGGCCTGACGCCAACGCCACCTCCAGCGCAGCGATATTGCGCAGATTCTCAATGTGCAACTGCGCCAATCGCACGGTTCGCCCAACGCAGCGATGTGGCCGCGCGTCAGAGGCGCAAGGGCATGATCACATGCCGCGATTGCTCGCTAGCCGGCATGCGCAGCAGACAGCTCGAATTGGCGTCACGCAGACACAACAGCACATCCTCGCCCTGCAGGGCATTAAGCGCATCCTGCAGGTAATTGACATTGAAGCCGACACTGAGATCGTTCACTCCCGTGCGCACTTCCAGTTCCTCGACGGCTTCTTCCTGTTCCGGATTGTGTGCCACGATGCGAAGCTTATTCGGACTGACGTCGAGCTTGACGCCGCGATACTTCTCGTTGGACAGGATCGCCGCCCTCTGCAAAGCGCCGCGCAGTGCCTCGCGTGCGATATGTACTTCCTTGTCCGCGCCGATCGGAATGACCGCTTCGTAGTCCGGGAAGCGACCATCAATGAGTTTGGAGGTAAACGTCACGTCGTTGTGACGCACACGCAGGTGATTGCGTCCGAATTGCAATTCCACTTCGCCTTCCCCCGATTCGAACATACCCTGCAACTCAACCACGCCTTTGCGCGGAATGATGATCTGTCGCTGTGCCGCGTTGCCGCCATCGAGTTCGGTTTCCGCCAGAGCTAAACGATGACCATCGGTAGCCACGCAGCGCAAGGACGAGCCGCGCAGATCCAACAACATGCCATTGAGGTAGTAGCGGACATCCTGATTGGCCATTGCAAACGCGGTGCGATCCATTAGTTCCTTAAGCGTGTTTTTGGGCAAACTGACCCGTTCCACCACTTCAATATTCTCGATCACCGGAAACTCGCTTGCCGCAAGTGTGGCGAGCGTGAAGCGGCTGCGGCCGGAACTCACCGTTACCTTGTCGCCATTGAGCTTGAATTGGATCTTGCTGCCATCGGGCAGGGCTCGGCAGATATCAAACAGCTTGCGCGCCGGTATCGTGACTTCACCCGAATCCGCATCGGCAGATTCGACGCTTGCAGACATTTCCACTTCCAGGTCCGTGCCGGTAAAGCTCACGCGCCCGGAACCGGAGACAACTAGAAGATTCGACAAAACCGGCAAGGTTTGCCGCCGTTCGACCACGCCAATAACCTGTTGCAAGGGCTTTAGCAAGACTTCGCGCTGAATACTGAAGTGCATGGCGTTTTCCGTTAGATCGATGGATAGTAGGAAAGAGCTGTTATAGGTGCTGTGAATTCGGGGATACTAATTTAATTGCTTTAAAATCAACTTGTTACACATGCTACTTGCGGCATTTACCTGTTGGCAAAATCCTTCATTCCTGTGGATGGTTTGCGCGTCCGCATTGTTGCACAACTTATCCACAAACGCTGCACCAGCGCAGTTCAGCCGGTCAGCGTGCGCAGCAATTTATCCCAGTCCTGATCCAGTTTCCGCTCGCTCTGGCGCAGGTCTCGAATGGTGCGGCAGGCATGCAGTACCGTGGTGTGGTCGCGCCCGCCGAACGCTTTGCCGATTTCCGGCAGACTGTGTTCAGTAAGTTCCTTGGCCAGTGCCATCGCCATCTGCCGCGGCCGCGCCAGCGAACGGCTGCGACTGGTTGAGAGCAGATTCGGCAGACTGATCTGGTAGTAGTCCGCCACCGTTTTCTGGATGTTGGACAAGGTGATCGCCTGACTGTGGACGGTCAACAGATCGCGTAGCGTTTCCTGGGCGAAATCCTCAGTAATACGCGCACCCAGAAAATTTGCGCGGGCAGCGAGCGTGTTCAGGGCGCCTTCCAGATCACGCACATTCGAGCGCATGCGCTTGGCGACCAGGAATGCCACCGGCTCCGGCATGTCCAGTCCGCGCGCTGCTGCTTTGCTCAGAAGGATGGCCGCACGCGTTTCGAAATCCGGCGGCTCGATCGCTACGGATAAACCCCAACCCAAACGCGATTTCAGCCGCGGTTCGAGGTTATCCACTTCCTTGGGATATTTGTCGCAGGTGAGGATGATCTGCTGCTTGCTCTCGAACAGAGCGTTGAAGGTATGGAAGAATTCTTCCTGGGTGCGATCCTTGCCGGCGAAAAACTGGATATCGTCGATGAGCAGCGCGTCCACGTCGCGAAAACGGCGCTTGAAATCGTCCATACCCTTCTGCTGCAAGGCGCGCACCATCGCGCTGACGAACTGCTCCGAGCGCAGATACAGCACCCGTGTCGCCGGATTCTTGGCGCGCATGAGGTTACCGGCCGCGTGCATCAGATGGGTCTTGCCCAGACCGGTGCCGCCATATAGCAGCAGCGGATTGTAAGCGCGGCCCGGATTCATCGCCACTTGCATGGCGTGGGCTTTGCCGAGCTGATTGGATTTGCCCTCGACGAAGGTGTCGAAGGTGTAGTGCGGATCGAGATTGTGATCGAATTCGGCGGCTACGTCGTAGCTCGAACGCGTGGCGACTTTGTCGCCACCGCGACGGCTCGCCAGCGCGCCGACTTCCAGACGCAGCGCGACCGGCGCGCCGTTGAGGTGATGCAGCGTACGCTCGATCAGGGCCTGGAACCTGACGCGCACGGCGTCGAGCGTGTACGCATTCGGAGCCAGCAGACGCAGGCGGTCGCCGTCCTCGCTGGCCTGCAAGGGCATCAAATAGGTATGCATATCCTCGACGCTCAGTTCGCCTTCCAGGCGTTCCAGGCAGCGCCGCCACAATTTGTTCATGGGGATTTCCGCTACATCCGCCGCAAGTTCATCGGCGGATGGCGCAGTCTAGCGCTCGACGCGCGGCACGCCAAGCAGGGATTCGTTGACAAAAATACACATTTTCCAATATCCTTACAGACCATTTACGATTTATCTTCCAGGGCAACGTCATGAAACGCACCTTCCAGCCCGGCAATCTCAAGCACGCACGCACGCACGGCTTTCGCGCGCGCATGAAGACTCGCGGTGGCCGCCGTGTGATCAATGCGCGCCGCGCCAAGGGCCGCAAGCGCCTGATCCCGTAATAACGGCCCATGCGGCGGGTTGCCCTGTTCGCACAAACCAGTTGATCGGCATCCACGTGGCGATACGCCATCCGCGTAGCGCTCGTCTGTCGCGGCCGGGCGATTACACCGCCCTGCGCGAATCGAGTCGGCGCCACCGTTCATCCAGCTTCGTGATTCAGTATCGTCCGCGCGATATGGCCGGTGCGCGCTTGGGCATGGCCGTATCGCGCCGCGTATCCAAACTCGCCGTGATGCGCAACCGTATTCGTCGCCAGATCCGCGAAAGCTTTCGCTTGCAGCGCGCGCGCCTGCCGGACCTCGACATTCTGGTGATTGCGCGCACGTTCGCCGCCACGCAAACCAATGCGGCCTTGCGTGCCGAACTGCTGATGTTGTGGCAAGCGCTGGCCGCGCCGCCATTGAATGACGCACGCGCAGCCGGCACAATGCGCGCCTCGTGAAACACCGCACCGCGGCGCCGCGCGGCCGCATACTCTGTCCTTGCCGTGCATCCGCTGCGGCTCCAATCGAATCCAGCCCATGCCCACGACCCGTTCCCTACTTCTGATCGCCCTGGCGTTCGTCGCGCTGCTGCTGTGGCAGGCGTGGGAGCAAGACTACGCCAGCAAACCAGCGCCGCAACCAGAACCGGTCAGCGCCGCGACGAACGTGCCGCTGTCACCGGCAAGCAGCGGCGAAATTCCCTCGGCCAGCGCCAGTCCGGCAGCGCCGAGCACAAGCCCGGCGCCCCGCATCCCGACGCCGCCAGTCGACGCATCGGCGGCGACGGTCACGGTACACACCGACGTGCTGCGATTGAGTATCGATACGCGCGGCGGAGCGATCGTGCAAGCGGATCTGCTCGCCTATCCGGCCGATGCCGAACACAAACACGTTCCCGTGCGCTTGCTGGACAACTCGGCGGCAACCTTCTACGTGGCGCAAACCGGACTGGTCAGCAACACCGGTGCGGCGCCGGATCACCTGGCCATGTACCAGTCCGCACGCAGCGACTACTCGCTCGCGCCTGGCGCCGATACTCTGCAAGTGCCGCTGACCTGGTCGGATGCCGCCGGCGTGCAAGTGACCAAAACCTACATCTTCCATCGCGACAGCTACCTGATCGAAAGCCGCGACGAAATCACCAATACCGGCAGCACAGCATGGTCCGGTAACGAATACCGCCAGCTGCAGCGCGTGGCCCCTGTGGCGGTGACGGGATTCAACAATCCCGAACGCTACGCCTATGTCGGCGCGGCCTGGTACAGCCCGCAGGACAAGTTCAAGAAGCTGCCGTTCGACAAGTTCGCCAAGGAACCGCTCGGCGGCAACATTCTGGGCGGGTGGGTGGCGATGCTGCAACACTATTTCTTCAGTGCCTGGATTCCGGACAAGAGCGAAACCGACACGTATTCGAGCGCCGTCGTGGAAACAGCAGGCGCGGCGCCGCGCTATCTGGTGCGCACGCTGTCGCCTGCGATCACGGTTGCGCCGGGGCAGACGCGGCGTATCGACGCGCACCTGTACATCGGCCCGACCCTGCTCGGCCAGCTCGATGCCATCGCCAACGCAGGCATCGCTCAAGGTCTGGCGCTGACCGCCGATTACGGCATGCTCACGCCGATCGCGCAGCCGTTGCATTGGGTGATGCTGCAACTGCATGCGTTCGTGCGCAACTGGGGTCTGGCCATCATCCTGCTCGTGTTGCTGCTCAAATTGGCCTTGTTCAAGGTCAGCGAGGCGCAATACCGTTCGATGGCGAAGATGAAAAAGTTGCAGCCGCGCATGCAAGCACTGAAGGAGCGCTACGGCGACGACAAGCAGAAGCTCAGCGCAGCGACGATGGAGCTGTACAAGAAGGAAAAGATCAATCCGCTCGGCGGCTGCCTGCCGACGCTGATCCAGATCCCGGTGTTCTTCGCCCTGTACTACGTTCTGCTGGAAAGCGTGGAACTGCGCCAGGCGCCGTTTTTCGGCTGGATCCAGAACTTGTCCGCGCCGGACCCGTACTACATCCTGCCGATTTTCAACGCCGCGATCATGGGCGGCGCCATGTTGCTCACACCGCCAAGCCCGGGCATGGATCCGGCTCAGCAACGTATGATGAAATTCATGCCGCTTGCGTTCAGCGTGTTGTTTTTCTGGTTCCCGTCCGGTCTGGTGCTGTACTACGCGGTTAACGGCGGTTTGGGCCTGCTGCAACAGTGGATCATCACGCGTCGGATCGAGGCCGCGGAGGCGAAAGCCCGCTGATGCGGCGATGGCCGATACCGACACCATTGCCGCAATCGCTACACCACCGGGTGCTGGTGGCATCGGTATCGTGCGTGTGTCTGGGCCGCGCGCACTAGCGATCGCGCACGAGCTGACCGGGAAAACTCCGCGACCACGCATTTTCTACTTTTGCACATTTATCGATGCCAATGGCGCCGCGCTGGATAGCGCGCTGGCCGTATTCTTTCGGGCTCCGCACTCGTTCACCGGCGAGGATGTACTTGAGCTGCACGCGCACGGAAGTCCCGTGGTGCTCAACTTGCTGTTGCGCCGCGCCTGCGAACTTGGTGCGCGCCCGGCGCGCGCTGGCGAGTTTTCCGAACGCGCCTTTCTCAACGGCAAACTTGATCTGGTGCAGGCCGAAGCGATCGCCGATCTCATCGCCGCCGGTTCCGAAGTCTCTGCGCGCGCAGCCTTACGCAGTCTGGAGGGTGAATTTTCTCGATCTATCCGCGCGCAATTCGACGCGTTGGTGAAGCTGCGGGCGTGGTTGGAAGCAGGGCTGGATTTTCCCGAGGAGGAAATCGATTTTCTCGGCGCTCCGCGACTGAACGAGGAACTCACCGCGCTACAAACCGGATGCGCCAGCCTGCTTGCCGCCGCGCGCCGAGGCGTAGTGCTGCGTGACGGCCTGCACGTGGTCATCGTCGGCCGCCCGAATACGGGTAAGTCCAGTTTGCTCAATGCGCTGGCGCAAAGCGCGCGCGCGATCGTTACTGCGACTCCCGGCACTACACGCGACGTGCTGCGTGAGAGCGTGAATCTGGACGGCATCGCATTGACGCTAGTGGATACTGCCGGCCTGCGCGAATCGGACGATGAAGTCGAGCAGGAGGGCATGCGCCGCGCACGCGCCGAGCTGGTCCGTGCTGATGTCGCCGTGCTCGTCACCGACAGCGAACGCGCCGATGCTTATAGCGGCTTGCTCGATGAATGTGCGGTGGGCGCAACGCGCCTCGTCGTGCACAACAAGATCGATCTTTCCGGCGAAAGCGCACATGTGGACCGTGGTGAAGATGCACAAACGCATATTTATCTTTCTGCACAGCGCGGCGACGGCCTGGACTTTTTGCGTTCGCATCTGGCACGTCTGGCCGGCCGCGGCGACGGCGCCCAAGGCACGTTCAGCGCGCGCACACGGCATGTGCAGGCGCTGGAAGCGGTTGCCGAACATTTGCAGCAGGCTGCGCAACAACTGCAATGCCGCGCCGGTGAACTGGCCGCTGAAGAATTGCGCCAGGCGCAGCTGCACCTGAGTGATATTACCGGTCAGTTCACAAGCGACAATTTGTTGGGCGTGATTTTTTCGACGTTTTGCATCGGCAAGTAAACGTCAAAAATCGATCTGCAAGCTGCGTTGCTTCAATGCAGCCAATGTCCACCGCGCTTGCGTGGCGGTATCGCACTGGAGTCGGCAGGCGTGGCCCGCCGCGTCAGCTCGTCTGCGGTCGGCGGCTGTTCCGACCAGTACTGCGCGACCGCTTCGATCGAGTTCGGCAACTGCGCCAGGCACTCGTCGTATTCGGCCTCGGTCAGCGGTTCGATTTCGGCATCGGTTGCGAACACGCCTTCCTGCACCGCCAACGCCATGATCGGCGAAAGCAGCTGCGTCAGATGCGAATCGACGCCCAGACGCGCTTCCCACAGACGCGCGCGCAGATCCACGCCGCGCGAAAAGCCTTCGCACCAGCCTTGTGCGCTTAGCGTGGTACCGCCGTCGTCCAGTTCGACTTCGCCCAGGATCGGTTCGTATTGCTCGGTTTCCAGTTCGTAGCCGATGCTTTCGGACAGGCGCGCAAGCAATTCGAGGATGCGCCGGCCTTCGTTTTCGTTGGCGAACGGATCGTGCAGAACTTCCGGCAGCCACTCCTCGGGTGCGGCGCGTTCGGGGCCGATATTGACCGCGCTGAGCAGGCCATGCACGCCGTCGAGCAACAAGGCGTTCTCGCCGGCATGCGCACGCAAGAACTGGTCGAGTTCTTCCAATTCGACGTCTTCGAGCAGCGGCGCCCAGTCTGGTTCGCGGATTTCGTCAGGCATCGGTTAGTTCCAGCAGTGCCGGTGCGTGATCCGAGGGTCGCTCCCAGGTACGCGGCGTGCGATCGATGGACGCGGCACGGCAGCGCGCGCGAAGCACGTCGCTGGCCAGGATCAGGTCGATGCGCAAGCCGAGGTTGCGGCGGAACGCGGCCTGTCGGTAGTCCCACCATGAATAGTGTCCGCCATCCGCTTCAAACAGGCGGAAGCTGTCGTGCAGACCCAGCGTGAGCAGCGACTGCAACGCGGAGCGCTCAGGAGTCGAGCACAAGACTTGCTCGTGCCACGCGGCCGGATCGTGCACGTCGCGGTCGTCCGGCGCGATGTTGAAATCGCCAAGCACGACAAGATTCGGGTAGAGCTGAATCTGGTCGGCCAGAAACGCCTGCACCTTCGTTAGCCAGTCGAGTTTGTAGACATACTTTTCGCTGCCGACTTCCTGACCGTTGACCACGTACAAGTTCACCACGCGCAGATCGCCGATCGTGGCGGCGAGGATGCGCCGCTGCGGATCGCCCAGATCCGGAATGTCGGTGACGATGTCGTGCGGCGGCTCGCGCGCGAGAATCGCGACGCCGTTGTAGGTCTTCTGCCCGGAAAACGCGCTGCGGTAACCGAGCGCGGCAATCTCGCCGTCCGGAAAGTTCGCATCCTCGGTCTTGGTTTCCTGCAGTGCGACGATGTCGGGCATCGCCAGTGCCAGCCAGTCGCGCAGGTGCGGCAGGCGCACCTTGAGGGAATTGACGTTCCACGACGCGATTTTCATGGGCAGATTCTACGCGGCCAGTCCATAGCTGCGCAGCAAGGCCGTCGGTTCCGGTTCGCGGCCGCGGAATTCGATGAAGATTCTAGCGCCGGGCGCGAGCCGCCGACAGCGAGCACGCTGCGACGAAACGCGTCGCCGGTGGCGCGGTCGAAAACGCCTGCTTCCTCGAACGCGCCAAGGCATCCGCCGCCAGCACCTCGGCCCACAGATAGCTGTAGTAGCCGGCCGCATAACCGCCGGAGAAGATATGGGAGAAGCCATGGGCAAGCGGTTCCAGGCGGGCGGCAGCAGCACTGCCACCTCGCGGCGCACCTCGTCGCAGCAGTCCAGCGTGCGCGCACCGCGCGCCGGCGTCGTATTCGCAGATGCAGGCGGAAATCGAACAGGGCGAACTCGAGCTGGCGCAGCAGGAACAGGCCGGCATGGAAGTGCCGCGCGGCCAGCATGCGCTCGAAGAGAGCGTCCGGCAGTGCGCGCCGGTCTGCCAGTGCCCGCGCGAACAGTCGCGAGCGCCTCGCGCTGCCAGCCGAAGTTCTCCATGAACTGGCTGGGCAGTTCGACCGCGTCCCATTCGACGCCGTCGATGCCGGCCACGCGGGCAGTCCACTTGGGTGAGCAGGTGATGCAGGCAGTGGCCGAGTTCGTGGAACAGCGTGACCACGTCGTCGTGGGTGAGCAGCGACGGGCTGCCGTTCGTCGGCGGCGGGAAGTTGCAGTCAGAAAGGCGACCGGCAGTATGCGTGCCGCGCCGCCATCGCCGAAGCGCGACCGGCAGTCGTCCATCCAGGCGCCGCCGCGCTTGCCGGTGCGGGTGTAGAGGTCGACGAAGCAGCCGGCGACGACGTTGTCGTCGGCATCGACGCACGTCGTAGTAGCGCACATCGGCATGCCAGACATCGACGCCTTCGCGCGCGCGCAAGCGCACGCCGAACACGCGCGCGACGATCGTGAACAAGCCCTCGATCACCGCGGGCAGCGGAAAATACGGCTTGAGCTCCTCTTCGCTGAACGCATACTTTCTCCAGACGCAGCTTTTCGGCCGCATAGGCGATGTCCCAGGGCTGCAGGTCTCCGATCGTCCAGCTTTTCGGCGGCGAATTCGCGCAGTTCGGCCAATTCGCGCTCGGCGACCGGCTTCGCGCGCGCCGCACCAGATCGCGCAGGAAGGCAAGCACGCGCTCCGGCGTGCCGGCCATCTTGGTCGCGAGAGAGTCTTCGGCGGCATTGGCGAAGCCGAGCAGCTGCGCAGCCTCGTGACGCAGCGCCATGATCTGTTCGATGCGCATGCGAATTGTCGTACGGCCGGCGTGCGGGCCCTGATCGGAGGCGCGGGTCTGATAGGCGCGTGTACACGCGCTCGCGCAGCGCGCGATCGTCGGCGTAGGTCGAGTATCGCGGTGACGCTAGGCTGCTGCAGCGTCATCAGCCAGCTGTCCTTGCCCGGCTCGCGGCGCAGTGGGGAGCAGCGTCGCGTTCGGTTTCGGCCAGCCCGGCCAGCGCGCCGGTATCGACGTGTTCCGACCAGGCTTCAGTGGCATCAAGCACGGCGTTTTCGAATTCGTTCGAAAGTCTGTGAGGGCATTCACGATTTCACTGAAACGCGAGCGAGCGGGTTCTTCCAGCGCGACGCCGGACAAACGGAAATCGCGCAGGGCGTGCTCGATCAGCGTACGCGCCGGCACGACAGCGTCGCGAATTCAGCGCCGGCCGCAACGCCCTTACGGCATCGTAGAGGGAACGGTTCTGGCCGAGTTCGGCGGAAAAATCGCTGATCGCTTGCTCCGCCGGCGCATAGGCGGTGCGCAAAGCGTCGTTGTCGGCGACTGCATGCAGATGCGTCACCGGCGACCACACCTGTTCAAGGCGGTGGTCCAGCGCTTCCTGCAGCAGCAACGTGTTGGCGAACTTGCGTGGTGCGGATCGGCGAGCAGGGCGTCGATGCGCACGCGGTAATCGGATAGCGCGGCCTGAACTGCACTTCTGACGTGCTCGGGGCGGATCGCGGCGAAGCGCGGCAAAAGGCTATTTTCGAGCAGGGGATTGGTTGGCATTGGCACAAACTGGCGTGTGCCGGCGCGAAAATCAAGCCGTGCGGCGGAATTTCGCGCTAGCATTCGCCACAATGAGCGAATCCGGCACGATGGGGCACGACGATCCGCGCCAGTTGCTGCGCGAACTGGAACTGTTCCGCCATCTGGATGCGATCACGCTCGACGAGCTCGCCGCGGAACTGGAATGGTTCGCCCTGCCCGGCGGCGGCACCTTGTTCGAATACGACGACCCTTCCGACTCGCTATACGTGCTCAAGTCCGGAAGTCTGGGGGCGTTCAAGCCGGATCAGGATGGCGTGTTCCATCTCGACGGCGTAGTCGCAGCCGGCGAGACCGTCGGCGAACTGGGATTGATTGTGGATCAGCCACGATCGGCCGCTGTGCGGGCATTGCGCGATTCGGAACTGTTGCGCCTGTCACGTGCGGCCTTTGAACGTCTGGTGGCGCGACATCCGGAAGCGATGTTGGTAACTGCGCGACTGGCAGTCAAACGTTTGATCGCGCGCCGCGATGGTGCCAGCCTGTCAGCGCCGCGCACGTTCGCAATTCTGCCGCATGATAGTGGCGTTCACGTGCGCGATTTCGCCGGGCGCCTGCGCAACGCGCTGGCACGCTTCGGTGAATGCGCCCTGATCGATGCTGTTGCGGCGCGTGGCCAGACCAGCGCGTGGTTCAGCGCGCTGGAAGAACGCGTGCGCTTCGTGCTGTACCTGGGTGGTGGCGGCGACGAGTGGAACGAGCTGTGTGTGCGCCAGTCCGATTGTCTGCTGTTGACTGCGAACGCGGCGGATGCGGCGAGCGTGTGGCCGGAAAAATCCTGCATTGACGCCGAGCGCGCCTTGCATCGGCCGCGACACTTGCTGCTGCTGCATCGTGACGGAGCAATCCTGCCCGGCGCGGCGCGGCGTTGGCTGGAGGTGGTACCGGACGTGGCACATCACCATGTGCGTCACGACGCGGACGTCGAACGCGTGGCACGTCTGCTCAGCGGACGCAGCCTCGGCCTGGTATTGAGCGGCGGCGGCGCACGCGGCTTCGCCCACATCGGTGTGATACGCGCGCTGCGCGAGGCCGGGTTGCAGATCGATTGCGTCGGTGGTACCTCCATAGGAGCGATCATCGGCGCCGGCGTGGCCGCAGACTGGACCGACGCGGAGATGGTCGAGAACTACCATCGCGCCTTCGTCCTCGGCAAGCCGTTGCGCGATTACACCCTGCCATTCGTCGCTCTCGTGGCCGGCCGTCGCGTGGCGCGTCTGTTGCGCGAGGCGTTCGGCGCGCGAGACATCACCGATCTGGCGCTGCCGTATTACTGCGTCACCGCCAACCTCACCGCCGGCCGTGCCGAAACGCATCGTGCCGGGCCGCTGTGGTTCTGGCTGCGTGCCAGCTGTGCGATACCGGGCGTGTTGTCACCGGTGTTCCATCGCGGCCAGGTGTATGTCGATGGTGCGGTGATCAACAACCTGCCGGTCGATATCATGCACGCCCAGGGCGTGGGCGACGTCGCCGCGGTGGATATCAGCGCCGACGACGTGTTGTACTCGGAGATCGAGGAATTCGCCCTGCCGGCATGGTGGCGGGTGGCGTGGCAGTGGCTGTTCCACCGGCATCGCCGGCCGGGCATTCTGAGCATCCTTTTGCGCTCGGGCATGGTTAATGCGGAAGCGGCCAGCATCGAACGGCGTGAGCATACCAGCCTGCTGCTGACTCCGCCGCTGAGCGATATCGAACTGCTCGACTGGCACGCGTACGCGCGTGCGATCGACGCCGGCTACGTATATGCGCAGAAGATGCTCGGGCGCGCGAACGCGCCGCGCGAATTACCGTAGGCCGGACGGCGCGCTCAGCCCTTGTGTCCCTTCGGCCGGAAATCGAGCAGACGTTCGCTGACCGGCTCGAGCATCGGGGCTACCGCTTCCTGCGCCTTTTCGGCCGCGTTCAGACTGGTGAAGCTGACCTGTTCGCTCCACGGCGGTCCGAGCGGTCGACTCGGTTCGACCGCGTAGGCGCGCACGCCCAGTTGCGCCGTGTACAGCGTCGAACTCTGGCCGTAGTAGGTCATTTGCTGCGAGCCAACCTGGCGCGCGTGCACGAACACCACGGCGTCGACATGTCCGCGCAAGGCCAGCAGTGCATCGGCGAAACGCGGTCGCTCGCCGCGCATCAGATGGTCCATGCGTGGCAGCGAATTCTGATCGACGATGCGGTAGCCGTGCTGGTGCAGTGCGCGTTCGATTGCCTGTTCGGCCGGTTCGGAAATCGCCTCGTCGCCTCCGGCGAGGATCGCGATGGTCGGAATATGCGGCTTTGGCGGCGCGCTGACCGGCGCCGGTTCGCGCGCGTGCGCCACCTGTTGCGGAGCGGGCGCGGCTTGCGCGGAATTTTCTGCCGCGGTTGCGGACGCAGTTGCGGCAGTAGCCGGCGACGCGTTCGCGCCCGTAGCGTAGCGTGGATCGGAGGGCGCGGCAGTTTGTGCCGGCGCCGTCACCGGCGGGGATGTCGCAGCACCCGAGGTATTGGCGACGTTGTCAGTCGCTGTTGAAATCGCTGTAGCGTTTGGCACCGCTTGCTCGGTCGCCGACGCCGACGCCGACGCAGGCGCGGGGGGTGTTGGGTTCGATGCGGCTGGCACCGGCACCGGCGCCGATTGTGATTGCGTGACAGCCGTCGCTGTGCTCGACCCCAGATACTGCTGCAGGAACGGAATGTGCTCGCGGAACGCCCAAGCCCCGCCGACCAGGCCCAGGATCAGGATCGCAGCGATCGTCAATGGCAGCAGCGGCGAGGATTTCGCCGCGCGCTGTGATTGCAGCACCGGCTGGTGCGCGCCGGGTAGCGGTTGCGGCAGCGCCGGCGTGGTGGGTCGACTGGCCAGCGGCAAGGGCTGTGGCGTCGGCGACGTGGATGGCAACGGGCGTTGGCCTGAAGTCGGGGTCTTCTGCCCCACCATCGTCGCCGCCGCGGGCGACATCCGGGTTTGCAGCGTGATCGGTCCGCCCTTGGCCACCAGCGGATGTTTTGCCAGATCCGCGATCAGTTCCTGGCAACTTTGGTAGCGCTCGGCAGGGTCCTTGGCCACCATCTTGGACAGGATGCGTTCGAGGGCGGGATCGACTTCCGCATTGAGCGTGCGCACATCCGGGATTTCGGCCTTGACCACTTCCAGCATCAAGCCGAGCGGGGATTCGTCGGTGAACGGCATGCGTCCGGCCAGACATTCGAACAAGACGATGCCAAGCGAGAAGATGTCCGAACGCTGATCGACCGGCTTGCCCTGGCACACTTCCGGCGACAGATACCCCGGAGTGCCGACGAATTCGCCGGTGGAGGTGAGTTTCTTGGAGAAATCCTGGGTCGACAGGGCGATGCCGAAATCGGCGATCTTGATGTTGCCGCGGCTGGTTAGCATCAGATTGCCGGGCTTGATGTCGCGGTGGATCACGCCCTTGTCGTGCGCGGTGGCCAGCCCTTGCGAGGTCTGATAGACGATCTTCGCCGCCTGCTCGGGGCCGAGCTTGCCTTCGCGCTTGAGAAGCGACCCCAGGGATTCGCCATCTACAAACTCCATGACGAAATACGTCTGGCCGGCGTCGTCGCCGATGAAATAGATCGGAATGATGTGCGGATCGTTGAGTGCGGCCATCGAGCGCGCCTCGCGCAGAAAGCGTTCCTTGACGCTTTCGTCGTGGGCCAGCGCATCGGCTAGCACCTTGATCGCAACGTAGCGGTTGAGCGAGGTTTCGTAACCCTTGTAGACGACACCCATGCCGCCGCGACCGAGTTCGGCGATGATGTCGTAGTGTCCCAGTTGCGCTTTCATGACTGGCTCCAAGGCCCCCAGGGCCCATTGCTAGGTGGCAGGATATTACCACCGCGAACTGAACCGCCCCCGTGCGGGACTTGGCGGGCAGGGCGTTGCCCAGTCGGCAACAGCTATGCCAACTGCATCACGTTCCCGGTGCGCGCTATTCGCGCGCGCGTCAGCCGCAGTGCACGCCGTCGATTTCCAGCAGCAGCTCGCGCCGGCAGATATCGGCGTGCAGCAGTACGATGGCGGCTGCGTGCAGACGGCTGCGCAGCAGTTCGCGCACGGCGGCAGCGTCCTCCGCATGGCGTACGTAAACCTTGAGCAGGCTGCCGGGGCCCAGCGGTGTGCGGCTGCCGGCGGCATCGAGCAGGCTGTGAAGATTGGCCAGGGTTTCGTCGAACTGGGCGGACAGATTGCCGACGTGATGCGAGGTGTGGCCGACGATGGCGGCCGTGCCGGAGATATGCAGTTGCAGCGGCAACCCCGGCGCGCTCATGCCGCGGGCGAATCCCGGTGCGGCCGGCCCGTACTGGCGCGGATAGAGCCAGGCGTTGAGCTGGCGAGGGTTTTCCACCGGCGTACCCGGCGCGCGCGCGGCGAGTGCGTACACCTGCAACACGCGGCGGCCATTGCGCACACCGATCGCGGTGGCGGCCGGATACGCGAGCGTGAACGAGGCGTCCATGCCCGCGGCGCGGCCCGTGCAGAATTGGCGATAGCGTTCGGCGTCGCCGTCGCCGGCGTTGATCGCATCCAGATAATTCCACAGGCGCAGAAAATGCGGCGTCGTGCTGCAGCTGCGCCAAGACGACAACTGCGCATAGGCGTGCCGGGCCGCCGCGGCGATGCCGCCGTGCACGGCCTCGTCCAGTTCGAGGGCGACGAAGCTGTGATTGCCGTCGCTGGCCCAGCGCAGTTCGCCGTCGCGGCCACACTCGACGCGGCCGTTCGCGCGCCAGATTTCCAGCGGCGCGGCGCCGTCCGGCTCCAGCGCAACACACAGCCAGCGCGGGTCGTCGTGGTCAGCGGTGGTGGCACCGAAGCTAATCGCGACCAATACGTCGGCCTGCGCCAGCGCGCGGGCAGGATCGGTGTGGGTATATTCCACGTGCAGCGGCGCCAGTGCTGTCGGCAAGGCGGACGTGGCGACATGTGCGGGCCGAAGGGTCATGGCCTGCATGATACTATTTGTTCGCAATCCGCCGTGATTGCGGCAACCTTTACGCGGCCGGACATGGCCGTCGTTTTCACCGAATGTTGGACCAGCAGCATGTCCGCACAAACGCCTGCCGAGCACGAATTGGCCCAATTGATCGTGGCGAGTCTGAACCTGGAGCACTGCAAGGCACAGGACATCGCGCCCGACGCGCCGTTGTTCGGCGGTGGTTTGGGGCTGGATTCGATCGACGCGCTGGAACTGGCCTTGGCTATTTCCAAACGTTACGGCTTTTCGCTGCGTTCGGACAATCCCGACAACCAACGCATTTTTTCCTGCCTGCGCGAACTGGCCGCGCATGTGCAAGGTCACCAAGTCGTTTGACGATGTGGCGGGCGGTCATCTGGCTCGGTGTCGCCGCACTTGTCGCGCTGGCACATGCGTTCGACGCCGGATTGCTGGATGCGCTGCCAGTGCTCATCGCGGCACTCATCGGCTGGCTGTTCGCGCGCACCCTTCGCGCCGGGCACACACCGCTGATCAGTCGCGCCATCGCCGCGATCGATGGCGCCACATGGCTCGCCGATGCTGCCATTGTGCGTTATGCGCGCCACTTGACCGTACTGTGGGCGGTCTGGCAATTCACGCTCGCCGCGCTGGCCGTTGTTCTTTTGCTGCACGCGCGTGGTTGGCTGCCGGCGTGGCAGTTGTTGCCGTCGCCGCGCATGTTCGGCATGCTCGGATTGCCAGCGGCGGTGCTCGCGCTGCTGCTTGCTGAATTTTTCCTGCGGCCGCGGCTGCTGCCACAAGCGCCACGGCGCGGGTTGTTCGCGTTCCTGCGGGCACTCGTCACCCATTGGCCGGACTTGCTGCGCGATGTGCCGATTACCGGCACTGCGGAATCGGCGCGATGAGCGACGTGATTTGTGAGCATTTCCACATTGCGGCATCGCACCCGGCCTTGCCCGGTCATTTCCCCGGCAATCCGGTCGTACCCGGGGTGATCCCGCGCGACGACGAGCTCGTCACCAGCGGCACGCTGGAGCTGGCGCCGTGAATGCACACTGGAGCGCACGGCGCGAGGGCGGTGGCCGCTTCGCGGTGTGGCTGATCCGCAGCATCGGCCTGCATCTGGGCCGGCCGGTGGCGCGCGCTCTGCTGTATCCGATCACGCTGTACTTCTATTTCCGGCGCGGGCCTGAACGGCGCGCAGCGCGCACGTTCCTGACCCGCGCATTCGGTCGCCCGGCGCGCACGCGCGACGTGCTGCGGCAAATTCATTGCTACGCGGCGACGGTCCTCGATCGCGTATTCCTGCTTGCCCGTTCCACGCGCGGCTACGCTATCGCTGTGCATGGCCTGGAGCAACTCGAGGAGTGTATTCAGCCAGGTCGCGGTGTGATCCTGCTCGGCGCGCACATTGGCAGCTTCGAAGCCCTGCGCGTACTCGCCGAGGCCCGGCCGGACTTGCGCCTACGCATGCTCATGGACCGCGGGCAGACGCCGGCCATGACCGAGTTGCTGCACGCACTCAATCCGGCGGTCGCGGCGATGGTCATTGACGCCGGCGGCGATGGGGTGCATGCGGTGTTGGCAATCCGGGATGCCGCTGCCAAAGGCGCCCTGATCGGCGTGCTCGGCGATCGCGCGCGGCCGCGGGAAGCGACCCGGACTGCCGCGTTTTTCGGTGCCCCGGCGGCGTTTCCGGTTGCGCCGTATCTGCTCGCCGCCGCGCTGGAACTGCCGATGGTGCTGGCGTTCGGCCTGTATCGTGGCGGCAACCGTTACGAAGTGTTTTTCGAAATCTTCGCTGCGCGCGTTGAACTGCCGCGCCAGGAACGCAGTGCGCGCCTGGACGACTATTTGCGGCAGTATGCCTCGCGTCTGGAATATTACACGCGTCTGGATCCCTACAATTGGTTCAACTTCTATGATTTCTGGCAGCCTGTTGCTGAGTCTGATCTTGCTGGCGTCGCAACCGCCGGCAACTTCTGACGCGGCGGCACCCGATCTCGCCCGCTTCATTGCGCGCCTGACGCGGCCGGCACCGGCAACGACGGCATATACCGAGGTGCGCTTCCTGCATCAGTTGACGCGGCCGCTGGTGCTGCACGGCGAACTCGAATACGACGGACCGGGGCGGCTCGGCAAGCGCGTCGACGCGCCTTATCGCGAATCCACCACGGTGAGCGACGGCATTGCGACGGTGACACGCGACGGCCGTGCGCCACAACGCTTCGTCCTCGCTCGTGCGCCGGAACTGGAAATGGTGCTGGGCGGATTTTCCGCCCTGCTTGGCGGCGACGCACGCACGTTGCAGGAGTTTTATACGATTACACTAGTGGACAACGCGCCAAACTGGACATTGACCCTCGTCCCGCGCGATCTCGAGCTGGCCATGCGCCTGCACGCATTCGTCATCGATGGTCGCACGACGCAGCCGACTTGCTTCACGCTGGAGCGCGCGCACGGCGACAGCAGCGTGATGCTGCTCGGCGTGCTCGCCACGGCAAAACTGCCGAGGCCGCCAACACGCGCGGCGCTGTCCGCGCTGTGCCGCGCGGCGCCATGAAAACGCGCGTGCGTCCTGTCGCCATCGCACTGTGGTGGCTGGCTCGTGGCGGTCGCCGGGCTTGGCCTGCAACGCACGCTGGTTGTCGACAACGACCTGCGCAGCTTCCTGCCGCCGGCACAGAATGCCGATCAGAAATTGCTGCTGGCCGAACTCGGCGATGGCCCGGCATCGCGGTTGCTGCTGCTCGCGATCAGTGGCGCGCCACCAGCACGATTGTCAGCGCTCAGTCGCGGATTGACGCAGCGCTTGCACACCGACAACCGGTTCGTTGACGTCTTCAACGGCGGCGAATCCCTGAGCCGGCCTGGATCCGGCGTTGCTGCCGTACCGCTATCTGCTGTCGCCGACACTCGATCACGCCCATCTGGATGCGACCTTCCTGCACGATCAAATGCAGCAACGACTCGAAGACCTCGGCTCGCCGGCGGCGGATCGGTTGGGTGATCTGCTGCCACGCGATCCGACCCTGGAAACGCTCGTACTCGCCCAACGCTGGATGCCGCGGCACGCGCCGACAATGCGCGCCGGCGTCTGGTTTTCCAGCGCCGGCGAAGCGCTGCTGATCGCATACACGCGCGCGCCGGGACTCGACACCGCGGCGCAGACTCGGGCGATCGATGCCGTGCGTGCTGCGTTCGCCAGCTTGCCCGACAGGGGCACGGCGCAGATCACGTTGAGCGGTGCGGGCGTAATCGGCGCGCAAGTCGCCGCAGCCACACGCGCGCAGGCCGAGCGTCTGAGCCTGATCGGAACCATCGGCTTCGCGCTTTTGCTGTTGCTGGCTTATCGCAGTTTCGCCGTGCTCGCACTGGTTGCCTTGCCGCTCGTCAGTGGCGCGCTGGCCGGACTGGCCGCGATCGTTGTCCTGTTCGGCAGCGTGCACGGAATCACCTTGGCGTTCGGTTTCACCCTGCTCGGCGTTGCCCAGGAATATCCGATCCGCGTGTTCAGTCACCGTCGCGCCGACGCGACGGTGCAGGCCGCCCTGCGCTCTGTCTGGCCGCTGCTGCAGCTGGCAATCGCCTCGGCCTGCATCGCATATCTGGCGTTCTTCGCCGCCGGTGTGCCCGGCTTGCGTCAACTCGCGGTGTTCACTATCGTCGGTCTGCTGGTGGCCGGCGCGGCCACGCGTTGGCTGCTGCCGGCCTTGCTGCCGGAGCGCTTCGTCGATGTCGCCGCGCAGTCGTGGCTGCGGCGCGCACAGGCGCGGCTGGCCGCGTTGCCGCGGCCACGCGGGTTGCCGTGGTCGCTTCTGCTCGTGGGACTGCTCGCACTGTGGCGCGCGCCGGCGCCGCTGTGGCAGAACGATCTGGCCGCACTCGCACCGGCTTCGCCGGCGCAGCTCGCACTCGAGAACCGGTTGCGCAGTGCGCTTGGCGCGCCGGATGTACGCTACGTGCTGGTCTTGCACGCGGACAGCGCCAACGGCGTGTTGCTGCTCGCCGAGCGTATTTCTCCACAAGTGGACAAGTGGATTTCAGCGCATGCCGTGGACGATGTTGAACTGCCCACGCGCTGGTTGCCGAGCATTGAGACCCAGCGCGCGCGTCAGGCGGCATTGCCTGATCGCGCCACGTTGACCGCGGCGCTGGACACCGCGCTGGCGGAGTTGCCGTTCAAGCCTGGTTTGTTCGCGCCGTTCGTGGACGACGTCGAAGCGGCGCGAACGCTGCCGCCGCTTACGCCGCAGGTATTCATGGCATCGCCACTCGGTGCGCGTTTGCGTTCGTTGCTGGTGCAACGCGACGGTCACTGGTACGGACTGGTCACTCTCGACGGCGTGCATGATCCGGCAGCGCTGGCCGGTATCGCCGCGCAAACCGACGGCGCGGTGCGCCTGCTCGATCTGAAAACCGCGGCGGAAAATCTCGTTGCCCGCTATCGTGCGCGCATCCTGCTGGCACTTGGCGTGGCGCTCGTGCTGCTTGTCTTGGTCGTTGTCATTGCGTTGCGCGATGCACGCCGTGCCTGGCATGTGCTCGCGCCGATGTCGCTGGCGACCTTGCTTGTGATCGCGGTGCTGCGCGCGGCCGGTGTGCCATTGAGCTTGTTCCATCTGGTCGCGATCACGCTGGCCGCAGGTCTCGGGCTGCATTACGCGTTATTTTTCGAACGCCCGGTGGAAGACACCGACGAAGCCTGTCGCACCTTGCATGCCACCCTGGTGTGCGTGGCCAGCGCGGTACTGGTGTTCGGACTGCTCGCCACGTCTGCCGTGCCGGTACTGCGCGCGATCGGCACGACCGTGGCGCTCGGCGTCGCCTTTCATTTCATCCTGTCCACGCAAATGGCAGCGAGGCGCGCGCATGCTTGACAAGGCGCAATGGCAGCATCTGCTCCCGCATCGCGGTGCGATGTGCCTGCTTGACACCGTCATCGCGTGGGATGAGGCGCGCATTCACGCAACGGCGCTGTCGCATCGCGATGCAGGCAATCCCCTGCGTGCCGGGGAGCGCCTGCACGCCGTTGCCCTGTGCGAATATGGCGCTCAAGCGATGGCGATCCACGGCGGGCTGCTGGCGCAGCGCGATGGCCGGACCGCCATGCCGGGCCTGCTGGTGTCGTTGCATGCGGTGGAACTGCACGTCGCGCACATCAACGATTTGTCCGGTGCGCTGGACGTTTACGCGGAAAGGTTGCTCGATGGCGGCTCGAGCTGGCAGTACGGGTTTCGCGTCGAACATCGCCGCCAACTGCTCGCCGAAGGCCGCGCGGCGGTAATGACGTAATTTGTCGATTCCAGGATCTGCTGGCGATCAGCCGCGCACGCTGTCGATGCGTCCCCACAGCAGTTTCCAGACCAGTACCAACAGGATCGCGCAGCCGAGCGCAAGCAGGATTTTGCCGAGCTGCTGCTGGTCGTCAAGCAGGTAATTGCTGCACAGGCGCACTGGTGAAATCAAATACAACCAGCCGAGGCGAAACGCGGTCGCGGTCACTTCGAGCAGGACCACGCCACGTACTACGAAGCCCGCACGCGACCAGCTCAACGCAACCGGCGCCCCGATAAACAATGGCACGCTCAGGAATTTGGCCAGCGCAACCAGCGGATTGTCGAGCGCTGCATCCAGCGCCAGCGGCAGCATCCACAGCATGCCAGTCAGCGAGGCCAGCAACAGCCCGCTGATGCCGTTGTGATTCCAATCCGCAAGGCGCCGGTTGAACGAATGCGGCATCGCGTTTGCAACCAACCAACCGGCCAAGGCCAGCAGCGGAATCTGCACCAGCATCTGCAAGGTCATTGTCGATTCGAGCGCGTGACGCACAAAGGGAACCGCAAGCACCGCCCACAACAGCGCGCCGAAAACGCAGAAGCGCCCGCTCCGTTTCATGGCGTCATCCGTTGCGTGACGAAACGCGACGCGCCCTGCGGATCGTCCCAATCCAGGATCGCCACCAGTTTGCCGTCTGGATCAACCACGGCAATCGCGGCGTTGTGCACGAATCCGCCCAAGCCATCCGGTACCGCGACCACGCCGAACAAGTGCATCAGCGCGACCAGATCGGCGTGATCGACCGGCCGCGCTGCGATCCAGCCCGTGCCTTGCGCACCGTGCAGTCGCTGGTACTCGGCCAGTGCGGAAGGATCATCGTGCACGGGATCGAAACTGACACTGAGCAGCGCGAGCTTGCCCGAAGCTATCGGTTCGGCCAGTTGGCGTTGCAGGCGTGCGAACTCACCGCCCTGCACCGAGCAGTAGGTCATGCAGCGGGTATAGATGAAATCGACCAGCAACCAGCGTCCGCGCAGTTGGCCAAAACCTGAGCGCCCGCCATCGGCAGTCTGCAACGGCAATGCCGGCACCAGCCGCGGATGTTCCCGAACGTCGATGCGGCGCGCGGTTTCGGCGGTGTAGGCACGGAATCCATCGGTGGCGGCGGCCAGTATGCCAACGCCCGTCACCAGCAGAACCAGACTAACCAGCAGCGTTCGCCATACCGGCATCGGGGCCCCCGCGCGCGGGCGCCTTGAGCAAGCCCAGCGTGATGCGGGTCGCGAAGTACAGCATGCCCAACACCACCAGCATTGCGCCAATCGAACCCATCTTGTCGGTACCGGTCCACTCCGGCAGATGCGTGGCCATCCTGCGCGCCACGCTCATGTGCCCGGCATCAAGGAATGCAAATACGAAGATCAGTCCGCCGATTACGTACACCGGCAATCCCAACTTGTCGCCTGCGCTGTTCGGCGGCGCATCCACACGGCGGCCGATCACGTGGAACATCAGCGCCAGCGTCATCGGCAACACGCCGAGCAAGAGGTAGAAGTGAAAGTGTCCGGGCACCCACTGCGTGTTGTGCATCACCGTGTTGATGCGGATGGTGCCGTCGAGGATGGCCGGCACGATGCCTGCCGCCCAGCCGAACAGCGACAGGATCATCAAGCGCGAAGGCATCGTCCAGCGCATGTTCGCGCGATAAATATTGGTCAGAGCGCCATACATGGTGACCAGAAACACCGGGAAGCCCGCACCCCACGACACCACCTGGCCCATGATCGAGGCCCAACGCGGTTCCGCGTAGTCCATCAGCAGGTGATGCGGGAACACGATGATCACGAACAGCGTGCTCGCCGCCCACGACCACAGGAATGGCCGCGAGATCGGGTACGGTTTTCCCGAATAGCGCGGCAACATTTCGTATACCGCGATCACGCCCATGTAGATCGTGGCGTTGATGTACATGTGGCCAAACCAGTAAATCAGGTTCTTGGCCACCAGCGCGTTCAACGCCATCTCCGGGTAGTAAATGTTGACCAGTCCCATCACCAGCACCACCGCACCAGCCAGAATGCCGAGTACATTGGAGATGATCACCATGGTGCTGGCGACAACGGCTTTCGGGTGCTCCGGATCGATCGTGCCGCTGAACAGCCATTGCAGGCCCAGTGCGCGGCCGAGGTTGCCGTGCACCTTGATGATGGCGGCGGCGGCATCGAGGTAAAACACCAGCATGCCCACACCGATCAGCAGATAGCCGAGCATGAACAGTGCGGCAGCATTCGGGCTCCACAAGCCCATGCTGTGCACCGGCAACGGATACAGAAATGTCCACAGCGCGCCATAGTTGTCGACAAATATCGCATAGATGATGCACAACGCGCCGAGCAGGAACAGCACGTAGTTGGTGATGAATGCCCACAGATGCAGCGCCACGTACTTGCGCAGGAAGAACCACATCACCGCGGTAGTCGCCAGCCCCGTGGTGCCGACCATGCCGGCGCCATGCATCGAGAGGATGCGGTAGAACAGGTCGGGCGGCACCGACAACCAGGTCGCCTGTGCCATGCGCATGGTGAGGCCGAGCAACATCATCAGCACGAACAAGGCGAGCGAGGTGATCATGTACCAATTGAAGGCGGCCCGGTTGCCGCCGAGCAGACGCTCGTTATCCGGATACATCGCAAGTGTAGCCATGCTCAACTCCCCGTCGCCGCGACCACCGTGAACTGCGAGGTCATGGGTGCATGTCCCAAACCGCAATATTCAAGGCACATCACCTTGTAGGTACCGGGCTGCGTAAACGTATGCACGATGATGTTGGTGAAACCAGGCATGGCCTGCGTCTGCGTCGCGATGCGACCATCCGGTGCGTAGATGGCAAAACCGTGGTTCACATCCGCGCTGGTGACGCGAAATTCCACCGGAGTGCCGGCATGCACCGTGCCCGGCTCGATCTGCCACGACCACTGCCGCCCGATCACATTGACCACCTGCTTGATATCCAGTGGCATATGCTGCGGTGGAATCGGGAACTGGTGCAGGGTGGCGTAACTGCCGCCCACGAAGATAATCAGCAATGTCGCGAACAGCCATCTTCGCAGCACATTGGAGGTGTGCGCGGCTTTGCGTGTCGCTGCATCGTCGGCGGGCTTGCCGGCCTGACTGATGACGTAAATGAAGCCCAACGCAACCAGGCCGATGCCGACCAGCGCGATGGTCCAAACCACATTCTGGAAAATCATGAAAGCCCCCCGGGCAAGCAAGCTTGCCGCGAGGTCTACGCCGTCAAACTCAAGCTGTCAAGGCAACGCGCGCGGCGGAATACGCTACGCTGCTCCCGTCCGCGCCTTGAAAAAACAGGAACTCATATGCCGAACATTTCCACATCCGCGCGCCGCGCGCTCGTCACCGGGGGCAGCGGCGATATCGGCAGAGCGATTTGCTGCGCGCTCGCCGCGCAAGGCTGTTTTGTATACATTCACGCAAATGCGAATGTCGAGCGAGCGCAGGCGGTGTCGGACGAAATCGGCAAGGGCGCGCAGGCCGTCGCGTTCGACGTGACCGACGCGCTGGCAACGCGCGCGGCGTTGTCCGAAATCCTGCAAGCCGGCGCCATCGACATTCTCGTGCACAACGCCGGCATCCACGACGACGCGCCGCTTGCCGGCATGCGCGACGAACAGTGGCATCGCGTGATCGATGTGTCGCTGCACGGATTTTTCCACGTCGTACAGCCCTTGCTGCTGCCGATGGCACGCGCGCGTTTCGGGCGCGTCGTGTGCGTGTCCTCGGTCGCGGCACAGTTGGGCAACCGCGGCCAGGCCAATTACGCCGCGGCCAAGTCGGCATTGCACGGCGCCGCGAAATCCCTCGCGCGCGAGATGGCTTCGCGTGGCATCACCGCCAACGTGGTCGCGCCCGGCGTCATCGCCGGTCGCATGAGCGCGGCCGCGTTCGACGCCGAGCAAATCCGCCAACTCGTTCCCGCCGCGCGCGCCGGCACGCCGGACGAAGTCGCCGCACTGGTCGCGTTTTTGTGTTCGGAAGCCGCTGCCTACATCAATGGCCAGGTGATTGGCGTCAATGGCGGCATGATCTGAAATTCGGGACGCGGGTTCGGTGCGCAAGGCGGGAGCGGGTCGCGTTTGCTTCGCAGCACGCACCGAAAAATTCGCGGCCAAGGCCGGTTCCATGCGAAAATCTACACCACGCGCCCGTAGCTCAGCTGGATAGAGTAGTGGCTTCCGAAGCCATTGGTCGGGGGTTCGAATCCCTCCGGGCGCGCCAATACCCCCTGTGCCCATCCGTGCTGGTCATACCAGCAATTGCTGTCAGTTTTGACATTAATTGCTTGGAGCCCAATTGACAGCAATTGCCTGTAAATCTTGACGGGAATTGCCCTGGAAGTGGGCCTGGGATCCCCACCAACGGCTGGGCGGTTGCGGAAAAACCGCTATCCTTCGCCGCATGGGCGCCAACAGACACACAGCCGACATTAGGGGGCGGGATGACCCTAACCCCCGAACAACGCGCCCGCGAACGCATTGACGCGCAGCTCGCCGAGTGCGGCTGGTTCGTGCAAGGCGTCGACGCGATCGACTTCGGTGCTGGTCGTGGCATCGCCCTGCGCGAAGTGCCGGCTGAAGACCGGCCCGTGCGATTACCTGCTGCTCGTCGACCGCAAGCCGGTCGGCGTAATTGAAGCGAAGAAGGAAGGGACGACCCTCTCCGGCGTCGCCGAGCAAGCGGCGCGCTATGCCGCGAACGTGCCGGTGTTCCTCGCGGCTGGTCTCGATGGCCCGCTGCCGTTTCTCTATGAATCTACCGGCGTCGAAACGTTCTTCCGCGATCAGCGCGATCCCGACTCGCGCTCGCGCCGCGTATTCGCCTTTCACCGGCCGGAAACTCTCGCCGAGTGGGCCGCGGAACCCGACACCTTGCGCGCACGGCTCAAGGCGATGCCGACCGCTGCATCCGCTCGCCACCGCCGGCATGCGCGATTGCCAGATCGAAGCCATCACCGGGCTCGAAAAATCGCTTCGCCGAGGATCGTCCGCGCGCGCTTGATCCACATGGCCACCGGCGCGGGCAAGACGTTCACCGCCTGCGCGTTCACCTATCGCCTCATCAAATACGCCGAAAGCCCGGCGCATTCTCTTTCTGGTCGATCGCTCCAACCTCGGGCAGCAAGCCACTGGCGAATTCCACAGCTACCGCACGCCCGACACCGACCGCAAGTTCACCGAGCTGTACAACGTCCAGCACCTCACCTCGACCGCACATCGACGACGTCTGCAAGGTCACGATCTGCACGATCCAGCGCCTCTACTCGATTCTGCGCGGCGAAGAACTCGACGAAGGCGCGGACGAACATGTCCGGCGCGGAATTCGCCGCCGCGCTCGGCAGCACGCGCACGCGCGACGTCGCCTACAACCCGGCCGTGCCGATCGAGAAATTCGATTTCATCGTCACCGACGAATGCCACCGCTCGATCTACAACCTGTGGCGGCAGGTACTCGAATACTTCGACGCCTTCCTCATCGGCCTCACCGCCACGCCCGCGCCGCAGACCATCGCGCTACTTTCACCAGAACCGCGTCGCCGAATACAACCACGAGCGCGCCGTCGCCGACGGCGTCAACGTCGGCTACGACGTCTACCGAATCAAGACCCGCGTCACCGAGCAAGGCGGCAAGGTCGAGAAAGGTTTCCTGATCGACCACCGCAGCAAAGCCTCGCGCGCCGCGCGCCAGGCAGTGCTCGCCGACGATCTCGATTACACGCCGGCCGATCTCGACCGCTCCGTCGTCGTGCCCGACCAGATTCGCACCGTGCTGCGCACCTATCGCGACGCCGTGTTCACCGAACTGTTTCCCGGCCGCACGCTCGTGCCGAAGACGCTGATCTTCGCCAAGGACGACTCGCACGCCGAAGACATCGTCCACATCTGCCGCGAGGTGTTCGGCAAGGGCAACGACTTCTGCAAGAAGATCACCTATCAGGCGCGGCATCCGGTCACCGGCAAGCCGGCCAACACGCGTGAACTGATCCGTGAATTCTGCCTGTCGCCCACGCTGCGCATCGCCGTCACCGTCGACATGATCGCCACCGGCACCGACGTCAAACCGCTCGAAGTGCTGATCTTCCTGCGCGATGTGCGCAGCCGCGTCTACTTCGAGCAGATGAAAGGCCGCGGCACGCGCGTGCTCACGCCGACCGATCTGCAAGCCGTGTCCGGCGAAGACGCGCGCGCCAAAACGCACTTCGTCATCGTCGACGCCGTCGGCGTGTGCGAGAGCGACAAGACCGAATCGCGCCCGCTCGATCGCGAGCCGAGCGTGCCACTCAAGGCGCTGATGCAACGCATACAGTTCCCCGCCGGCCGCGATGAGGACACGCTGACGACGCTGGCCGCGCGCCTAGCGCGGCTCGATCGCGAACTCGAACCCGCCCAGCGCGCGCAGATCGCCGGCGCATCCGGCGGCCAGACGCTCGCAACGCTCGCCGGTGCACTGCTGCGCGCGAACGATCCCGATGCGATCGCCGAGCGCGCGACCGGCAATCCCGGCGTCGATGCGCAAGACGTCGCGCCGGAAAAACTCGAAACCGCGCGAACGCAACTGATCATCGACGCCTGCTCGCCATTCGACAAACCGGCGCTGCGCAACGCAATCGAAGCGATGAAGAAAGAAACCGAACAGGCGCTCGACATCTACACGCCCGACGAAGTGCTGAGCCAGGGCTTCGACGAAGCGGCGAAGGCGAAAGCCGCCGGACTCGTGCAGGAATTCCGCGACTACCTCGCGCAGAACCAGACCGAAATCGACGCACTGCAGATACTCTACAGCCGCCCATACAACCAGCGCCTCACCGAAGCGATGCTCAAGGAACTCGAAAGCAAACTGCGCGACAACCACGCCGCGTGGACCGAAGACCGCATCTGGGACGCGTTCGCCGTCACCACGCCGGCCAAGGTCAAAGGCCGCACGCAGGCCGGACGCTTCGCCGATCTCGTCTCGCTCGTGCGCTTCGCGCTGGAGCAGCAGCCGGTGCTCGCGCCGTTCGCCGACTCCGTTGCGGAGCGGTTCAATCAATGGCTCAAGGCGAAGACCGATGCCGGCGCGTCATTCAGCGCCGAACAGATCGTTTGGCTCGAACTGATTCGCGACCACATTGCGACGAGCCTGAGCATCGAGCCGGACGATTTCGACTATTCGCCGTTCAGCCAACGCGGCGGCTTGGGCAAGGTGCATCAACTGTTCGGCGAGCAACTGCCGAACGCTGCTGGATGAACTCAATGAGGCGCTGGCGGCATGACGAACTTGCCGAACAAATGGAAGCAATCATCGCTTGCTGAGACGTGCCAGATTCTGGCGGGATATGGATTTCCCGAGCGTCTGCAAGGAAAGACGTCCGGTGATCTGCCCTTCTACAAAGTAGGAGATATTTCGGAAGCATGGAAGCGGGGTGACATGTATCTCCGCCAAGGCAAATCACTATTTGAACGAAGAGGAAGCACGAGAGATTCGCGCAAAGCCGCTGCCAGCGAACTCAACGGTTTTCGCGAAGATCGGTGCAGCAATCGCTCTCAATCGCAGAGCGATCTTGTCTCAGCCGTCGCTGGTGGACAACAACGTGATGGCGCTCCATCCGGCCACCGAAGCCCTCGATCACAAATTTCTCTTCCACTTTATCTGCACCGTGAAGCTTGATGAGCTCTCGCGAGCGACGACAGTTCCGTCAGTCAGAAAATCCGATATTGGACAAATTGCGATCCCGCTCCCGCCCCTGGCCGAACAGCGGAGGATAGTCGCGGAGATAGAGAAACAATTTACGCGACTCGACGCAGGAGTCGCGGCGTTGCGGTGTGTGGCGGCATGGGTATCGTTGAGCGAGGCGCGCGTGCGTCGAATGTGGCGAACGCTGGGATTGAACATCCCCCGTCGTCGTCCTCGTCGCCGACGCTGCGGTAGCGATATCCGCCTGCCGGCGCAGTGCGACCCAACGCAGTGTGGAGCTACGACTTCGTCCACGACCAATTGGTTGACGGCAGGGTACTCAAACTGTTGTGCGTCATCGACGAGTACACGCGCGAATGCCTGGCGATCGAAGTGGGTGCGAGCCTGCGTTCGCAAGACGTGATCCTGACTCTGTCGCGGCTGATGCGCTTGCACGGCAAGCCTGCGCTTGTGCGTTCGGACAATGGCGCGGAGTTCACTGCGGCCAAGGTGATGCGCTGGCTGCGCGACAACGCCATCGGCCCAGCATTCATCGCACCGGGAAGTCCTTGGCAGAACGGGTTTGTCGAAAGCTTCAACGGGAAACTGCGCGATGAACTGCTCAACCGCGAATGGTTCCGAAGCCGTGCCGAGGCCAAAGTACTCATCGAATCGTGGCGACAGTTCTACAACGAGCGACGCCCGCACAGCGCGCATCGCTATCAACCTCCGGCAACCGTTCGCCGGAACTGGCTGGAAAACGGTAACATCACCGAGAGACTCACTGCCTGATTGGCTACAAAAAACAGTCTCAGGTCACTTGCTACAATCTTTTTTGCGTTGATCTATGGCGACCGTCCAATCGTTCTAGCAAAGCGACCTTGGGTGTTGCCGTTCAGGCGGGCTCACATCGATTCATTCGCATCCTCAATAGGCATACTCGCAACGCGGATCGGGCGACAGCCTGCGGCACCCGTACATCTCGAATAAGCTGCGCGATGGCATTCCTCCTGTGCCGTCGCTTTCCATCGCGCTGAAGCTTGTCGATGTGCTTCTCCATATAGCGATTTGCGAAGATGGCGCAACAAGTATGGCGGTATGGATGTGGCCGAACGATTAGAGGTAACACCATGGGTACCATCGTGGATGCATCCTGCAAATGCGGTTACACCACCTCAATGTTTCTTGGTGGTGGCTTCCACGATTTCACAAATCGCAATTCCTTCCCGTACTTGTGCATGGAATGCTCGGATCTGGTGGTGCTGAACTCCATGGATCCCAAGCCCTGCTGCAACCGATGTAAGGGGTCCGCAGTAACGCCCTACAGCGAGCCGTCCATGTTTCTGGGCCAGCCATTACGTTATGCGGTATATCAATGGGACGAATATCCTAATTCGGACATCCTGCGTGCGACGTCAGCTGAAGCATACGCCGATGCCTACGTCCAAGAGTTGTGCGACGCGGATGGCATTGGCCTTGACGAGTTTCTGGCGGAGATTGCCATGGACCTGAACGAGTTTCGGAGCCAGCTCGTCGCAAACTACGAATCCACATGGGAGAGAATTCGGGCCGGCGAGTATCGCACGCTTTACGATTGCGGCTATCCATGTCCGAGATGCAAACAAAGAACCTTGCATTTCGAAACCGCTGGACATTGGGACTGATTTCCTAGAAGGGCCATCCAGAACCTCAAGCGCATCTCTACCCTGCGAGCGCCGGTGCTCTGATCATTGGTTCCAGAAGCCGACGATCAGGCGCTGGCCTGATTGACCGACAACAATCAGCCAGCGTTAGGCTGCCAGTCTCAGTTTCGGATGCAAGCCTGCGCGTGCGGCCAGAGTCAGCAGCATGTCCAGGCTGAAATCCTTCCACACTCCTTTGACCAGCGCGGAGACCCGCGGTTGCGTGATGCCCAGCTGTTTCGCGGCTTGCGACTGCGTCAGCCCTTCTTCGGCAAGGCGCTTGCGCAGACGCATCATCACTTCCACTCGCAGCGCCATGACTTCGGCTTCGGCGGGATCGAAACCCAAGTCGACGAACACATTTCCACTGCTCTCGATGACGCGAATGTCGTCCCAGCGGGGATCGGTCTTCTTCATCATGGTTCAGGCTCCTATCCGTTTGTAACGCTAGACAGCAAGGTCGAGGTCGGCTTTCGCGGTCTTCTGCGTTTTCTTCTGGAACGCGTGCAGCACGTAGACTGCTTCGGCAAACTTGGCGACGTACATGGTTCGAAACGCTCCGGCCGCGTCGGCAACACGGATTTCGTACACGCCAGCACGCACAGCACTCATGGGCTTGAAGTCGGACGGTTTGCCACCCAGCTGCACCACCATCAGTTCCACGTCGATGGTGTGCTGCACGGAATTCGGCACGGCGCGCAAATCGTCCAGGCTGCTGCCGAGGAACTTCAGCGGTTTGAGCGTCGATGCCATTCGCAAGGCACTATACAGTAATTTGTATAGACATCCAAGTATTTGGATAGGCCGCGGCGGTGCGCTTTGCCATTGTTGCATCACCCCTTCGTTATTTCCGGGTGGAAGATCAACTGCGGGACCGCGTCGGCGCCCGCAACGACCACAGCGTTCTGGCCGAATTCGACACACAGTCTTTGCGCGTCATCGGTCGATACGCCAAACGCCAACAGGCTGGGCTCCGGCACCCACGCACTATCCGGGCCTGGACCTTCGCCGCGTCGCCAGGAAATTCCCCGCTGGTCCAGTCGATCGATCAGTCGATCCATCGCGGCTCGATTGGCTGCGCTCGAGGAAACTTCGCCGAAGGGATTACAGGCAGTTATGAATACCGAACAATTGGCGCCAGCGTGCGCATGGAGGTCGGAAAGCGTTTTGCTGTACTCGGCAACGCGAAGCGTGACAATTCCTTTTTCGGCGAAGACGCAGTAATCGGTCTCGCGATAAGCCTGCAGCGTTGCAGCATCCAGCCTCAAGCGGCTCATCTGCGCTATGCCCTGTCTATGTCCTCGATGCTCTCCAGTATCAGCGCCTGGCACTCACCGTTTAGTCCGGACACCTCGCCGAGTCCACGAGCAAGGTCCCGCGCGGCGGAGCGCAGCGCCGTCCGCGACGAACGCGGCGCGCCATGCGCAATGGCATAATCTGCGCCCCGCGCCTTCGGAGCCTCGCGTGAAACCTTTCGGCACCCCGCATACCGATACCGCCATCCGCGTCATGCTGCTGGGTTCGGGCGAACTGGGCAAGGAAGTGGCGATCGAGTTGCAGCGCTTCGCGGTCGAGGTGATTGCGGTGGATCGCTACGCGCACGCTCCGGCGATGCAGGTGGCGCATCGCAGTCATGTGATCAACATGCTTGACGGCGCGGAAATCCGCCGCGTGATCGCGCTGGAGCAGCCCGATCTCGTCGTGCCGGAGATCGAGGCGATCCATACGCCGACCCTGGTGGAACTGGAAAAATCCGGCCTCACCGTGATTCCGACCGCGCGCGCGGCGTGGTTGACCATGGATCGCGAAGGCATTCGTCGTCTCGCCGCCGAGGACTTGAAACTGCCGACTTCGCCGTATCGTTTCGTCGACACGCCTGACGAGTACCGCACGGCGATCGCCGCGATCGGCTATCCGTTCGTGATCAAGCCGGTGATGAGCTCTTCCGGCAAGGGCCAGAGCACGGTGCGCCGCGCGGACGCAGCCACAGCGGCGTGGGATTACGCGCAATCCGGCGGTCGCGCGGGCAAAGGCCGCTGCATTGTCGAAGGCTTCATCGATTTCGATTACGAAATCACCCAACTGACCGTACGCCACGCCGGCGGCACTGCGTTCTGCGCGCCGATCGGGCATCGGCAGGAGGCCGGCGACTACCGCGAATCCTGGCAACCGCAGCCGATGAGCGACAAGGCGCTGGGCGAGACGCAGCGGCAAGCCCGCGCGATCACCGATGCGCTCGGTGGACGCGGCGTATTCGGCGTGGAGCTTTTCGTCAAGGGCGATGCGGTGATTTTTTCAGAAGTCAGTCCGCGCCCGCACGACACCGGTTTGGTCACGCTGATCTCGCAGGATCTGTCCGAGTTCGCGTTGCATGCACGCGCGATTCTCGGTTTGCCGATTCCGCTCATCCGCCAGTTCGGGCCGTCGGCATCCACTGCGGTGTTATGCCACGGCAAGGGTGTGCGTCCGCGCTATCGCGGCGTCGCCGAGGCATTGACTGAGCCCGACACCATGCTGCGCCTGTTCGGCAAACCCGAAGTCGACGGCCATCGGCGCATGGCGGTGACGCTGGCGCGCGACGCCAGCATCGAAACAGCACGTGCCAAGGCGAACCGCGCCGCGGGCAATCTGACTATCGATCTGGGTTAGCGGCAGCTGCGAAGCCAAGCTGGCGCCAGGCCTCGTAGACGACCACGGCGACTGCATTGGAGAGGTTCAGGCTGCGGTTATCTGGGCGCATCGGCAGGCGCAGGCGTTGTTGTTGTGGCAAGTCGTCAACTACCGCTTGCGGCAACCCGCGCGTTTCCGCACCGAACAGCAGCGCATCGTCTTCGGCAAATCGCGCGTTTGTATACAATGTCGTGCCGCGGGTGGACAGCGCGAACAGGCGTGTCGGATGGGCGTGCGCGATGAAGCCGCCCAGCGTGTCGTGCACGGCGATGTCCGCGAATTCGTGATAGTCCAGTCCCGCGCGGCGCAGCTTGGCGTGATCGAGATCGAAACCGAGCGGGCGGATCAGGTGCAGGCGCGCGCCGGAATTGGCGCACAGGCGGATGATGTTGCCGGTGTTCGGCGGAATCTCCGGCTGGTACAAAACAACGTGCAACATCGCATCACGGCGCCGCAGCGACGCAGGAATGCGCCAATGGCAGGTTTTGTGCACGCGCGATTTCGGCCGCTGTCGCGGGCATGGGCACGTGCGGAAATTCGATGCGCACATTGAGATTTTTCAGGTTCGCATCGCGCATGTTCGACATGCCGGCGAAGCGCAACAAACGACGCGTAGCCCGGTCGTAGCTGACATCGATGTGTGGCGCCAGAAACGCGTACCAAGCAGCAAGCGACAAGCGCAAGGTCACGCTTGATGCATTCCTGGTGCTGTCCACTTTGGCCAGATCGAAGGCATAGAAGGTACGCTTGCTCGGTACCAGAAAGGCGAAGCGCAACGTGTCACCGCGCACCAGTGCATCCCAGTGGCGGCGCACGTAGGCATCGAAGCCGGCATCGATCACGCCATCGGGCGGCAAGTCCAACGGCGCGGATTTCTCTGCCTGATCCGGCCCGCGCTGCACGTAGATCGTGCGCGCGCCGTCGCGTCCGCGTACGCCTTCGCGGTAGCCGAGACGCGCGTCGAACAGGGAAAAATCCGGCGCCTGCGGGTCAGCGCCGATATGAACCGACTTGCGCGCGAACGCGCTGCCATCCGGACACGCGTACACGACCAGGTGTTCGCCATCGAACAGGTAGTGGGTTTCGCGATAGACGAGTGCGCCGCCATCGAGCAGGAAGGCATTGCCCGTGTAGCTTTCGGCGCCCTGTGCCGTGGTGCAGACGAGTGAGAGGGCCAGCGCTACTATACTTTTTACGTTCATTGGAAAGCGATTATGCCGACGCTGCGTGTCAATGGCACGTCAATTCATTATCTATGCGAGGGCGTCGGCCCGCCGCTGCTGCTGATCCACGGGCTGGGTTCGAGCGGCGACGACTGGGCGTTCCAGCGCGAGGATTTCGTCCGTGCGCATCGCCTGGTGATGCCGGATCTGCGTGGATCGGGGCAAAGCGCGAAGTCGCCGGGGCCGTATTCGATTGCGCTATTCGCCGCAGATCTGTGGGCATTGCTCGATGCGCTCGGCATAGAATCCATAAGTATTCTCGGCTTCTCGCTGGGCGGTGCGGTAGCGCTGGAAATGGCGCTGGCGCAGCCAACGCGGGTACGCAAACTTGTGTTGTGCAATGCGCTCGCCAACTATCGCACCGACACCTGGCACAAATGGTGGGAAGCGCGCTTGCAAGTCGCCCTTGTGCAGTTGCTCGGCCTGCCACGCACCGCGCGCTTGATCGCGAAACGCCTGTTTCCGCACGAGGATCAGGCGCCCAAGCGCCAGCGCGTGGTCGATGTGGTCGGCGCCAATCCCAAAGTCGCGTATCTGGCCACGATCCGAGCGCTGATCGGCTGGAGCGCGCTGGATCGCATCCATGCCATCGCCTGCCCGGTGCTGATCCTTGCCGCCGAATTCGACTACACGCCGTTGGCCGACAAGCGCAATGAGGTCGCACATTTTCCACAAGTGGAATTTGTCGTGATCGAAGGCTCGCGCCACGGCACGCCGTTCGACGCCAGCGAGCGCTTCAATGCTCGCGTGCTGGAGTTTTTGGCCAGGCAATCGATGCCCGACGTGCCCGCTCACCAGGCGATTTCTGCGCCGGTGTAATCGAGGAAGCGTCCGGCCGTGGCCGACGTGGCCGCTGCCAGCACCTTGAGCAAACCGGCGGCGGAATCGTGCGCGGTCAATGGCGCGTTGTCGCCGCCCATGTCGGTGCGCACCCAGCCGGGGCTGGCGCAGAACACGGTTACGCCATGTGCGCCCAGCGCGGCGGCGAGCTGGCGTGTGGCCATATTCAGCGCGGCCTTGCTTATCGAATAGCTGGGTGTGCCGAAGCTCGCAGCACCGGCGATCGAGGCCAGCCGCGAGGTCAGATTCAGCACTTTGGGGTTTTCCCCTTGTTCCAGCAGCGGCGTCAGCGCCTGGGTGAGCAGCACCGGGCCGGCCGCGTTCGCGGCGAAACTGTCGGCCATGGACTTGTGCGCAATCGTGCCGAAGCGTTCGCCGGACACCAGCATGCCGGCATTGTTGATCAGTGCATCGAGCGCGTCGGTCAGCATTGCGGTCTCGCGCGCGCATTCGGCGATGGAACGCTCGCTGGCCAGATCCAGCGGCAGCACGTGTAAGTGCCCCGGATGCTCTGCGGCCAGTTCGGTCAGCGCCAGCGCGCGGCCGGGTTGGCGGCAGGTCGCGATCACGCGATCGCCGCGAGCGAGCAGTTGGCGAACGAATTCCAGGCCGAGACCGCGGTTGCTGCCGGTGACGAGGATGCGTTGCATGCTGATCCTCCTCGAAAAGCCGAGTTTACCGCGCCGCACGTCCACGCACACATGCGTGCGGCGGGAATCGGTACAATCCGAAACATGCGAGTTCTGGTGACGGGCGGGGGTGGCTTTCTCGGTCAGGCGATCTGCAAACAGCTCGTCGCGGGCGGGCATGGCGTGCGCGCGCTCAATCGCAATCCGCATCCGGCACTGGACGAGATCAAGGTGGAGCAGCGCATCGGCGACATCGCCAGTCTCGAAGGCGTGATCGAAGCCGGCAAAGACATGGACGCGATCGTGCATTGCGCGGCCAAAGTCGCGCCGTGGGGGCCGCTCGAGGAATTCTACGAAACCAATGTGCGCGGCACCGACAACGTGCTCGCCGCCTGCGAGATGAACGAGATCGGCAAGCTGGTGTTCACATCCAGCCCGAGTGTGGTGCAAAACGGCACCGATCAGGAAGGCATCGACGAATCCGCGCCGTATGCGCGGCCGTTCATGAACGCCTATGCGCACACCAAAGCGCTGGCCGAACAGCGCGTGCTTGCGGCGAATTCGGCGCAACTGGCCAGCGTGGTGTTGCGTCCGCAGATTGTGTGGGGGCCGGACGACCCGACGTTTCTGCCGCGCATTCTGGCGCAGGCGCGCGCCGGGCGACTGCGCCTGATCGGCAAGACGCCGAAGAAACTCGACACGATCTACATCGACAATGCCGCCGAAGCGCATGTGCTGGCGCTGGAGAAGCTCGCTCCCGGATCGGCTGTCGCAGGAAAAGTATACTTCATCAGTCAGGGCGAGCCGGTGATGAACGAAGCCCTGATCAACGGCTGGCTCAACGCCGGGGGGTTTCCACCGGAAACGCGGCGCATACCACTCGGGGTGGCGCAATTCCTGGCGCGCTCACTCGAAGGCATCTACGCCACGTTGCGCATCCAGAAAGAGCCGCCGTTGACGCGTTTCGCCGTGGATCGGCTGTCCACCGCGCTGTGGTTCGATATCTCCGCCGCGCGCCGCGATCTGGGCTACGCGCCGCGCGTGAGCATGGCCGAAGGGCTGGCGCGACTGGCGCAGCATCTGACCCGGGACAGGCTAAAATCCCGGCGTGAACACTGAGTCTCCCCGCCAAACCAAGCCCCACCTCGTTCGCCTTGGCACTCTGCTTGAAGGCGCGCTCAACCGCGCGGTGGCGTTGGATACCGATGTCGGTACGTCGCTCTGCGCACTCGAAGGCCGTCGCATCGGAGTGGAATTGCGCGGCCTGAATCTGGCCCTGGCCATCACCGTGCACGAGGGCAAGCTGCGCGTCGGCCCGCATTGGCAATGCGCGCGCGATCTGAACCTGCGCGCCGCGCCGGCCAGCCTGCTCGCGTTCGCGCTGCGCCGCGGCGAGGATACGCCGCTGGCGCCGGGCCAAGTGGAGATTTCCGGCGACGCGCAACTGGCACGTACACTGGAAACCATCGCGCGCAATTATCGTCCCGATTTCGAGGAAGCCTTCGCCAGGATTTTTGGCGATGTGCTCGGCGTGCCGCTGGCACGGGCGTTCGCCGGCGCGTTCGCGTATGCGCGCGAAACGGCCCAGGCGTTGGCGCAGGACGCCGCTGAATTCCTGCGCGAGGAAAGCCGCGATTTGATCGCGCCGGCGGAAATGGAACAGTTTCTCGACGACGTGGACCGCTTGCGCGAGCGCACCGATCGGCTCGCTGTGCGCGTGCAGCGCCTGGCCGCGAGTGCGCGCGGGGAACGTGCATGACGCCGCTGCGGCAGTTACCGCGCATGTTGCGTATCGCGGCGACACTGGTGCGTTATCGCCTCGACGATCTGGTAGAAGGCGCGCATCTGTATCGGCCGATGCGCTGGCTACGGCCGCTGCTGCCGCGTCCGCGCGCCGATATCGCGCAATTGGCGCGCGGTGCGCGTTTGCGTCTGGCGCTGATCGAACTGGGGCCCATCTTCGTCAAGGCCGGACAGATATTGTCCACCCGCCGCGATCTGCTGCCCACGGATATCGCCGAAGAACTCGCGTTGCTGCAGGACCAGGTGCCGCCGTTTCCCGGTGCGCAGGCGCGAGCCGCGATTGAATCTGCACTGGCAGCGCCGATTGCGGATTCGTATAAGGAATTCGACGAGACGGCGCTGGCCTCGGCATCAATTGCGCAGGTGCACGCCGCGCAACTGGCCGATGGCCGCGAAGTCGTGGTCAAGGTGCTGCGCCCGGGGATCCATGCCAAAGTCGCGGCCGACATCGCTCTGCTGCGCGCGCTCGGTGAGATTGCGCAGCGTTGGCATCCGGCGGCGGACAAGATTCGTCCGCGCGATATCGTCACTGAGATCGAAACCACGCTCACCAACGAGCTGGATTTGCAACGTGAAGGCGCGAACGCTTCGCTGCTGCGCCGCAACTTCGCCACCGGTGACGATCTTGTCGTACCCGAAGTGTTCTGGACGCAGTCGAAGGGATCGGTGTTGACCCTGGAGCGTGCGCGCGGCATTGCCGTGGACGATCTGGCTGCGCTCGACGCCGCCGGCATCGACCGCATCGCGCTCGCCGAGAAAGGCGTGCGCCTGTTCTACACTCAGGTGTTCCGCGACAACTTTTTTCACGCCGACGCGCATCCTGGGAACATTTGGGTCGACGCGACGCGGCGCGAGAATCCACGCTTCATCGCGCTGGATTTCGGCATCATGGGCTCGCTGCGCCGAGCGCGACCAGTACTGGCTGGCGGAGAATTTCATGGCCCTGTTCGAGCGCGACTACCGGCGCATCGCGCAGCTGCACATCGCGGCCGGCTGGATTCCGGCGAATGCGCGCGTGGACGAACTCGAAGCCGCGGTGCGCACGGTGTGCGAACCGTATTTCACCAGGCCGCTGGCGGAAATCTCGCTGGGCGAGGTCTTGGCGAAACTGTTTTCCGTCGCGCGCCGCTACCAGCTCACCCTGCAACCGCAATTGATCCTGCTGCAGAAAACCTTGCTCAACATCGAGGGCATCGGCCGCGCGCTGCATCCGCAGATCGACATCTGGGCCACGGCCAAGCCGGTGCTCGCACGGATTTTGGGTGAGCGCCGCAGCCCACGTCGCGTCCTGCGCAAGCTGCGCGAGCGCCTGCCGGAATGGATCGCGGCCGCGCCGGAAATGCCGCAACTGGTACACACGTTTTTGAAGAAGGCCGCCGCCGGAGATTTTGATGCGGCCAGTGCGCAAGACACTGCAGCGCGTGCCGAGCGTGCGCAGCGCAAGACTGCACGCAACCAGTCACTCAGCGTATTCGGCGCTGTTGCCCTGTTGGTCGCTGCACTGTTCGACGTGTTCAACCCGAATAGTGCACAACTCGCCGGCCATCCGGCGCTGGCGTGGATCGCGGCACTGGCCGGGGTTGTCTGTTTCGCAATCGTCTGGCGGCGTACACGCTAGAATCCGAACCACCGGGGAATCATCGCCATGCCATCGTTCGATATCGTCTCCAAACTCGATCTGCACGAGCTGACCAACGCTGTCGATCAGGCCACGCGCGAGCTGTCCAACCGCTTCGACTTCAAGGGCGCCGATGCGGCGTTCGAGCGCGAGGGCGAAAGCACCGTCGTGCTCAAGGCGCAGGCCGAGTTCCAGCTCAAGCAGATGCTGGATATCCTCAAGCAGCGCCTCGCCAGCCGGCACATCGACATCCGCTGCGCGGAGCTCGCCGATCCGGAGATCAATCTGTCGACGGCGCGGCAGAAGGTGACGCTCAAGCAAGGCATAGATCAGCCGCTGGCCAAGGACATCGTCAAGCGAATCAAGGATGCAAAACTGAAAGTCGAGGCGCAGATCCAGGGCGACAAGCTGCGCGTTACGGCCAAGAAGCGCGACGATCTGCAAACCGCGATCGCGCTATTGCGCGCCGCGCAAGACATCACGATGCCGTTGCAATACGAGAATTTCAGAGATTAGCGATGCTCGAAGTTTCTGCTTCGCTGCGTATTCCCGATTCGGAACTGATCGAATCGTTCGTGCGCGCGTCCGGTCCCGGCGGACAGAACGTGAACAAGGTCGCCAGCGCGGTGGAACTGCGTTTCGACGTGGCGCATTCGCCGTCGCTGCAGTCGATCCTGCGCGCACGTGTACTCGCGCGCCGTGATCGCCGCCTGAGCGCCGCGGGCGTGCTGGTGATCCATGCCAACCGCTTTCGCGATCAGGCGCGCAACCGCGAGGATGCACGCACGCGCTTGGCCGAGATTCTCCGAGCCGCGCTGCACGCGCCAAAGAAGCGCGTCGCCACCAAGCCGACGCGCGCCTCACAGGAGCGCCGCATCGCCTCGAAGAAAAAACGCGCGCAGCACAAACGCGGCCGCGACAAATCGTGGAGTCTGGAATGAGCACGGCGCCGTTTCCGCCGGTGCCCGCGCAGATACCGCAGCTGCCGCGGTCCTGGGCCGCGCCGTTGTGCCGCGATATTTTTGTGCGCTGCGGCTGGCGTGTTGCCGGCGCATTGCCGAACGTGCCCAAACTCGTGGCCATCGCCGCGCCGCATTCGAGCAACTGGGATGTGGTCTGGGGACTGCTGGTCAAGGTCGGCCTGCGCCTGGACGTGCATTTCATCGGCAAGCGCGAAGCGTTCTTCTGGCCGCTGGGGCCGATCCTGCGCGGCTTCGGCGGTGTTGCGATCGACCGCAAACATGCGCGAAAAGTCGTTGTTGACATGGCCGCGGAATTTGCATCACGCGAAAAATTCTGGCTGGCAATCGCGCCCGAAGGCACACGCAAGAAAGTAACGGAATGGAAAAGCGGATTCTGGCGCATTGCGCATGCGGCGAGGGTGCCGATTCTGCCGGTGTATTTCCACTATCCGGAAAAGACCATCGGCTTCGGTCCGCTGATCCATCCCGGCGACGATGCGGATGCGGACATGGCGCGCATCCGTGAATTTTACAGACCATGGATGGGGAAAAATCGCGGAACAACTTGATCAGCGCTCCGAGTGTCCCGACTCGTAATAATCCCCGCGCGTGAACAAACCCGGCTTGATCAGATCAACGAACGCACGCGCCTGGGGGCTCAGATACTTTCCCTTGCGCATGACCACGCCGTAACTTCGCTGCGGGAAAAAACGGCGCATGTTGCGCACGGCCAATCGCGTTTCGTCCGCGGGCTGGATGCAGATGCCGGTGACGATGGAGATGCCCAGACCCATCGCCACGTACTGCTTGATCACTTCCCAGCCGCCGACTTCGATCGCTACACGATAGGCCACGCGAGCCTGCTGGAACACCAGATCGACCAGACGATACGTGGTCAGTCGCTGCGGTGGCAGGATCAATCCGTAGGGTGACAAGTCAGCCAGCACGATATCGCTCTTCGCGGCCAGTGGATGACCCAGCGGCAGGATCAGCATCGGATCGAACCAGTGCACCGGTGCGTAGGACAGATCGTGCGGCACGTCGAGCATCGAACCGACAGCGAAATCGGCCTGATCCGAACGCAATAACGCCAGACCGTCCTTGCCGGTGACATTGGCCAGCTGCAGGCGCACGTCGGGCTGGCGTTCGCGAAACTCGCGCACCAATGGCGGCAGCAGGTACTGGATGGTCGAGGCGCCGGCGGCGACGGTCACTTCGCCGGCGTCCAGTCCCGAGCGCTGGCTGCGAAATTGCTGGTCGAGTGTTTCCATGCCCTCGATCAGCGGCCGCGCCAGATCGTAGAGCATCTGGCCCTCGCGGGTAAGTCCCAGCCGCGGCCGGGTGCGTTCGAGCAGGCGTGCGCCAAGCTCCCGTTCCAGTGCAGATAGCTGCAAGCTCGCCGACGATGCCGACAAGAACAGCGCCTCGGCTGCGCGCGCCACGGTGCCGAACTTGACGGCGTAGCAGAACGCGCGCAGCTGCTTGAGCCGGTTGCCCTTGTAATAGAACCGGGTTGCGATCGGGGCAGGCTCGGCGGCGTCAGCGGCGCGGACGGGCGAACGTTTTGCAACCGCGTTCAAACGTGCGTTTGTAGATTTACTTTTTGGTTTCAACTAAATGCCTATGATTTGACAACGTTAAATCTATAGATTGAAAGATTCAGTTTGTCAAATTTTACTTTATAAGCCTACTCTGGTGCCAGGCAGCCAAAGCGAGGCAACTATGTCGGTCGCAATGCAATATCTCAACATAACGGACATGGAACTCACCGGATCGCCGCGGCCCGGCTACGATGCGATCCTGACGCCGGCGGCATTGGCCTTCCTGTCCGAACTGCACCGCCGCTTCGATCGCAAGCGACTGCACCTGCTCGCTGCGCGCGCCGAACTACAAGCCCGCTTTGATGCTGGCGAGCTGCCGGATTTCGCGGCAGAAACGCGCCTGCTGCGCGAAAGCGACTGGACCGTTGCGGAAGTCCCGGCAAACCTGCGCGATCGGCGCGTCGAGATCACCGGTCCGGTAGAGCGCAAGACGATTATCAACGCGCTCAATTCCGGCGCCAACGTGTTCATGGCCGATTTCGAGGATTCCACGACGCCGACCTGGAACAACCTGATCGACGGCCAGATCAATCTGCGCGATGCGGTGAACGGCAGCATCGCCTATCGCTCGGTGCAGGGGCGCGAATACCGGCTCGGGAAGAATCCCGCCGTGCTGATGGTGCGTCCGCGCGGCTGGCATCTACCGGAAAAACACGCGCGCGTCGATGGTGCGGCGATGAGCGGTGCACTGTTCGATTTCGGTTTATACATTTTCCATAATGGGAAAATACAGCATTCCAGAGGCCGCGGTCCGTATCTGTACCTGCCCAAATTGCAGAGCCATCGGGAAGCGGCACTGTGGGACGAGGTCATCGAATTCAGCGAGCAAAGACTGGGCCTGCCGGTGGGTGCGATCAAGGTTACCGTGCTGATCGAGACCCTGCCCGCGGCATTGCAGATGCACGAAATCCTGCACGCGCTGCGCCGTCGTTGCGTTGGCCTGAACTGCGGCCGTTGGGATTACATCTTCTCGTACCTGAAAACATTCCGTTGCCGGCGCGACCGGGTGCTGCCCGAACGCGGCCAGGTGGCGATGTCGGTGCCGTTTCTCAAGGCCTATTCGGAATTGCTGATCCAGACCAGTCACCGCCGCGGCGCACTGGCGATGGGCGGCATGGCGGCGCAGATTCCGATCCGGGACGATGCAGCGGCGAACGCGACTGCGCTGGATAAGGTCCGCGCCGATAAACTGCGCGAGGTGCGCGCGGGCCACGACGGCACCTGGGTGGCACATCCGGCGCTGGTGCCGGTGGCGCGCGAGATTTTCGATGCGCACATGCAAGGCGCCAACCAGGTCAATGTCGCGCGAGCGGATGTACACGTCACCCGCGATGATTTGATTGCGCCGAGCCCCGGCACGATCACGCGCGCGGGCTGGCTCAACAACATCGATGTGTGCGTGCGTTATCTCGCCGCCTGGCTCGATGGCCTTGGCTGCGTGCCGATCCACGATCTGATGGAAGACGCCGCCACGGCAGAGATCGCGCGCGCGCAATTGTGGCAGTGGCTGCATGTCGGAGATTGCCGCCTCGACGACGGCAGTGCGATCAATGATTGCCTGTTCGACGCCGCCTTGTTGCGCGTGCACGAGCGCCTGCCCGCGAACGGCTTGCCGGGACAGGCCCGCATCGCGCAGGCCGCGTCCTTGCTCGGCGAACTCGTGCACGCCGACGAGCTGGCTGATTTCCTGACCTTGCCCGCATACGCGCAACTGACCTGATGCACGCCAGCGCGATATCTGCAAATTCGCATATCCATTTTTGAGGATCGCCCGATGAAAAACACACTTCCGACAGCAGAACAAATCCGGCTCGACTGGCAAAACAATTGGCGCTGGAACGGCGTTACGCGTCCGTATACGGCCGAGGACGTCGTGCGTCTGCGCGGCACAGTGGCGGTCGAGCATTCGCTGGCGCGGCTGGGTGCGGAGAAACTCTGGCGTAATCTACATGCAGACGAGTTCGTCAATGCGCTTGGCGCGTTGACCGGCAATCAGGCCCTGCAGCAGGTCAAGGCCGGATTGAAGGCAATATATTTGTCCGGCTGGCAGGTCGCGGCTGATGCCAATCTCGCCGGACAGATGTATCCGGATCAATCGCTGTACCCGGCCGATTCGGTGCCGGCTGTGGTTCGTCGCATCAACAACGCGTTGTTGCGCGCAGACCAGCTCAACCACGCCGAGGGTGACGACAACATCGATTACCTGCAGCCCATCGTCGCCGATGCCGAAGCCGGCTTTGGTGGCGTGCTCAACGCCTTCGAGTTGATGAAAGCCATGATCGAGGCCGGTGCGGCGGCGGTGCATTTCGAGGATCAGCTGGCGAGCGTGAAAAAATGTGGTCACATGGGTGGCAAGGTACTGGTGCCCACGCGCGAGGCGGTTGACAAGCTGGTCGCCGCGCGTCTGGCTGCCGACGTGTGCGCCGTGCCGACGTTGCTGGTCGCGCGCACGGATGCGGAAGCCGCCGATCTGCTCACCTGCGACATCGACGCGAACGATGCGCCGTTCTGCACGGGCGAGCGCACCAGCGAAGGGTTTTACAAGACGCGCAAAGGTTTGGATCAGGCAATCAGCCGCGGCATCGCGTACGCGCCGTACGCGGATCTGGTCTGGTGCGAAACCGGCAAGCCCGATCTGGCATTCGCCGGCGCGTTTGCCGAAGCGATCCACGAGAAATATCCGGGCAAGTTGCTCGCCTACAACTGCTCGCCATCGTTCAACTGGAAGAAGAATCTCGACGACGCCACGATCGCCCGCTTCCAGCGCGAACTGGCGGCAATGGGCTACAAGTTCCAGTTCATTACCCTCGCCGGCTTCCACGCGCTCAACTATTCGATGTTCCACCTGGCCCACGGCTATGCGCGTCGGCAGATGAGCGCCTTCGTCGAATTGCAGGAAGCCGAATTCGCGGCCGCTGACCAGGGCTTCACCGCGGTCAAGCACCAGCGCGAAGTCGGTACCGGCTATTTCGATAGCGTGACGCAGGCGATCCAGGGCCATCAAGCGGCGACCGTGGCCTTGCGCGGTTCGACCGAGGAGGAACAATTCCAGCGCGTCGCGGTTGCCAGCGCGGCCTGAACCCGGTCCGCCCGTCGCCGCATCGCACCCGCGCATCCGCCGCGGATACTGAACTGCGGCGTTTGCGCTACCATCCGCGGGTTGCCAAGCTGCGGGGAACGCGGACGTGTCCACCATGCGATCCAGTTCGGATGCGGTAAGTCCAGTCGCGCCGGCGAATCTGGCGCCGCGCGTACAGGCGCCACACATGCCGCGGCAATTGTCCGACGCCGAATTCGTCATGCTGCGCGGCGTCGGCCAGATCCGGCGCGTGGCAGCGGGCGAGGTCTTGTTCCGCAAGGGCGAGATCGGCCAGAACATGTTCGTGATCGAAAGCGGACAAGTGCGCATTGAATTCGGCGATGGTCTGCCAAGCAAACTGCTTGGGCCGCGCGAATATTTCGGTGAGCTGGCGCTATTCATCGGCAACCACACGCGCGTGGCCAGTGCCGTCGCGCACACCGCCGCAGGTTTGCGCATGATCGATCATCCTGCGTTCGACCGCCTGCTGGAAAACGAACCGAGCGTGCTTGCCCAGTTCATGCGCCGTTCGTTCGCGTATCTGGTGGCGAGCGAGCAGCAACTGATCGCCAACCTCAAGCGCCGCAACGAAGACCTGCTGGTCACGCTCGATTCCTTGCGCCAGACCCAGAACCAGCTTTCTACTGCCAATCGGCTGGTGCGCACCGACGAACTGACTGGCCTGATCAACCGTCGCGGTCTGTACGAACAACTCGAGCGTCTGCCGGATTTCCGCGTTGCCAATACCCGGATCGGCTTGCTGCTGATCGATCTGGATCATTTCAAGCGCATCAACGACGAGTTCGGCCATCTCGCCGGCGATCAGGTGCTGTGCGCGGTTGCCGGCGAAGTAAGTCGCGCGGCAGCGCCGTGCGATCTGCCCTGCCGCATCGGCGGCGATGAATTTGCCCTGCTCGCCCAGATCAACGATGTGGCCGAACTCGAAGCCCTCGCCGCGCGCATCGTGTCCGGTATTCGCGCGCTACATTTTCCCGAGCCGCTGGAACATCTCAGCGCCTCGGTCAGCATCGGCGCCGGCATGTGCCCGGACCACGCCGATTGGTCGGTGTGGTACAGCCAGGCCGACATTGCCCTGTATCGAGCGAAAGGCAAGGGCGGCAATGCCTGGCACGTTGATACTCCAGTGCGCCCGCAGCGCTAGCCCAGACACGCCCGCCAACTGGCGACCCAGCGCTTTTTGGCGCAGAACCCATCGACCGCGACGGCCGGCCGCATAGTCGCGGCGAGGGCAGTCGTGGGTGCAGATCGAGCAGCCATTCGGGCGGGAGCCGATGAGCGAAGGCCCGCTGGCGATGTGCGGCTTCGGCATTCTTGGTGTCGAACGCCGCAAAGTGGAGTTTGATCCCAACCACGCGGTGTGGCCGCCGGGCTAGATCCACTCACGCGGCTGCAAGTACTCGGCCAGTTTCGCTTCCGGCGATCCTTTTTCAGGCGCGTAGCCGTACTCGAAGCGCACGCGTGGCGGCAGCGACATCAGGATGGATTCGCTCCGTCCGCCCGATTGCAATCCAAACAACGTACCGCGGTCATAGACCAGATTGAATTCCACGTAGCGGCCGCGCCGGTACAACTGGAATTCGCGTTCGCGCTCACCGAACTGGATGCGTTTACGCTTTTCGACAATTGGCAGATAAGCGTTGGTAAAGCCGTCGCCGACCGCGCGCTGGAAAGCGAAACAGCGCGCGAAATCCCACGCGTTCAAGTCATCGAAGAACAGGCCGCCAACACCGCGCATCTCGCCGCGGTGCTTGAGATAAAAATACTCGTCGCACCAGCGTTTGTAGCGTGCATACACATCCGCGCCGAACGGCGCGCACAGATCGCGCGCTACGGTGTGCCAATGCACGATGTCTTCATCAAACGGATAGAACGCGGTCAGGTCGAAACCGCCGCCGAACCACCACACCGACTCCGCGCCGTCCTTGCGTGCCTCGAACCAGCGCACGTTCAGATGCGTGGTCGGCACATACGGATTGCGCGGATGCAGCACCAGCGATACGCCCAGCGCTGTCCACGCACGGCCAGCCAGTTGCGGACGCTGCGCGGTCGCCGCCGGCGGCAGATTCTCGCCTTGTACGCACGAGAAATTCACGCCGCCCTGTTCGAACACGGCGCCATTCTTAAGCACGCGTGAGCTGCCGCCGCCGCCTTCGGCACGCGTCCACACGTCTTCGACGAAGTGCGCGCCGCCGTCGCAGTTCTCCAGTGCGGTGCACAGGCGATCCTGCAGGCCGTGCAGGTAGCTTTCGACTTCGGCGGCGCGCTCGCTCATCGCTGCGGTGTCATTTGCCGCGCAGCACCAGGTTGCCCTGGATGTCGTTATGCGGATTCGCAATCCAACCCTGGCAATTCTTGCGAAAGCACGGCGTACCCTTTTTCACTTCGTAGCAACTCCTGGCGCGGGGAGACAGCCGCGCGCATGGTAGCAGCGTTGCGATGGCGCGGCGCGTGAATCTATACTCGCGGCCCGCTGACGACACGCCGCTTCGCTTGCCGCACCGCACCGCACCGCTCGCCATCACCGCCTACACTGCCACGTCCGCCGTCGGCCGCGGCCGAGATGCGTTCGCGCGCGCGTTGGCGGCGCGCGAATCGGGTCTGCGCGAAAACGATCTGGCGGATTGGCCACTGCGATGCTGGATCGGCCGTGTCGCCGGCATCGAGGACGCACCCCTGCCTGCGGCATGGGCCGCATGGGAATCGCGCAATCATCGCCTTGCCTGGATCGGCCTGAATCAGGACGGTTTCCGCGCGCGAGCGCTGGCAGCGATCGAACGCTACGGCGCCGCGCGCGTGGCCTTGGTGCTCGGCACCTCGACCTCGAGCATCGGCGAAACTGAACGCGCCTATCGCGAGCTCGATGCGGCAGGCGGCGTCGACGCCACGCAGCGCGCCAGCCGCGTGCACGAAACCCACGCGCTGGCTGCATTTGTGCAGCAGGCTCTGGCAGTGCGCGGTCCGTGCCTGACCATCGCCACCGCGTGTTCGTCCAGCGCCAAGGTTTTTGCCAGCGCCGCACGCCTGCTGCATGCCGGGATTGCCGACGCCGCCATCGTCGGTGGCGTGGACAGCTTGTGCGGCAGCGTGCTGTACGGCTTCAACGCGCTGGAACTGGTATCGCCGGAACCGTGCCGGCCGTTCGATGTGCAACGCTGCGGCTTGTCGCTCGGCGAAGCGGCCGGATTCGCCCTGCTGGAAAATATCAGCGCGGACCGATCCGCATCGCGCCTGACCGGCTGGGGTGAATCGGCGGATGCGCATCACATGTCGGCGCCGCACCCGCAGGGCCTTGGTGCGCAACGTGCGATATCCGATGCGTTGGCGCGCGCGGGCAGCATGGCGCGGGATGTGGACTACATCAATCTGCACGGTACCGCCAGCCGCCAGAACGACGCCGTCGAAGCCGCGCTCATCGCACGCCAATTTCCGGCGTCGACGCTTGCCAGTTCCACCAAGGGCTGGACCGGACACACCCTTGGCGCGGCCGGTATCGTCGAGGCAGTGGCATGTTTGCTGGCGATAGAACGCGAATTCGTGCCGGGCTGCTTGCAGGTGCGCGAACTCGATCCTGCCTGCGGACCGCAGATCCGCATCGACAACAGCGCGCGCCGCGTGCGCACCACGCTATCCAATTCCTTTGGTTTCGGTGGCAACAACTGCTGTCTGGTCTTCGCTGCAGCTGACACAGCATGAGCGCGCTACCGGCACTCGGCATCGAAGGCATCGGCGTGTGCTCGCCGGCGTGGCCGGATTGGGGCACGGCTCGCGCGGCGTTGCTGGAAAATGTGGAAATTGCGGCAAATTCCACTTCACGTCCAGTGACGGCACTGCTACAGCCGGGCGAACGCCGGCGCGCACCGGAATCGGCGCTGCTTGCGCTGGAGGTGGCGCAACAGGCCTGCGCGATGGCGCGGCGCGCGCCGTGCGATCTGCCACAGGTATTCGCTTCGGCGTATGGCGATCTGACGATCAACGATTATCTGTGCGCCACGCTGGCACGCGTGCCGGCTGAGGTGTCGCCGACGAAATTCCACAACTCCGTGCACAACGCTGCCGCCGGCTATTGGACAATCGCTACCGCTTGCATGCAGTCCACGGCTGCGATCAGCGCGGGCACGGCCACGTTCGGCGCGGGCTTGCTCGAAGCCGCAACACTCGCACATGCCGAGTCCGGCGCGGTGCTCCTCGTCGCGTACGATGTTGCCGCGACGGGACCCTTGCGCGAAGTTATTTCCTGTCGCGCGCTATTCGCCGCCGCGTTCGTGTTGGCACCGTGGTCGCCGCGCGCGGTCGCACGCGTGCGACTGCGCATGCAGGATACGGACGCGGAGCTTGCGTCCACCGCCACGCTCCTGCACGCTAACGGCGACGGCAACCCGGCGCGCGACAGCGTGCCCCTGCTCACCGCGTTGGCGCGGCGCGCGCATGGCGCGCTGCAGGTGGCGGCGGGGCCGGAGTTGCGCCTGCTGCTGGAGATTTCGTTTTGACCGAACCGAACAATCGTTCCGCATCCGCGCCTTGGGTGGTGATTCCGGCATTGAACGAGGAACGCGCGATCCGCGTCGTCGTACTCGACGCATTGGCGCATTGTGGAAATGTCATCATCGTGGATGACGGCTCCAGCGACGCTACCGCTGCAGCCATCGCCGACCTGCCGCTCGAACGCATCCGCCATGAGCTGCCTCTGGGCAAGGCACGCGCGCTGCAGGACGGTTTCCGCGCGCGCGCTGGAACTGGGCGCCGACGGCGTGTTGACGATGGACGGCGACGGCCAGCATGCGGCGGCCGATCTGCCGCGCCTGCTCGCAGCGGCGGCGCGCCATCCGGGACGCATTGTCATCGGCGCGCGTCTGCGCCGGCGCGACAATGCGCCGGTCCGCAATCGCTTCGGCAACCAGCAGGCGGATTTCTGGGTTTCGTGGGCGTGCGGCGCGCGCATCGTCGATACGCAAAGCGGCCAGCGCTATTACCCGCGTGCCGTAGCCGAGCTGGCGTTGCGCATGCCGCACGGCGGTTTCGTGTTCGAGAGCGAGATCCTGATCGAAGCGGCGCAACGCGGCATCGGCACGGTATCGGTACCGATACAGGCGCGCTATGCCGAGGAACGCCGTGCCAGCCATTTCAAGCCGTGGCGCGACGTCGGCCGCATCGCCGCGATGATTTCCTGGCGCCTGATTCGCGGCGGCATGCTGCTGCCCGGCCTGTGGCGTGCCTGCACGCGACCGGCCGTGATCGACGATAGCGTGTAGGCGCGTGGAAACTTCAAGAAGTGCGCAGTTTCCGCAGGGCAAGATGCCTCGCCCGTGACGCAAGCACGCGAGTGTTTGCGTCGGCGAAACCGAGTCCGGGCGCGCAGCGGACCCGGTGCGTTTGAATAAGTCCAGCGATGGGCTTGCTCAGACCATAAGTTACGGATATTCGGGTTTTTGCTCGCGTGCGAGCAACTCGCGCAGGCCTTCGGCGGGGGTGATTTCCTCGCGCAGCACGCGCTGCACGCCATAAGCGATGGGCAGATCCAGCCCGTGCGCAAGTGCCAGCCGCATGATTGTGTCCGCGGTTTCAACGCTTTCCACCACCTGACCGATTTCCGCCACGGCCTGGCCCAACGGTACGCCGCGACCCAGCGCAAGACCCAGGCGCCGGTTGCGCGACAAATCGCCGGTGCAGGTGAGCACCAGATCGCCGAGTCCGGCCAGGCCCATCAGGGTTTCCGCGCGCGCACCAATCGCAGCGCCCAGGCGCAGCATTTCGTTCAGGCCACGCGTGATCATGCCGGCGCGTGCATTCAGGCCCAATTGCATGCCATCGGCGATGCCGGTAGCCACGGCAAGCACGTTCTTCATCGCGCCGCCGAGTTCCGCGCCGATCATGTCGCTGCCGGTATACGCGCGAAAATGTGTACTATGCAACATTTCGCGCAATTTGCTGTGCGCACGCCGGTGTCGATGAATGCACGGTGACGGCAGTGGGCAGACCGAGCGCGACTTCGCGCGCGAACGACGGTCCGGTGACGATCGCGGCGGACACGTCAGGCAGATGCTCGGCGGCGACCTCGTGCAAAAAGCGTCCGGTCGGTGGATCGAAACCTTTGCTTGCCCAGGCCAGGCTCGCGTTGGCCGGAAAATACGGTGCAATGGTCGCGAGCAGTCCGGCGAAGGCGTGGCTCGGCGTGACGATCAGCACGACGCCTGCATCGCGCACAGCGCTGGCCAGGTCGGCGGTGAGGCGCAACGCCTTTGGCAATTCCAGATCGGGCAGGTAGCGTGCATTGCGCCGTGTCGCCTGCATATGCGCGATGGCGCTCGCGTCGCGGCCCCACAGAATGGTCGTCACACCGTTGCCGACGAGCACACAGGACAGGGCCGTGCCCCACGATCCCGCGCCGAGTACGGCGACCGAAGGTTTAGTGCTCATGGTTCGGGATTGCGCGGCATTGGCTGGCCGTCACCTGTGCCGGGGCGAGCACACACGAACGCAACAATACGGCTTAGGCGTTCGGCTGTGCGCCTTCCTCGCGGCGACGCATTTGTTCGGCATACAGCGACTCGAAGTTGATCGGTTGCAGCAGGAACGGGGGGAAGCCGCCATCCTGGATCAGATTCGCCACCGCCGTGCGCGCATACGGGAACAGCACGTTCGGGCAGAACGTGGCAAGCACCATTTCGCGGTTGGCTTGATCGAAGCCGGCTACGCCGAACACGCCGGCTTGCTGCACCTCGGCCAGGTATGCGGTCTTCTCGGCGAGCTTGCAGGTCACGGTGACGGTGAGCACCACTTCATAGACGTTTTCGCCGAGCGTGCCAACCTGCTGCTGCAGGTTCAACTGCACCTGGGGCTGGCCCTGCTCCTGGAAAATGTGCGGGGCGCCGGGCACCTCGAACGAGGCGTCCTTGATATAGACTTTCTGCAGCGACAACTGTGCGCCATCGCTGGAATTGGTTTGGGTGGTTTCGTCGGCCATCAGTGACTCCGGATTCGTGCGGCAGGAAAAAGGGCGCGGATTATCCCACGCCGCGCCAGTCAGCGCACGCTCTCACTTGTTGCCGCGTACGCTCGGCAATGCCGCCTGCCGCCATGCGGCCATGCCGCCGCCGAGCACGTAGACCTTGCCGAATCCGGCCTTGACCAGGCGCGCAGCAGCCTGCGCGGACGTGGCGCCGGTTTTGCACACCAGCGCCACCGGCAGCTCCCGAACCTTGGCCAGATCCTTGTTTTCCGGATCGAACTGGCTGATTGCTACATGCCGCGCACCGGCGATGTGACCCTTCTCGTAATCCGCAGCGCTGGACAGATCCACAAGCAGCGGATTGTCGCGGTTGATCAGCAAGGTTAACGCGCCAGGCGTCAGTTCGCGGTAGCCGCGGAACAATCGCGCGATCTCGTTGCCGATGATCGCCAGCACCAGGCCGGCGAACAGCAGCGCCAGCAACAGATGGTGCGAAGCGAATTCGGGCAGATGATGCAAAACTTCGGTCATGGGCAGTAGGTAGCCGGAAAAGGGCGCGGATTATGCGGCAGCGCGGCGCGGCATGCCAGTCTTCAGGGCTGTGTGCGGTGCGTTATGTCTGGTAGTCCGGATACCAGGCGCCAATGCTTGTCCTTTTCGTCGTAGCGCCACAGCTGGTTGTCGACGATGCTGCGTTCGACCTGGGTATTGACGTTGATCAGGCCGATCTTGACCACTTGGCGTACCTCGTGCGGACCGACTGGGACCACCGGTTGTTCGCTGTAGGAGGCGAAATGCACCTGTTTATAGCGTTCGATGTCCAGTTGCGTGAGCGGGTGTTTCTTCAGCGTTTGCGGATCGACGAACGGCACTGCCTGATTGATGTCGCCCCAGCGGATCGCGTTGGCGTAGGCGGTGAGAGTCAGTTCCAGCGAGCGGCTTTCCGATTGCGTGGACATGCTGGCGCAACCGGCGAGCAGGGACAAAGCGCAAATTAGTCCGATCGGGCGCATCTTGGAATCCTCCGGCGACAATGCCGCATTGTGCCGCAATTTGTGCCCCGCTTCAGCGCTTGCTGATAGCAACAAAGCGTGCCGTCAGCGTGCATGCATCTTCGCCGGAGGCTGCGGCTACTCGGCAATCCACCTGCAAGCGTGCGCGCCCACGCGCGCCGAGTGTGGCAGCGAAATCGTCCCAGGACTCGCCCGCAGCGAGCCGCGCCCGCGCGGTGAAATCGGCCCACACCGGTGCCAGATAACGCACTTGGCTGTCCTGCACGTAGACCTCGCAAGACTGATCGATCGCACGAAGTTTGAGCACAATCAAGCCCCAACCCGCGAGCGTGAGCAGGCTGACCAGACTGCCGCCGAATACGCAGCCCTTGTCGTTGCGATTCGGCAGCAGCGGCGCGGCGATGGCCAAACAGTCGCCGTCGAATTCACTCACCTGAAGCTGCATCGCGCGCGTCAGAGGTATGTCGGCGAGCAGGGCGCGTTCGAATTCAGCGAGGGCGGCGGGTGTCGGCATGGCCGCGCAGTGTGTAGCGACCGGCACGCCGGCGCAAGGCGTGCGGTAGCATGGGGACATGGCATCCGCCCGATTGATCCAAACCAGCGGTCCGCTCGCCGGCGCGAGCGTTGTCGTGACTCGCCCGGCGTCGACAGCGGACGCATTGCGAAGGCGCGTCCGTGTGCTCGGCGGCAAGCCGATTGGTCTGCCCGGCAGCGTGTTGCGCGTCGCGCCAGCAACGGCCACGCTCAAAGCCGCTTTATCCGCGGCGCGCGCTGCGGACGCGGTGATCTTCGTCAGCCCTGCCGCGGTGAAGTTCGCCTTTGCCTTGCAACCGAAGCTGCGCTTTGCGCGCCATACCCAGGTCTGCGCCGTTGGTGCGGCGACTGCGCGCTCGCTTGCTCGCCACGGCCTGCGCGGCATCGTGTATCCGCGCAAGCGGCAGGACAGCGAAGGTTTGCTTGAGTTGCCGCAATTGCAGCGGCTGCGTGGCCTTCGTGTCTTCCTGGTTGGCGCACCCGGCGGCCGCGATCTGCTGCTGCGTGCCTTGCGTGCACGGCGCGCGCGGGTCGCGCGCATCGAAGTCTACCGGCGCCAGGCGCCGCGATATTCCGCGCGCCAGTTGGCTGCACTGGAAACCGCCGCGGCGCCGATCCTGACTTTGCTCTCGAGCGCTGAAGCGCTGACGCATCTGCACGCGATCCTGCCGTTGCCGTTGTTCGCCCGGCTTGCCGCGGGCGAACTTATCGTCAGCAGCGCGCGGCTGGCGGCGCTGGCCAGGTCCAGCCTGTTCGCCAATGTGCATATCGCTGCGGGACCTGCGCCCCGCGACTTGCTGAATACGGCCTGTGCGGTGCTGGCGCGGCATCGGCTGTAATCCGCAGCCAGGAGGCGTTTGCGCTAGCATTGGCAGCATGGATGACGTCGCCGCCACCGTAACGGATGTCCGCACACGCCGTCGTCGCACGCCGTTCGTGCTCGGCGTCTTGCTGCTCGCCGCCATCGCCGCCGCCGTGTGGTGGTGGCGTTTTGCGCCGCCACGTGCGGATACCGCCGCAGAAATCGCTTCGCTGCGCACGCAAGTGGACGGCTTGAGTCATGCCCTGACGCAATTGCGCGGCAATGCCGACACCCTGCGTGCACGCCTGGACGATGGCGACAAGGTCGACGCCTCGGTGCGTCAGCAATTGCTTGGTCTCGGCGATCGCCTGCGTATGGCCGAGGATGCGGTGGCGAATCTGTCCGACCAGCGTCTGACCGGCCATGACGCGCTGGTGCTGGACGAAGCCGAACTCCTGCTCACGCTCGGCGTCGAGCGCTACACGCTGTTTCACGACGTGTTTGCGACGATCGCCGCGTATCGTCTCGCCGATGCCGCGCTGGCCGAGGTCGACGATGCGGCGTTTTCCACAGTGCGACAAAGTATAGCCGGCGAGATCGCCGCACTGAATGATCTGCGTGCAGCCGATCCGCGGACTCTAATCGCGAGTCTGGCGCGTCTGCGCGCGCAATTGCCGCAACTGCCGCTGGCCGGGAGCCTGGCCGCACAGGCGCTCGCACCGGCGCAGCCATCGCAATCGCTGTGGGCGCGCTGGTTCGGCACACTTGTACAAGTGCGGCATGATGAAGTCCGTGTACAGGCGCAGGCCGCCACGCGTGACGCCGCGCTGGCACGGGATTTGATCGTGTTGGATCTTCACGCCGCGCAGGCCGCTGCGCTGGCGCGCGACGATGCCGGCTTCCGCGCTGCACTGGGCGAGGCGCGCACGCAAATCGCTGCCGCGTTCGACACGCACGCGCCGCAAACCGCCGCCGCGCTGGCGCAGCTCGATGCGCTGGCCAGCGCGCCGCTAGCGCCGGCGCCGCCCGCCGTGCTTGGCATGGCGCTCAAGGAATTGCGCAACCTGCGTGCCATGCATGCGCTGTCGGCAGCACGGCCGCCGGCGCCGCCGCCCGGGGTGAAAAAGTGAAATTGTGGATTATTCTGCTGGTGGTGATCGTGGCGATCTGCGCCGCGCTGTTCGGCTGGCAGCAGTTCGCCGCTAACGCCGGCCCGCTGTCGCTGCAGTACGGGGCCACACGCGTGGATATTAATCCGGTTTTTGCCGTTGTCGTGCTGCTCGTGGCGTGGCTGCTGCTCGTCGGAATATTGCGCGCGCTGCGTTGGCCGTTGCGCGCCTGGCGGCAACGTCGCGAGCGTCGCAGCCGCGAGCAGTTTGCCACCGGCATCGTGGCGCTGGCCGAGGGCGATCATCGTCGCGCCCTGCGCGCACTGGAACACGCATCGTCGCATCCGGAATTGCGCGCACCTGCCCTGCTCGCCAGCGCGCGCGCCGCGCATGCGCGCGGCGATGTCGAACGCACCGAAACGGCACTTGACGAAGCCGCCCAATTTGCACCCGCCGCCGTATTGTCCCTGCGCGCGCAGTTTCTGCTCGAGCACGGCAATGCCGAGGCCGTGCTTGCCTTGCTCAAGCCGTATGCGGACAAGAACGATCTGCCGCCGGTCGGCTGGCGTCTGCTCGCCGAAGCGGCCCTGCTCAATGGCGATCACGCCCTCGCCTTGCGCGCCGTGGATGCGCTCGCCGGCGGTGACGCCCTTACCCCCGATGCGCTCACCGCGTTGCGCGCACGCGCGCTGTCCGCCGCGCTTGCCGCCGCGCCAGATGCCGAAGCCTTGAACGCGCTGTGGTCGGATCTGCCGCGCGCGCAGCGTGCCCTGCCCGAGGCCATCGCCGCCTATGCGTGCCGCACGGCGGCGCTGGGCCAGCCATTGGCGGCGATGGATGAAATTGAATCCGCGTTGCGCAAGCGCTGGTCCGAACGCCTGATCGGCGTCTGGGGCCAGCTCGGCGAAGCGCATGCGGATACGCGTCTGGCGCGCGCCGAAGGCTGGCTGGCCGGGCAGCCTGCCAGCCCCGGCCTGCTGCTCGCGCTCGGGCGGCTATGCGTGCAGGGCAAACTCTGGGGCAAGGCGAGAGAGTATCTGGATCGCGGCCTGGCGCTGGCGCCGTCCGCGCCGTTGTGGGAAGTACTCGGCGATAGCCTCAGCGGGCAGGGCAACGCGGCCGATGCGGCGATCTGTTACCGCAATGCCCTGCGCATCGCGCGCGGCGAACCCACCCAGGCGCTGGCCAGCGCCGCACGCGCGCCGCTGGATACGCGTGCCAGCGTCGCCGAGGAGCGTGACGCGCACGGCATGCCCAGACTGGCCGTTCCAAAAGAAAGCTGAGTGCCTGAACCGAGTCAGACGTCGCCGTCGCTCAACCAACCCGCACCCGTCCCGCGGTTGTATACGAAGTCGCTTTGCAGGATGTTTCCTGCGGGAATCGAATCGTGCTGCGCGAGTTCGGCGTAGATCGGCGTGAAATCCGGCGCCGTCGCGTCCATCAACTGCTGGTAGCTGTCGATGACGAAATAGGTTTTCTGGTAGGTGTCGATGCGATAGCGCGTGCGCATGATGCGCTTGAGGTCAAAGCCAAGCCGGTTCGGCGCCGGTGATTCCAGGCAATGGATCGACTCGCCCTTGGACGACACGATGCCTGATCCATAGATGCGCAGGCCGTCGTCCTGCTTGATCAATCCGAACTCGACCGTGTACCAGTACAGGCGCGTGAGGTTCACCAGCGCGTCCGCGCCGATGCCGTGCGCCTTGACGCCGCCGCAGCCATAGGCCTGCATATAGTCGGCAAAGGCGGGATTGAGCAGCAGCGGCACATGGCCAAACAGGTCGTGAAACAAATCCGGCTCGCTGATGTAATCGATCTGGTCCGCGCGGCGAATCCACCAGGTTACCGGGAAACGCCGGTTTGCGAGGTGGTCGAAGAATATGAGTTCGGGCAGCAGACCCTCGACGCCGATCAGTTCCCAGCCGGTGGCGGGTTTGAGCATGCGGTTCAGGTCCTCGAATTTCGGGATCGCATCCGGCGTCATGCGCAAGCGGCGCTGGTTGTCGAGGAACTCGCGCGCGGCACGGCCGACGAGGATTTTCTGCTGACGCTCGAACAACGCTGCCCAGGTGGCGTGATCCTCGCGCGCGTAGCTGGCCCACGGCTGCTCGACCACGGCCGTAGTATAGACCGGCACATTGCCCTTCTCGGTCTGCAGATGTTCGACGCGGCGTGGCTGGGCGCTCATGAGCGCATCTTATCACCAGTGATTCAGTGCAGCGTTTCGCCGCTGTCGCGGCGCGTGCGCAGCGGCACGACGTTGTCGCCGCCGCGGCGGGCCGCGTGCGGCCCGTCCCAAAGAGCCGGAACGTTTTCGGGCCGTGGCAAATCGAATTCCGGATTCACCGCTTGCTGTTCGGATTCGTCTTCCTCTATCTCCCAACTGTAGCGTTTGCGCGGCGGTTCCGGATCGCGTTTGTGCCACAAGAATGCGGAGATCATTCCTGCCAGCGCGCCGAACAGGTGATACTCGAACGACACATGCGGGTCGCGCGGCAACACGGTCATCACCATGCCGCCGTAAAGAAAAAACACGGTCAGGGCGATGGCGATGGCGAGGCGGTCGCGGCGCAGCAGGCCCATGAAGAACAGGAAGAACATGAGCCCGTGCGCGATGCCGCTTATGCCCACATGGATCGACGGTCGCGCCCACAGCCACACGCCGATGCCGGAGACGATCCAGATAAACGGCAGCGCCGGACGCGTCGCGCGCGGGTAGGCGTACAGTGCCAGCGCGGCGAGCAGGCCCAGCGGCAGCGTGTTCGACATCAGATGCGCGAACGAGGCGTGCACGAACGGCGCGGTGAGGATGCCGATCAGTCCGTGCGCGTCGCGCGGGCGGATGCCCAGGTCGTCCATGTCCCAGCCGAGCAGCCATGCCGCCAGCCAGGCCAGCCAGATACCGGCAACGAGCCCCGCCGCGCCGATCACGGCCCAGAACACGCGGTTGCGGTCGTGGCGGACCGCAGCGACGCTGGATTCGGCAATTACCGGAGCGGAGACCATTCCGTCATCATGGGGCGTTTTGCGGCGGGCGCAAGGCTGTCGCTTGGTATCATGTGCGGATGAATGCCGTTGCCAATCCCCTTGTGCGTCTGAAGATCGAGCGCCGTTCCAATCATCCCTGGATCTTCCAGAAGATGGTGGAAAAGCCGGCGCCGAAACCCAAGCCCGGCAGCATCGTCGACATCATCGACCGCGATGGCGTGTTCGCTGGCCGCGGCTTTTACAACGGCCATTCGCGCATCGCCTTGCGCGTGCTGACGCAAGATCCCGACGAGGCCGTCGATGAGGATTTTTCGCGCGCAAGATCGGCGAAGCGGTTGCCCTGCGCCGCGAGCGTGCTGCAAGCTCGATACGGTCACCGACGCCTATCGCGTGATCCATTCCGAAGGCGACGGCCTGTCGGGCCTCGTCGTGGACCGCTTCGCCGAACACGCTGGTCATCGAGTATTTCTCGGCGGGATGTTTCAAGCAGCGCGACATGATCAGACGCGTGCTGTTGCGACATTTTCCTGACGCGGACATCTATGCGTTCGCCGAAGAGCACGTGCAGAAGCAGGAGAGTTTCGACCTCGCGCCATCCCGCCGCCGCCCAAGCCGACGGTGATCCACGAACATGGCGTGGATTTTCACGCGGCACCCGGCGCCAAGCACAAGACCGGCTTCTTCGCCGACCAGCGCGACAACCGCCTGTTCGCTGACGCAGTTCTGCGCCGGCAAGCGCGTGCTCGACCTGTGCTGCAACTCCGGCGGCTTCGGCGATCTACGCCAAGGCGCGCGGCGGCGCGGAGGAAGTCGTCGGCATCGATCTGGACGAGGAAATCCTCGGCGCTGGCCGAGCAGAACGCGCGCCTGAACAAGGCGAAGGTGAGATTCATCCAGGCCGACATCTTCGCGTGGCTGCGCGATGTTGCGGGGAATCCCGCGAAGAAATTCGACGTCGTCGTGCTCGACCCGGCCAAGATGACGCGCGACCGCGAGCAGGTGATCCCGGCGTTGAAGAAATACCTCGACATGAACAAGCTCGCGCTCGGCGCGGTCAAGCCCGGCGGGATTTTCCTGACGCTGCTCGTGCACCGGACTGGTGAGCGAGGAGCAATTCCTCGACATGCTGCGCCGCGCCGCGTTCTACGCGAATCGCACGCTGCAGGTGCATCAAGGTGTCGGGTGCGGGCCCCGATCATCCGTGGCTCGCGCATGTGCCCGAGTCGCGCTATCTCAAGGCAGCGTTCTGCCGGGTGGAGTAGCCGCGTCAACCGTTGGCTCTGCGATACGTTGTGGATGGCTCCATCCGCAACAAGGATTCGTGCGTGCGCTTGCCGGCCCTGCTTTATGGATTGTTCATCGCGGCATCGTGCCGTGCCGCCGTTGTCTATGATTTCACGCCGGTCACGCAGCAGATCGATGCTTTGCTGCAGACCTATCCATCGATCAATGGCGCTTCGCTGATCGTGATCCGCAACGGCAAGGTCATTTACGAACAGTATTTCGGCACCTATGCGTCGACGACGCGCATACCGATCGCCTCAGCCAGCAAATGGCTGTCGGCCCTGGCGATCGAACGGTTGGTCGAAAAGGGCCAGATGAGCTGGGGCGATACCATCGGGCAATACATTGTGGACGCGCCGGCCGACAAGCAGGCCATCACCCTGGGCCAATTGTTCAGCCACACATCGGGGCTCTCACAGGACGACGACGCTTGCCTGGGCGACGAAAGCTACACGCTGGACAATTGCGTGCAGGAAATTCTGGCGACTCCGCTGGAATATCCGCCAGGCAGCGGCTTCGCCTACACCGGCAACGGCATGCAGGTGGGTGGCTACATGGCCACGCTCGCCACCGGTGAGACTTGGGACCAGATTTTCCAGGACGAAGTGACCACGCCGCTGGACATGGCGGACACCGATTTCGCAACCACCTCGCTCAAGCCGCCGTATGTGACCGTACCGAATCCGCAGATCGCCGGCGGCGTGCGCTCCACGATGCTCGACTACGCCAACGTCGTGCAGATGCTGGTGCAGCAAGGTCAGTGGAACGGCACGCAGTATCTTTCCGCAGCGGACATCGCGGACATGCAGAAAGATCAGACGCATGGCGCGCCGATCATCTACACGCCCGATCCGCTCGCCTACGGCTACGGTTACGGTGAATGGCGCAATTCTGTCGATGCGAGGGTAGCGCCGTGCAGGTGTCGAGCACCGGCAAGTTCGCCACGTCGCCGTGGGTGGACAATCAAACCGGCGTGGCCGCTGTGTTCCTGACCAACGGCAACTACGACTTGCTCAAGAGCGACCTACGCGCGTTGTGGGCGAACGTGCGCAATGTGGTCACCGATCCGATTTTCAGCGACGGCTTCGAGTAGCCGCGCAACGGCCAGGCCGACGCGTTAAACTGTCGCGCCTTTCACCGCGCGAGTTTCGTTATGACCGAGTCCGGCAAGCCCTCCCTGTGTGCCGCCGCCAAGCCGACGTCGCCTGCAGTCACACGCGAACAGGCGTTGGCGGCCGTGCGTACGCTGTTGCGCTGGGCCGGCGACGAACCCAGCCGCGAAGGCCTGCGCGACACGCCCAAGCGCGTGGTCGACGCCTACGCAGAGTGGTTCTCCGGCTACAACGAGGATCCGCAGGATTACCTGAGCCGCACTTTCGAGGAAGTGGCGGGCTACGACGAAATGGTCGTGCTGCGCGACATCGCAGTTCGAATCTACTGCGAGCATCACATGGCGCCGATCATCGGCCGCGCGCATGTCGGCTATCTGCCGGACGGCAAGGTCGTCGGCATCAGCAAGCTGGCGCGCGTGGTCGATGCCTTCGCGCGCCGCTTCCAGGTGCAGGAGAAGATGACCGCGCAGATCGCCGCCTGCATCAAGGAGGTGCTGCAGCCGCGTGGCGTCGGCGTCGTCATCGAGGCGGTCGCACCAGTGCATGACCACGCGCGGCGTGCACAAGCGCGGCGTGTCGATGATCACCAGCCAGATGCTCGGCATTTTCCGCGACGACGCGCGCACGCGCGCGGAGTTTCTGCGCTTCATCGACATCGACAACGGGCGCTGAGAGGACATTTCGTGGAAATTGCAGCAAATGATCCGTCCCCGGTGCGCCGCGCCGCGCTGACCTTCATCTTCGTCACCGTGATGCTGGACATGCTGGCGTTCGGCATCATCATCCCGGTGCTGCCGCACCTGATCGTGCGAACTGATCGGCGGCAGCATCGCCAAGGCCGCGGTGTGGTCGGGCGCGTTCGGCGCGCTGTTCATGCTGATGCAGTTCATCTTCTCGCCGGTGCAGGGCACGCTGTCGGACCGTTTCGGCCGGCGCACGGTGATCCTGATCTCCAGCTTCGGTCTCGGCATCGACTTCATCGTGATGGCGCTGGCACCGGTGCTGTGGCTGCTGTTCATCGGCCGCGCCGTGTCGGGCGTCTGCGCGGCAAGCTTCTCCACCGCGAACGCCTATATCGCCGACATCGTGCCGAAGGAGAAACGCGCCGCCGCGTTCGGCATGCTGGGCGCCGCGTTCGGCATCGGCTTCATCGTCGGTCCGGCGCTGGGCGGTTGCTCGGTCATCTGCATATCCGACTGCCGTTCTGGGTCGCGGCCGGGCTGTCGCTGCTCAATTTCTGCTATGGCTATTTCGTGCTGCCCGAATCGCTGCCGAAGGAACGGCGCAGCGCGCGCTTCGACTGGCGCCACGCCAATCCGTTCGGCGCACTGGTGCTGCTGCGCCGCTATCCGCAGGTATTTGCGCTGGCCGCGGTGTTCTTCCTGATCGAGCTGGCGCAGTTCTCGCTGAATTCCACTTACGTGCTGTACACCGATTACCGCTACGGCTGGGGACCGCAGGCGGTCGGCTACACGCTCGGGCTGGTCGGCCTGTGCAGCGGCGATGGTGCAGGCGGTACTGGTGCGCCGGCTGATGCCGAAGCTGGGCGAGCGGCGGATGATCATGGTCGGTCTGGGCTGTGCATGGTCGGCTACCTGTGCGTTCGGCTTCGCCTCCGGACGCATGGCTGTTCCTGCTCGGCATTCCGTTCCTGAGTCTGGTCGGGCTGGCCGGGCCGCCGGCGCAAGCGATGATGACGCACCAGGTCGATCCGCACGAGCAGGGCCGCCTGCAGGGCGCGCTGACCAGCCTGCCGAGCCTGGCCGGCATCTTCGGTCCGGCGCTGTTCGCCAACATGTTCGCGCTGTTCATCAGCGATCACGCGCCGATCAAGCATCTGCCGGGCGTCGCCTTCGTGCTCGCCGCGTTGCTCATGATTGCTGCGCTGTTGATGACAGCCTACGCGACGCGGCATTTGCGCGGGTACGATCCGCGACCCGCCGGGCAATCGTGATTCCGGCTTTTGCCGACATCGAAGCCGCCGCGCAGCGCATCGCGCCGCATGCGCATGTCACGCCGGTGCTGCGTTCGGCCTCGCTCGATGCATTGGCTGGCTGCGCCATCGCGTTCAAGTGCGAGAATTTCCAGCGCGTCGGCGCTTTTAAATTCCGCGGTGCCTGCAATGCGGTCTGGGCCTTGTCCGACGCGGACGCGACGCACGGCGTGGTCACGCATTCCTCTGGCAATCACGGCGCGGCGCTCGCCCTGGCGGCCAGGACGCGCGGTATTTCCGCGCATGTCGTGGTCCCGGAAGGCGCGGTAGCGACCAAAGTTGCGGCGATCCGCGCCTATGGTGCGACTGTGCATATTTGCACGCCGACGCAGACCGCGCGCGACACCGCCGCCGCGCATGTAATGCGCGAAACCGGTGCGCGCCTGGTGCATCCGTTCACCGATTCGGACGTGATTGCGGGCCAAGGCACGGCTGCGCTGGAATTGCTGCGTGAAACCGGCGAACTCGATGCCCTGATCGCACCGATCGGTGGCGGCGGCCTGATCGGCGGCAGCGCGATTGCGGCAAAAGGGACTTTTCCACAAACTCGGATTTTCGCCGCGGAACCGGAAGGCGCGGCGGATGCGTTCGAGTCGATGCGCCGCGGTGTTCGCGTGACCGATATCGAACCGGACACGATCTGCGACGGCCTGCGTGCCACGTTTGGCGAGATCAATTTCGCCTTGCTGCGCGAGTACGGCGTCGAGGTATTGCCGGTAAGCGATGCCGAAACGATCGCCGCGATGCGCCTCGTGTTCGAGCGGATGAAAATCGTGATCGAGCCGTCCGCGGCCGTGGTGCTGGCTGCCATCCTGCGCCACCGCGAATGCTTTGCGAACTTGCGCGTCGGCGCGATCCTCAGCGGTGGCAATGTGGATCTGGATCATCTGCCCTGGTGACGGCGACGCGTGGCCGCAATACGCCGAACAGTGCCGTGCCGATCAGCAAAATGCCGATGGATTCGCTCATGTCCGGACGCTCGCCGAGCAATGCCCAGGCCAGACCGATGCCAATCAGCGGCGTGATCAGGCTGGCCAGGCCCGCCACGTTCGTCGGCAGGCGCTGCACAATGAACAACCACACGGCCCAGCCCAGTCCGGACGAGAGCAACCCGTTGTACACCAGCGCGCCGATCAGAGTAGGCGACCAGACGGTCGTGCGCTCGTGCACACACAGCGCCAACGCGACGAGAAATACCGTGCCGTAAAGCATTTGCCAGGCGGTCAGGCGAAGCGGCGAGACCGGCGTGGCGAGGAACAGTCGCTTGGCGAGCACCGTGCCGATAGCCCAGCATACGCCGCCGGCGAGTGCGAGAAGAGCGCTGCTCAGACCGACATGTACGTTCCACGGTTCGAACACCAGCACGAGTCCTGCCGCGGCAAGCGCGATGCACATCCATTGCCGCGCACTGGGCCTGTCGCCCAGCAATGCCCACGCCAGTGGAATCACCCAGAAGGGCATCGTGTAGGCGAGCAAGGCAGTCTTGCCGGCGCCGCCCGCGATCAGGGCAAGCTGCACCATCACCTGGAATCCGGCCGTCTGCGCGAGTCCGATCAGCAGCGTGTCGCGCCATGGCGTTGGCGCGAGGTTCTCGCCGCGCAGTACGAGCACCGCGAACAGCACCGCGGTGCCGAATACATAGCGCATCGCCGAGAACGTGAGCGGGCCGACGAAGGCGAGCACCGCCTTCATCACGATCCAGTTGAAGCCCCAGACCAGGCTCAGAATGCCCAGCGCGATCAGGGCGCTGCGGTGGGCGGCGTCGTTGTTCATGGAATTGGGAATGCGGCGGGTTGCGTATGATACGCGCCGAGTCGATGGTGCGAGGAGACGTTCATGCCGAAACAACTCGTGCGTTGCCGATGGGCTGCAGGCGACGATGCCGCGATGCGCGAATACCACGATGGCGAGTGGGGCGCGCCGCTGCACGACGATACGCGCCTGTTCGAGTTCCTCGTTCTCGAAGGCGCGCAAGCCGGATTGAGCTGGAGCACCGTATTGAACAAGCGCGACGCGTATCGCCGCGTCTTTCACGGTTTCGACATCGCGCGCGTGGCGCGCATGACCGACGCCGCGCTCGAGAAATTGCTGCTCGATCCCGCGATCATCCGTAATCGCCTGAAAGTCTATTCGGCACGCAACAACGCGCGCGTCGCGTTGAAAACGATCGACGAATTCGGCAGCCTCGACGCCTATTTCTGGTCGTTCGTCGACGGCAAACCGATCCGCAACCGCTGGCGCGATCGCGGCGACGTGCCTGCCCGCACCGAGCTATCCGACAAGCTCAGCCGCGACATGCAAAAGCGCGGCTTCAACTTCGTCGGCTCGACCATCATCTACTCGCACATGCAGGCGACGGGGATGGTGAACGACCATCTCACGGGGTGTTTTCGCTACCGTGAAGTTTGATTTTTGAGCGAAAGCTTTCGTTCGTCCTGACCGCATCCTGCGGTTTTCCGCTCGCGTGCGGCGAGCGTGCCACTTCTCTTTGTTCGTGCAAAGAGAAGTGGCCAAGAGAGAGCCCGTCAAGGCAGAGCATCCCTTGGGAGGAGCTTCACAAAGGCTTGCGCGGGGATAAAAACTCTGTTTTCAATTCGGTCGCTCGCAAATTGCGAACCTCATCCCGCAGTTTGCCGGCGGCCCTGTGAGAATCGAGTGTTCAACAGCCGAATTTGCAACAGAATCTTCATCCGCTTTCGTGAGGTCGTGCAGCTCCTCCGCAGGGCAGGAGCCCGCTTTGACGTGTTTCTTGGTTACTTCTTTGCACGAGCAAAGAAGTAACCCGGGCGGTGAAGGCGCACGGAAGCTCCGGCTTTGGGAGTAGCCCGGGCGGTGAAGGCGCACGGAAGTTCTCTTATCGTCGCGACCCACGCAGCGCATCCACCGAAAACGTCGCGATCTCGGCGCCCGCCTCGCGACGCGGCTGGCCGGAATCCGGACCGAACGCGTGCGCGCAGATCACCTCGTAGGTCGCCGGCAACGATCCATCCTGACGGTAGCCTTCGTACGCGTCGAGCGCGCGACGGAAATGCATCTTGCCGGTGAGGCCGCGCGTGCGCTGTGCGTCGGCGTTCGTCGCACCGATTGATTTCAGCTCGCGCATCAAATCAGCGGCGACGGTGTAGCGCAGTGTGAAGTGTTCGGTGTCAAGTACCGGATCTCGAAAACCCGCCGCCAGCATCGCATCGCCGACCTGGCCGATGTGTGCGAACTCACTGACGTGAGGCGAGGAATCCGCCGCCGCCCAGGCCGCACGCAGTTCGTGCAGGGTATCCAGACCGAACGTGGAAAACGCGAGGTAGCCGCCGGGACGCAGCACGCGGCGGAATTCGGCGAACAGCGGCGGCAGGTCGGCGATCCACTGAATGCAAAAATTGGAGAACAGCACGTCCACGCTCGCGTCCGGCAGCGGCAGCGCGCGCGCGTCCGCGCACACGCGCCCGAGCGGACGCCGCCAGCCGGGCCGCACCTGGCGCAGCATCGGCAGGGCGAGGTCGAGCGCGATCACTTGTGCAGAGCGGAAACGCTTTCGCAGCAGTGCGCTGCCGTGGCCGGGGCCGCAGCCGACATCGAGCACCCGTGTCGCCTTGCCGGAAAAATATTCGAGCCGTTCGATCAGGCGCGCCTCGATCTTGCGCTGCAGGGCCGCGTTGCGCGTGTAGGTTTTCGCCGCGCGGCCGAAGGCGCGGCGGATCTGGCGGGGGTCGAACGGACTCATGCGGGAAGGTTCTCGGCGAAAGGGGCGATGGTTTCCGCGACTTCCGCGGCGTGGGAAACGAAGGGCGCAGTGCCCCGAAGAAATTTCCATGTAACTGCCTTGTGGGTTTTGTTGTGAAGCCCAGCGCATGGCGGCAGCAGGAACGAGGCGGTCGCGGTGGCCGGCGATCCACAGGTTGGGCATGGCAAGTTCGCGGATGCGCGCGCGCAGATCGGCTGTTTCCAAAACTCGCATGCCGCATTCCAGCGCCGTGATGGCGGGTTTGCCATGCGCGAAAACCAGCGCCTTCAGATCGCGCAATTCGGCTTGGGCGTCGTCCGAGCCGATCGCTTCAAGCGCGAGAAATCGCTCTATTGTGGCGCGGTAATCATCGCGCAATCCCGATTCGAATTGCGCGAAAATTTCCAGTGCCACGCCGTGCGGCCAATCCGGCGCAGCGACGAAGCGCGGCGACGTGGCGATCTGAACGATGCCGCGCAATTTTTCCGGTTGCATCAGCGCTGCGCGCAGGGACACGAGACCGCCGAACGACCAGCCGATCCAGACCGCGCGCGGCAGCGCGTCGAGAAGATCTTTCGCGCAGGATTCCGGATCGGGCGGTGTTGCATCGTCGCGGCTGAGACCATGGCCGGGAAGATCGACCACGTGCAGGCGAAATCGTTCGCGCAGAAGGCGCGTGAGCGGTGCAAACACGCCGCCGTGCATGGCCCAGCCGTGGATCAGGACAAGATCCGGTCCGCTGCCTTCGGTTTCGATGCGCATCAGCGCGACTCCGTTCGCAATGCGGCGGCCAGCGCGTCGAGTAGGCGGTCGATATCGGCCTCCGTATGCGCCGCGGACAGGCTCACACGCAGGCGCGCGCCGTTGGCGGGTACGCTCGGCGGGCGGATTGCGGGCACGTAAAAACCCGAGTCTTCAAGACGCTGTGCCGCAGCGAGTGCGGTTGTGCTGTCGGCAACAGGGACGGGCTGGATCGGCGTTTGCGATGGCTGCAGCGCGATGCCGCGCGCTGCCGCACCGTCGCGGAATTGCGCGATGTGGCGATGCAGGCATTCGCGGCGCTCGTTGTCGGAGCGCGCGATGTCGACCGCGGTGCTGGTTGCGGCCGCGAGTGCGGGCGGCATGGCCGTTGTGTAGACGTAACTGCGCGCGAATTGCACGAGTCCGTCGATCAGCACCGCGCTGCCGGCTACGAAAGCCCCGGCGACGCCGAGCGCCTTGCCGAGCGTGGCCATCAGTACCGGCGCGTCGTCCGCCGCGAGTCCCGCCTGCGCGAGGCTGCCCGCGCCGTCGGCACCGAGCACGCCGATACCGTGCGCATCGTCGACCATCAGCAGCGCGCCAGTGCCTTTGCACAACGTCGACAAATCCTCGAGCGGCGCAAGATCGCCGTCCATGCTGAACACGGCATCGGTGGCAAGAATCGCGGCAGCATCTGGTCGTGCGTGAAGCTGACGCTTCGCACTGTCCGTGTCGGCATGCCGATAGCGGATCAGCTCGCCGCCGGCCAGCCGCACGGCATCGATCAGGCTGGCGTGGTTGAGTTTGTCCTGCACGCAGACATCGCCCTCGCGAAGTAGTGCGCCGACAACGCCAAGGTTGGCCATGTAGCCGGTGGAGAACAGCAGCGCGCGTTCGCGGCCGGTCCAGTGCGCCAGCTTTTCCTCGAGCGCGGCGTGTTCATCGCGATAGCCGCCGAGCAGATGCGCGGCGCCAGCGCCCACGCCCGAGCGCGCCGTCGCGCGCGTCAGCGCCTCGCGCAGTGCCGGATGTTGCGCAAGGCCGAGGTAGTCGTTGCTGGAAAAATCGAGCAGTGCCTTGCCGTCAACGACGATACGTGGCCCGTCCACGGATTCGACCTTGCGCAGACGACGCAACAGACCGTCGCGGACGCGTTGCGTCTGCGCGGCGGCAAGGCGCACGAGAAGATCGGGTCGTGACATGGCGCGGATCAGGCGGCGATGTGCTCGCGGCAATTCCTCGATGATGTCGGCATGCACCGTGCCGGGTTCGATCTCGCTTTGCATTGACCTCAGTCCGAGTCGCCGGAACAGAGCCTGATCGTGTTCGGTATCCGGGTTGCCGGTGGTCAGCAATTTCTCGCCGTAGAAAATCGAATTCGCGCCGGCGAAGAAGCACAGCGCCTGCAACTCGTCGCTCATTTCCGCGCGACCGGCGGACAACCGCACGATCGAGTCCGGCATCAGGATGCGCGCCGTCGCGATCGTGCGCACGAACTCGAACGGATCGAGCAGCGCCGTGCCGGAAAGAGGCGTGCCTTCGACCTGGACGAGGCGATTGATCGGCACCGACTGCGGATGCTCGGGCAGGTTCGCCAGTGTCTGCAACAGGCCGGCGCGTTGCGCACGTGTCTCGCCCATGCCGACAATGCCGCCGCAACAGGTTTTGAGGCCCGCGTGGCGTACACATTCGAGCGTGTCCAGACGATCCTGATACTCGCGTGTGTGGATGATCTGGCCGTAGAACTCCGGCGCGGTGTCGAGGTTGTGGTTGTAGTAATCCAGGCCCGCCGATTTGAAGCGATCGGCCTGCGTTTGCGTAAGCATACCCAGCGTCGCGCAGGTTTCCATCCCCAGCGCTTTGACTGCGCCGATCATGTCGGCCACTTTTTCAACGTCGCGATCCTTGGGCGATCGCCACGCCGCGCCCATGCAAAAGCGCGTCGCCCCGGCGGCTTTGGCTTGTTGCGCTTTTTCCAGCACAGCGTCCAAATCCATCAGTTTCTGCGCTTCGACGCCGGTGTGATAGCGCGCCGCCTGCGGGCAATAGGCACAATCCTCCGGACAGCCGCCGGTCTTGATCGATAGCAAGGTGGATACCTGCACGGCATTCGCGTCGTGATGGGCGCGGTGCACGGCGTGTGCGCGTGCGAGCAGATCGTTGAACGGCAGGTCGAGCAAGGCCAATGTTTCGGCGCGGGAATAATCGTGACGCAGCACATCAGCGCTCATGGCACACTCGCTTGAATCTCCGAATCAGCTGTTGCGCTCGGCACTTCGCGCGCCGGCGATGCTGAGAATCCTCATGTACTGACGTGTACACTCCGGTTCCTGCGCTCTGCGGCCCGCAATTTGACTTCACTCGCGACGCTGATTCAAAGGTAGCTGGATGGATGGAAGCATGAGTTTGAGTTCGGCGGTGAACCCTGTCAACTCGATCAAACGGATTCTGGTTGACGCGGCCCGACGCCTGCAATGGAGCCTGCTGCCGCCGCATTGCCTGCTGTGCGGCAGTGCCGGCAGTCGCCGGCGCGACCTGTGTGCTGCCTGTGCCGCGGACCTTGTGCACAACCGCGTGTGTTGCCCGCGCTGCGCCCTGCCGCTGGATGTGCCAGCGCCCTTGTGCGGCGAATGCCTGCAACGTGAACCGCCGTTCGCCGCGGCGTTCGCTCCGTTTGTGTACGCGCCGCCGCTGGACAACCTGCTCACCCGACTGAAATTCGGGCGCAGCCTCGCTGCCGGGCGCGTGTTGTCGGAACTGTGGATCGAGGCAGTACGCAAGCAGTCGCCAGTACTGCCGCAAGCGTTGATTCCGGTGCCGCTGCATCCGCAGCGCCTGCGCGAACGCGGCTACAACCAGGCACTGGAACTGTCGCGGCCGCTGACGCGCGGGTTGGCACTGCCGTTACGCGTGGACGGGTTGCGGCGCATCCGCGCCACGTCTGCGCAATCGAATCTGGATGCGGATGCGCGCCGGCGCAACCTGCGCGATGCCTTCGTCGCCGCCGATGCAACGACGTTGCCGGAGCATGTGGCCGTTCTCGATGATGTGATGACCACCGGAACGACCTTGCGCGAATGTGCGCACACGTTGCTGCGCGCAGGGGTCGCGCGTGTGGATGTGTGGGCATTGGCGCGCGCGCCGAAACACCGGCACGGTTGAATCGGCAGCAAGTAACGCATAACCGCTCGTGCCGGGCTGGGCGTAGGGAAGTCGCAACAGGCCATTCGACTTCGTGCCTTCGGCACTACGCTCAGGGCGAACGGAAACAAGTTGATGAATTGTGCGGGTTCTGTGGTTACTTGAGCGCATAGCCAAACACGATGCCCAGCCACAACGCCAGCCCTACCAGGTTATTGTTGCGAAACGCGGCAAAGCAGGCTTCGCGCTCGCGCCGGCGCATGACCCACAGTTGCCACGTGAACAATCCTGTGGCAATTCCCACACCGGCGAAGTACACGCCGTGCAGATGCCCGCGCTGCGCGACCAGGGCCATCGCACCGAGAAACGTTGCCATCAACACGCCCAGGATCGGCAAATCCGCATCACCGAACAGGATCGCGGTCGATTTGACGCCGATGCGGATGTCGTCGTCGCGATCGACCATGGCGTACTCGGTGTCGTAAATCGTCGAGAACAGCACGTTACCCAGGAACAGCAGGCAGCACAGTGGCAGCATCTGCACAAATGTGCCCCAGGTTCGCGCGGTCGCTGCGAATGCCATCGGGATCGACCAGCCGAATGCACAACCCAGGTACACCTGCGGCAGATAAGTGTAGCGCTTCATGAATGGATAGGTCACTGCCAGGAACATGCCGATGAAGGACAGTTCCACGGTTAACCGGTTGGTCAGCAGGACCAGCGCGAACGCGAGCACGAGCAATGCGAAAAACACGCCGAACGCTTCGCGCACGGACACGCTACCGGTGGCGAGCGGCCGTTCGCGCGTGCGTTTGACTTCCGAATCGAGCTTGCGGTCGGCGAAATCGTTGATCACGCAACCGGCTGAACGCATCAGCCACACACCAAGGGTGAAAATGACGAGCAAGCCCGGCGATGGGAAATCGCCAGCCGCCAGCCACAACGCCCACCACGTCGGCCACAGCAGCAACAGCGCGCCGACCGGCCGGTGCATGCGCGCGAGTTTGGCGTATTCGGTCAGGCGCTGGCGTACCCGCGTCCAATCGATGCGCGCCAGTGTTGGCGCCGGTTTGACGGCAGAAGTTCTGCGCGAGGCGGTGCCAGGCACCGGCTTGCGTTGCGGCGGCGCGGCGCGCGTAACGGGCGGGCGCGGGCGGGATTTGGGCGGCATACGCGATTCGGCCATGCTGTAAGTGTAATCGCGGCGGCGTATCCTCGTGCGCTCGACTTGGGAGAAATCGCCGATGCAACGACTGTTGCCGCTGCGCTATATCGCGTTCGCGTTATGTCTGCTGGCCTGTGCGCTGGCGCTGTTCATGCTGGCCGAAGGCCCGCATCACAACACCATTTTCTGGCGCTGTCTCGCGGCGCTCAGCGGCGCGCTGGTCGTGGTTGGCTGCGTGGACATGCTCCAGCGCAGAAGCACGCTCCGGCGCAATTTCCCGATCACCGCGCACATCCGCACGTTTTTCGAATTCTTCCGGCCGATGCTGCGTCAGTACGTGGTCGAATCCGATACCGACGAGGTGCCGTTTTCGCACACCGAGCGTGCCATCGTGTACCAACGCGCAAAAAACATCGAGGACAAGCGTCCGTTCGGCAGCGAACTGAATCTGTACGCAACACAATACGAATGGATCAATCATTCGCTGGCGCCGGCAAAAATCGACGATCACGATTTCCGGATCGTCATCGGTGGTCCCGAATGCAGCCAGCCGTATTCGGCCAGCGTGTTCAATATCTCGGCAATGAGCTTCGGCTCGTTGTCGGCAAACGCGATCCGCGCGCTCAACGAAGGCGCGCGCCGCGGCAATTTTTACCACGATACCGGCGAAGGCTCGCTGTCGTGCTATCACCGCGAAATGGGCGGCGATATCTGCTGGGAAATCGGCTCTGGATACTTCGGTTGTCGCAACGCAGACGGCAGTTTCAGCATGGAAAGATTTGTGGAAAATGCAAAAACTCCACAAGTAAAAATGATCGAGATCAAATTGTCGCAGGGTGCCAAGCCCGGTCATGGGGGAGTGTTGCCGGCGGCCAAGGTGAGCAAGGAGATTTCCGAGGCGCGCGGTGTGCCGATGGGTGTGGATTGCGTGTCACCGGCCGCGCACAGTGCGTTTTCAACACCGCTTGGATTACTGCAATTCGTTGCCAGACTGCGCGAGGGATCCGGTGGCAAACCGACCGGATTCAAGCTTGCGCTCGGGCATCCGTGGGAATGGTTCGGCATTGCCAAGGCGATGCACGAGTCTGGCGTCCTGCCCGATTTCATTGTCGTTGATGGCGGCGAAGGCGGCACCGGGGCGGCGCCGTTGGAATTCACCGACCACGTCGGCGCGCCGCTGCGCGAAGCGTTGCTGTTGGTGCACAACACCCTGGTCGGACTGAATTTGCGTGACAAGATCCGGATTGGCGCCAGCGGCAAGATCATCACCGGCTTCGATGTCGTGCGTACGCTCGCCCTGGGCGCGGATTGGTGCAACGCTGCGCGCGGGTTCATGTTCGCGCTTGGTTGCATCCAGTCGCGTCAATGCCACACCGATCGCTGTCCCACTGGCGTTGCCACTCAGGATCCTTCGCGTTGGAAAAAGCTTGATGTGCCGGACAAGGCCGAACGGGTGAAGATGTTTCACGCCAACACCCTGCGTGCGCTGAAGGAGTTGATTGCCGCGTCGGGGTTGAGTCATCCAAAGGAACTGGGTCCCGAGCACATCATCCGCCGGGTTACTTCGACCGAGGTACGCTCGCTGTCGGCGCTGTACCATTTTGTCAAACCGGGCGAATTGATCGGCGGGCTGCCCGATCATGCCGTGTTCAAGGTGTTCTGGCATGCGGCGCGCACCGACAGTTTCGCGCCGCCGGAGTATGTGCTGGAGAAACACCACACAAAAACCCGTTGAGACTATGTGCAAATAGTTGGCGCAAAGGGTCTCGCAGGCGATGGGCAAAAAAAACCCCGCGTGGCTCGCATCCACGCAGGGCGTAGGGAGTTCTTTGAAATTCGGTTCAGGCGGACAAGCGGCTCAGTGCTTCGTTGATGCGCGCCAGCTTGGTCTGCAGCGGAGTGACGATGGCCTGATCGTTGGCCGGAGCGTGATTGCGCACGTCTTCGATGGCCATTTCCAGACGGCTCATCTCGATCATCAGATCATGGCGCAGGAACAGCGGATTCAAGGTCATAGCAGCGGCGGTTGCGAGCATGGCACTCTCCTTCCTATCGATGTGATTTCCATGATGCAGAAGCCGTGCCAAGCCAGAATGCACGCGGTCTTGAAGCCATGCAGCGGGGCGGTGACGTTTTTTGGCGCAATTTGACCCGCTTCACACTCCCGTAATCAGTAATTGCGCTATTATCGCGCACAATCCATGGTGCCTCAGGGGCGGGTTTCCTGGTGCACCGGTCCGGTCACTGGCGCCCGGCATACGGTCCTCTTGGATTCCCCTGTTCCTACGACCGCCGGGCGCCAGCCTTGTCCCCTTCATTACGCTTTGCGGCGCGCTTGCGCTGCTTGGCGTTTATATAATCCGCGGCCGGCATTGCTACCGCTTCCATGAGCTATATCGAACAAACCTACGATGTGATCGTTATTGGCGGTGGCCATGCCGGCACCGAGGCCGCGCTCGCGTCTGCGCGGCTGGGCGCGCGCACTCTGCTGTTGACCCACAACATCGAAACCCTGGGGCAGATGAGCTGCAATCCGGCCATCGGCGGCATCGGCAAAGGCCATCTGGTTCGCGAAATCGACGCACTCGGCGGCGTCATGGCGTGGGCGGCTGACGTGCCGGCATCCAGTGGCGCACCTTGAATGCCTCCAAGGGCCCGGCCGTACGCGCTACGCGTTGTCAGGCCGATCGCGCGTTGTACAAGGCCGCGATCCGGCGGCGACTGGAAACCCAGCCGAATCTTTCGATTTTCCAGCAGTCCGTGGACGATCTGACACTTCAAGGCAACCGCGTGACCGGCGTGGTCACTCAGATGGGCCTCGCGTTTTCCGCGCGCTGCGTGGTGCTGACCGCCGGGACCTTTCTCGCCGGCAAGATCCATGTCGGCATGGAAAATTTCGCCGGCGGCCGTGCGGGCGATCCGCCGGCGCTGAGCCTGGCTGCGCGCCTGCGTGAATTGCCGCTGCGCGTGGATCGCCTGAAAACCGGTACGCCGCCACGCATCGACGGCCGCACGATCGATTTTTCCGGGTTGGCCGAGCAGCCCGGCGACGATCCCATGCCGGTGTTTTCCTTCATGGGTTGCGTGGCCGAGCATCCGCGCCAGGTCAGCTGCTGGATCACGCATACGTCCGAGCGCACGCACGAAATCATCCGCGGCGCGCTCGATCGTTCGCCCTTGTACACCGGCCAGATCGAAGGGCGTTGGCCCGCGCTATTGCCCCTCCATCGAGGACAAGGTGGTGCGCTTCGCCGACAAGGCAGCGCACCAGATTTTCATCGAACCGGAAGGACTCGATACCACCGAGATCTATCCGAACGGCATTTCCACCTCGCTGCCGTTCGACGTGCAGCTGGAACTGGTGCGCAGCATCCGCGGCTTCGAGAACGCGCACATCACCCGCCCCGGCTACGCCATCGAGTACGATTATTTCGATCCGCGTGGACTGAATGCGTCACTGGAAACCAAGGCCATAGACGGTCTGTATTTCGCCGGCCAGATCAATGGCACCACCGGTTACGAGGAAGCTGCCGCACAAGGACTGATCGCCGGTCTGAATGCCGCACGCACTGTACAGGACAAGGCGCCGTGGACACCGCGTCGCGACGAAGCCTACATCGGCGTACTGATCGACGACCTGATCACCAACGGCACGACCGAACCGTACCGCATGTTCACCTCGCGCGCCGAATACCGGCTGCATCTGCGCGAGGACAATGCAGATCTGCGCCTGACCGAGAAAGGTCATGAGCTGGGTAGCGTAGACGCGGTGCGCTTCGATGCGTTCAGCCGCAAGCGCGAAGCCATAGAACACGAAACGCAGCGCCTGCGCGGCATTTGGGCCGCGCCTGGCAACGCGCTTGGCCGCGAGATCGAGCAGACATTGCGCGCGTCGCTGTCGCGCGAGACAAACGCCTGGACTTGTTGCGCCGACCGCAACTCGATTACGCGCAGCTCATGCGCGTGACCGCGCTCGGACCCGCGGTGGCGGATGTGCGCGTGGCCGAACAGGTCGAGATTTCTGCCAAATACAGCGGATATCTGGATCGCCAGAACGAGGAAATCCAGCGCCAGCGTCGCCACGAGGAGACGCGAATCCCTGCGGCATTCGATTACACGGCGGTGCGCGGACTGTCCGCGGAGGTAATGCAGAAACTCGTGCGCAGCCGTCCGCAGACCGATCGGTCAGGCGCAGCGCATATCCGGCGTCACGCCCGCGGCGATTTCGCTACTGCTGGTGCATTTGCGCCGCCGTGCGGCATGAGTGGCGGCGCGCTCGCAATCGCTTATTTGGGTTCGCGGTAGCTTCGTCTGCGCTTGCGGCCAGCGCCTGAACGGCGTGCTGGTATAGCGCAGTGGCCTCTTCCGGCGTCGCCTGACTGGCCTGACCGCCGGCCATCTTGTCCTTCAGCACCAATGTACCGGCTGTCGTCCCAGCCGACTTTGGTGACCGCCGAAGGACGCGCGCCCTCGCCGCTGGATTCTTCCTTCACCACCACCCATGGTTTGTCGTTCTGGAAAGCCATCTTGCATGGCGACGCGGCCGGTCTCGTTGGCCTTGTCGTCGTACAGGTCGGTGATTTCGCGGATGACCTTGACCTTGCCGTTGCTGTAGAAAGCATCCCAAGCGATCGAGGAATTCGGCGTCTGGCCACCGCCGTTGACCGACTTGAACGTGCCGATTTCCGCGAATGCCTTTTTGTAAGCCTCGTACATCTTTTCCGACGGAGTCGGTTCCGGGGCGAGGATGATCTGCACCACCGATGGCGATTTCTTGGTCAGCACCGGGTATTGCAGCACCGGCAGGAAGCGGCGCTCGCCGTCGGTCAGCACCGCGTCCACGGCGTACGTGCGTTTCGGATCGACCTGCGCCGGGTCGATCGGGATATCGAACGCAATCGGCGGCCGGTTGGCGTGCTCGATGGCGATCTGCGCCAGCGGCGTATCCGGCTGCGAGACATCCACCACCTTCAATTCCGCGCGCGCGTTGTTGCCCAGGGCGCGCGGCTCGCGCAACATGATGGTGCCGCTGACGTTGCTCGCGATCTGCGCCGCAGCTGGCGCGGCCGGCGGTGGCTGGGACGTGCAGCCGACGAGCACGCCGAGCGCCAGCAGGGCGGAAAATGTAGGGATGCGCATGAGTTATCTCCGGGAGGCAGCGGCAAATGGCTTGTCCACGCCGCGCTGTGAAAAATGGATTACGAACGAACGCGGCCCGCAACGGGCCAACGCATCCGCCGATTGCCGTATTCTAGTGCGCAGCTGCAGCGATTGAAAATGCGGCTCTGCGCCTAGCACGGCGCGGTGCAGCTGTCCATCGTCCCGGCGCATGACTTGAGAAAAAAAATTGACACAACGGTTAAGTATTTGTTACGTTCAGCGAGCTTGCTTGCGCCGCTAATTGGGGGCGAGCTTGCGCGCGCTGGGGGGATTCGTACACAGGACTCGCCGCGCGCTCGGGTTGTGCGCAGTGCAAACTGGCATGATCGGCCGACTGTCCGACTGATATTCTGGAGTCAATCATGAAACAAAAGCTGCTCGTATCCTCGATTTTGATGGGGCTGGCCGTGGCTGCCATGCCGCTGGCATCGGTGCATGCGCAGAACGCGGGCGATCAAGACACGTCAGCGCAGGCGCAATCCGACAAGGACAAGAAAAAAACCGAGAAACTGTCCACGATCACCATCACCGGCTCACTGATTCCGCAGGCGCAGATCGAAACGGCCTCGCCGACGATCACGATTTCCGCGCAGGATCTCGCCAAACAAGGGTTCGCCACCGCATATGACGCCCTGAAAGCCCTACCGGTAGCGACGGGTGGGGTGCAGGGCAATCAGTCTTCCGGCGGGTTCACCCAGGGCGCGCAGACCATCAGTCTGTTCGGCTTGCCGATCAACTACACGCTGTTTCTGATCAACGGCAAGCAGATGACCAATTATCCGCTGGCCTACAACGGCAGCAACGCCTTCACCGATTTGACCAACATCCCGACGGCGATGATCGACCACATCGATATCGTGCCGGGCGGCAATTCCGCGATTTACGGCTCCGCCGCCATTGCTGGCGTGGTCAATATCGTGCTCAAACAGAAATACGAGGGTGTCGATCTGGATTACCGGGTCGGTGGCTATAGTGATGGCGGCGGGGAAAGCCAGCGCCTGCAGCTCAGCGGTGGCGGCACGTGGGGCAAGTTGGACGTATCCGCTTCGCTGGAGCTGCTGAATCAGCAGCCGATTTTCGCTTCTCAGCGCAGCACAACCGCTTCGCTCAACGACAATCCCACGCTGAATGGCCAGCCAGCGGTACCGTCGCGGTCCTTCCTGATTCTCGATGGGCTTACAGGGCAATACATCGATCCGGGCGCAGATACGTGCAAACCCCTCTCGTATCTGTTTAACAACACGACGAGTTACGCGTACCGCGCTGGCCACGGCTATTATTGCGGCACGACGGGGCAATACCAGGCCACGTCGCTGCTCAACCAGAACCGCTCCGCGAGCGCGTATACCGGTTTCGTCTACCACATCAACGACAATACCGAGGCCTACGCGCAGATTCTGTTCAGCAGTTCCGCTCCCAAATACAATATTGGCGGTTCATTCCAGTTCTGGGAGTCCAACGAACAGTTCTTGAACGGGACCACCGGGTATTTCTGGAACCCGGCTGCCAATAGCGGGCAAGGCGATCTGCAGCTTTGGCAGCATATCATTGCGCCGGAAGAATACGGTGGCGATTCCGGCGCCGGCGCGGAAACGATCTACACGCGCAACCTCAACGCGGCCATCGGTTTGCGCGGCAGTCTCGGCAACGGCGACTGGAACTACGATTTGTACTACAACCGTTCGCAAGCCAATACCGACGACAGCTATCGCCATTTCATCAAGTCCGCGGTTGACAATTACTACCTCGGCGCGCAACAGGGGACGTATTACGGCTATCCGGTGTACACGCCGAACTCGTCCAAGCTCTACACCCCGTTGACTCCGGCGATTTTCAACTCGTTGACCGCGCGCATCGACAACAAGTCGGTAGCCTGGAACCAGAACATCAACCTGACCGTAACCAACAACGAACTTTTTGATCTTCCGGCGGGCGCGGTCGGTGCGGCCGCAACGATTCAGGCCGGTGGTGATTCGTTGCACAACAACATTCCTGAGCTCATCGCCAGCGGCGATGCGCTGGGCCTGACCGGCTCCGAGGCGGCTGGCCATCGTTCCAACTATGGCATTGGCGCCGAGTTGCGTTTGCCGGTATTCAGCATGCTGACGGCTGACGTCTCTGGTCGTTACGACGACTATACCTTTGCCGGCAATAGTGCCGACAAGTTCACCTACAAACTGGGTCTGGAATTCCGACCGTTCGACAATTTGCTGTTGCGCGGCAACTACGCAACGGCATTTCGTGCTCCGGACCTGGTCAACGTGTTTGGTTCAAATGGATTTTTCACCAGCGATACCGATTATTACCAGTGTCGTCTGCAGGGGTACGGTCCGACCAACTACCAGAGCTGCCCGCAGTATTCCTCACAATTCTTCGGCACGAACGGCAGCAGCGCCAATCTGAACGACGTCACTGCCAAGACGTTGACCTATGGCGTGGTCTATTCTCCTGTGGATCGGCTCAATCTCACCCTCGACTACCAGCGCGTCCAGATCAAGAACGAAGTCACCCAGCTCGGCATCGATCAGCTGCTGCAGGACGAAGCCGACTGCCTGCTAGGCCAAACCGTGGGCGGCGCGCCAATTGATGGCACTTCGCCGAGTTGCCAGTTGTATGAGAGTTTGGTACAGCGCTCACCGGCCAATTCCCAGGTGAATCCCCTTGGCTTGATTTCGGTGACCACGTATCCGATCAACGCCTCGACGGAAAGCGAGTCGGGCTTGATCGCCAAGGCACACTACAGCTTCGACATGGGCCGATTCGGCAGTCTGGGCCTGGACGGCAATTATTACGTCGAGTTCAAGCATCTGTTCCAGCAGTTTCCCGGCGATCCGGTGATCAATGTCTATCACGACGCGCGCTTTACCGACTGGAAGAGCACGTTCACTGGTTCGCTTACGTGGAATATCGGCAATTGGAGCACGACCGTCTATGGTCAGCGTTACGGCTCCATCCCGAATGCGGGACAGACAGGTACCTTGGCTCCGTGGATGCTCTACAACGGCAGTGTGAAGTACAGCTTCGATGATGGTGCCGCGGCGATCCAGTTGACGGCAAACAACCTGTTCAACTCCAAACCGCCGGTCGATCGCACCCAGTCGGGTTTCCCGTACTACAACACCTACAACTACAATCCGTACGGTCGCGCCGTGTGGGCCGAATTCGCGTTCCGTTTCGGCGGCGCTTCGAAAGACTGAGCCGGAATCATCGGCAACGACGCTCAAAGGGCTGGCCAGTGGCCAGCCCTTTTTTTCTTGCCATCGGCTCCCGGTTTGATCGTCCGCTGTGCAACGCAAGCCGCTGCGATCAAACGAGGTCGGCGAGCTCTGCTTCCATCCAGGCCAGTTGCTTGGCATAGCGGCGCCATTCGCCGATCGAACGATCGCTGATGGCATGCCGTGTCTGCGCGCTGCTCAAGGTGGCGACGGGTGTGCGGTTCCGCGCCAGATCGGCGCAGCCTGGTTCGAATGGTAGTTGGCAAAAAGCCAGGATTTCGCGTGTTTTGCCTTCGGGATCGCGAACGAGTTCATTGTAAGAAACGTCGAAAATCCGCCCCGGCATCACGGCGTGCCAATGATCCATCAGCCGGCGATAGCGGCGATAGTGCGCGATCAGAAGATTGGGCTCGTAGCTGTAGGCGTAGGCGCCGCCGAACATGGCCTTGTAGTTGGAAAAACACGCATCCATCGGCTCGCGAACCATGTGCAGAATCGCGGCGTGCGGCAAGGCGCGATGGATGAAGCCGGCCAACATGAAGTTCGGCGGCAGCTTGTCCACATAGAACGGTTTGCCGTTGGCGCGCCATTGCGATTGCCGCAGATAACGCTTGCCGATATCGGCGTAATCGAGCTCTTCCGCGCGCGCCAGCAGTAGTTCGTCCAGCACGGGAAAGCAATAATGATTGGCCTGCCACTGCATCTGGCGCGGGAAATCGTTGAGCTCACCGGCCGATTCCACCATCGAGTGGTTGCCCAAAATTCGCTCGATCAGCGTGGTCCCGCTGCGCGGAAGGCCGATCACGAATATCGGTGCAGGGCCGGAAAGATCGGCAGTAGAGGGCTGCAGAAAATCCGTCCCGATGCGCTCGATCAAGGCATCGAAAAGACGGCCTTCCGCCTGGCCATCGTGTCGGAAAAGTTGATCCATGATCCTGTTTCCACGCTCCAGCGCGGCCCAGGCTTCGTCGTATTCGCCCAGGTCCTCGAGTTCCTTGTATTGAGCGAATTCGAACGAAGCATGATCCTCCGACCCCTTCTCGACACGGCGGATTTGCTCGCGGATATAGGTGAGATGGTTGTTCGCAGCCGTCTGTGTCTTCAGGCGCGCCAGGCTCAGCGATGCGCGTCCGTAGGTAGGTCCCATTTTCAGGCAGGTTTCCATTTCCTCTTCGGCTTCCTGCAGGCGCCCGTTGAACTGGAGCTGCAGGCCGCGGAAATAGCGAAAATCCGGATTGTCGCAGCCCTGTGCCCTGGCGCGATCCATGAACGCCAGTGATTTCGCATGTTCGCCCAGCAGCTGGTGGGCATGTGCAAGGCTCATCAAATCCTCGACCGACGTCGTCGCGGCAACGGCAGGATTTTCCAGGCACCGGCGCGCGCCGACGATATCGCCGACGCGCAGCATGGCCAGGGCAACCATGGCGACCAGGTCGGCATTTTCCGGGAGCGACGCGGCGGCAGCCTGCAGGTGCATCAGACATTCGCGCACGCGGGCATCCGAGGACAGAATGGCGCCGGCGAGCAACACACGGGCTTCTACGTCTGTGGGTGCGGTTTGCACCAGTCTTTCGAGCGTGACGCGCGCGGCATCTTCCTGTTTCGTTTCCAGGTAGCGTCGGACCCGCTCCCACAGCCGTGCTTGCAGCGGTTGTTTGCTTGCAAAATTCATGGGCGCCTGACTGGAACGAAGGATTGACGGCATTACGGACGCTCTGCAGCGCCGAGCAGCGAAATATCCGCTACATTGAGGAACATCCGCCGCAGCGATGCCAGCAGGGCCAGACGATTGCCGCGCTTGGCGGCATCGTCGGCCATGACCATGACGTTGTCGAAGAATCGGTCGACCGGCTCGCGCAATGCGGCGAGCCGGCGCAGGGCGGCGACGTAGTGCTGCTGTTCCAGCAGCGGTTTCAGGTCCGTCGTCGCGGCGGCCATGGCCGCGTGCAAATCCGCTTCGGCACCAGAGTCGAGCCGTGCGCTATCGACAACGCCACCGACATCGCCGGCCTGACGCAGGATATTGCCGATGCGCTTGTTCGCCGCCGCCAGTGCAGTGGCTTCCGGCAGCTTGGCGAATTCTGCGACCGCACGCAGCCGGCGGTCGAAATCGGCAAGGGTTTCCGGATCGACCGCGCGCACGGCGTCGAACTGGTCCGCAGCAAGACCCTGTTCGGAATAATAGCCGCGCAGACGCTCGATGACGAAGTCACGCAGGTCCTGGGTCAGGTTGGCTTTCGCGTCGGCCGGCGCTGCGGACTTGCCCGGTTTGTGCGTTGCGCGCAGCTCGGGCAGCAATTCCACCGCTTCGCGCAGCAGCGCTTCGAGATCCAGCTCGAAGTCGCCTTCGATCAAGGTGCGCGCCAGTCCCAAGCCGGCACGACGCAGGGCGAACGGGTCCTTGGTGCCCGACGGTTTCTGACCGACGGCGAAAATGCCAGCCAGCGTATCCAGCCGCTCGGCGATAGCGAGCACCTGCGCGATCTTGCCGCGTGCGATGCCGTCGCCGGCAAAACGTGGACGATAGAAATCGTCCAGCGCCTGCGCGACATCGATGTTCTCGCCACTCGCAGTTGCGTAGTAGCGGCCCATCACACCCTGCAGTTCGGGAAATTCGCCAACCATGCGCGTCATCAGATCGCATTTGCTCAGACTGGCTGCACGTGTGGTTAGCGCGGCGTCGACACCGACACGATTGGCGATCACGCGGGCCAGTTCCGCCACGCGAATGCATTTATCCCAGATGCTGCCGAGTTGCTGCTGGTAGGTGACCGACTTGAGGGCTTCCTGCTGTGCGGCCAGCGGTGTTTTCAGATCCTCGTCGTAAAAGAACTTCGCATCCGCGAAGCGCGGCCAAATTACGCGCTCGTAGCCCCTGCGGATTTCGCTTGGGTCTTTTGATTCGACATTGGCCACCCCGATGAAATACTCGGTAAGTTTGCCGTCGGCATCAAAAACCGGCACGAACTTCTGGTTGGTTTCCATTGTCGTGATCAAGGCTTCGGCCGGTACGGCCAAATACGCGTGATCGAACGCGCAGGCGATCGCACATGGCCATTCGGTCAAGTTCGCGATCTCGCCGCGCAACGCGTCGGAAAGCCGCGGTGTGCCGGCGGTGGCGCGCGCGGCACGCGCCACTTCGGACGCGACGCGCTCGCGGCGCTCGATGGGATCGACCAGGACTTTAGCTCCGCGCAGTGCATCGACGTACGCATTTGCGGCGGCAATCGTCACCGTTTGAGGGTGCATAAAGCGATGCCCGCGCGATGCGCGGCCGCTCTTGATGCCGAAGATTTCCGCGTCGATAACTTGATCGCCGTGCAGGATCACCAGCCAGTGCACTGGGCGCACGAAGGCGAAATCGTGGTCGCCCCAGCGCATGGGTTTGGGGATCGGCAGAGCCTTGAGCGCTTCGGCGACGATTTCCTGCATCAACGCTGCGGTCGGCTGGCCCTTGACCTGAGCGCGATGCACGAACCACGCGCCTTTGTCCGTTTGGAATTTTTCCAGTTGCTCGACGTCGATGCCGCAGGACGCCGCGAATCCGAGCAAGGCCTTGGTCGGTTGGCCGGCGGCATCCAGTGCCGCGTTCAGCGCCGGGCCGCGACGTTCGACCGACTGGTCCGGTTGTGTCGTCCCAACACCGGGCACCAGTACGGCAAGCCGGCGAGGCGAATTGTATACTCTTGCGCCAGCGACATCGGCGGCGATGCCGCGCTTGCCCAATCCCGCGCAAACGCCATCTGCGAACGCTTGGGTGAGTTCGTCCAGCGCTTTGGGTGGCAGTTCTTCGGTGCCGATCTCGATCAGCAGCGGCTTGTTCTCAGCCATGCGCCGCTCCCTTGCGTTGCGCGAGCTTTTCCCGCTGCGCAACATACGCTTCGGCCACGGCGCGGGCGAGCGTGCGCACGCGCAGGATAAAGCGCTGGCGCTCGGTCACCGAAATCGCGCGGCGCGCATCGAGCAGGTTGAAACTGTGCGATGCCTTGCACACCTGATCGTAAGCCGGCAGCGGCAGGCCGAGTTCGACCAGTTTTTTCGCCTCGCCTTCGCAAACCTCGAACCAGTGCAGCAGTTCCGGTACATTGGCGAGTTCGAAGTTGTAGGTGCTCTGTTCGACCTCGTTTTGGTGGAATACATCGCCGTAAGTTACGGTGCCGTGCGGCGCCGGCGTCCAGACCAGATCGTAGACGTTGTCGACGTTTTGCAGAAACATGGCCAGGCGCTCCAACCCGTAGGTGATCTCGCCCGTGACCGGCTTGCACTCCAGGCCGCCGGCCTGTTGAAAGTACGTGAACTGCGTGACCTCCATGCCGTTGAGCCACACTTCCCAGCCCAGGCCCCAGGCGCCGAGTGTGGGCGATTCCCAGTTGTCCTCGACCAGACGCAGATCGTGCACCAGCGGATCGATGCCGAGTGCGGCCAGCGAGCTGAAATAGCGATCCAGAATGTCGTCCGGATTCGGTTTCATCACGACCTGGTACTGGTAGTAATGCTGCAGGCGATTGGGATTTTCGCCATAGCGGCCGTCGGTAGGACGGCGCGAGGGCTGCACATAGGCCGCGGCCCACGGCTCGGGCCCCAGCGCGCGCAGGAACGTCGCCGGATGAAATGTGCCGGCGCCGACCTCGGTGTCCAGCGGCTGGATCAGCGCGCAGCCTTGGCTCGCCCAATAGAGGTTGAGGGTCTGGATGATGTCCTGAAAGCTCGGTCCCGGCATGCGATTCACGGTTCGCGGCGAAAAGCGCGTTAGTATAGCGGCGCAGGGCTTGTTTTTCCGAAGGTTCCGCATGGCCACCGTTCCGCAACGTCCGAAATTCACCGAACCCGCCGCGCCGCCGCTCGGTCTGCACCGGCGGCTGGATCTGGACGCCGTGCTGGCAGCGCTCAAGCACGATGGGCTGATCTCCGAAGACGACCGGTTGCGCGCGCGCGCCGATGGCCGCAGCGCCCACGGCAAGCTGGAGCTGCATCCGCTGGTGCTGATTGCCAACCAGAAGTTGACCAATCCACAGGACGGCAAGCCGCTGAGCCTCGAAGTGCTCACGCATTGGCTGGCAGACAAGGCCGGATTGCCTTACCTGAAAATCGATCCGATGAAGATCGATGCCGCAGCGGTGACCCAAGTGATCTCGCACGCATACGCGCAGCGCTACCGCATCCTGCCCGTTGCAGTGAGCCCATTGCAGGTCGTCATCGCCACTTGCGAGCCGTTCGATACGCGCTGGCTGGCAGATTTGGGCCACATCCTGCGCCGCGATATCCAGCGCGTAGTGATCAATCCGCTCGATTTGAACCGATACCTGGCCGAGTTCTATGGCGTGCAGCGCTCAATCCAGAAAGCCCAGGATGCCAAGCTTGATGGCGGCACGGACGGCCGTGCGATCCTGAACTTCGAGCAGCTGCTGGAACTGGGCAAGGCCGGCGACCTCGGCGCCGACGACCGCCATGTGGTGCAATCGTCGACTGGCTGCTGCAATACGCTTTCGATCAGCGCGCATCCGACATCCATCTCGAGCCACGCCGCGACATCGGGCCCGATCCGCTTCCGCATCGACGGCGTGCTGCACAAGGTCTTCAGTTGCCGGCACCGGTGATGACGGCGGTGACCGCGCGCATCAAGATCCTCGGGCGCATGGATCTCGCCGAGAAACGCCGCCCGCAGGACGGCCGCATCAAGACGCGCTCGCCGATGGCCAAGAAGTGGAACTGCGTCTCTCGACCATGCCGACCGCGTTCGGCGAGAAGCTGGTGATGCGCATCTTCGATCCCACATTGTTGTCAAGGAATTTCGCGAGCTCGGGATTTCCACCGAACGAGGAGCAGATCTGGCGGGGACATGGTCGAGCGTCCCCACGGCATCATCCTGGTGACCGGCCCCACCGGCTCCGGCAAGACCACGACCCTGTACTCCACCCTCAAGCAGCTGGCCACGCCGGACGTGAACGTGTGCACGGTGGAAGACCCCATCGAGATGGTGGAGCCGGAGTTCAACCAGATGCAGGTGCAGCCGGCGATCGATCTCGACTTCGCCGCCGGCGTGCGCACGCTGCTGCGCCAGGATCCGGACATCATCATGATCGGCGAGATCCGCGACCTGCGAGACCGCGGAGATGGCGGTGCAGGCTTCGCTCACCGGCCATCTGGTGTTGTCGACGCTGCACACCAACGATGCGCCGAGCCGCTATCACGCGCCTGCTGGATCTGGGGGTGCCGCCATACCTGCTCCAGTCGACGATGATTGGCGTTATCGCCCAGCGCCTGGTGCGCACCCTGTGTCCGCACTGCAAGGACGAGGCCGCGCTCGACACGAGGCATGGGAGGCGCTGGTGCGCCGCTGGAACGTGCCGCCGCCGGCGCGTGTGTACGCGCCGACGGGTTGCCTGGAATGCCGCAACACCGGCTTTCTCGGCCGCACCGGCATCTACGAGATGATGCGGATTTCGCCGCAGTTCCGGCAGATGATCCAGCCGACGCTGGATCTGGTCCGGCTGAGCGGAGGCCGCGCTGGCCGAAGGCATGCGCCCGCTGCGCGTTTCCGCGGCGCAGCAGGTCGCGCGCGGGGTTACCACGATCGCCGAGGTCGTCGGCGTGTTGCCGCCGGTGGAAACGTGACAGTACTGATCGTGCAGACCGGCACGGTGGTGCCGGCCGTGCGTCGGCGACTGGGCGATTTTCACGAATGGTTTCGCCGCGGCATGGACCTGACACCGCGGCAGACGCGTGTCGTGCGCGTGGATCGTGGAGCGCAATTGCCGCCACTACGCGGGCTCAGTGGCGTCATCGTTACCGGCTCCGGCGCGATGGTGACCGATCGCCTGGAATGGAGCGAAACCACAGCGCGCTGGCTGCGCCGGGCCGTTGATGCGGATATTCCCGTACTCGGCGTGTGCTATGGACATCAACTGCTCGCGCATGCGCTCGGCGGCCGCGTTGATTACAACCCGCATGGCCGCGAGATGGGCACGGTGAGGATTCGCTGCGCGCCCTCGGCAGTGGACGACGCCCTGCTTGGCGCGGCGCCGAAGACATTCTTAGTACAAGCCACGCATCTGCAGTCGGTGCTGCGACTGCCGCGCGGCGCAGTGGCGCTGGCGAAATCCTCGTTGGACGATCATCAGGCCGTGCGCTATGCGCCAAGCGCGTGGGGATTCCAATTCCACCCCGAATTCGGCGCTGGTCACATGCGCGCCTACATCCGAGCGCGCGACGGCGCACTGGCCGACGAGGATTTCGACGTATCTGGAATGCTGTCCGCAGTCGCACCCTGCCCGCAGGCACTCTCCTTACTGCGGCGATTCGCGCGGCTCGCATTGCGCTGAACCCGGAAAACAAAAACGGCCCGCTTGGGCCGTTTCGTTCTTGCATCCGCGTTCCGTAATGGCGGAACGCGGACGATGAGGAAAACTTACTTCCTGCCCTTGCGCGGTCCGCCGGCCTTGACCGAGGCGAGATAGTTGTTGATGGCTTCGTTGGTGACGTCGTACAGCGGGCGGCCAGCGACGGCGGCGGCCGCCTTCAGACTGTCGCGCGTTTTCTTCGACACGCGCAGGCTGGCGTCGCGTGTATCTTCGTTCTTTGCCATGTTCATTGACTCCTGTTTCGGGGTTTGTGGTGAAAGTGGAAAATGTGTCAAATGCGGCAACGCAGTCTATGCCAGAATGCTGCAAAAGACAAATTGCAGCATCGTCGCGAAGCGCGTTGCAGCGCGGCAAATTCGCGATCGCGCGATGGTCCGGATTCAGCCTTGCTGGGGCGTGTCTGCGGACCGGCCGGGGCGAACGAAAAGGCGCACGGCGAGCACGCCGACCTCGTACAGCAGACACATCGGGATCGCCAGCATCAGCATCGACAGCGCGTCCGGCGGGGCTACGATGGCGGCGATCACGAACACGCCGAGGATGACGTACGGCCGCTGACGCGCAAGTTGCGGGGCCGTCACCCAGCCAAGCAGGGCGAGCAGGAAAACCACCACCGGCACCTCGAAGCACACGCCGAACGCAAAGAACATCGTGAGCACGAAATCCAGATACCTGCCGATGTCGGTCATCATTGACACTCCGGTCGGCGTGACACTGAGCAGAAACACGAACACCTTGGGCAGAACCAGGTAATAGGCGAACGCACAGCCCGCATAGAACATGATTACACTGGCCACGAGCAGGGGCAGCGCGAGTTTCTTCTCGTGGCGGTACAGGCCGGGCGCAACGAAGCGCCACAACTGATACAGAATCGCCGGCATCGCCAGAAACAGCGCCACGACCGCGGCCAGCTTGATCGGCGTCATGAACGGTGAAGCGACTTCAATCGCCACCATATGCGAGCCGTTGGGTAGGCGCGAGAGCAACGGCTCGGCGATGAAATGATACAAACGGTCGGCGAACGGCAGCAAGGCAACCAGCACCACGAGCACTGCGGCGATGGCCTTGAGCAAGCGCGCGCGCAGTTCGATCAAGTGCGAGATCAGCGACGCCTCGTGGCCGCCCGCATCCATTTCTGATTCAGTGCCGCTCATCGGATGCGGCCGGCGGATCGGGGGGCTTTGGCGGGCCGTGCACGGCGTCGCGCAACACGCTATTGATATCGGCGCGCGGATCGAGATCGTCGACATTGCGCTGGATCAGCGTTTGAGTTCCTCGGCCGCCAGTTCGCGTTCGATTTCGCTTCGCATGTTCTGCCAGCTGCACGCGCACGACGTATTAGCGCGCCAGCGGTGCGCGCTGCTCCCGGCAGGCGCTCGGGGCCCAGCACGAGCAGGGCGACCACCGCGATCAGGGCGAGTTCGCCGGTACCAATATCGAACATGGCGGCGCCTATGGCGTTTTATCGGCCTTCGTCTCGTCCTTGTCGGAGGCGGACTGGCTCTGCTGGCCTTGCGGCGGATCGGCCTTGAGCTGCTCCTGCCCGGATTTGTCCTCGTCCTGCATGCCCTTGCGAAAATTCTTGATGGCCGCGGCCAGGTCGCCGCCGATGTTCGGCAGTTTTTTCGTGCCGAAGATCAACACGACCACGACGATAATGATCAGCCAGTGCCAAATGCTCAAACCGCCCATTGCCCTTCTCCAAAGTAAATCCACCCGCCATCAACGCGCGTCCCGGCACGCAGCCGACCTACCGGAATTACCCGCATACCCGTGATACCCGCTGCGTGTGCATTTCACCGGCCCACAGGAACCTCGGATTAACCGTCGCGAGCGAAGACAGATTGTGCGCCGCCGAAGCGCAGAAACCGGAGTTTACTTTTGGTAAATGAGGATTTCGAGCACCGCCGACGCAGCAAGCTGTCGAGCACGGCAGCTTAATCAGAGGATCCTAGTGCGCAGTGTACTCCTCCAAACGGTCGCGGAAGTCGACGACCGCGTCCGGAACATCGTGCACTTCGCCGGCGAAGATGCTGCGTGGCGTCGCACCCTGCCCGTACACGGCCTGATTGGCGTTGTTGTCGATCGACAACACCGAGCCATCGAGGGCGACACCGGCGAACAGCCCGCGCGAACGCGACCAGGAATACACCTCGGCCCTGAGCTGCGCGTCGGTGGCGGCATTCGCAGCGCGACCCACGGGACCCGCGGCGACCGACGCGTCGGCGCCGAGTGTGAATTTGCCGTGCACGATTGAATCCACACCACGTTGGGTGCGGAAAACCAGGATCACGTCGGTGGATTGCACGCCAGCCTGGAAGCCGACGCTGCCGCCGCTCAGGCCGATGAAAACCGGGTTGCTCCATACATCGTCCGGCGTCTTGATCGAAAGCAGCCCGAGGCCGTGGCGCCCGCCGATGATGAGGCCGGCCTTGATCACGTCCGGAATCACGGCGATCGCATAGGCATCGCGCATCAATCTTGCCGGAATGCGACTATCGGGCGCCTGCACGATCTGCTTGAGTACCCGCACCGCGTTCGCCGCGCGGGCGTTTTCCAGTTCGCCGGCATGAACGCTGCCGGCATGGGCTAGCGTCAGCGCGATGCAAGCAGTGAGCAATCGAAACCAATGGCGCATCAGGCGTTTCCCTGGCAATGGTCGGCCCGCGGCGGTTGCCGCGACGCGGGATCAGAGCATTGGACGGTGCCTACAAAGCCGAGTTCCACCCAGCAGCAGCACGAGCGCGAACAACGTGGCCAGTCCTCGCCAAGAAAGCGTGGGGATGGCAGCTGAATTCGCGGTCGCGGCACAAACCGATGCGGGAATGGCCAGGCCCTTGATGCCGATATACGCCAGGTTTGGCGCGGAAGTTGGTGAAGACGCCGTGATCGCGCTCAGCTTGGTCAACTCGCCGGTGGCAGGTGCAAGCTGCGCCAGATCGCTCCACTGCGCCACCGTTGTGTTGCCGGGCTGCGGCGGCACATAGTCGAGAACGGCCCATAAGCGGCCGCTCGGATCAAAGCCGGGACTGGCGGTGGTGATGTAATCGGTCGATTGGTAGCTGCCGATGAGCGTGGCGGTGACCTGGATGGGGTCAATCGAATACAGGTTGTTGTTGCCTTGACTGCCGGTGGCGTATAGAGTCGCTCCGCGTCCTGCCAAGCCGGTGATCTTGACGCCGAGATTGCCCAGCGCGGTGACGGCTGCAGTGGCGGGATTCACCTGCCAAAACTGACCGGTACCGGCCGACATCCACAATTTGCCATCGCAGGTGAACGCGAGGCCCAAGTCGAGCTGATTGCTGTTGCCCACATTCAGGTTACCGACAACACCAGCCAAGCCGGTGTGCTCGTCAATCGTGAGCAGGAGCTTGGCGGAGCCTGCATCCGACACGGCGTAGAGAACGCCGGCGGGGCTGAACGTCAGTCCTTCGATGTTGGCGATGGCTTGCCCGTTGATAGAACCGGCGCCGCCAATCTGGGTAGCCGTGCTCGCCGTCAGATCGACGCTGTACAGAACATTGAACGCCTCGCCGTAACCGACGAGATCGGCGGCGCGCACCTGGCTGCCGAAGACGCCAAGCACTAGCGCTGCAATCAATGCGCGCAGGGGCATGCGGTACTCTCGTTACGTTCTTGTTGTAATCGTCAGCCGCATCACAGGACACGGCCGCGTGAGTCTATCAGGGAGTTCAGCGAAAACAAAGCCTTGGCACGGGGATGCTACACTGTGCGGCGTCAGATCGCGATGCCACAACTTCTGGCGTTCCGGCGCAGGCACAGGCACAAAATATTGGGTCCATCCATCTGTTGCGACCATCCATGCAGAATCCCTCCAACGCACCCGTATCCGCATCGACCTGCGCCACGACTGCTGTTTTGCTGCTCAACCTGGGCACACCTGACGCGCCGACACCGCGCGCCGTGCGCCGTTATCTTGCGCAATTCCTGAGCGATCCGCGCGTGATCGACTATCCGCGCTGGTTGTGGTGGCCGATTTTGCATGGCGTGATCCTGCGCCTGCGCCCGCGGCGTTCCGCGCGCGCCTACGCCAAAATCTGGGCGCTGCAGGGTTCGCCCTTGCTGATACGCAGCCGCGCGCTGTGCGCGCGTGTCGCCGTGGCTTGTCCGGATCTGCGTGTGGAGCTGGCGATGACGTACGGCAAGCCGGATGTCGCTACGGTGCTCACGCGTCTGCTCAGCGCCGGCGTGCGCCGGCTGCTGGTATTGCCGTTGTACCCGCAGTATTCGGCCACATCTACCGCCGCGGCTCTGGATGCCGTGTTCGCCGCGCTGCGAACCGTGCGCCGGTTACCAACGATGCGCAGTATCGTCGATTACCATGCGGCGCCGGGCTACATCCATGCGCTTGCCACGAGCGTGGAGAAATACTGGTTTACCCATGGTCGTGGTGAACGTCTGATCCTGTCCTTCCATGGCATTCCCGAGCGCTATGTGCGCGCCGGCGATCCTTATCACGAGCAATGCCTGACCACGGCGCGCCTGCTCGGTGCGCGCCTGGGTATTGCGGATGACGAGATGATCGTGTGTTTCCAGTCGCGTGTCGGCCGCGAGGCGTGGTTGGCACCGTACACTGACGCGACCCTGGCGCAACTGGCGCAGGACGGCGTACGCCATGCGCAGGTGCTGTGTCCGGGGTTTGCGGTTGATTGCCTGGAGACGCTGGAAGAGATAGCGATCCAGGCGCGCGCGCAGTTCACCGCGGTCGGTGGCGAACGTCTGGATTATATTCCCGCGCTCAACGACACCGACGCACACGTGCAGTTGTTGCGCAACTTGATTGCACACCACACGCAAGGTTGGGCGGATGCTGATGCCGGCGCGTGAGATTGAGCTGAACCTGCCGCATTTGCGGCTGGCTGCGCGTGCCTGGGGCGATCCGACGCTGCCGCCACTGCTCGCCCTGCATGGCTGGCTGGACAATGCGGCCAGTTTCGATGCCTTGGCGCCGCTGCTGAGCACGAATTTCCAAATCGTGGCGTTGGATTTCCCCGGGCACGGCCGTTCCGACTGGCGCCCGCCCGGCACCTGGTATCACTTCATCGATTATCTGGACGATGTGCTCGCAGCGGCCGATGCGCTGGGCTGGCCGTGCTTCAGCCTGCTCGGGCATTCACTCGGTGGCGCGATTGCCAGCACCCTTGCGGCGGTGTGCCCCGAACGCATCGTGCGCCTGTTGCTGATCGAGGCGCTCGGGCCGATCACGCTCGAAGCCGACGCCACCCTGCCCCATCTGCAGCGTGCAATTGGCGAGCGAGCCGCTGCGGCCGGCAAGACATCACGCCTATTCGCCAATCTGGATGAAGCCATCGGCGCACGCATGCGCGCGAGCGACCTGTCGTACACGGCGGCAGCGGCATTGGTCGCTCGCGGTACGCGTCCGGCGCCGGGCGGGCTGACCTGGTCAAGCGATCCGCGCCTGACGCTGACCTCGCCTTTGCGCTACACGCAATTGCAGATACTGAATGTTCTTGCCGGTATCCGTGCGCCGACCGTGCTAGTTTTCGCGCAACCGGAGCAGCCCTACCTGTCGCGCGCGGTCATGCAACAGCGCATCGACGCAGTTGCCGACATCCGCGTGCGGCGCCTACCCGGATCGCATCACCTGCATCTGGAGGATGCAACGGCAGTGGCTGCGGAATTGGTCGCTCTCAGAACGTCGGCGGAGCGCTGATCAGACGGCCGAGCTCGGCCTTCAATGCCTGACCGCTGGCCTTGAGCCAGTCGCGTTGCGTGCGCCAATCCGGTTCGAGTGTGGCGACCAGCGACCAGAAGCGCGGCGAGTGATCGCGGATGCGCAGGTGGCAAAGTTCGTGCACGACGACGTAACGCAGCGCGTCCAGCGGGGCGAGCGCAAGGGCGAGATCGAGCGTGACCCGATCGTGCGTATCCAGGCTGCCCCACAGGCTTTTCAACGGCTTGATCCGCACTGCTGCCGGGGTTCGGCCCAGTTCCGCGGTGTAGCGCGTCAGATAGCGCGACACGTCGCGGCGGATCTGCGCGTACAGGAACGAATGCAGCAATGAGCGCGCCGCCGGCAGCGTGCACCGGTTGTGCGGCTTGGGCAGATGCAGCACCAGGCGTTCGCCGCACAGTTCGATCTGCGGATAGGCGCCGTCGCGCCATTGCAAGCGCGTGGTTTCTCCGCGCAGCGGCACCAGGGTGGGAACGCCGGGCTTTAGCGGAGGCGGCAGGGCGGCGTCGCCCTTGAGTTCATCGAGTTTGCGTTCGAGCCAGTCCGCGTGCTTGCGCAGGAACGCGAATACCTGGGCCGGATGCGTTCCCTGCGGGTAGGACACTTGTGCGCCGCCGGAGGTTACGGTCAGCCGCAGGCGGCGCGCGCGCGGGTGTGCGCGGCGCAGCACCTTGATGGTGTCGCCATCGGGTGTGGCCAGTTCGAGATAGTTGGTTTGCGCGACAGTCATGATCGTATCGGGCCGATAAGTGCCAGGCCCCGGGTTGCGCCTTCAGCGTGCGTTGTCCGGCCGGGGCAGACCGAACCACTGGTCGAACTCTTGCGGCAGGCGCTCCAGTTCCAACGTCATCATGGCGAACGTCGCGTCCAGATCGGCGGTTTCCGAGTCGCGTTCGGATTGGCCGAGTTCGTCCTGCACCACGTCGAGGAAGCGCAGCTTGCGCATGGTCAGATCCTCGCCGAGCGCAAAACCCACGCGCCCATCGAATACCCGGCCGAGCGTGAACACCTGCTTGCCACTCCTGAGATGTTCGCGCACCTCGTCGGTTTCAAGGTCCTGGCGGCTGCAGCGCACCACGGCGCCGGCTTCGGCTGGATCGCGCAGTTCGCATTCGTCGCCAAGCACCAAACCTTCTGGTAGCTTGCCACGGATCAGCCAGTTCGTCATCAGCCGGCGAGGGGATTCCTAGGGTACAAGTGGCGCGACGGGAAAGCTGCCAATTGCCTCGCACTATTGACTGAGTGGAGCTTGCGGTTTTGGGTATTGCAGAGGAAATAGCCGGATTTTAGCGACAGATAGCGGGTAGTTAGCGACTGTTTTGTAAATGCGCGCGGCAGCAGGTTGCTCAGCACTTCACCACAAGGGCAGACCCACCGGCAGGCGAAAGGATGAAAAAATTCCGGATTATTCGGCGATACCGTCGCCGAGCAGCCAGTCGAACTGGCTGCTCGGCTGCGGCGAACGGCTACCAAGTGCAGCGAAATTGAACAGGTTGCGGTCGGCTAGTTGCGACCTCGATCGCTGTTGCGGCAAACGCCTGATTCTGCTGTAATGCGCGGCTCGCTGGCGGTTTGGCCGGCGATTCCCGGCGCCTGCCGGGGCCGCTCCCACCCTGGCCAAGGGTGGCCCGTTCATACTCGAGGAAGGTTTCGATGGCCAAAGTCTGCCAAGTCACTGGCAAGCGCGCGCAGTCCGGCAACAACGTGTCGCATGCCAACAATAAAACCCGGCGCCGCTGGCTGCCGAACCTGCACGAGCGCCGCTTCTGGGTGCCGAGCGAGAATCGCTGGATCAAACTGAAAGTGTCCACCCAAGCCCTGCGCACGATCGACAAGAACGGTATCGAAACCGTTCTGGCCGAGCTGCGCGGCCGCGGCGAGCGGGTTTGACAAGAGCGGGCCTGAGGAGAAAACCATGGCATCCAAGCGTGACAAGATTCGTCTGGTGTCTTCGGCCGAAACCGGCCATTTCTACACCACCGACAAGAACAAGAAGACCACGACCGACAAGATCGAAATGAAGAAGTATGATCCGGTCGTGCGCAAGCATGTGATCTACAAGGAAGCGAAGATCAAATAACAGCTTTTCCCTGCGTAAAAAACCCGCCGATCGGCGGGTTTTTTTTGCGTTGTCGCGTCGGTATCAGGCGCGTACCGGCACCAGCGCATAGCCGCGCAAGCGAGCGGAAAATTCGGCCAGCGTGCGAATCCCGCTGGCCTCGGCCTCGCGGCACCAGTCCTGCAGGTTGGCCAGCATCGCTTCGCCGCCGCCGTTGCCACGTTCGAGTACGCCGGCAAGTCGCGCGCGGAATTCGCACACACGCGCCAGCAACGGACGCTGTTTGACCGCGGCATGCATGCGTGCCTGCATGGTGTCGTCCAGCCAGCGGCCACCGTTGGCCAGTGCATTCCGCAGCGTGCGCGGCAGTGCCTTCACGCGCGCGCCGGCGTTCGCAGCTTCTTCGCGCAGCGTCGGTGCGATGACCACGCGGAAATAATCCGTCATCACCTGGAAGCGATGACTGAGCACTGCCTTGATCGTTTCCGCATCCGGCAGCGGCACGTTGGCGCGTACGTCCAGCGATGGCGCCACGCGTAACACTCGGGCCAGGCCGAGTTTCTCGAAACCGCGAATCAGGGCCCAGCCGATGTCGAACTCGAAGCGGCGCAAGGCGAACTTGGATGAACTCGGAAAGGCGTGGTGATTGTTGTGCAGTTCCTCGCCGCCGATGAAGAATCCCCAGGGCGTGAGGTTGGTCGACATGTCGGCCGTTTCGAAATTGCGGTAACCCCACCAGTGGCCGAGGCCATTGACCACTCCCGCGGCCCAGAACGGAATCCAGATCATCTGCAAGGCGGAGACCGCCACACCCCAGATGCCAAACAGGGCAATATTGATGATGAACATCAGGGTCGGCCCCATATATTCGTGCGCTCCGTAGACGTGGCGTTCCAGCCAGTCATCGGGCGTGCCGCGGCCGTATTTATCCATGTCGTCTGGTTTGCCGGCAGCGACGCGGTACAAATCCACACCCTGCCACAGCACCGTATTGACGCCGAAAACTTTCGGGCTGTGCGGATCGTCCTTGGTTTCGCACTTGGCGTGGTGCTTGCGGTGCACAGCGACCCATTCCTTGGTAACCATACCGGTAGATAACCACGACCAGAAGCGGAAGAAATGCGCCACGCTGGGGTGGAAATCCACGCCGCGATGTGCCTGGCTGCGATGCAGGTATAAGGTGACGGCGAAGATCGTCAGTTGTGTGACGATGAAGAAATACACGACCTTGGTCGCCCACGAGGCGTTGGCGATGCCGTGGATCAGGAAATTGAGAATAATGTCGAACATGCAGAATTCCCGCAGCAGGATCGCTTACTATACGCGAGCGTACCTGTGACAACCAGTGAATTAGGCAACCTCTGATTAGCCTGCTGCGCTCGACTCACCCTCACTTACAATGAAGTAAACTCCGGTTTCTGCGCTCCGGCGGCACACAATCTGCCTTCGCTTGCGACGGTCAGTCAGAGGTTCCCAGGTCCCCCAGAGGACGTCCGCAGATTAAACTTTCGTTATGAACAACGGATCAGCCGACATTGCCCGGCAATTGGTTGAACTGCGCATTGAACATCGCGACCTGGATGCCGCGATCGCTCGCCTAGCCGCCGACGCGCAATGCGACGAGCTGCATCTAAAGCGTATGAAAAAGCGCAAACTGTTGCTCAAGGACGCGATCGCCAAGCTGGAGAGCAAGCTGATTCCGGATCTGGACGCCTGAGGTTCTCTAGGCGTCATCCCCGGAATCCTCATCCGACGCTCCCGACGCTCCGGATTTGTCGATCAGCGCGTCACGCCGCTCAGGCGTGAGCTTGAGTATGCCGTGGCGGATCTCGCGCGAGAGGATCACCCTCGCGTCGCGCACGATGTCTTCCAGCGCGGCGTCGAATTCCAAGCGCCCATTCGCATCCGGCCAGATCACTCGGCGTTCGCGCAATTTCTGGATGAATCCGCGGAACAGGGACTTGTCGAAGAACTCCGGCGCATTCAACTCGTGCAGCAACGACAGGCGCTGCGCTGTGAGCGTGCACAGGTTCTCCAGTTCGGCGCCGGTCAACACGTTAGGTCCGCTGCGTACCAGCGCTGCGATTGCGATGTAGTAGCGCTCGAACGCCTGCAACATGCTGTGCGCGATCGTGCGCAACTGGAAGGCGCTGTCGCTCTGGCCGGGTTCGCGCGAGAGAATGCGACCTTCGTCCACCAGAGTGAGCAGGCCGCGGTCGACGAAAAATTCGATGATCGCGCCCATGCGCTCGGTAAAGCCTGCCTCATCCCACGGCAGGAACAACTCGGTCTGAATGAACGGATAGATCATGCGGCCAAGGCGCAGGAGCGTCGCGCGCGCGATGCGCCGGTTGTTGAGGAAACAACAAGCCACCCAGGCCGCCGCGGCAATCAAATGCAGGACGTTGTTGCGGAAGTAGGACAGCAGCACGGCGTTACGGCCTTCGCAGGTCAGCACGTCACCGAGCGGATGCGTGACGCGGCCAAGCCAGCCCATGCGCTCGCCGTAGGCGACGATTTCGGCGGACGACAGCGCGGTGATGGTGACGCGGTCCGAATACGGCATCGCAGTGAGCAGCACCTTGACCAGGTCGAGCTGGGCGAGCAGGTCCGATTCGGCCATTGCGTGCTTGGGTGTAGACAGGATCGCGAGCGCCAACAGATTGATCGGATTGACGTCGGTCGCGCGGTTGATATTGATCAGGATCTGCTCACCAAGGTGGTCGAGCACGCTGCCCAGCCATTCCGGTTTGGCCTCGGCGTCGCCGGCCGTATCGCGCCAGCTGGGGCTGGCGGCGTCGAGTATGGGCGTGAGTTCGATCGGTTCGCCGAAATTGAGCGCGACGTGGCCGTAATGCTGGCGCAGCACGCCACGCACGCCACGGATCAGGCTGAGCCAGGATTCCTTTTCCTTGGACTTGCCCGACAGTTCGCCAATGTAGGACTTGCCTTCCATCAGCTTCTCGTAACCGATGTACACGGGCTGGAACAGCACCGGCCGGCGTGGCGCGCGCAGAAATGCGCGCACGGTCATCGAAAGCAGGCCGAAACGCGGCGCCAGGGTGCGACCGGTGCGCGAGCGCGTGCCTTCGATGAAGTATTCCATTGGTGCACCGCGGTCGATTAGCTGGGCCATGTATTCCTTGAACACGACCGCATACAGCGCGTTGCCCCTGAAGCTGCGGCGCATGAAGAACGCGCCGCCGCGGCGCAGCAATGGACCGAGCACCGGCAGGTTCAGATTCACGCCCGCCGCAATGTGCGGCACCACCAGGCCCGATTGATAAAGCTGGTAGGACAGCAGCAGGTAATCTGCGTGGCTGCGATGACAAGGCACGTAAACGACTTCGTGACCGGTCGCCGCGGCACGCGCCTTGTCGAAATGATGCACGGCAATGCCGTCGTACAGTTTGTTCCAGAAACTGGTCAGCAGGAACGACACCGAACGCACCACCGGATGCGAATAGTCGGCAGCGATTTCCCAGGCGGCAGCGCGCGCGCGTTTGCGCGCCTGGTCGTTGGATACGCCGTCCTTGTTCGCCGCCGTTTCTATCGCCGCACGCACGGGCTCGGTGTTGAGCAGGGCATCGACGACCATGCGCCGGTGCGACAGATCCGGACCGATGATCTGTGCTCGCACGCGGCGGAAATGCACGCGCAACACGCGCGAAATCTTGCGCAGCGTGCGTTCGGAAGGATCCTCGCGCTCGGCATCGAGCGTCTCGCGCACACGCACTGGCGGCGCAAACTGCACGATCGTCGTGCGGCCGTTGAGCAGTAACGCCAGCAGGCGGCGGAAGCGGCCGACGACGACCCAGTTCTCCGAAAACAGCACGCGAAACCAGCCGCTGTCGCGGTCCGGAGCGCGGCCAACAAAGATCGATACCGGTACCAGTTGCACATCCAGATCGGCGTGCGTGCGCACTACTTCGAGCAATTGCGCGAGAGTCTGCGAATGCGAGCGCGGCCGCGTACGGCCGTACAGCCAGCCTGCGCGCGGAGCCAAAGCGAACATAGAACGTGCCCGGCGCAGACCGCCCAGCTGCAGTGGTCGCAGCGGTTCAGGCAGACCGGCTTCGCGGCAGGCTTGCTCGAGAATCAGCGTGTCGGAAAGACCGTAGCGCTCGCTGACATAGACGACGGGCAATTGCGCATCGATTTGTGCGAGCACGTCCGCCGGTTCGAGCCGGATGGCCAGCCACGGTTCGATGACGCGGCCCAACGCACGCAGCCACCAAGCGGCGCGCGGTGGCTGCATTGCGGGTGCGGCAGGGGCGGGCGTCTGCATGCGCCAATTGTACGGGACGCACGTGTGCAAAACGCATTACTCGCCACGTCCTGTGGCTCGGTCTTCGCCCGGCTTCGCCGTTCGCAATCGCTGCGGGCGATCGCAGTCGGCCCGCGCGGGACGGGCCGAATGTATGGCGCCAGATTGTGAAGGCTTATTTGCCGGTGTCAGCGGCTGGTTGCGTGGCGGGCGTGGCCGGCTTGGCCGGCGCGTCGGCAACCTCGGTCTGATGCTTTTGCCATTGTTCGATTGCGTGCTTGCCGTACCAGCGGCCATCGACTTGGACCATCTGCGCTTGTGTCGTGAACGGTTTGCCGAATGCGGTATAGGTTACTTTCACCTTGGCCGCCCCACCGGCGACGGTTTCCGACTCGATCTTCACCGAGTCCAGGGTCTTGTCCATGTCCAATCCGTACACGGCGAGCACCTGCTTTATGCCGGCGAGGATGATCCCAGCTTTTTGCATCGCCTGGTCGTAGCTGAGTGCTCGCGCTTCGTCGAGCGACTTCAGGTTGAGTGCGCGCGCCGTCTTGCAGATGTCGGCGATTGCCGCCTTGACCAGAGCCGGATCGGTGAACTTCGTCGTTTGCGCCCATTGCGCGGTGGCGGTGAGCAGATCCTGGGCCTGCGCTTTCTGCGCATCGCTCATATCCTTGTTCTGCGCGATCGCACTTTGCGCGAAACCCTGACCCATCGCGATCATCATCGGCATCTGCTGTGCGGATTTGGCGTCGAACTCTTTCAGTTTCGGCTCGATCTGCGCATACATTTTCGCCTCGGCGTCGGGCGCAGTCAGTTTCGCGATCTTCTCGACGAATTCTTTGCGGTCCTCGTCGCTGACCGGGTCCTTGTTCATGTCCTTGGACCAGTCGGTCTTGAGTTTGGCCACTTCCGGCGGCGGCAGCGAATTTTCAACCAACGCGGTCACATTGTTTTCGCGCAGGGCTTTGATCGAGGCGGCAAGAGCGGCATCCGGCGTCGTCGGAGCGATGACCGCGGCCGGCGCGGCAGGGCTGTTTGCGCTCTGCTGGCTGCAACCGAATCCAGCGACGGCGAGCGCGGCGACAAGGGCAATGCGGGCGAGCTTGGACATGGTCTTCCCCAGAGTGCGGATGCAGTATGTTGCGGGACAGCCACTTTAGTGATGGTACGTGGCCTAATCAAGCATGGCGCAAACGCCGGTTAAGCGGCGTTCAATTCTCGTGCAGCGCCGCGTGGACAGCCGCGCGCGGGTCGGCGCGCAATCTGGTGTTCGTGGTATGCCGCGTCAGCGCCTTCTGCCACGAGCCGTACACGGGATTGGGCAGGGCGAACCAGCGCTCGCCGAACCAGTCGCGGTACGGCGCAATGCGCTCGGCGCGGGTTGCATTGTCCGCATAGGCACCATCGACGAAATCGCCGAGTTGATCGCCGAACATCGCCAGAACGCGGTAATGTTGCGCAACAAGCTTGCGCCGGCAACCCTTGTCGCCGGGCACGCGCGGTACGCAGCCGGGCGTGACGGCGCCCTGATTGAGTACGGCATCTTGCGTCAGCGGGAAGCCGTCGGCCGCCAGATTGGCGCGGGTGGAATCGGTTTGCAGTGCATCGCGATTGCTGATGTAGAACACGGTCGCGCCGTGCGCAAATGCGAACTTGGCGTATTCGAGAGCGCCCGGCAGCGGCCGTGCCGACGCTTGCCGCACCCACGCATTCCACGCTGTGGCGTCGAACGTGGCGTTGTCGCGCACCATGCGCGCCTCGAACGGCGAGTTGTCGAGTACGGTTTCATCCACGTCCACGATTACCGCGGTCGGCAATGTTTTCGCAGCGTTTGTGCGTTCGCCCTTGGGCAGCGCATCCCAGCCTGGATCGGCCAGCGCCTGCACCAGTTTCTGCTCGGCCATGCGATAAATCTCGGCATACACCAGATCGTGCTCGATGCTGGTCTGCATCCATGCCGTGGCATACAACAAGTCGTTGCCAGTGAACTGCGAGCTGGCCGATTCGCCCGCGTACATCGCCGGCGTCTTCGGTGGTGCGCTGGCACAGGCGGCGAGCGCGAATACACAAGCCAGGATCACGCTGAGTCGGTGGCGCATGGGATTCTCCGTTGCGATGCCATGGTACGGCACGTCAGTCCGCGAACAAAGCGGCCAGCCGCACGATGTGAGCTGATGCCACTTCTTGTCGTGCCGCCGCATCCTGCTCGGCGTCGCGACCGTCCCAGTGCAAGTCGGTCTGCGGCAATTCCGCGAGAAAGCGGCTTGGTTCGTTGGCGATGATCTGCCCGTAACGACGCGATCGTGCGGCGTAGGCCAGGCACAGCCGTTCCTTGGCGCGTGTGATGCCGACGTAGAACAGGCGACGTTCCTCATCAAGCCGGCCTTCGTCGATGCCGGCAGCGTGCGGCAAGGTACCGTCTTCGGCGCCGACGATGTAAACGAATCGGAACTCCAAGCCTTTCGCAGAATGCAGCGTCATCAGACGCACGGCATTGCCGCCATCGTCGCGATCGGCGTTCGTCAACAAGGCCAACTGCGCGGCCAGATCGCCGGCGCGGCCGCCGTTCTTGCCCATGACGCGGAACCAGCCGGCCAGTTCGGTGAGGTTTTCCAGCCGTCGTGCCCGCGGCGATTCGTCTTTGCTCTCGACGCGGATGTGCGCAGCGTAGTCCGTGCGGTGGACGATCGCATCCACCAACTCGGCAGCCGATGATCGCTGCGACATGGCGGTCAATTCGCTGATCAGCGCGGCAAATCCGGCCAGCGCAGAGGCAGGTCTGGGTGCAAGCTGACCAAGGACGGTATCGCTGCGCGCCGCGCGCAACATCGAAACATGTCGTGACTGCGCCAGTTCGCCGAGTTTCTCGAGGGTGGTCGCGCCGATTTCGCGACGCGGCACATTGGCAATGCGCACAAACGCCGCATCGTCGTCTGGGTTGACGATCAGTCGCAGATACGCGAGCACATCCTTGACCTCGGTGCGCTCCAGAAATGCGGTGCCTCCGCTCAGGTGATACGGCACGCGCAGCAGGCGCAGCGCCTTTTCCAGCGGTCGCGACTGGTGATTGCCGCGATACAACACGGCGAATTCCGCCCATCCGGCTTTGGACAATTGTTGCTGGTGCGCGATGTCGGCGACGATGCGCTCAGCTTCGTGTTCATCGTCGCGGCAGATCAGCACGCGGATCGGCGCGCCGTCGCGATGCTCACTCCACAACTTTTTCTCATGGACATGCGGGTTATGCCGGATCAGCGCATTGGCGGTGCGCAAGATGCGCCCGCTGCAACGGTAGTTTTGCTCCAGCTTGATCACTTTCAATGCCGGGTAATCGCGCGCCAGTTCGTCGATATTGCCGGGATCGGCACCACGCCAGGCGTAAATGGATTGATCGTCGTCGCCCACGCAGGTGAGTGCACCGCGCGTGCCGGCCAGGTGTTTGAGCAAGCGATATTGTGCGGCGTTGGTATCCTGGTATTCGTCCACGAGCAGATAGCGGATGCGTTCCTGCCACGCGGTGCGCGTGTCGACGTCGGCTTCGAGCAACATCAGCGGCAGCCGGATCAGATCGTCGAAATCCACCGCATTGAACGCATTCAGTCGCTTTTGGTACTTCGCGTACAAATCCGCCGCCTCACGCTCGCGCGCGCTGCGTGCCTGCCCCGCCGCCTGTTCCGGCGTCAGGCCGTTGCCCTTGGCATTGGAGACGAGACTGCGCAGCGCAAAAAGCTGTTCGGGTTTGGTCACGGCAGGCGCCAGATCCTTGACGATCGCCGCACTGTCGTCGGCATCGAGCACGGAAAAGCCGCGTTTCAACTCAAGTCGGGCGTGCTCGATTTGCAGAAATTTCAGGCCCAGCGCATGAAACGTGCACACGCTCAGATCGTCCGCGGACTGTTTGATTCGCCGCGCCACGCGCTCGCGCATCTCGCGTGCCGCCTTGTTGGTGAACGTGATTGCAGTGATCTTCGGGGCGGCAACCAGTTGGCGCGCGACCAGATGCGCGATCTTTTCCACGATCACACGCGTCTTGCCCGAGCCGGCACCGGCCAGTACCAGCAGCGGGCCGTCGCAGTATTCGACCGCGGTGCGTTGTTGCGGGTTCAGGCTCATGGATCGCGCGCGCAAAAAGAGAACACATTGTGCCCGCACTCCGGCGTCTGCCGCCAGAAATCGAGCTAGCGCATCGCCACGCTGCCATATACGACACGCCGTGCCGCTGTCGTTTACACTGCGCCGCATCCACGTACACGGACTGCCCATGGCCAAGCTGTATTTCTATTATTCGGCGATGAATGCCGGCAAGACCACGTCGCTGTTGCAAAGCGCGCACAACTATCGCGAACGCGGCATGCGTACGCTGATTCTGACGCCGCAGCTGGACGATCGGCATGGCCGTGGCGTAGTCGCCTCGCGAATCGGTTTGAAGGCGCGCGGGCGGATGTTTTTGCGCGACGAGGATTTGTTGTATGTCACGCGCGAGGACATCGCGGCCAATGGAGCGTTGCATTGCGTGCTGGTGGACGAAGCGCAATTCCTGTCTCGCGCCCAGGTCTGGCAGCTCTCCGACATCGTCGACAAGTTGCGGATTCCGGTACTCGCCTACGGCCTGCGTACGGATTTCCGTGGTGAGCTGTTCGAAGGCAGCCAGTATCTACTGGCCTGGGCCGACGAACTGACCGAGATCAAGACCATCTGCCATAGTGGCAAAAAAGCGACGATGGTGGTGCGTGTGGACGAACACGGCCGCGCGGTCACCGATGGCCCGCAGCTGGAGATCGGCGGCAACGAACGCTATGTGTCGGTCAGCCGCGCCGAGTTCAAGAAAATTACCGCCGGCGACGGGCGCATCGAGCTCAAGCAGGCGATGTTGTCACTGGGCGAAAAAAAATCCTGAGCCTCAGTGCTGGCAACGCGGACAATAAAACGTTGAGCGCTGGCCCAGCACTAGAGCGCGAATCGGCGTGTGACAAACCTTGCACGGCTCGCCAGCGCGTCCGTAGACGAACAATTCCTGTTCGAAGTAGCCGGGTGCGCCGTCGGGGCGGATGAAATCGCGCAGCGTGGTGCCGCCGCGTACGATCGCATGTTCTAGAATCCGTTTGACTTCCCCGGCTAGCCCAGCGTAGCGCACACGCCCTACCGAGCCTGCAGCCCGGCTGGGATGAATGCCGGCGGCGAACAGGGCTTCGGCGGCGTAGATGTTGCCGACCCCGACAACGATTTTCTGATCCATCAGGAAAGTCTTGACTGGTGCACTGCGATTGCGTGCAGCGCGCCACAAGTATTCGCCGTCGAAATCCGCGCGCAGTGGCTCGGGGCCGAGTGCAGCGAGTAGAGGATGCACGCTGTCGGACTTCTGCCAGAGCAGACTGCCGAACCGGCGCGGATCGGTATAGCGCAGGATCCGACCGGAATCGAGTTGCCAGTCCCAGTGATCGTGCGTGCCAGGCGCCACACTTGCATCGAGCACGCGCAGCGAACCGGACATGCCCAGATGCAGCAGCGCGCTGCCGGCGTCGGTGTGCGCCAGAATGTACTTTGCGCGCCTTTCCACATTTTCAATTCTTTGCCCAGGCAAGGTGCGTTTCAATGCCGGCGGAATCGGCCAGCGCAGCCGCGGCTGACGGATCGCCAGCGCGACAACGCGATGGCCGACGAGGTACGGTGCGATGCCGCGCAGGGTGGTTTCGACTTCAGGAAGTTCGGGCATGGTTAGTTTTTCAAGGTGGCGCTTGGATCGGCTACCTCGCTTTCCGGCGCTTCCAGCAAACGCGCGCTGAAGCGATCCGGCACGCGCAGCAGTTCGTTGCCTATGCGCACGTAGCGATCGTGGTCGATCGGGTCTTCGCCGCCGATGTCGATGCGCAATTCGTCGATGGTGACGCTGATCCGTGGCGGATCGAGTCCGAGTTTGGCCCGATCGTAACCGGCGATCGGCATGTGTGTGCGCACCGGCGCGTGGGCCAGGGCGAGCAGGCGCGCCACGGCTTGCGGGTCCGCCGCTGCGTGATACGGTGCGGTCATCTGCCACACGCCGGCGCTGCGCTCGAACACGCGCGTGGTGCAGGACAAGCACTGGATCTGCAGTCGCCGCACAAGGTCGGTATCGATGTGCGTCAATGGTTGCGCTGCCAGCGAGCGCTCGCGCCCGAGTTCCGCATACACCGCCGCGCCGAGCAGTGCCACCGCCAGGGCAAGAAACAAAATACTGCGCGTGGGTCGCTGCATCAGGCTTTGCGTCGCAGCCACCAGATTACGCTGCCAATCAGCAGCAGCAATAGCGGCAAACCCGCCAGGAAACCCAGACCGATCGTACCCAGCGCCCGCTGGCTGAGGATCAGTTGCCGATCCGGCGCGCCCTTGTCGGGAATGTCGATCAGGGCGTCGTCCTGCAGCAGCCAGTCGAATACGCGCTGGCCGAATTCGCGATTGCCGCCGTTGCCGAGAAACGCATTCGACAGAAAATCACCGTCGCCGATGACAATCACGCGCTGTTCGCTCTTGTCCGGGCTGGGCGAAAGCCGGTGCAAGGCGATGCCGATGTCGAGCGGGCCCTGGATCTCGCCCTTGCCCGGATCGTACTGGATCGTGGACGTATCGCCTTGCTGCGCAATTGCACCCAGACGTGTCCAGGATTTTGCGCTGGTGCGCAGCAACGATTGGGTCGTCCAGTCCGTACCCGTCACTACGCCAAGCGCAGCGGTTTGCGGAAACAGGGTGGTCAGGACGAAATCGCGCGTGACGGCGCTTTGTAGATAAGTGGAAATAGCGACAAAGCTCGGATCGCCGATGCCGAACGCCGCGCCGGCGCCGTCGACCACGGTGCCATCGAGCACGCGCAAGGACAGCGCGAGCGCCAGCGTGTCCGTGCCCATGGCAGGGCCCGGTTCAGTCAGCCATAGAAAATTGCCGCCGCGCGCGAGATACGCGTCGATTTCGGTCACGACTGGCGCGGCGAGCGGCACCTGTGGGCTGGCCAGCACGAGTAAATCCACGTTCTGCGGGATATGCATGCCGGCGGTAAGCGTCAATTGCAGAGTGCGCACGCCCTGTGTGGCAAGCAGCGCGCCGAAGTTGCCCAGATCTGCGTTGGCCTTGCCGTCGGGCCTGCGCTCGCCGTCGCCGGACAGGAATGCGACCAGTCGCGTGCGCGTGCGCGCCAGCCGTACGAGGGCGTTGTCGAACTCGCGCTCGGTGAGTACTTTGAGTGGCTCGCTGCGATCCTTGTAGTAGATGGCCAGTTCCCCGTCGATGCTGATGCCCGCCGCACGCGTCGCGGCGGGATCGGCGTCCGGATCGACGAAACGCAGCGAGATATCCGATTTGATGCGTTGGTAGCGCGTCACGAAATCGGCGATGGCGCTGCGCAAGGGCGCTTCCCGTCCGGCGTAGGACACGATCGCGATCGGCGCATCCAGACGCTGCAGCAATTGCACGGTGCGCGTATCCAGGCTCGCGCGCTGTGCGTAGCTGAAATCGTGTTGCCAGCCAAAACGCGTGGACAGGAACGCAAGGCATAGCGCGGCTGCGGCGAGCAGCACCGCGAAGACGACGTCGGCCAGGCGCGCGCGCACCTCAGCCGCGCCTGCGCTCGGAGTCCAACCGGCGCACGGCGAGCGCGAGTGCGACCGCTGCGACTAAGATGAAATACACGATGTCGACACTGGCCACGATGCCGTGCAGGAACGGTTCCAGATGTGTCGGCAGCGCAAGGTAATTGATCAAATTGCTGCTCACGCCCTCGTAGCGCGCACCGGCATCGAGCATCCACAGCACGAGGTTCAGTGCCAGCGCCAGGCCCGCCGCGACCGCCGGCTGGCGGCAAAAGACCGAGGCGGCGATGGCGATGCAGACAAGCGCCGCGGCGAACAGAACCAACCCAAATGCAGCGGCAGCCAAGCGGCCCCAGTCCAGATGCGTACCAATGGAAAGACTCGCCGGCATGCTCAGCGCCAGTACGATCAGTACGACGAAAAATCCTGTCAGCGCGATGAATTTGCCGAGTACGATGCCTGCGCTGCCGGTGCCGGATGCCTGCAGCAGCGGCAAGGTGCAGGACTGGCGCTCACCGGCTATCGCGCGCATACCCAGCAGTGGCACGAGCAACAACAGCACGCTTGCGATTGCGCGCATGAATGGCAGGGCGACCAGATCGGTGACGCCGGGCGCAGAGGCGAGGCCAGCAAGTTTCGGCATCAGCCCGAGAAAACCCTGGAGGCTGAGCAGAAAGAAATACGCGAGCACGGCGAGCGTGGCCGCAAGCAGCGTCCACGCCAGGGGCTGCACGAACAGACGGCGCCATTCGTTGCGCGCGACGACGTGGCTCATGCGGCAGCCGCTGTGTCGTCCGCGCCGGCGATGCGCAGGAAAACGCGCTCCAGATCGTCGTCGAGCAGCGGGCCGTCGTAGCGTAGGCGGCCGTTGTGCAGGATGGTGACGCGCGCACAACAGGCGACGACATCGTGCAACAAATGCGTGGACAGGATCACCGCGCGCTTGCTGCCAAGATCGCGCACGAGTTCGCGGATCGACGCGGCTTGCACCGGATCCAGACCCGAGGCCGGTTCATCCAGCACGATCAATTCCGGATCGTGCACAATGGCCTGGGCGATGCCCGCCCGTTGCGCAAATCCTTTGGACAGATTGCCGTACAGGCGTCGGCGCATGGTGCCAAGACCGCAGCGTTCGATCGCACGATCCACCGCGCGCGTGGCGTTTGCGCCGCGCAAGCCGTGCAGCTGCGCACAAAACGCGAGGTTTTCCTCCACGCGCAACTCCGCATACAGCGGCACAGTTTCCGGAAGATAGCCCAGACGCCGCGCCAGGGCGGGATTCTCGTGCAAATCCTTTCCGTCGAACAACACGCAGCCGGCACTTGGCGCGAGGACGCCAGCGATCAACCGCAAGGTGGTCGATTTGCCGGCGCCATTGACGCCGAGCAGGCCGAGCACGCAGCCGCGGTCGAGCGTGAACGTAACGTCCTCGACGATGATGCGTCCGGCGAGGCGCCGACCGACACCTTGCAATTGCAGCAAGGGTGCTGGCCGTTGCAGGCTCAGATTTCCTCCACACCGGTGCGCTTGCTGCGCCGGATCAACCACCCCACGCCGCGCAGATCGGCGATACCGACGAGGGCGCGGCTGAGGTTGTTGTAGTTGGATGCGCCGCTGCCGCGTGGACGATGATTGACCGGCACGCTCACGGTTTTCCAGCCGGCGCGCTGCATCAGCGCGGGCAGGTAACGGTGCATGTGGTCGAAGTAGGGCAAGTCCAGAAACGAAGCGCGCTCGATCAGCTTGATGCCGCAGCCGGTGTCGGGCGTGGCGTCGTGCAACAGGCGCGAACGGATCGCGTTGGCGATCTTCGAGGCCCAGCGCTTGTTGCCCGAATCCTTGCGATTGACGCGCCAGCCGGCGTAGAGCTTGACGTCGCCCGGCCCGGCATCTCGCGCGGCAATCAGCTTGGGAATATCGGCCGGATCGTTCTGGCCGTCGCCGTCGAGCGTGGCGATCCACGCGCCGCGCGCGGCGCGGATGCCGGTGCGGATCGCGGTACTTTGTCCGCTTTGCGCCAGATGCCGCATTACACGCAGTTGCGCAAACTGCGCTTTGGCCCGGGTGAGCACGGCGAGCGTATCGTCGCGACTGGCGTCGTCGACGTAGATGATCTCGAAATCGGCCTTGGTGGACAGCGCAGCGACGATCTCGGTGAGCAGTGGCACGATATTGCCACGCTCGTTGTGCACCGGCACGACGACGGATAAATCGGGCATCAGGCGATTCCTGCGGAATACATTGTTCGTCTTTCCGGCGTGGATTGCCGGAATCCAGTTGCCACGGACGGCATCCCTGCGATCTGGACGCCGGCAATCCATGCCGGCATGACGGGTAACTTTTCAAGGACGAGTTTGATTATGACGCACCCGGCTTGAGCTTGTCGCCAAAATACTCGCGACACCAGGCCACGACTGCCGGCATGCCTTGCTCGATCGTGATGCGCGGCGCGAAGCCGAATGCGGCATGGGCACGTTCTATGTCGGCGCTGGTTTCGAGCATATCGCCGGGCTGCATCGGCAGGTCGCCGCGCTGGGCCTTGCGACCCGCGGCTTTCTCGATCACGGCGATGAAATGCTCCAGTTCCACTGGCTGGTGATTGCCGAGATTGTAGATCGCATATGGTGGATCAGTACCATTGTCGGCCGGTGTGTGATCGACTGCGCCGAGCACGCCGCTGACGATGTCGTCGATGTGGGTGAAATCGCGGCGCATCTTGCCATTGTTGAATACCTCGATCGGACGGCCGTCGAGAATCGCACGCGAAAACAGCAACGGTGCCATGTCCGGTCGTCCCCACATGCCGTATACGGTGAAAAAGCGCAAGCCTGTGGACGGCAGCCGATACAGGTGCGCATAACAATGCGCCATCAATTCGTTCGCCGCCTTGGTTGCCGCGTATATCGACAACGGCTGATCGATCCGCTGCGATTCGGCAAACGGCGTCACCGCGTTGCGTCCGTATACCGACGAGGACGAAGCATAGACAAGGTGCTGTACAGCGCCGTGCCGGCAGGCTTCCAGCACATTGAGGAAACCGGTCAGGTTGCTGTGCGCATAAGCGCGCGGATTCTTCAGCGAATAGCGCACGCCGGCCTGCGCGGCCAGATGGATAACACGTACTGGCTTGATCTGTGCGAACAGCGCATCGAGCGCGCCCGCGTCGGCAAGATCAAGCGTGCGCAAATCCAGCCCGGGACACAGTGCGGCGACGCGATCGCGCTTGAGTTGCGGATCGTAGTAGTCATTGAAATTGTCCACACCGACGACGGCCTCGCCGCGCACAATGAGCGCACGTGCGACATAGGCGCCGATGAATCCAGCCGCGCCGGTAACGAGGGTCGTCATGTGCATTCCGCAGCCGCGCCGGGTCGGCGCAAGAGGGGGATTTTACCGGTTGGTGAGTTCAGATGCGTGTAGCCGTGCCCAGCGCGTCCTGCCAAATCCGCTGGACTTGATCGAATTGGCTCGCGTCGTGGCCGATCATGACCAGGGTTCCGTGCGCCAGCGGCACAGTGCGGCCGAGCCAGCCGGCGTGGGCGAAGTCGGATCGCCGGCCAGCGTGATCGTCGACCAGATACATCACTGTGACCGGGCCGTCGGCGCGTGGCATCACCATGTGCACCGACTTGAACTTGCCGATCGGGCAGCATTGCACGTAGCTGATGTCGGCCGGCACCTGCGTCAGGCCAATGCCGCGTTCGGCGAAGGCGTGGCGCACGGCGTCGGGCGCGACCGGCGCGGTCAGCGCCAACATCGGCGCTTCCGGGCCGAGCATGTGCGCGATGGCGGCGTCGCCCAGCGGCGGCACGCGGCTGACGCGCCAGCCGATGCCGACGGCGAGTACTGCGGCTGCAGCCAGCGCCAGCAATGTCGCACTGCGGCGCCACGTGCGACGTTCACGTCGTTGTGTGGTGGCTTGCGCCAGCAGGATCGACTCGGCCAGTTGCTCCGGTACCGCAATCGCGAGCGCACGCCCAAGCTCGGTCTCGAATGCGAGCGCCTGCGCCTGTGCCTGCGCGCAGCGCAGGCATTCGCGCGCATGGCGCACGAACTCCGCGTCGGCGGATTGCGGGTGGATGTTCAATTCGCGGCGGAATTCAAGACAGTTCATGCGTGCGCTACTTTTTCGTCGCCCGCGAGCAGGGCCTTGAGCTTCTGTCGTGCGCGGAATACCTGGGTCATCACCGCGGCCGGCGTGATGTTCAACTCACGCGCGATTTCCTCGCATGAGAATCCGCCGAGCACCTGCATCAGCAGCGGTTCACGATACTTTGCGTCCAGGCTCTGCATGGCCGCGCGGATCACCGCCTCCTCGCCGGCCGATTCGGGCATATGCCCCTCGCGTTCGTCGGCGACTTCGATCTCGTCGACGTCGGCGAATTGCGGCGTCTTGCGTTCGTACAGGCGCGCGTGCTCGCGGCGCAATATCGTGATAAGCCACGGCTTGGCCGCTGCGGTGTCGCGCAAGGAATCCAGCGAACGCCACGCGCGCAGGAAGGTTTCCTGCACCAGATCGTGGGTCAGCGCTTCGTCGCCGCACAGCCAGTAGCCGTAACGGTACAAGTCGCCGGACAGGCTGCGTACCAACGCGTCGAATTGCCGCTGCTTGCTGCTCACTCCGGATTGAGACCCGTCAGTGGCCATGGTCCTTTCAGCGGATGCGTTCAAGGATGCCTTCGAGCTCGTCCAGGCTGTGGTAGGCGATGACGAGTTTGCCGCGCCCACCACGCCCGTGCTGGATGCTGACCCGGGCCGCGAGCTTGTCCGCCAGTTCGCGCTCCAGCGCGAGGATATCGGGGTCGCGCTTTGGCGTGGACTTCGGTTTAGCCTTGGCTGCGCCCGCTTGCGCGCGGCGTGCCGCGGCTTCGAGTTCGCGCACGCTCCAGCCGTGTTCGGCGGCTTGGCGCGCGAGCGCAACCGCGAGTTTGGGCTCGAGCGTGACCAGTGCGCGCGCATGCCCCATATCGATCTTGCGCGCGTTGAGCAACTGTTTGACCGGCTCGGGCAAGCCGAGCAGGCGCAGCAGGTTCGCCACCGCCGCGCGCGAGCGGCCGATCTTGTCGGCCGCTTGTTCCTGGGTGAGCTTGAATTCGACGATGAGCTGTCGGACCGACTGCGCTACTTCCAGCGGAGCCAGATCCTCGCGCTGGATATTCTCGACCAGCGCGATCAGGGCGACTTGCTGATCGGTCAATTCGCGTACCAGCGCCGGAAGTTCGGTCAGGCCCGCCTGTCGCGCCGCGCGCCAGCGGCGCTCGCCGCCGACGATTTCGAATTTCTGCACGCCGACCGCGCGTACCAGAATCGGATCGATCACGCCGTGTTCACGGATCGAGGCGACGAGTTCGTTCAGCGGTTCTTCGTCGAATGCCTTGCGTGGCTGGTATTTACCCGCTTGCAGGCTATCGATCCGCAGCAAGCGGTAGGCACCATCGCTTTCGGGCGCGTCTGCCTCAGGTCCGCCGAGCAGGACATCCAGATCACGCGCTCCCAGGCCACGCCGTTTCACTGCTGCCATCATCGTTTCCTCAGTTCACGTGCGTCGGGCCGACGTGCGGTGCCGTGCCGCCGCGTTCGCGCCGGATCATCTCGCCGGCCAGACCCAGATACGCGATCGCGCCGCGTGATTCGCGGTCGTACAGATTGATCGGCTGACCGTGGCTCGGCGCTTCGGCCAGACGAATATTGCGCGGGATGATCGAGCGCAACAGCTTGTCGCCGAAATGCTTGGTCAATTGCGCGGACACATCGTTGGATAGATTGTTGCGCACGTCGTACATGGTGCGCAGGAGGCCTTCGATTTCCAGATGCGGGTTCAGGCGCGTGCGCACCGCCTTGATCGTTTCGAGCAGGTTGGTCAGGCCTTCCAGCGCGAAGTATTCGCACTGGATCGGGATCAGCACGCTGTGCGCGGCGGTGAGCGCGTTTATCGTGAGCAGATGCAGCGACGGCGGACAGTCGATCAAGACCGTGTGATAGCGCTCGCCGAGCTTGCCGATCTGTTCCTTCAGGCGCGATTCGCGCGCCAGCGCATCCATCAATTTCAGTTCGGCCGCGGTCAGGTCGCGGTTGCCGGGCAGCAGGTCGAAGCCGGCCGGCGTCGGCACGATCGCCCGGTCGATGCTGGCTTCTTCCAGCAATACCTCGCAGCCGCCCGGCTTGGCCGTGCGCTTGTCGATGCCCGAAGCCATCGTCGCGTTGCCCTGCGGGTCGAGGTCGATCAGCAGGATCTTGCGCCGCGTCTCAGCCAGCGCCGCGGCCAGATTCACCGCCGTGGTGGTTTTGCCGACGCCACCCTTCTGGTTTGCGATAGCGACAATGCGTGTACCCATTACATGGCGCTCGTCGTGGGGATTCGGTTGGCGTTGGCGATGATGCGCATCATGCGGCGTGTTCCTGCGTTTGCCTGCGCCGGATTATCGCCACCTGCCGTGCCGCGTCCAAGCCCGGTACGCGCAGGAGCTTGACTTCGGCGATGACGAAGCCCGCGGGCATGTCGAGGATTTCGTCTTTTGTGAGCTGGCCCTTGAGCGCCAGCCAGATGCCGTCCGGCGCCAGCAGATGGCCGCCCAGACGCAGCATTTCGCGCAGACTCGCGAGCGCGCGTGCGGTGATGCAGGCGTATTGACCGCGCGCATCCTCAACGCGCCGCTGTTCCACGCGGACATTGCGCAACTCCAATGTGCGCACGGCCTCGCGCAGAAAATTCGCCTTCTTGCCATTGCTGTCGATCAACACGTGCCGGCGTGCCGGTTCCAGAATCGCGAGTGGAATGCCGGGCAGGCCGGCGCCGGTGCCAAGGTCCGCAAGACTATCGCCAAGCACGAATGGCGCCACGGCAAGGGAATCGAGCAGATGGCGCGCGATCATGTCAGCCGGAGAACGCACGGTGGTGAGGTTGTAGGCTGCGTTCCAGCGCTCGAGCAACTCGAGGTAATCGAGCAGGCGCTCACACCCATCCGGCGCGGGCGCCAGGCCCAGTTCGGCGATTCCCGCGGCAAGGCGGGCATGCAGATTGGCGCGGTCGGACAGGGAAGTCATGCGAGTTCTCGCCCGCGCCGATGCGCGGGGCCCGCAAGTATCCGTGGGCAAACGGTTCAGCGCAACCTGAAGGTGCTCCGGATCAGCCAAATTGCACGCGCGTGACCAGCACGCCGCGCATATTCAGATCGCGGTTGAGTTCGGCCTTGAGCTTGGTGGCACGCGTCGCCGTGTCGGTGTCCGTGTGGATTTGCGCAGTCAGCGCCGGAATTCGCTCGCGCAGCAAATCGGCGATACCGTCGATCACTGCATCGGCGCGCCGCGCGTCGAGTACCTGGAAAAACACGCGGGCATGCTGCTCGCCGTCCGCAGCGGGCACGCAGATGTCGACCATATTGCCGAGCAGGCGAATCTTGTGGGCTACGCGTTCGACTAGCGGCAGCACGACGTGAACGCCGGCGCCGACGGTGCGCAAATGCCCGTCGACGCGGCGCAGAGTATATGCCTGGCCTTCCGGAATGCGCCGAAGACAAACCAGCGCAACGATGGTCATGCCGCACAGCAAGGTCAACAACAGCATCGGGGTGGACATTCTTATATCCTCTTTATCAAGAGGTTATCCGATATTATTCGAAACATGTTCAAAAATGCAAGCCATAGCGATGATGCCGCTCTGGTTTGGAGGGATTATCCGTCTCGAAAATCCAATCGTCGCTGAACGAGTTGGCAGTTCCAACGTGAAATCGTCGTCTCGCTTAAAATGGATGCCGTCCACCCTGGAGGCGGCCATGGCTTTTCCCGAAATCCGCATGCGGCGCATGCGCCGCGACGCCTTTTCCCGCGCCCTGATGCGGGAAACGGTGCTCACCAGCGCCGATTTGATCCTGCCGGCGTTCGTGCTCGAAGGCCGCGGCGCGCACGAGCCGGTGCGCTCGATGCCGGGGGTCGAGCGCGTGGCCATCGACCAGTTGCTGGTGCTGGCCGAACAAGCACAGGCACTCGACATCCCGGCGATAGCCCTGTTTCCGGTTACGCCGGCCAGCGCCAAGTCGCCGGATGCGAGCGAGGCGTGGAATCCCGATGGCCTGGTCCAGCGTGCGGTGCGTGCGCTGAAAAAATCCCTGCCCGAATCTGGGCGTGATCACCGATGTGGCGCTCGACCCGTTCACCACGCACGGTCAGGATGGATTGATCGATGACAGCGGTTACGTGGTGAACGATGCGACTGTCGCAGCCCTGGTCAAGCAGGCGCTGTCGCATGCTGCCGCTGGCGCCGACGTGGTCGCGCCGTCGGACATGATGGATGGTCGCATCGGTGCGATCCGCCGTGCGCTGGAAGACGCCGGCCACATTCATACCCGTATCCTCGCGTATTCGGCGAAATACGCATCCGGATTCTACGGCCCGTTCCGCGATGCGGTTGGCTCCGCGGCGAATCTGGGCAAAGGCAACAAGTATACTTATCAGATGGATCCGGCCAATGCCGACGAAGCGTTGCGTGAGGTCGAGCTGGATCTGGCCGAAGGCGCGGACATGGTAATGGTCAAACCTGCGCTGCCGTATCTGGACGTGCTGCATCGGGTCAAGCAGCGCTTCGGCGTGCCGACGTTTGCGTATCAGGTCAGTGGCGAATACGCGATGCTCAAGGCGGCGATCCTCAACGGTTGGCTGGATGAGCGCGCCTGCGTGCTCGAAGCGCTCACCGCAATCAAGCGTGCCGGCGCGGATGCGATCCTGACCTATTTCGCGTTGCAGGCGGCGACATGGCTGCGCGAATGAGCGCGCCGGATTTTGCCGTCATCGGTCACCCGATCGAGCACTCGCTGTCGCCGCGCATTCATGCGGCGTTCGCGGCACAGACGGGTATATATTTACACTATGCGGCGATCGATGCGACGTCGGAATCCTTCGCCAGACGGCTCGCCGATTTCGCCGCGGCCGGTGGGCGCGGCGCAAACATTACCCTGCCGTTGAAGCAACTCGCGCTCGCGCAGTGCGCGCAGTTTTCGGATTTTGCAACTCGTGTTGGAGCAGTGAACACGCTGTCGCGACTGGACAATGGCCGCTGGCGCGGCGACAACACCGATGGCGTGGGTTTGATCCGCGACCTGACCGAGCGACACAGCCTGGATTTGCGCGGTCGGCGTACATTGCTGCTCGGCGCCGGCGGCGCAGCGCGCGCAGTGGCATTTGCGCTGATGGATGCGGGCATCGCCGAGCTGGTGATCGTCAACCGCACGCCCGAACGCGCGGACGCGCTGGCCGATGCCATCGGCCTGCCAAAGCGCGCGCACACACGCTACTGGGAGGATCTGGCGAATCTGGGCGGCTTCGAGTTGATCGTCAACGCGACTTCGGCCGGACATGATCGCAGTATTCTGGATTTGCCCATTGCTCTGATGACCTCGCACACGCTTTGCTGCGACGTGTCCTATGGCGCGGCAGCGTTCGCGTTCACGGCCTGGGCGCAGGCGGCACGCGCTGCGCAAGTCATCGACGGCTTGGGCATGCTGATCGAACAGGCCGCCGAAGCGTTCGCGATCTGGCACGAAGTGCGGCCGGATACGGACGCGGTTTACTCCGCGCTGCGCGGCGAGTTGCCGCTGAATGCAAATGATTGACGCCCAGTTGCAACAAGGAAAACGCGATTATAACGATACGTGCGACGTATTCGTGTGCAGGTATTCGTCCTTCAGCTGCACATAGTGTTTGGCCGAGTAATACAGCGCTTGGATCTGCGTCGCATCGAGCTTGCGCACGCAGCGCGCCGGATTGCCCAGCCACAGTTCGCCTGCGCCGACGATCTTGCCGGGAGTGACCACCGCGCCGGCGCCGACCATGGCATGCTTGCACACAAGCGCGCCGTCGAGCACGGTCGCATGCATGCCGATCAGGCAGGCGTCTTCGACCGTGCAGGCGTGCAGGATCGCGCCGTGGCCGACCGTGACATCGGCGCCGATCACCAGCGGAAAGCCGCCGGGCGAGTACTGGCCGTCGTGGGTGACGTGCAGCACGGCGCCATCCTGGATGTTGGTGCGCGCACCGATGCGGATGAAGTTCACGTCGCCACGCACCACCGTGCATGGCCATAGCGAGGCGTCGTCGCCCAGTTCCACGTCGCCGATGAGCACGGCCGCGGGGTCGACGTATACTTTTTCGCCAAGCCTCGGAAGTTGCTCACAATAGGGACGGATGCTCACGTTGGAGTTGCCGCTGGAAGGTGCAGCAATGTTATCACTCGGACAGACGGCTGCGACTGCAAGCTCACGCACCGCGCGCTACACTGCGCAGATGGATGCCCCCGTCACATCCGGCGATTTGAATGCCACCCTCGCGCGCCTGCGCGCCGCACACCAGCGCAAGACGCCCGATTACGCCCAACGCGTGGGTGATTTGGAACGTCTGCGCGTGGCGTTCAAGGCGCGGCTCGACGATTTTGCCGCAGCAATGAGCGCGGATTTCGGCCGCCGCTCGCGTCACGAATCGCTGATGTCGGACGCGTTCACGGTGCTCAAGGAGATCGACTACACGCGCCGGCATCTGCGCGGCTGGATGCGCAGCAAACGAGCGCTCGCCGATTGGCTGTTCTGGCCGGCGCATACCGAGGTGCGCTACCAGCCGCTCGGTGTGGTCGGCGTAATCGCGCCGTGGAATTATCCGGTGAACCTCGCGCTCAAGCCGCTGGTCGCGGCGATCGCGGCCGGCAATCACGTGATGATCAAGCCGTCCGAGCACACGCCGCGCACTTCGGAATTGCTCAAGAAACTGATCGAGGAAGTCTTCCCTGCGGACCGTGTCGCCGTCGTCCTCGGCGGACCGGAAGTCGCCGCCGCGTTCGCTGCGCTGCCTCTGGATCACCTGTTCTTTACCGGCTCGACCGCGGTCGGCCGCAAGGTCATGGCCGCGGCGGCGCCGAACCTTACCCCGGTGACGCTCGAACTCGGCGGCAAGTCGCCGGCGATTGTCGCGCCGGATTATCCACTCACCACCGCAGTCGATCGCATCGCCGCCGGCAAGTTTCTCAACGCAGGTCAGACATGCATTGCGCCGGACTACGTGCTTTTGCCGAAGGCGTCGATTCCTGCATTTGTGGACGAAATGCAAAAGTATATTTCGCGGCATTACGGCGACGTTGCCGCGAATCCCGATTATTCGAGCATCGTCAACGTCGGCCAATACGCGCGCCTAAAGGGCTATCTGGACCAGGCCCACGCCGCCGGCGCGACGATCGTCGAGCTCGCAAACGGCGACGCGGGCAAGCGCGTGCTGCCGCCGACCCTGGTGCTGGATGCGCGCGAGGACCTGGCCCTGATGCAGGACGAGATTTTCGGTCCGATCCTGCCGCTGGTCGCGGTGGAATCGGTGGATGCGGCGATCGCCTACGTCAATGCGCGGCCGCGACCACTGGCGTTGTATCACTTCGACCGCGATCGCGCGCGCACGCGGCGCGTACTCGAGCGCACCGTCGCCGGCGGCGTCAGCGTCAACGACACGGTGATGCATTTCGCGCAAAGCGCGCTGCCTTTCGGCGGCGTCGGTCCCTCGGGCATGGGCCAGTACCACGGGCGCGCCGGCTTTCTCGCTTTCAGCAAGGCCAAGCCCGTGCTGTATCAGGCGCGCTGGACGAGCATGAAACTGATGCGGCCGCCGTATCGCAAGGTGGCGGATTTTTTGTTGAAGTTCCTTACCCGTTAGCGCGGTCCCGCGCTGTCGTAGAACGCGGACAAATCCCTCTTGAATTGCTTGAGCGCAGCCACGTTCAGATACACCATGTGTCCGGACGGGTAATACGTGACCGTGACGTTGTTGCGCAATTTTGCATCGATGCCCAGATGCGCCAAGTCGTATTCCGTGGCGAAGAAGGGCGTTGCCAGATCGAACCAGCCGTTCGCGGACAGCACTTTCAGATGCGGATTCTCGCGCATGGCGTAGCCCAGATCATCGACCATGATCGGCAGCGGTACCGTGCTCATCCAGCCACCGCCTGGCACTTTGTGTTTCCAGTCCCACTTGCGGATCGCGCCGGCCGAGACCGCGTAGGGCACGTCGCTGGTGTAATGAAGTTCGCGCACCAGGTAATCGTTGAACGCGGCGGTGAACGCGCCGGAGATGGCGGTGTCGGACGGATCGGTTTCCGGATTCTCGCCGGCGGCGTCCGAATCGACGCCTTCGAAACGCGCGTCGTAACGGCCCATGGTCAGGCCTTCGCCACGCAGCAGTTCCTTGCGGAAACGGCTTGGATTCACGCGCAGGTTGGCATCCTTCAGGTATTGCACGCTCAATCCGGTATACATGTGCAGTTTTTCCGCGATCGCGTCGCGTTCGGTATCCGCCAATGCCGCGCCCTTGCTCAAGGCGACCTGATAATCGCCGCGCGCAAAGTCGCGCACCTGAGTCGAGGAAGGGTTCCAGCGTGGACGGCTTGTTCGGCAGCTTGTCGTGGTACCAGGCGATCGCCGCATACGACGGCAGGTAGTTGACGTAGTCGATATCCAGGCCGGGCAGATGCTCGGCATAGTTGAGTATGGACGAGAGCAGCACCACGCCGTTGCAGGCGATACCCTTGTCCTGCAGCCACTTGACCAGACCCGCCGAACGCGGCGTGCCGTAGGATTCGCCGAACAGGAATTTCGGCGAATTCCAGCGATCGTATTTGGTGATGTAACGCTGCACGAAGCGGCCGAAAGCATCGATGTCCTCGTCCGTGCCCCAGAAACGCTTGTCGGGATTGGCGTCTTTGTCTTTCTTGTCCTTTTCATTCGGGATGCCGTGCGAGTAGCCCGTGCCGATCGCGTCGACGAAGACGAGGTCGGTCTTGTCGAGCAAGCTGTCGGCGTTGGGCACGAGGCGATACGGCGGCGGCGGTGTCGCCTCTGGACTCGCGGTTTCGATGCGCACCGGCGCAAACGAGCCCATGTGCAGCCAGATGCTCGACGAGCCCGGGCCGCCGTTGTACAGGAACGTTACCGGCCGGCTTTCCGAACCCTTGCCGCCGCCCGCGGTGTAGGCGACGTAGAACACGCTCGCGTCCGGCTCACCTTTCTCGTTGCGGATGATCAGCGTGCCGGCGGTTGCCGTATACCCGATGCTGCGTCCGTTGATCGTCACGCTGTGCTGCGTGACGACGGACTTCTCGTGCGGCGCCGTTTCCGTCTTCGTTTTTGTCTCGGCCGCACGTTTGGCGTCGGCCTTGTCGTGCTCGGCGGCGAAAACTGGCGCGGTCAGGGCAAGTGCGAGGAACAGGGCGGCGAACGGATGCATTTTCATTGACGATTCTCCGGCAGGACAGCCGATGCACGTATCGGGAATGGAATAGAGTGCGGCCCTTTCGCCGTGCAAACCTGTGCCAAAAGTGCCGGTTCGCAAAAACGGGGCGTTAAATCTTGTAACCGCGATGGATCGCGACGATGCCGGCGGAAAGGTTGCGCACGTCCAAGTGGGCGAAGCCAGCGGCCTCCATCATCGCCTTCAACGTGGCCTGGTCCGGATGCTTGCGGATGGACTCGGCGAGGTACCGGTAGCTGTCGGCGTCGCCCGCGATCATCGCGCCGAGTCGCGGCAGCACCTTGAACGAATGGAAGTCGTATAGGGGTTTGAGAAATTCGGATTGCACGGCCGAGAATTCCAGTATCAACGCACGACCGCCGGTTTTTAGCACGCGAAACATCTCGCGCAGCGCCGCGTCCTTGTCGGTGACGTTGCGCAGGCCAAACGCAATGGTGACGGCATCGAAGCACGCCGCCGGAAACGGCAGCGCCTCGGCGTCGAGCTGCGCGTAGTGCAGATTGCGCACGAGACCGCGGTCGAGCAGGCGGTCGCGTCCGGCATGCAGCATCGCCGCGTTGATGTCGCCGAGCACCACGCAGCCGCGTGCGCCGACTTGCGGCAGCAGCAATGCGGCGATGTCGCCAGTGCCACCGGCGAGATCCAGCACCGCATCGCCCGCGCGTATGCCCGAGGTCGCTGCGAACCAGCGTTTCCACAACCGGTGCAGGCCGAACGACATCAGATCGTTCATCAGGTCGTACTTCGATGCAACCGAAGTGAACACCCGGCCGACAAGTTTTTGCTTGTCGCCAACCGGCACGTCGCGATAGCCGAAATGGGTGGTGGGTTCGTCCATGCCGCGCATGCTACACGACGACTGCCGCTGTGGCATTCGACAAGGGGGTCAATCGCCGAAGAACGCCCGCGCGAACACGCCTGTGCAGGTCAGATACCGCAGCCTTGAGGAGGGGGTACTGATGTCGTCCGCGAAACTACGCCCGCGAAACAGGCCACGTGCGTTGCACTGTGGGGTAAAATTCGGGACAGCAGGATTAAAAAGATCATGCGGTATGCTACGCGGCCTTGGTGCGGGAGGACTACCGCAAGGACCAGCGGTATGCGGATCCAGCATCGCCTGGTGACGTTGGTACGGTTCTACACCGACTGTGGTGGAAAGATTTTGCATCGATGCAAGCGCGGTGGGCGCGCTGTCGCTGGGGACTCCGGGAACTTGGAGAAGTGAGGATCATTTTTTACCGCATACTGGGGAACGATATTCCCGTTCGGCACACGTCTGCACAGACGCTGACCAACCTGTCGTTCATCCTGAAACATGAACCGGAGCTTCCCGGATGCGAGAAGCGCTTTCTGCTCAACCATATCGTCGATCCGCAGACCAAGGACCGCCTGATATCGATGATCAGCAAGGCGGGCCTGTCGTGGGAAGATATTCCCTTCGTCGCGGACGATTATCGCAAACTCGCCGGGCCTGCGCAGAGGGCGTTGTATCTGACAAATCAGAACGGCGCCCGCAACCGATGCATCCGCGCGGGGCTCGCCGATGGCGACGTGGTAATGCCTTTTGATGGCCAGGTGTTCTTCAGGGAGGAAGGTTACTCGGCCATGATCGCGGGCCTCCACACGGACACTGCCGGCAAATACCTGGTCGTGCCGATGTTTCGGTTGCGCGAAAATCCGCAAGCGCTCCTGCCGTGGCGTTTTCCCGACGAGGAAATGGATTATCTGTTGTGGGCCGAGCCGCAGATTGTTGTCCGCCGCGGTCACGACCTGTCGTTCAACGAGAGCCTGGGTTACGGAAATGCCAACAAGGTTGAGTTGTTGATGAGACTCGGCATCAAGGGTCCATGGGATGGATGGGATCGCGATTTGTACCGAAGCATTCGCGCGAACTTGACTGCAATCCAATCGCAGAGTTTCGGTCAGGTACGAGAAGCGGGTTTCGTCTTTCGACTCGCGTCAGGCAACTGGAAAGCCGAACGCAGTACCTCTTACCGGGTCCAGACCCGGAAGATGGGCCTTGAGGAATTCATCACGCGGGTCGATAGAGCGTATCTCAGATAGACACTGCCGAGGAACTTGCCGGCAGTGGATCCGGCAGGTGACGGCGTAACCAGTATGGACGGAGCGTCGCGCAGCGAACTTGAACCATTGCCTTCGACTGCGCCTTGCTGAGGCGAACGGATACGGATTGATATTACGTGCCGGTTCAACAATTCGTGGCGGTGGTCTTTGCCGCAAAACTTTCGTGAGAGCATCGATTATGAGCTTGTGGTGGGTTGCGGGCTTTGCATCAATTGCGGCGCTGGCATTTCTGGTGATCACGTTCAACGACCTGATTGCCGGGCGCAACCGCGTGCGTGCGGCATGGAGCGATATCGACGTGCAATTGCAGCGGCGCTACGATCTGGTGCCGCAATTGGTCGCCATCGTGAAAGGCTATGCCGCACACGAACTCGCAACGCTGGAGGAAGTCGCACAACTGCGCAATGGTGCGTTCACGACGGTGCCGGTCGCCGAACGCGGTCAACTCGAATCCGAACTGCAAGCACGGATCACGCAACTGCTGGCGCTGCAGGAAAACAATCCCGACCTCAAAGCCAGCGAAAATTTTTTGCAGTTGCAACACGATCTGGTCGATGTGGAAGATCGATTACAGATCGCCCGGCAGCAGTACAACGAAACCGTCCGTGTATTCAACACTCAGATTGAAAACTTCCCGGATCTAATCCTGGCGCGACCGTTCGGGTTTTGCTCGCTGGATTTCTTCCAGGCCGAGAATCGCGAAGCGGTGCAGGCTTATTGAACCATTACGATTTATCAACGCGCATCCGTTCGCCCTGAGGCAGTGTCGCAGGCACGAAGTCGAAGGGAGTGCTTCGACTTCGCTACGCTCAATATGAACCGGTATTTTTAGTTGCCGCCGCCGATCGATCCTGGCGACCGATATGCGCAGCATCAGCCGCGCGAAAGCCCGGCCTGTTCCAACGCCTGCAAATACGCCTGCCAGTTTTCGGTCTGGTGCACGCCCAGATCGTGCAGCACTGACCAGGAATAAATGCCGGTGTCGTGACCGTCGTCGAAGCGCAGCAGTACACCGTAGTGGCCGACCGGCTCGACCGCGAGAATGGTCACGTCGCGCTTGCCATGTTGCAGCACGCGCTGACCGGGACCGTGGCCTTGCACCTCGGCGCTGGGTGAATGCGTGCGCAGGTATTCGCAGGGCAGGGTAAATGCCTCGCCGCTATCGAACGTGACTTCCAGCGCGTGCGAGGCGCGGTGCAGGGTCATGCCGACAACACGCGGCTTGTTACTCACGCGGAAAATTCACCGATCGGCGCAGGCACCGGCGGTACGCCCGCGATCTTCGCCAGCAGCAGCATGTACTGGGTACCGAATCCGATCGAACCGATGCCGGGGAATTCGTAGGCGCCAGTGTCCGGATACCAGATCGCGTTCGGGTCGACTTCCTGCAGGACCAGTGCATCGGACTCGGCGCCGGTCAGGCGGCCGATGTAGCTGACTTCGCCGCTTTCCTCGTCAAGCATGTTCAACGAGATCAGCGATGCGATGCGCGCGGCTGATTCGGCGATCGCCTGCCAGTCGTCGAGACGAAAACCTGGCAGTTCCGGCAATTGGGCGTCGTTGAGCTGCAGCGCCTTTTCCACAAACTCGCGTCCCGGATCGTGTTCGACCGCGTCGATGTCGCCGATGGCGAGCGCGAGAAAGCCGTCGAACCGCATCGCATCGCTGACTTCTGCGATCAGGCAGAACTCCGCCGACAGACCGATGACATAACCATGCACCCAGCCCGGCGAGATCGCTAAGCGTGCGATCTGCACCGGCACGCGGCCTTCCAGCGCCTCGCGCAGTTGTGCGCGCGTGCCGCGGCCGCGGAACGGGACGACATTGCCTTCGCGGTGGTGCTTGATGGGTGGCATACGCGCCAATTGTACCGTTTCGCCGCGGCTCACAGGATGTAGCGGCTCAAATCCTGATCTTGCACGAGCGCGGCGAGATGGGCGTCAACATAGGCGGCGTCGATAGTATACGTTTTGCCGTTTTCATCCGGCGCCTCGTAGGAAATCGTATCGAGCAGGCGTTCAAGCACGGTATGCAGACGGCGCGCGCCGATGTTTTCGGTGCGCTCGTTCACCGCGAACGCGATCTCGGCGAGACGGCGCACGCCATCCGGTGCGAAATCCAGGGCCACACCTTCGGTTGCCAGCAGCGCCACGTACTGTTTGGTCAGGGCATGATCCGGCTCGGTCAGGATGCGATCGAAATCCGCAGCCGACAGCGCCGACAATTCCACGCGGATCGGAAAGCGGCCCTGCAATTCCGGGATCAGGTCCGACGGCTTGGCCAGCGAGAACGCGCCCGAGGCGATGAACAGGATGTGATCGGTATTGACGATGCCGTGCTTGGTCGACACAGTCGAGCCTTCGACCAGCGGCAGCAGATCGCGCTGCACGCCTTCGCGGCTGACGCCGGCGCCATGCCATTCGCCGCGCTGGCAGACCTTGTCGATCTCGTCGATGAAGACGATGCCATTCTGCTCGCAGGAGTCCAGCGCGCGTGCCCTGAGTTCTTCGTCGTTGATCAGACTTGCGCGGCTTCCTCATCGACGAGCAGCGGTCGCGCTGCCTTGATCGGCAGTTTGCGTTGTTGGGTCTTGTTGCCGGCGATTGGGAGAACATCCGCGCAATTGCTGCGTCATTTCCTCCATGCCTGGAGGAGCCATGATCTCGACGCCGACATTGACGGCCGTTTCGATTTCGATCTCGCGCTCGTCCAGCGTGCCCTCGCGCAACTGCTTGCGCAGCTTCTGGCGCGTATCCGAATCGCTCGTGTCCGGCAGCTGCGGCTCGCCCATGAAACCGTGCACTGACGCTTGGGTAACAACGCATCGAGTATGCGTTCCTCGGCGCGATCCTGCGCCTGTTCGCGCACCTGTGTCTTCGCTTGCTCACGCGCCATCTTCACCGCCACATCGGCCAGATCGCGGATGATCTGCTCGACGTCCTTGCCGACATAGCCGACTTCGGTGAACTTGGTGGCCTCGATCTTGATGAATGGCGCATTGGCCAGATGCGCAAGGCGCCGCGCGATTTCGGTCTTGCCCACGCCGGTGGGACCGATCATCAGGATATTTTTCGGCGTGACCTCGTCGCGCAGGACGGGCTCCAGCTGCATCCGCCGCCAGCGATTGCGCAGCGCGATCGCGACCGCGCGCTTGGCCGCATGCTGGCCAATGATGTAGCGATCAAGTTCGGTGACGATTTGCCGGGGAGTGAGTTCGGACATTCTTTTTGTACCTGGGAATTTTCTTGGCGCTCGTCATTCCAGCGAAAGCTGGAATGACAGCAGAATTACAGCTCTTCAATTGTCACGTTATGGTTCGTATAAATGCAGATATCGCCGGCGATCTTCAGTGCTTTCTCAACGATTTCGCGTGCCGGCAAATCGCTGTGTTCGATCAGCGCCTTTGCCGCGGCTTGCGCAAACGGGCCACCGGAGCCGATAGCAATCAATCCGTTTTCCGGCTCCAGCACATCGCCGTTGCCGGAGATCAGCAGGGAAGCGTCCTTGTCGGCGACCGCGAGCATTGCCTCGAGCCGACCCAGGCGCCGGTCAGTGCGCCATTCCTTGGCCAGTTCCACCGCCGCGCGGGTAAGATTGTTGCCGTGCTTTTCGAGCTTGGCTTCAAATAATTCGAACAGGGTGAACGCATCGGCCGTGGCGCCAGCGAAACCAGCCAGCACGTTGCCGTCCTTGCCCAAGCGGCGCAACTTGCGTGCGTTGGCTTTGACGATCGTGTTACCGAGTGTGACCTGCCCGTCGCCGCCGATGACGACGCGGCCAGTGCGGCGCACGGAAACAATGGTGGTGGCGTGGAAGGAGTCGGACATGGACGACCTCGCTATCGCGGACGTTACGATTTTGGGATGGGCGACGCCGATTGCAAGGCGCGATCAGGTCTTACGCCGCCGCGCCCGCGGATGCGCCGCGTCGTACACGCGGGCCAGATGCTGGAAGTCCAGGTGCGTGTAGATTTGCGTCGTGCCGATGTCAGCATGGCCGAGCAGTTCTTGGACCGCGCGCAGGTCGCCGGAGGATTCGAGCACGTGGCTGGCGCAGGAATGGCGCAGCAGATGCGGGTACACGCGCTTCCACACGCCTTGATCCTTGGCGCGACGTTTCAGACGCGCACGCACGTCGTTCGGCGTGAGCGGTTTGCCGAGGCGGCCGCACACCAGAGGATCGTCGGCACCGCGGCGATCCTGTTCGCGCAGCGCTTGCAGCGCAGCGACGGCTTTTCTGCCGACCGGTACGATGCGCGTTTTGCTGCCCTTGCCCGTAACACGGATCATGCCTTCGGCGAGATCGAGGTCGCGCCAGCGTACATTGGTCAGTTCCGACACACGCAAGCCGCTGGAGTATAGAAGTTCCAAAAGTGCGCGGTCGCGCACTGCGTCCGCGTCGTTCGCGGGAAAATCCAGCAGTGCCGCGACTTCGTCCACATCCAGCACTTGTGGCAGTTTCCGCGGCGATTTCGGTGCATGCACGCCAAGTGCGGGATTGCTCGACGCCTCGCCTTCGCGCGCCAGATAACGGTAGAAACTGCGGTAGGAGGAAAGCATGTCGCGCAACGAGCCCGGCGCCAGGCCGGCACGGTGTCGGTTGGCAATGAATGCCTGGATTTGCTCGCTGCGCACGTCGCGCCAGCGCGCGACGTGCAAGGTTTCCAGATGCGTGCACAACGCAGCGAGCGAACGTGTGTAATTGGCGATCGTAGCCGGCGAATAACGGCGCTCGTTGCGCAGGTAATCGACAAATCGCTCGATGCGGACGCTGAGCGATTTCGCGTCCATTTCAGTCTTGACCGAAGCGGCTGACCGCGGCGGCGATCGTCTCGGCGATCAATTTGATGAATACCGTGCCCATGCCGGGATGAAAACGGCTGGCATCGCCACTGCCAATCGCGAGCATGCCGACGCCGACGAGAGGAACCAGCACCGACGATTGCACCGCATTGGCCCGCGCGCCGAACAGATAGTCGAGTTTTTCTGGCTGCAAGCGCCCGCACAGCGGTTCGCCTGCGCTGGAGGAATTCGAAGAATGCCGGCAATTCGTCCGCGCCTCCCCGCGCGAAGATCAACCAGTCCGCCGCAGGCAAATCGGCACTGGCGGCACGGAACAACACCAGACGCACCAGTTCGGTATTGAAGTCTTCGGTCAGTGTGGCCGCGACGCAGCGCAAGCAATCGCCAAGCGCACGCTCGCGCATCAATGCCAGCGCCAACGTGTGCACGCGTATCATCAATTGCTCGTTTTCGTGCGCGATGCCGATCAGTTCATGCAAGCGCCGGTTCAGTTCGCGTTTCTGGTCGCGCAGCACGTCGAGCTGATAGCTCGCCAACGATGTGCTCGCACCATGTTCGCGCGGCAGCATCAGGGTTAGGGCGATGTCGGGAAACTCGTTCAAAAATTGCGGATGCCTGCGCAAAAAACTGGCTACCTCGGTTGCGCTGGGTCCATTGGTGACGGCGGGATCGCTCATACCTGGATTTCTCCATCGAACACGAAAGTGGCCGCACCGTTCATCCACACCGGTGCCATGCCGCCTTCCCAATAAATCTGCAGATTGCCTCCGGGCAATTGCACGGTCACGTCAGCGTCGAGTTTGCCACGTCGGCGCAGAACCGCAACCGCCGCGCAGGCGCCACTGCCGCAGGCAAGCGTTGCGCCCGCGCCACGCTCCCACACACGCAAGCGCAGCCGCGCGCGATCCACAATCTGCGCAAAGCCCACATTGCAATCTTGTGGAAAATGTTCATCCGTGGACAATGCGGCGCCACGCGTTGATAGTGGCGATGCAGCGACATCATCGACTTCGATCACGGCGTGCGGATTGCCCAACGACACCGCGCCGAATTCCACATCCGCATCGCCGATGCGCAGACGGTATGGATCGGCCGCCGGCAGATTCAACGGCACATCCGCCGGCGCGAAACGCGGCACGCCCATGTCCACGCATATGCGGCCATCCTTGAGTATCTCGATGCCGACTGCACCGGACGGGCTTTCCAGGCGTGCCATCGTTGCCATCAACGCGCCGTCGCGACGCAGCCACGCGGCAACACAACGCACGCCATTGCCGCATTGTCCGGAGGGCGAACCATCTGCGTTGTAGATGCCGTAGCGGAACGCGCAGGTCGAATCGCTTGACTGTTCGATTGTGAGCAACTGGTCGAAACCGATACCAGTGTGGCGATCGCCCAGATGCGAGATTTGCGCAGCACTCAACCTCAATGGCTGCTCGCGGCAATCGACGATCACGAAATCGTTGCCGATGCCGTGCATCTTGGAAAAATGCAACTTCATTGCGACTCGTGTCGAATCAATGTTGGGTGTTGGACTTGTTTGCCGGCGCCGGCGTTGCTGCGGGTTGCTGTGGGTGCGTTTGCGGCTGCTGGTCCGGCACTACCAACGGGCCTTTGTTGCCGCAAGCGGCAAGGCAGGCGCACAACGCCAGCAAAACGCTGATGAGAAGTCGATGCATGGCGATTCCCGGAGGTTGTTGACAACAAGTATACAGGCGCGCCCAGTGTGTTTGCGCTCGCGCTGTGCATTCCCAGCAGAGCTTGCGCTCGGCCGCAGGGCGAGTGCAGGTTTTGCCAATTTGACAGCAAAGTGCCTGCACCGCTATAGCGGCGCCAAATGGGCGTATGCCACCACCAGCCATTTCGCCCCGGCGTTCTCGAAGTTGACCTGCACGCGGGCGTGCGCGCCGGAGCCTTCGGCGTCGATGACGACGCCTTCGCCGAAGCTGGCGTGGCGTACGTGTTGACCGAGTTTCAACGGCGAGGCATCGCCACCGTCGTCGACAAAACGACCGGCAAAGGCAGGGCGCGACACCTGCACGCGCGGGCGCACCTCATGTAGTAACGCGGGCGGCAATTCGTGCAGGAAGCGCGACGGACGGTTGTAGGTTTCGGTGCCGTGCAGACGGCGCGATTCGGCGTAAGACAAGATCAATGTCTGGCGTGCACGCGTTATGCCGACATAGGCCAGACGCCGCTCTTCTTCCAGGCGGCCAGGTTCATCCAGCGATTTCTGGCTCGGAAACAATCCATCCTCAAGGCCGACCAGAAATACCAGCGGAAATTCCAGACCCTTGGCCGAGTGCAGGGTCATCAGCTGCACGCAGTCTTCCCAGGTTTCGCCCTGCGTCTCGCCAGCCTCCAGCGCAGCATGCGCAAGAAAAGCGGTAAGCTCGGAAAATCCCGCTTCGATATCCTCGCTGGTGCGTTCGAAGCGGCTGGCGACGTTCACCAATTCGTCGAGATTTTCCACGCGCGATTCCGCATTGCCGCGGGCATCGGCTTCGTAGAACTCGCGCAACCCGGATCGCGCAATCGCGTGGTCGATTTGTTCGGCGAGGGGCATTGGTGCATCACTGCCGGCGGCACAGGCCGTCGCCAATTCCTCGATCAACGCGACAAAAACCTTCAGCGCATTCCTTGCGCGTCCGGCTAACGTGGTACCGGTAAGTTCCGCCAGCGTCGCGTCCCATAGCGATGTCTTCTCGCCGCGCGCGTGCTGGCGCAGCGCATCCAGCGTACGCTCACCGATGCCCCGTGGTGGCGTGTTCACGCTGCGTTCGAATGCGGCATCGTCATGGCGATTGGTGGCCAGGCGCAGGTAGGCCAGCGCATCCTTGATTTCGGCGCGGTCGAAAAAACGCAGGCCGCCGTAGACGCGGTAGTGGATATCGCGTTGAATCAGTTGTTCCTCGAAGTTGCGCGACTGTGCGTTGGAGCGGTATAAAACAGCACATTCGCTGCATTTTCCACCTTGCTGCAAATGTTCCAGGATGCGCTCGATCACGAAGCGCGCCTCGTCCTGTTCGTTGTAGGCGGCGTACAGTGCGATCGGCGCACCGATGTCGCCGGCGGTCCACAGTTTTTTGCCCAGACGCTGCGGGTTGTTGGCGATGATCGCGTTGGCGGCATTGAGGATGGTGCCGGTGGAACGGTAGTTCTGTTCGAGCCGAATGGTTTTCGCGCCGGGAAAATCGCGCAAGAAATGCTGCACGTTTTCCACCCGCGCCCCGCGCCAACCGTAGATCGCCTGATCGTCGTCACCAACCACGAACACCTGGCCGGTCTGTCCGGCGAGTACACGCAACCACGCGTATTGAATGGTGTTGGTGTCCTGAAACTCGTCGATCAGCAAATGCAGCCAGCGCTCGCGGTAGTGGGCGAGCAGTGCGTCATCGTGCAGCCACAGCTCGTGCGAACGCAACAGCAGTTCGGCGAAATCGACCAGGCCCGAACGCCGGCAGGTTTCCTCGTAGGCGCGATAGATGTCGACCAACGTGCGCGTCAACGGATCGCCGGCATATTCAAACGCATCCGGTCGCTTGCCATCATCCTTGGCCGAATTGATGAACCAAGCGGCCTGACGCGGCGGAAAACGCGCTTCGTCCAGCCCCAAGCCCTGAATCGTGCGCCTGATCAGCCGTTGTTGATCGTCGGCATCCAGAATCCGGAACGTCTCCGGCAACTTCGCTTCGCGCCAGTGCTGGCGCAGCAGCCGATGCGCGATGCCGTGGAACGTGCCGACGCTCAAGCCACGCGTGCCCTGCCGGATCAGGCTGTTGCAGCGTGCGCGCATCTCGCCGGCGGCCTTGTTGGTGAAGGTGACGGCGAGAATCGACCGCGGCGAAGCATGCTCGACTTCGAGCAGCCACGCAATGCGATGGGTGAGCACGCGTGTCTTGCCCGAGCCCGCGCCGGCAAGCACCAGATAATGCCCCGGCGGCGCGCTCACCGCTCCGCGTTGCGCCGGGTTCAGATCGTCGAGTAAATGCGAGACATCCATCCCCGGATTGTAAACGCTGGGCACGCGTGGACGCGGCGCGACGTCACCCTGCCGTTTCTATGATGCGCACGCCGGGTAACTGCAAAACATAATCTGCGCCCATCAGTTGCGAGGGGGTGAAGTAGCCGCCGTGGGCGGGGTGGGCGGGTCGCAGCAGATATTCGGCGATGCCGAGCGATGCGGTCACGGTCAGCTCGTAGCCGTTGGGAGTTTGCAGTTCGAGTTTCGCTTCCTTGCCGGCGGCGTTGCGTACTTCGCCCCAAACGTGGCAACCGCTGTTGCGACGGCGTTGTTCGCTCGGTCCGGGTGTAGTGCGCTGCACGCGCTGGCGCAGGAAATTTTGCGCGAATCCGGATTTAAGCAGTGGCTGCACATGGCGCAGCCAGCGCATGCGCTGGATCGTTTTCGGCGGCAACACCATGTAGGTTTCGATGTTGGGGATGCCGGTGGAGACAAACGCCGTGTAGACGTCGCCCCAGGGAATCGTCATCGCCGTGCGCGGCTTGCCGTCGCGCTGAAACTCGCGCGACTTCCAGGCCAGCGGCACATTGCGGATTTCGCCGTCGATACGCGCACGTCCGCCGCGGCCCAGTCCCTCGACACTGGTTTTTGCGGTGCCGGGGCTCGGGCCGCCGCCGGCCTCGAACGCGAGCACGAGCGAACGCGCATCCGGCAGGCGCTGTTTGAGCAGCGCGGCAAGGCAATCGGTCGGCACGACGTCGAAACCCGAGCCCGGCAGGACCACGGTGCCCTGGTGCTGCGCGCGCACGTGCGCGTGATGGCAGGTTTCGAACACTTCGATCTCGCCGGTAATATCCAGATAATGCACGTTGCGATTCAGGCAGGCGTTGAGCATCGGCGCGGCGGTGCGCGAAAACGGCCCGGCGCAATGCAGAAGCACGGATATTCCGTCTAGGTTGCGTTCAATTTCATCCGGATGGGCCAACTCGAACACGCGGCGCAGAAGGTTCAGTTCCTGCGCCAGCGCGCCGACTTCGTCGCGGTTGCGTCCGGCCAGCAGGGGTTTCAAGCCGCGCTTGACAGCCGCGCGTGCGATCAGTCGGCCGGTATAGCCGTTCGCCCCGTAGATCATCAGTCGACTCATGCCTTGGCTCCGGTCTTGCGCATCAGCGCGACTGCCTTGCGGAAAAACGTTTCCGGCGCAATGCGCTTGATCCACCAACGCCCACGCACGCCTTTCGTTGGCAGGATCAGGAATTTGCCGCGGGCAATGCCGCGGAAGATGTTGGCAGCGACATCGTCCGCACTCTGCGTGGAATGGGCCATCAGTTTTTTCGCCAGCGCCTTGTCGGTTTCGGCGGCGCGTGCGGAATCCATCAGGCTGGTCGGGAAAAATGCCGGACACACCACCGACACCCTGACAGCGCTGCCGGCCAGCGCCAGTTCGCCGCGCAGACATTCTGACAGCGAGATCACGCCGGCCTTGCTGGCCGAGTACGCGGCCATGCGCGGCGCGTTGGCAATGCCGGCGAACGAGGCGATATTGACGATGTGACCACTGCCTTGTTCGAGCAGGATTGGCAGGAACGCACGACAGCCGCGCACCACGCCCATCAGATTGATGTTCAATGTCCAGCGCCAGTCGTCCAGTGCGGCTTGCGCGACCGGACCGGCGGCGGCGACGCCGGCATTGTTGACGACGACATCCACGCCATCCCATGCGGCGAGGATTTCGTCGTGCATCGCCTCGACCGAGGCGTCGTCGCCGACATCGACCTTCAATGCCATCGCACCGACGCCGAATTCGGTGATCAGACGCACGCTGTCGCGAGCGCGATCCAGACGGATATCGGCGCAAGCCACACGCCAGCCGTTTTCGGCGAAACGAAATGCCAGCGCCCGGCCCAAGCCGCTGCCGGCGCCGGTGATGAGAACGCGTTTTCGGTCCATGCATCCCGCTCCGCGAGTTTGCTATTGTGCGATTCTACGTCAGGAGGCGACGGCGCGATGCGAACCGAATCCCTGTTCGATCTGCGCGGCAAGACCGCGTTGGTGACCGGCGCCAGCCGCGGCATCGGTGCCGCCACGGCACGATTGCTCGCAAATTGTGGTGCGCAGGTGGTGGTTAGCAGCCGCAGACTCGACGCCTGCGAGGAAGTCGCGGCGGGGATTCGCGCCGACGGCGGCATGGCCACGGCGATTGCCGCGCATATCGGCGTGGCCGACGCCATCGACGCCTTGTTCGCGCGCATCGCCGATGCAGGGCTCGCGCTCGACATCCTGGTGAACAATGCCGCGACCAATCCGTATTTCGGTCCGCTGCTGGACATGGACCTGGACGTGTTCGACAAGACGGTGCAAGTCAATATCCGTGGCTATTTCCAGATGTGTGTGCTGGCTGCCCGTGCCATGCGCGAGCGCGGCGGCGCCATCGTCAATGTGGCTTCGGTAAACGCGCGCCGCGCAGTGCCGGGGCAGGGCGTGTATTCGATGACCAAGGCCGCGATCGTGTCGCTGACCGAGAGCTTCGCCCGGGAACTGGCGCCGCACAAAATTCGCGTCAATGCCGTGCTGCCCGGTCTGACCGACACCAAATTCGCCAGTGCGCTCACGCAAAATCCCGATATTCTCACGCCTTTGCTGCGCACGATCCCGCTGGGCCGCGCGGCGCAACCGGATGAAATCGCACCGACGATCGCGTTCCTGTGTTCGCCGGGGGCCAGCTACATCACCGGCGCCAGCTATGTGGTGGATGGCGGCTATCTGGCGTGAGATGTCGGAAAAAAATGCCCCGGGAGTTTAGGGGGAAACTCCCGGGGCGTGGGTCGAAGACCGATCTGGGGAGGGATCGATCCCCGCAGGTTCACTCAGGGAGGTGAATGAACCAGGTGCCGTTGCGTGCACCTGTGAAATTAGATGAAGGGCGAGTCGTGAAGTTCAAGGCTTTACGATTGTTTGCACTCGTCAGTTCAGAAATCATTCATGTGCTGAAGATTCAATGACTTGCTGCGTTTTCAATGCGCCTCGTCCCAGTTGCTGCCGCTGCCGATATCGACCACCAGCGGAATCTTGAGCTGCGCCGCGGCCATCATGCATTCGCGCACGCTAGCGGCGAGCTCGTTTTCGCGTTCGGCCCGCACCTCGAACACGAGTTCGTCGTGCACCTGCATGATCATGCGCGCGGCGCCATCACATTTTTGCAGCCAGGCATCGACCGCAATCATCGCGCGCTTGATGATGTCGGCGGCGGTGCCCTGCATCGGCGCGTTGATCGCGGCTCGCTCTGCGCCGGCCCGCAGGCCCTGATTGCGCGAATGGATTTCGTTCAGGTACAGACGCCGGCCGAACAGGGTTTCGACGAAGCCTGCGCGGTGCGCTTGCTCGCGTGTGGTCCGCATGAACGAGGCCACACCGGGATAGCGCTCAAAGTAGCGCCGGATGTATTCCTGCGCCTCGCCGCGGCCGATGCCGAGCTGGCGTGCGAGGCCGAACGCACTCATGCCGTACATCAGGCCGAAATTGATCGCCTTCGCGGCCCGGCGCTGATTCGCGTCGACTTGTTCTACCGGTACGCCGAACACTTCCGCAGCGGTGGCGCGGTGCACGTCCTGGTTCGCGTGGAATGCGGCGAGCAAGCTCGGCGTCGCTGGACAGGTGCGCCATGATGCGCAGTTCGATCTGCGAATAATCGGCAGCGAGGATACGGCAGCCCGCGGGCGCCACAAACGCCTGGCGGATGCGCCGGCCCTCCTCGGTGCGGATCGGGATGTTCTGCAGGTTCGGATCGTTCGACGACAGCCGCCCGGTTGCCGCGACGGCCTGATGGTAGCTCGTGTGCACGCGGCCGCTGCGCGGGTTGACGTGTTCGGCCAGCTTGTCCGTGTATGTTGAGCGCAGTTTTGCGAGCGTGCGGTAGTCCAGGATCAGACGCGGCAAGTCGTGCTGGTCGGCCAGAGTCTCGAGCGCTTCCTCGTTGGTCGATGGCAGACCGGTCGGGGTCCTGCGCGATACCGGCAATTTCAATTCGTCGTACAGCAACTGCTGCAACTGCTTGGGCGAATCCAGACTGAAATGCCGCCGGCCGCAACCGCGAACGCATGTTGCTGCAATTCGAGCATGCGCTGGGCGAGTTCGCCGCTCTGGGTTTTGAGCTTTTCCACGTCGATCAGCACACCGGTTTGTTCCATGCGCGCCAGCACCGGCACCAGCGGCATTTCGATTTCCTCGAAAACGCGGCGCAACGACGGCTCCGCTTGCAACTTCGGCCAGAGGGCGTGATGCAGACGCAAGGTGATGTCGGCATCCTCGGCAGCGTATTCGCATGCGCGCTGCACATCGACCGCGGCGAACGGAATCTGTTTGGCGCCTTTGCCGGTCACGTCTTCGTAGTGGATCGTGTCCACGCCCAGATATTTCTTCGCCAGCGTATCCATGTCGTGGCGGTTGCCGGACGCGTTCCAGACGTAGGATTCGAGCATCGAGTCGTAGCGCACGCCAGTCATGTTGATGCCGTAGTTCGACAACACATTCATGTCGTACTTGAGAGTGTTGTCCGAGATTTGTACTTTTGCGCATCTTCCAGAAGCGGCTTGAGCGCCGCGAGCACGGCGGCGCGCTCGAGCTGCGTCGGCACGCCGGCGTATTCGTGCGCTAGCGGCACATAGGCGGCGTGCCCGGGTTCGACCGCGAACGACACGCCGACAATTTCCGCGCGCATCGGATCGAGGCTGGTCGTTTCGTGTCGATGCGACCAGCTCTGCGATTGCGAGTTTTCCAACCACGCATCCAATTGCGTCTGGGTGAGCACGAGCTCGTACTGCTTTTTTTGTTCTTCATCTCCGGCGCAAGTCGGAAGCCAGTGTCTCTGCAGGCGTCGCGCCTGCGTTCTCCTCCCCGAGCTTGCGTCGCGGACGGCGAGTGAGGCGTCCAGTTCCTTCAGCGCGGCGCGGAATTCGTAGCGCGCATAAAGCTCGCGCAAGGTTTTCGCATCCGGTTCGTGCAGTTTCAGATCTCGGTGGCTTGACGATCGAAAGCCACGTCAATCTTGATCGTGGCGAGCTGGCGCGACAGCGGCAGCTGCGACAGCGCCGCGCGCAGATTTTCGCCGACCTTGCCGCCGATCTTGTCCGCGTTGGCCACGATCGCGTCGAGCGTGTCGTATTCGCCCAGCCACTTGGCCGCGGTTTTCGGACCGCATTTGGGCACGCCGGGAATGTTGTCGGCGCTATCGCCAACCAAGGTCAGGTAATCGACGATCTGGTCCGGACGCACGCCGAATTTCGCCATGACACCGGCTTCGTCCAGGGTCGTGTTGGTCATCGTGTTGACCAGCGTGACGTGCGCATCGACCAGTTGCGCCAGGTCCTTGTCCCCGGTCGACACGACGACGTCGATGTCCTGCGCAGCCGCCTGCGTGGCCAGTGTGCCGATCACATCGTCCGCTTCCACGCCGGAGACGCGCAGGATCGGAAAACCGAGCGCGCCGACCAGCGCCAGCATCGGCTCGATCTGCGCGCGTAGATCGTCGGGCATCGGTGCTCGTTGCGCCTTGTATTGCGCGAATAAGGCATCGCGGAAAGTTGGTCCGGACGCGTCGGCGACGAAGACGACATGCTCGGGTCTGTCCTTGAGCGTTGCGCGCAGCATGTTAAACACGCCGAACAACGCACCGGTGGGTTCTCCGTCGCGATTGCTCAGCGGCGGTAGTGCGTGAAAGGCGCGGTACAGATAGCCGGAACCATCGATCAGGACAAGGCGCGGACGCGACATGGAGACGCACAGGCATGGCGGGTTTTCGAGCTTGGCCCAGCGGACGGATTTTTGCAACGAACGCGCGCCGCGACGCGTCACGGGTATTGACGGCTGCGTGCTATGCTCAGCGCAGACATTGGAGGTGTGCCATGAGATCCTGTTACGTACTAGGCATCGCTTTGCTGGGACTCGGCAATGTGGCATTCGCGCAGGGCAAGCCGGCGTCGGATCCACTGCCGCCGGCGCAGCCGCCACCGGCAATCAACGATCCTGGCGTCAAGGCCGCGGCACCGGCCGTCACGCCGGCGCCGGTTTCCACGGCGAATGGCGCAGAAAGTCCGGGGCTTCCCGCCGATGTGCAGGCAGCGGCGAACGCGGCCGAACTGCCGGTCGTGACAGTGCGTCAGAACGGTAACGAAACGGTTGAGGAATACCGCCAGAAGGGCAAACTGCTGTTTGTGCGGGTGCTGAACAAGGAAGGTCCGACGCGGTTTTATGTCGACAATCCGGCGGTGATTCCGCCCAGTCTGATGAAACAGTTGTCCGGCCCGTCGGGTGTAGTGCAGCCGGTGTATTACAAACTCTCCGACTGGAAGTAACCGCACGTAGTCAGGGTGCGCGCAAGGCAGTGAGCAAAGCGGTGCGCGGCAGTTTGCCGGCGGCAGTGCGCGGCAGGGTCGCAACGCGGCGCAGCGGTCGCGGCAGGAATACCGGATCGATCGCGGCACGCAGCCTGGTGAGGATTTGGGTTTCGTCAACATCCGGCGCCACCACCAAGGCGGCAAGCCGGCTCACACCACAAGCATCCGTATCCAGCGCAAACACCACGCCGTCTCGCACTCCGGGAACGGCGAGCAAGCGTCGGTTGAGGTCGGCCAGCGAAGCGCGTTTGCCGGCGATTTCCAGCAAATCATGGTTGCGCCCGCGCAGGTGGAAGCGCCCTTCCGGTAACACTTCGACCAGATCCTGCAACAGTATGGGTGCGGAAAAGTGCGGTGCACTCACCAAGGTGCCGTCGGGTCGAGGCTGCAGTGTGATGCCGGCATACAAATGCCACGGTTCGCCGCTGGCGGTGTGGCGTTGCGCGATCACGCAGGTTTCGGTGGAACCAAACAACTCGATCACGCGCGTGTCCCAGCGCGCCTCGGCGCTTTGCGCCAGTTCCGCATCCAGCGGCGCGGTAGCGCTGACGACCGCCTCGAGTGTCGGCAAATCCTGATCCGCACGCAGCAGCGCGCGCAGATGATGCGGAGTCGTCACGAGCATGCGCGGTATGGGCAGCAAAGCCAATGTGTCCGCGATGTCGGCAGGAAACAACGGCTGCGCGGCATGGATTGCGGCGCCGTTGCGCAAGGGCAACAGCACGGAAAGCTCCAAGCCATACATGTGCTGCGGCGGTACGGTCGCGACCAGATTCACTGCGCGCTCTGCACACACGGTCGCGGCATTGAATGCACTGCTTGCGCAAACGGACCCCCAGGTCTTCGGGTGGGCTTTGGGGGCGCCGGTGCTACCTGAAGTGTACGCGATTGCAAGGACGTGACCCGCCGGGATGGTCGGCATCGGACCCGTTGTGTCGGCGCGCAGCTCCGGCATAACGAACTGGATTGCGGGCACATCCGCGAGCATGCGTTCGCCCAGGATGTACCCATCCGGATTGGCGTGCAGTGTTTCCGCGATCGCCTGCGGCGTACGCGCTGCGGGCAACAGGTTGGTCTGGCCGGCAACGGCTACGGCACAGAAGGCAATCAAAAAGCGGTAACGATCCTCGCACAGGTTGACCGCAAAATGTTGGTCAGGCAATTGCGCCGCGAGTGCCGCGACCTCTGCCAGGAAAGTGCCGGCGCACACCGGCGCGCCATCGCGCCAGGCGATCGGCCGCGACAAATCGGGGTCGGCAAGCAGCGGTAGGGATGCTGCTGGGGCGAACTTATGCCATTGAACTACTGCGGACATGTTCCCCGATTCCCCGTTCAAATCCGGATAGTTTCTCCACTGAGCGCATCACGGATCGACGTTGGCTGTTTCAGCCCGCTGGTCGCGCCGTCCAGAATATACGCAAGTTCGGCGCCAAATGCAGCCTGCGCCTGTGCAGCGCTGCGTGCCGGTGGCTCGCCGTGACGGTTCGCACTGGTCGAAACGAGGGCGCCGCCGAACGCGCGACACAGTGCCGCCGCAAGCGGATGCGCAGTCACGCGCAGCGCGATACCCGCATGCGCCCCGGCCAGCCAGGCGGGGGTTTGCGGCGAGCGCGGAAACACCCAGGTGTGGGGACCCGGCCAGGTCGCGCGCGCGCGCGCGACCGCAGCGGCGGGCGTGGCGGCATCGAGATATTTTTCCATCTGTGAAAAATCCGCCGCGATCAGCAATACGCCCTGCGTGGGTGAGCGCTGCTTGAGTGCGAATACCCGTGTCACCGCAGCGGCGTTTTCCGGATCGCAGCCCAGACCGTACACCGCTTCGGTCGGATACGCGATGACGCCGCCGCCACGCAGCGCCGCGACCGCCGCGGAAAGTGCCGCGTCCATCGTTCAGCCCGCGTCTTTTTTCGCGCCGGCCTTTTTGACGGCGGATTTCTTCGCAGCGGATTTTTTCGCCGCCGGTTTCTTCGCTGCGATTTTTCTGGGCGGTTCGGGCTGCGCCGTCGCCGCGGGCGCGGCGGATTTTGCCGCCGCCTTGCCGGAACGACCGCCGCGTTTTGGTTTCACCGGCGCCGCGGCCAGCAGTTCCGCGCAATCGGCTTCGGTCAGCGATGCGGGCTCGCGATCCCTGGGAATGCGCGCGTTCTTCTCGCCGTCGGTGATGTACGGTCCGTAGCGGCCGTTGAGCACCTGGATGGTGCCGTCGCGGAAACTCGCGATCACGCGAGTGCGAATCGCTTCGGCCTTCTCGTGCAGCAATTGCTGCGCGCGCGCCAGTTCGATCGTGTACGGATCGTCCGCGGGTTTGAGCGAGGCGTAAGTGCTGCCGTGCTTGACGAAAGGACCGAAGCGGCCGATGCCGACGCTGATCGCCTCGCCGTCATCGGCGCTGCCCAGCTCGCGCGGCAGCCGGAACAGTTGCAGCGCGTCTTCGAGCGTGATGGTATGAATGCTCTGGCCAGGACGCAGGCTGGCGAAACGGGGTTTTTCAGCATCGTCCTTTGTGCCGATCTGCGCCATTGGCCCGTAGCGGCCAAGGCGCACAGTGACTGGTTTCCCCGACGCCGGATCGATGCCCAGTGCACGCGAACCTGACGCTTCGCTGCGGTCGACCGACTCGGTTTTCTCTTCGACCAGGTTCTTGAACGGCGTCCAGAACTTGCGCAACAGCGGCACCCAGTCCTCTTCGCCACGGCTGACCGCGTCGAGTTCGTCTTCGAGTTTGGCGGTAAAGTCGTAATCGACGTACTGGGCAAAGTGGCCGGCGAGAAATTTCGCCACCGCCCGGCCGACATCGGTCGGACGGAAACGACGCGAATCCAAAACCGCGTATTCGCGGTTGAGAAGCGTCTGGATGATGCTGGCGTAAGTCGATGGCCGGCCGATGCCATATTCCTCCAGCGTCTTGACCAGGCTGGCTTCGGAATAGCGCGGCGGCGGTTCGGTGAAATGCTGCTCGGCGAGAATGTCGGCGAGGGGTACCGCTTCGCCGATCTTCAGCGCCGGCAATTTGCGGTTTTCGTCCTCGTCCTCGGCGTTCTTCTGGTCGCGGCCTTCCTCGTACACGGCGAGAAATCCGGGATCGACTACGGTTGTGCCGCTGGCGCGAAATGACGGAATCGCCGCCGGCATCGCAGATCCACCGACACGGTGTTGAGGGTGGCGTGCTGCATCTGGCTGGCCACTGCGCGTTTCCAGATCAGATCGTAGAGCTTGCGCTGATCGTCGTTCAGATGCATGGCAACGCTGGCCGGCGTGTGCAGCGCCGACGTCGGGCCGGATCGCTTCGTGCGCTTCCTGTGCGTTCTTGGATTTTGCGCGATACAGGTTCGGGCTTTCCGGCAACGCCTTCGCGCCGAAGTCGCGCAGGATGACCTTGCGCAGTTCGGCGATGGCGTCATTGGCGAGGTTGACCGAATCGGTGCGCATGTAGGTGATCAGACCGACCGTGCCTTCGTCGCCGATCGCTACGCCTTCGTACAGGCCTTGCGCGATGCGCATGCGTGCGACTGGTGGAAAATCCGAGCTTGCGCGCGGCTTCCTGTTGCAGCGTGGACGTGGTGAACGGTGGCGATGGCCGGCGCTTGCGTTCCTTGGATTGCACCTCGGCAACCACCAGTCGACCTTGCGCGCGATTTGAGCAAGGCGCTCGCGTGCGGCGTGCGCATCGCGTTCGTTGGTCAGGTCGAACTGCTCGAATTTCTTGCCGCGCAGTTTCAGCAGGCGCGCGGAAAAACGCATGATCCGGATGCGCGCAATCGGCGTTCGATCGACCAGTATTCGCGGGCCTTGAACGCCTCGATTTCTTCTTCGCGCTCGACGATCATGCGCAGCGCGGGCGATTGCACGCGGCCGGCGGAAAGCCCGCGCTGCACCTTGCGCCACAGCACCGGCGACAGGTTGAAGCCGACCAGATAATCGAGCGCGCGCCGTGCCTGCTGCGCATTGACCAGGTCCAGCGACAGCGCACGCGGATTGGCGACCGCTTCCTGGATGGCATGCGGGGTGATCTCGGAGAACACCACCCGGTGCACGGCCTTGCCGTCGAGCAGCTTGCGCTGTTTGAGGATTTCGGCGATGTGCCAGGAGATCGCCTCGCCTTCGCGATCCAGATCGGTCGCCAGATACAACGCGTCCGCCTTGGCCGCGGCCTTGACGATGGCGTCGACGTGCTTTTCGTTCTTCTCGATCAACTCGTAATGCATGGCGAAGTCGCGCTCGGGGTCGACCGCGCCTTCCTTCGGCTTCAGATCGCGCACATGGCCGTAGGAAGCCAGCACAGTGAAGTCCTTGCCCAGGTATTTGTTGATAGTCTTGGCCTTGGCCGGCGACTCGACGATAAGCAGATTCTTTGCCATGCGGATACCGTGCGCAGATGAAAAGGGCCGTTCGCACAGGCCCTCCTTTTTCAGTGTGGACACACCGACCGCCGTGCTGTCAAGCGCGCGTCCGGATTCAGCGTCGCGCGTAGCGCCCGTTTTCGGCGCTGACGGCGCCGTCCAGTTCCAGCACCAGCAGCATCGAGGACAGCGCAGCGGCCGGCAATCCGGTGCGCACGGCGAGCTCGTCGAGCGCGGCCGGTTCCGTGTCCAGCGCGGCGAGCAGGCGTGTGTATTCGGGATCGCGTTCGCTTGCTTGCGTTGCTGCTGCGGGTGCGCCATCGACGGCGGTCAGACGTCGACGCAAACCCTCGGCGAGCAGACCGCCCATACCACGCAGTTCTTCGAGCACTTCGTCGGCGGTTTCCACCAGTCGGGCGCCGTCACGGATCAACTTGTGGCAGCCGCGAGAGAGCGGGCTATGGATCGAGCCGGGCAAGGCAAATACTTCGCGACCTGCCTCGGCTGCCAGGCGCGCGGTAATCAGCGAACCGGACTTCAGGCTGGCCTCGATCACCAGCGTGCCCAGGCTCAAGGTGGCGATCAGGCGGTTGCGGCGTGGAAAATTTTCCGGTTTGCCGGGCGTGCCCGGCGGGAACTCGGACACCAATGCGCCGTGCGTGGCAATGCGCTGCGCCAGTTCGCGATGCTGGCGCGGGTAGACCAGGTCCGGACCGGTGCCGAGTACGGCGACGGTGTTGCCGCCGCCGTCGAGTGCGCCTTCATGCGCTGCCCCGTCCACGCCCTCGGCAAGACCGCTGGTGACGGTATTGCCGGATTGCGCAAATGTCTTGGCGAAAGCGCGTGCGTTGGCCATGCCGCCGCTGCTGGCGCTACGCGCGCCGACGATGGCGATTTGCGGCGTCCACAGGCAGGCCGGATCGCCGGCGACGAATAGCGCAGCCGGCGGATTGTGCGCGTTGCGCAGCAAGGCGGGGAAATCCTCGCTGGTGGCAACGACGAGGTGATGATCTGGTGCCCCCAGCCACGCCAGATCGCTGTCGATCACGGCGATGTCCGGCGCCTCGAGCCATGCGCGCGCGCTCTCGGGCGTGCGCGCGTCGCGGCAGCCATTGGCAAGCGCGGCGGCCGCGCCGCCGTGGCGGCCGACGAGTTCGCGCGTTGCGGACGCGCCCAGTCCGGGTGCGCGCAGCAGGGTCAGCCAGGCGCGGATTTCGTCGCGATCAAGCTCGATAGGCATGGGCGTTGAGTGTAAATGGCCGGTCTACAAACGAAACGGCGCGGAAGCCCGCGCCGTTTGCGCAAAGTATTGAGGCATCAAGTGTGATCGGGATCGTACAATTTGTCGCCGCGATGCACCGGGCGGATGCCATCCATGATCAAACCGTAACTGACCCGGTCGAAGGTGCGGAAGATCATGACGTGACCGACGTATTCCTCGGGCAGTTGCACCTTGGCGTCGTCCGGATGGAAGAACGCCTTGACGCTGCCTTCGGGATAGTCGGTGCGATCCTGCACCACGTCGCCAGGGCTGAAAATGGAATAGGTCTGGCCGTTGTCGACGCCATCGGCAGCACCGGCCGACAGGGCCACGACCTGCAGGCGCCCGACTGCATTGAGTGCGTCGGCGAACGCGATCACGCGCATCTGCGGAGGTACCTGCTTGGGCGGATGCGGCACGTACTGGAAATCGTAGGGTATGTCATTGGCCGGCAGTACATAGTCGCCGGCACGCACTTCGTAATCGGTGCTGATGACCAGCAGCGAGGCCGGAGCGCCCGCATGGGTAACCTGCACCTCGCCGAATTGCAGCATCTCATAGCCGAGAAAATGCACATTGCCGTGCAGGGTGAAATGATCTGGGCCGTGGTGCCAGAGCATGCTCGGACGGTCGTCGCGCTCCTCCAGGTCCTGACGGAACACCTCGCTCGGGCGACCGTCCTTGCCGGTGATTTCGTAATAGCGTCCGATCGGCCGCGCCAGTACATAGTGCTCGCTGGCTTGCGCATCCAGTCCACGCACGTAGACCAGTTGACCGGTGGCGCCATTGATGTGGTGATCCTCCATGCCGATCACGTGCGGGGCGTGATTGAATTCGTCCTCGCTGAGCAGTCGCGGCTTTTTCAGGAAATCCTCGATCGCCGACAGCGGCAAGGGCTTGACCGCGTTTTCCAGTTGTTCGACACGGGTGTGCGGCTCGATGCCGCCGCGCCCGGCAACGCCTAGACTCGGCTGGCCGTTCAGATATGCCAGGCTGATCACATCGCCTGGATAAATCAAATGCGGATTTTGGATCTGCGGGTTGGCCTGCCACACCTCGGGCCATTGCCACGGGCGTTGCAGAAACTTCGCCGCAATGCTCCATAACGTATCTCCCCTGCGTACCGTGTACGTATCGGGGTGATCCTTCGCAAGCTGCACGGAAGCGGCGTAAGCCGAAACGGCGAGCAGCAATCCGGCACAAATCGCAGGTAGTTTTTTAAGCATGGCGGCCAATTACCTGATTCCCAAAGGGCTTCCCGAGTGTATACGAAAATTTTACCGGCGCAAATCGCCCCCATCACGAAACGGCCCGGCGATCACGCAAGAAACCGGCCAATTAGCGCCAAGTACCGAATCGGCGTAGAATTTTCGGTATCCACGTCCATGCCATCGGTGGGACTTGCGATGGCCGCCGGAAGCCCCAAAACAGCCCCATGCTCACGATTCTCGAATTTCCTGATCCGCGCCTGCGCACCCGAGCGCAGCCCGTTGCCGTGTTCGACAAGGCGCTGCGCACGCTGGTCGACGCGATGCTTGCCACCATGTATTCGGCTCCCGGCATTGGTCTGGCCGCGACCCAGGTGAACGTGCACAAGCAACTGCTGGTACTGGATGTATCCGAGGAAAAAAACACGGCGTTGGCGCTGGTCAATCCGAAGATTCTCGAGCGCGAAGGCGTGCAGGTCTATCAGGAAGGCTGTCTGTCGGTGCCCGGCATCTTCGCCGACGTCGAACGCGCCGAGCGTATCGTCGTCGCGGCGCAAGATCGTGAAGGACAGCCGTTGCGGATCGAAGCCGACGGTCTGCTCGCCGTGTGTATCCAGCACGAAATGGATCACTTGATCGGCAAGCTTTTCGTCGATTATCTGTCGCCGCTCAAGCGCGAGCTGGTGCGCAAAAAACTGGAAAAGGCGCATCGCGCCTCCGCCTGACGCGCCGATGCCCGCCCCGCTCAGGCTGGTATTCGCCGGCACGCCCGAGTTTGCCGTGCCGCACCTGGCCGCGTGCCTGGCAGAAAATGTGGAAATTGTTGCAGTGTATACCCAGCCCGATCGCCCGGCCGGGCGCGGACAGGCGCTTACCACGAGCCCGGTCAAGCAGGCCGCAGTCGCGGCGGGATTGCAGGTCGCACAACCCGCATCACTGAAAACGCAGGACGCGCGCGAACGGCTGCGCACGTTGCATCCGGATTTGCTCGTGGTCGTCGCCTACGGCCTGATCCTGCCGCGCAACGTGCTCGCGATACCGCGCCTGGGTTGCTGGAACGTGCATGCTTCGCTGCTGCCACGCTGGCGCGGCGCCGCGCCGATCCAGCGTGCGATCCTTGCCGGCGATGCGCTGAGCGGCGTGTGCTTGATGCAAATGCATGCCGGACTCGACACTGGCCCGGTACTGTTGCAACGCGAGCTGGCCATTGGCGCGGACGCTACCGGCGGCTCGTTGCACGACGAACTGGCCGCGCTCGGCGCGGCACTGCTCGGTGAGGGCCTGCGTCGCGTGTGCAACGGCGAAGCCTTGCCTATGCAGGTGCAAGTGGAGGCGGGGGTCACTTACGCGCACAAAATCGACAAGGCCGAGGCGCGCCTGGATTTCGCGCAATCCGCCGTCGAACTGGAACGCAAGGTGCGTGCCTTCGATCCGTGGCCGGTAGCCGAAGCGCAAATCGGCGGCGAACGTCTGCGCGTGTGGTCGGCGCAAGCGTTGTCTGCAAGCGGCGAGTCGCGTGGCGCGAGTCCAGGCACCATTCTCGCCGCATTGAAACACGGCATCGACATTGCTTGCGGCGATGGCGTGCTGCGGCTTCTGCAAGTGCAGCGTGCCGGCGGCCGGCGCTTGGCCGTGGCCGATTACCTGAACGCGCGGCCGCAGCTCGCGACGTCGTGAGCGCCGTGGCCGATCCGCGCGCGCAGGCGGCGCGGGCGCTGGCCAAGATCGTCGCCGGACAATCGCTGCGTGCCGGTTTTGCCGCAGTCTCCATTCATCTGCACGACGCCCGCGATCGCGCCCTGCTCAGCGCGCTGCTGTATGACGGCGCGCGCTGGTGGTTGCGTTTCGACGTTGCGCTGTCCGGCCTGCTTGAGCGTCCGTTGCGCGATGCGGATGCCGATATTCGCGCCCTGCTCGTGCTCGGTCTGGTCCAGCTGGAAATCCTGTGCCTGCCCGAATATGCGGCGGTCGCGGCCACGGTCGAGGCCTCGCGCGCCTTGGGCAAACCCGGATTTGCCGGGTTGATCAACGCCGTATTGCGCCGCTGGCTGCGCGAGCGCGATGCGCGCATTGCGCAGTTGGATCGCGACTTGGCGACCCGCAGCGCGCATCCGCACTGGCTCATCGATGCGATCGCTACCGATTGGCCAGAGCAGCTGCACACGGTATTGGAGGCGAACAACGCTCCGGCGCCGTTGAGCTTGCGGGTCAATCGTCGGCGCACGTCGCGTGCGGATTTCGCCGCGCAATTGCACTGCGCCGGCGTCGACTGCATCGCACCGGCGCAATTTGCGGATGCGCTGATTCTTGCCGAAAGTCGCGATGTGACCGCGTTGCCCGGATACGCGCAGGGCCTTTTTTCCGTGCAGGATGCAGCCGCGCAATGCGCCGCCGCACTGCTCGACGTGCGCGACGGTCAGCGCGTGCTCGACGCCTGTGCGGCGCCGGGCGGCAAGAGTGCGCACATCCTCGAGTGCGCCGACGTCGATCTGCTGGCACTGGACAGCGACGCGCGCCGCCTGCCGCGTCTGCGCGAAAATCTGGAGCGGCTGGGATTCGCCGCCCTGGTGCGCGCGGGGGACGCCGCCGAGCCGGCATCCTGGTGGGATGGTCGCGCGTTCGCGCGCATCCTGCTCGACGCGCCGTGCTCGGCCAGCGGCATCATTCGCCGCCAGCCGGACGTGAAATTACACCGTCGCGCCAGTGACATCGCCGCGCTGGTTGCGACGCAGACGCGCCTGCTCGAGGCACTGTGGCCTATGCTTGCGCCCGGCGGACGCTTAGTCTATGCCACCTGTTCGATCCTGGCCGGCGAGAATGCGCTGCCTCTTGCGGGTTTTCTCGCGCGCCACGCCGACGCGTGCGCGGCGGCGCCGGCATTGGGCTGGCACGCGGCCGGGGTGGGCGAACAGAACCTGCCAGGCGAGGGCGGTGCGGACGGATTTTTTTATGCAGTGCTTGAAAAAAGCAATTAGTATATTTTGTGCGTTGCTGCTCGGCGCCTGCGCGCGCACGCCGGGCGATCTGCGTGTGCGCAGCGCAAGCATCGACGCGAACGTGCTCGTCGCGCAATTGTCGTGGCAACCGGATGCAGTGGTGCTTGATGCAGTCGATCACGGCATCGCCCTGGAATTCACCGTCACGGCGCAGGCGTTTGCGCCGGGAATGCTCGGCCTGCACGCGACGCAGACTCAGCAACGCCACGTGCAACTGCGCTATTTCCCGTTGACCCGGCAATACCAAGTGCAGGACGTCGAGGACGCACGTACGCGCAGTTACGCCGCGCGAGCGCTGGCCTTCGCCGCGCTCGAGGATTTACGCCTGCCGCTCGCGACTTGGCATCAAGGCGCCATCGCCTATCGCGTGCGCGTCGCGCTGGATCGCGACGCGCTGCCAGGAGCGCTGCGTCTGCCGGCCGTGTTCGAGGCGGCTTGGCGCATCGACAGCGGAGACTATACGTGGCGCGCACGGGCCGGCTGATGCGCATGCTGCGGCGCGCGCTGCCGGCGCTGGCGGTGGCCGTGCTGCTGGCCGCAGCGTTGCTGCTGGCCAACGATGCGGCCGGTGGCAACAGCCGTCTTGGCGCGTGGTATCCGTGGATGCTCGGCGCTTGCGGCTTGGCCCTGGCCGTGTTGCTGGCCGCGATCATCCAGCGCCTGTTGCGCCTGCGCCGCGAACTGCGCGAGAAGGCCCCCGGTGCACGTCTGAACCGGCGCGTGTTGCTGGTGCTGATCGTGCTCGCCCTGCCACCGGTATTCGTCGTGTACGGCTTCGCCCTCAATTTTCTCGACGCCACCATCGACAACTGGTTCAACGTGCGCATGGAACACGCGCTCAACGACGCGCTGGAAATCGGCCGCGTCTATCTGGACGAGCGCCTCGCGCGGGCGCGCCAATCTACCGCCGCACTGGCCGGCACGTTGGCCGATGCCGCCGATGCGGATTTGCAAAAATCCCTGGATGCGGCGATCGATGCGCAGGGCGCGCTGCAACTGGCCGTGTTCGGCAAGGATCAATCCGCCCTTGCCGCAGCCAGCGCCGACCCGCAACTGCTCACGCCGGTGTATCCGGATTCGACGGCGCTGCTACAAGTGCAGGGCAATGGCCGTTATGCCGCCGCCGAGCCGCTCGGCGAGCGTTTGGTGTTGCGCGTGGTCGAGCCGCTGCCACAGGCCGCGAACGCCGCGGCCGCGCCGCGCTTGCTGCAAGCGCTGTATCCGTTGCCGGCGCGGCTGCAACCGCTAACCAGTGGCGTGGAACAGGCGAGCTTCGATTTCCAGCGTCTGAAGTATCTGCGCGGCTCGCTCAAACTTACCTTCACCCTGGTGCTTACGTTCGTGCTGCTGCTCTCGGTGCTGTTCGCGCTGATGCTCGCGTTCGGCATCGCACGTCGGCTGACTGCGCCGATCGGCCGGCTCGCCGCAGCCACGCGCGCGGTCGGCGCCGGTCGCTACGACACGCCACTGCCGGTCGCCAGTCGCGACGAACTGGGTTTTCTGCTTGCCTCGTTCAACCAGATGCAGCGCGAACTGGAACTGTCCAACGCGAGCTTGACCCGTAGCGCGCAGGAAACCGAAAACCAGCGCGCCTATCTGAAAGCCGTGCTCGAGCGCCTGTCCACTGGCGTGCTCGGTCTGGATCGCACGGGCGAACTGCGCACAATCAACCGTGCCGCCGAGACGATCCTGGATACATCGCTGTCGCGCTATGTCGGCCAGCATCTGTCCGTGCTGCGACGCGATCACCCGGAGCTGGCGCCACTTGTCGATCCGATCCTGCAACACGCGCGCGAAGGTGCCCGCGAGTGGCGCGAGGAAGTGGTGCTCGCGCACGGCGAACAACGCCGCCTGCTGCTGCTGCGCGGCGCGGAGCTGGGCGGCGCTGATGCCGGCATCGTGGCAGTGTTCGATGATCTGACCCAGCTCGACCGCGCCCAGCGCGACGCAGCCTGGACCGAGGTCGCACGCCGCCTCGCGCACGAGGTGAAGAACCCGCTGACACCGATTCAACTCGCCGCCGAGCGCTTGCGCCGACGGTTCATCGGGCGCCTGCCGCCGGACGAAACGGAGATCCTGGACCGGGCCACGCACACCATCGTCGCGCAGGTCGAGGCCCTCAAGGCGCTGGTCAACGCTTTCGGTGATTACGCGCGGCCGCCGCAGATCGAAACGCGGCTGTTGTCTTTGCACGCGCTCGTGGGCGAAGTGCTGGATCTGTACGAGAACGACCAGCGCATCCAGTTGACCCGGCACTTCCAAGCATGCGAGCCGGTGCTGCGCGCCGACGCCGGACACCTGCGCCAGCTGCTGCACAATCTGATCAAGAACGCTCTCGAGGCGATTGGAGATGCACGCAAGCCGCACATTGAGGTGACGACACGCGACATTGTGGAAAATATGCAAAACTGGATTGAGCTGGATGTTGCCGACAATGGCCCCGGCCTGCCGGAAGGATTCGACTCGCGCTGGTTCGAGCCATACACCAGCAGCAAGCAGCGCGGCACCGGCCTGGGCCTGGCGGTGGCGAAGAAAATCGCCGAGGAACACGGCGGCAGCATCCGCGCGCAGAACCGGACCGTCGGCGGCGCTGTGTTCACGCTGCGATTGCCACGCGAGGCAGGAGCATGAGCCGCGCGACGACCGCGGAACGCCGCGCGTTCTGGCTGTTCGCGTTGCTCGCTCTGTGTGTGCTCGGTGCAGGTATCGGCCTGCGCGATCCCTGGCCGGCGGACGAGCCTCGCTTTGCCCTGGTCGCGCAGCAGATGGTGCAAAGCGGCGACTGGATGTTTCCGCATCGCGGCAGCGAGCTGTACGCGGACAAACCGCCATTGTTCATGGATCTGCAGGCGGCATCATTCGAATTGGTGCGCAACAGGCGCGTCGCGTTTCTACTGCCGTCGCTGCTGTCTGCGTTGGGTATTTTGCTATTGATATACGATCTCGGCAGGCGCCTGTGGGATCGGCCCACCGGCCTGCTCGCCGCATGGCTGGTCCTGTTCGCCATCGGTTTCACGTTTCAGGCGCGACGCGCGCAGATCGATCCCACGGTCACGTTCTTCATCACTCTGGCCAATTACGGACTGCTGCGCCATTTGTTGTGCGGTCCGGATTGGCGCTGGTGGGCGCTCGGCGGCTTTGCCGCGGGACTGGGCGTGATCACCAAGGGCGTGGGCGTGATCGCATTCCTGACTGTGTTGCCGTGGCTGTGGTGGCGCTGGCGCATGCGTGGCGATTCGGCGGATGCGGAGCCGGCGGCTGGCGGCTGGCGCTGGCTGCTCGCGCCCGCACTGTGCGTGATTGCCGTTGCCCTGTGGCTGGTGCCGATGCTGCTCACTGTGCGCGCGCTGCACGATCCGGCGTACACGCTCTATGCGGACAATCTGCTATACAAGCAAACGGCGCAGCGTTATCTCGACGCCTGGCATCACGAACAGCCGCCTTGGTATTACCTGCAGGTGATCGCCCTGCAATGGCTGCCGCTGAGCCTGTTCCTGCCGTGGCTGGCGCGCCCGTGGTGGCGCGCGCTGCGCGTGCGCGACGCACGCACAACCGTACTGCTCGGCTTTGTCGCGCTCGTACTGGTTTTCTTCACGCTGTCCGCGGGCAAGCGCGAGGTCTACATCCTGCCGGCGCTGCCGATGCTGGCGCTGGCGGCTGCGCCGCAGATTCCGCGAATTCTCGGTATTACGCGCTGGCCGGCGCGTTGGCTGTGGGCCTTGTGCGCGCTGTTCGCGCTGTCCGCGGTCGGTGTCGGCCTTTATGCCGGATGGATCGCGCCGAGCTGGGGTGCGCGCCAACTCGCCGCGCAAGCCTTCAACGCGGACGCGGAGTCGGTGTGGCCGTGGCTGGCCGCATTCGGTGTGGTGGCGGCGATCGCCTGCGTAGTACTTGGCCCGCGTCATCCGCTGCGCACCTGCACGCTGGTGCTGACGGCATTCTGGATTTGTGTGGGATTCGGCGTGCAGCCGGCTCTGAACGATGCCAGCTCCGCGCGCGGCCTGATGCGCACGGTGGGCTCACGCATCGGTGCGCCGGGAGAGCTCGGTCTGGTCGCGTGGAAAGAACAGAACCTGCTCATGGCCGACCGGCCCGCCGCGGATTTCGGATTTTCCCGGCCGTGGCGCGCGCAACTCGCCGCGGCGATCCGCTGGCAACAAGTCGCGCCGCTGCGGCGCTATGTACTGCTGCCGGATAGCGCGCTGGCGCCGTGCGTGGATCGTGCGCGTGCCATCGATTTGGGAATCTCCAACCGCATCCACTGGTGGCTGTTCCGTGCCGACGCGGTGACGCCCGCATGTCGCGACGGCGATGTTCCCGCAGCCTTCGAGCCGAAATGAAACCGATCGCTCCACCAGCACACAGCAATTCCTCGCCGGCGAAAAACCTGCGCCGGCGCATGGCACGCTGGCTCAGTCGGCGCTGGCACGATGAGGCGCGTGCACTGTCTGGGCCGTTGCCGGTAGTCGGCATCCATCGCATTCTGCTTTGCCGCGCGACCAAGACGCTTGGCGAAACCCTACTGCTCGCGCCGCTGCTGTGCGAGCTGGAACTGCGTTTTCCCGGCGCCGAGGTGGAACTGGTCACGCGCTGCGTCGCGGCAACGGAATTGTTCGTGGGCTATCCGCGCCTGCGTCGCGTGCACGCGCTGCCGCAACCCATGTTCGGCGCGCCGCTGCGCCTGTGGCGCATTCTGCGCCGGCTGCGCGCGCAGCGGTTCGATCTGGCCATCGACCCGTATGTGCTGTCGCATTCGGATCGGCTACTTGTCATGCTGGCGCGGTCGCGGTTGAGTCTGGGTTTCGACAGCGAGCGCAAACACGGCCATCTCACGCATCCGGCGGGTGTGCCGCAGACGCCGCAGCACGCAGCACAATTGCCGGTGTATCTGCTGCGCCACGCGCTTGGAGTAGCCGCAGCGGCGGAGTATCCGTTGCTGGACCTGCGCTTGACCGCGGCCGAACGCAGCGCCGGTGCGGACGCGCTGACTGCCGTGCTGACACAGGCCGGCAGCACGCGGCGTGCGCTTGGTGTGTACGCGCATGCCAGCGGCGTCAAGCGCTTCGAGCGCGCGTGGTGGGCGGATTTTCTGCGCGTGCTGCAAGCGCGGTTTCCGCAGCATGCCATCGTCGAAATCCTGCCGATGTTCGGCCGTTCGCTGCTGGGCGATGACCATCCAGGGTTTTATGCGACCAATTTGCGCCAATTGGCCGGCGTGTTGTCGCAACTGGATTTGTTCGTCAGCGGCGATTGCGGCGTGATGCATCTGGCCAGTGCCAGCGGCGCGCGGACCGCGGGGATCTTCGTTGCCACCGACATTTCCGGCTGGAACGTCTACGGTCCGGGCCGGCTCACGCTGGATGCGCGCGGCCGCGCCGCTGCGGATGTCGCCGAGGAAGTGGCGCGGCGATCAGCCATATAGCCGCCGCCAGGCGGCGATCACTGCGCGCGCGTCCAGTTCGGATACGGCGCGGGTCTGCGGCGCGCCGCCGAGGTCGATGACCGGTTTGCCAAACGGGCTGCGCCGGCCCCAGCGCCGCGGTGAATAGTGACCGTACAAAGTCAGCACAGGGCAACCCATCGCCGCAGCCAGATGCGCCGGGCCGCTGTCCACGGAGACCATGCTGTGCGCGCATTCCAGCACGCCGAGCAGGCGCCGCACCGGCAAATCGTCCGTGGCGATTTGCGCGCGCACCTCGTGCGCGGCAGCGTGGATCGCAGTCAGTACCGGCAACTCGGCCGGCGCACCGCACAATAGCAGATGCGCTGCCGGCAGGTCGGCGCGCATCGCACGCAACAATTCCGCCCAGCGCGTTACCGGCCAGAATTTCGGATCGACTTCGTGGCGGCGTCCCCACTTGCGCGTTTTCCAGTTTCCCGGTTGCAGCAGCACCAACGGTGCATTGGCATAGCCGCGCGCAGCGAGCCAGGTTTGCGCATCGCTGCGATCGCGTTCGTCCGGATACAGGCGCGGCGCGGTTTGCAGATGGTCCTCGTGCCAAGGATATGTCGCGGCATCGAACGCGGCCGGCGTCATTTGCCCGAAACGCAGCAGTTGATCGACCCAGTGCTCGTCGATGCCGCGAAAAGTATCGTTGACGAACACGCAGCGTTCGCGTGGTACGCGCGCCAGACGCAGCAGCCAGCGGATGCGCTTGAGCGAGCCGCGCGTGTCTTCAGATACGTAAATCGGCCCGCAGTGGCGGCGCAGGGCGGCGATGGCGTGCCAGCGCTCAGGGCTGATCAGCACCGGCCGATGGCGCCTGCGCAATGATCGGATGTCGCCTACGTCCGGGTGGCCGGCGTACAAATCCTGTGTCCAGGTACCACGGGTGAGAACCTTGCACGGTAAGCCGTAGCGTCGATGCAGAAGATGCAACAAGGGTGCCTGCAGGAGCATATCGCCGAGCCGGCCAAAACGGATGACCAGGGGCGTGAGCGGCGGCGAAACAGGGAGCATCAGAGCAGTGGTTGGGCGAGGGCGACGCATTTTACCGGTGCAGCCTGTTCAATTATTCCTAAACACGGCCGCCGAGCCTGCCAATCTGCGCTATTCTTGAGCGTCGCATTTTCGCCACAGGCCGACCCATGAGCGCCGGACGCATACTGATCGTCGACGACGAGCCGGATATCCGCAGCACGGTCAAGGAAATTCTCGAAGACGAGGGCTACACGGCCGTGGTTCTGCCGGCAACGCCGACGAGGCGCGCAGCATGCAGCGGCGTGAGCATCCGGATGCGATATTGCTCGATATCTGGATGCCAGGCATCGGACGGCATCGCCCTGCTGCGCGAATGGGCCGCGGTCGGCGTCCTGGACACTTGCCCGGTAATAATGATGTCGGGGCATGGCACGGTGGAAACCGCGGTCGAGGCGACGCGGCTGGGCGCGTGGGATTTCATCGAAAAGCCCATCGCATTGGCGAAATTGCTGACTCACGCTCGAGCGCGCGCGCGAAGCCAGCCGGCTCAAGCGCGAGAATGAAGGCTTGCGCCAGCATCTGGCCCTGCCTTTGGAGCCGGTCGGCAGCAGCCAGGCGATGACGACGTTGCGTGCGCAATTGGAAAAACTCGCCCAACACGATACCGGCGTGCTGATCCAGGGCGAACCAGGCACCGGCAAGGAAACCCTCGCGCGCTGGCTGCACCAGCACAGCGCGCGCCGCGGCGGCCCGTTCGTCGTGGTGGCGACTGGCAGCATTCCGCGCGATCACTTAGTGGCTGCGTTGTTCGGTGCCGAAACCACGGATGGTATCCAGCAAGGCCTGCTCGAACAGGCCAATGGCGGCACGTTGTTTCTCGACGAAGTCGCCGAACTCGACGCCGAGTTGCAGCAGCGCCTGTTCAGCGTGTTGCAAAGGCGTGCCCTGGTGCGCAGCGGCGGCCGCGGACCGACGCCGCTGGATTTACGCGTGATCGCGGCGAGCGCGCACGATCTGGAAGCGCAGGTCGCGGCCGGCGCATTCCGCGAGGAACTCTTCTACCTGCTCAATGTTGTACCCGTGTTCGTGCCGCCGCTGCGTGAGCGCGGCGATGATCTGTCCGATCTGTTGCGCCAGTACAGCGGATTTTTTTGCCAGCCGCGACAAGTTGCCACGGCGCAATTTTTCCGCCACTGCGCTTAGCCGCCTGCGCCAGTACGCGTGGCCGGGCAATGTGCGCGAGCTGCGCAATCTGGTGCAGCGGTTGCTGGTCATGGGTGGCGCGGCGGATGTCGGGCCGGACGAGATCGGAACCGCCCTTGGCGCGGAGCCGGTCGCACCGGCGAATGCAGCTGGCATCGATTTCGATCTGCCTTTGCGCGAGGCGCGCGAACAGTTCGAGCGCGGCTATCTGCAGCGCCAGTTGCAACGTTGCGGCGGCAGTGTCGGCAAGCTGGCCAAGGCGGCCGGGATGGAACGCACGCATCTGTACCGCAAGCTGCGCGATCTGGGTGTCGACGTGAAGGCCACATTGGCCGACAGTTGAACGAATTTTGTCGCCGCATGACGGTCTGAGGCAGCGTCGCGCGCAGCCCGGCGCTGGCGCAAATTCCACAAATATACGTAAAGAGTCCAGCATGAGCGTGAAGAACAAGGTCGCCCTCGTCACCGGCGCAGGCAGCGGTATCGGCAAGCGCATCGCCGAAGTGCTGGCCGACAACGGCGCCCACATCGCCATCGCCGACATCAACCAGAAAGCCGCCGATGCGGCTGCGGCCGAGATTCGCAAACGTGGCGTCAATGCCAGCGCCGTGCTAATGGATGTCACCAACGAGACAGCAGGTCGAGGACGGTGTAGCGAAAACTGTCGAGGAATTGGGCAGCGTGGACATTCTCGTCTCCAATGCCGGCATCCAGATCGTCAACCCGATCGAGAATTTCGCGTTCGCCGACTGGAGGAAACTGCTGGCGATCCATCTGGACGGCGCTTTTCTGACCACGCGCGCCGTGCCTCAGGCAAATGTACGCGGCGGGCAAGGGCGGCAGCGATCATCTACATGGGCTCGGTGCATTCCAAGGAAGCCTCGAAGCTGAAAGCGCCCTACGTCACCGCCAAGCACGGCCTGATCGGGCTGGCGAAAGTCGTGGCCAAGGAAGGCGCCGCGCATGGCGTACGCGCGAACGTGATCTGCCCCGGCTTCGTGCGCACGCCGCTGGTGGAAAAGCAGATTCCCGAGCAGGCCAAGGAACTGGGCATCAGCGAAGACGACGTGATCAAGAAAGTGATGCTCAAGGACACCGTCGACGGCGAATTCACCACCGTCGACGACGTTGCCGCCTGCGCGTTGTTCTTCGCCGGCTTCGAATCCAACGCGCTGACCGGGCAGAGCATCGTCGTCAGCCACGGCTGGTTCATGCAATGAACGCTGTTGCGCTGGCAAGCCTGCGCGCGATGTGCGGCGGGCCACGCGATGGGGCGCTGTTGCGTGTGTCGCTCGCCAATGTTTTGCTGGCGCGAGAGGATCGCAACAACGCTGTCGCCGAACTGCGCCGCGCACTGGACTTCGATCCGGACTATTCCGCTGCGTGGAAACTGCTCGGCAAAACCCTTGCCGACGACGGCAATATCAACGCCGCCATCGACGCTTACCACAGCGGCATTGCCACCGCGATCAAGCGCGGTGACAAGCAGGCGGAAAAGGAAATGGGCGTGTTTCTGCGGCGGTTGCTACGCGCCTGATTCACTCCCCGCCGGTCGGATCGAATAACGCTTGTACGCCCACTGGTATTGTTCCGGCGCCAGACGCACGCAGTCCTCGACGCCACGGTTGAGCGCGGCGACCGCGGTAGGCAGGTCGGGGTTGGCGATGTCTTCCGGCGCCGGCAGAAAATGGATGCGGTAGCCTGTCCCGCGCGGCAGGCGTTCGGCGAAGGCGAACAGCACGGTTGCGCCGGTACGTTGAGCCAGGCGCGAAAGCAGCACCATGGTCAGCGCCGGCGTGCCGAAAAACGGCGCGAATTGTCCTTCGCCGGACTTGGGCTGTTGATCGGGCAGAATGCCGACCACGCCGCCATTCCGCAGGCGCTTGAACAGAGTGCGTACGCCAGCGGCGCCTTCGGCGCGAACCTGTTCGGCAGCCAGCGCGCCGCGCGCGCGTACGAGCAAAGGTTCGATCTCGGCACGCCGCGGCGGCCGGTAGGCAATGGCGATCGGCGTGCGGCTGCACAGCCAGAAATTCAGCAGCTCCCAGCAACCCAGGTGCGGCGCGGCGATGATCAAGCCGCGGCCGGATTGCAGCGCGCGTTCGAAGGTGTCTGCGCCGCGGACTTCGCGGACGAGTGCGAGTGCTACCTTCGCATCGTCGGACCAGATTTTGCATAGTTCCAGAGCCGATTTGCCGGTTTCGATCAGTGCCGGCTTGAGCAGGGCATGACGGGTTTGGTCGCCAAATTGCGTTGTTACACAGGACAGGGTGCGCATTGCCTTGCTGCGTAGCGGATTGGGCAGGCACCACAACAGCCAGCCCAGCACCGCGCCGACGGCTTGCAGGGTGCGCAGCGGCAGGCGACCAACGAGTCGCAACAGGCGATAGAGGATGGCTACGTACCAGCGCACGAAAGTGATGGGATCCAAAACCAGTGATTGTACCTGTCGTATACGCTGAGCGTAGTGAGCGCAGCGAACGAAGTCGAAGCGTCCCCCGGGCCTTTCGACTCTCGCCCCTGCGTGGGTACGCTCAAGGCGAATGGATGGAGAAAACGTGATTGCCCTGATACAGCGTGTGCTCGAGGCGCAGGTAGACGTTGATGGCGAAGCCATCGCGCGCATCGGCTCGGGCCTGCTCGCCCTGGTGGCCGTGCAGCCTGGCGACGGCGAGGCGCAGGCGCAGCGAATGTGCGAACGCCTGCTCGGCTACCGCATCTTCGCCGACGCGAACGGCAAGATGAACCGGTCGCTGGCCGAGACCGGCGGCGGCCTGCTGCTGTTGTCGCAATTCACCCTGGCGGCGAACACGAATTCGGGCATGCGCCCCAGTTTCACGTCCGCGGCGCCGCCCGAGGCCGGCCGGCGCTGGTTCGAGCGGCTGGTGGAAATTGCGAAGAATCGCCATTCCCCCGTGGAAATCGGCCGTTTCGGCGCCCATATGCAGGTAAGTCTCGTCAACGACGGCCCGGTGACGTTCTGGCTCGAAGCCACTGACGCGGCGCTGGCCGTTCGACACCCCGCCGGTATCAGGCCGCATTTCACGTCTCTTGATCCACCAGCAGTCCCCCTTACACTGCTCAGCACACTCGCTATAATCCGCCCCTTGAACCCGCGAAGGTCGGCAATCGAACACAAAGGAGCAACAGTCCGAAATCAAGACCCTGATCATCAAGGGCAAGGAGCAGGGGTACCTGACCTACGCCGAGGTCAACGATCACCTGCCCGACGACATCGTCGATCCGGAGCAGATCGAAGACATCATCGGCATGATCAACGACATGGGCATCGAGGTGCATGAGGTCGCGCCCGATACCGAAACCATGCTGCCGGAAAACCCGGTCGCCACCGACGACGAAACCGCAACCGAGGAAGCCGTCGCCGTACTTTCGGCGGTCGATGCCGAAGTCGGCCGCACCACCGATCCGGTGCGCATGTACATGCGCGAGATGGGTACGGTGGAACTGCTCACCCGCGAGGGCGAAATCGCCATCGCCAAGCGCATCGAGGAAGGCCTGAACCAGGTGCAGACTTCGCTGGCGAGCATTCCCGTGGTCGATCCAGTTGCTGGTCGAGGAATACGACCAGCACCTGGAAGGCAAGAAGCGCCTGTCCGAAGTGCTCGCCGGCTTCGCCGACATCGAAGTGCCCGGGCTGCGAAGTCGCCGATGCGATCGCCGAGCGAGCGAGCCGGCGGCGAAAGAGGACGAGGACGAAGAGGCCGCAGGACCGAGGAAGCCGGCCCCGGCGAGACCGGTCCGGATCCGGCCGAAGTCACCCGGCGCATGGAAGAGTTGCGCTCGCTGCTACGCCAAGTTCCAGAAGCGCCGCCGACAAGCACGGCAGTCGCCGACAAGAAGACGCAGAAGATGCGCGACACAGATGGCCGAGGCGTTCCTCAAGCTCAAGCTGCCGTCGATCATGATCGACGCGTTCGTGCGCAAGTTGCGCGAGGTCGTCGGCCACGATCCGCGGCCACGAGCGCGTGATCATGGAGATCTGTGCATCAATCAGGCGAACATGCCGCGCAAGGATTTCCTCAAGGCGTTCCCCGCCAACGAGACCAACATCGGGTTGGGCGGACGAGCTGGTCCGCAAGAAGCAGAAATGGTCGTCGGCGATCAAGGCGCACAGCGACGGCATCTCGCCGAGCAGGAAAAGCTCATCGCGATCGAGCAGGCGCTGTTCCTGTCGCTCGCCGACATCAAGGAAATCAACCGCGCGATGTCGATCGGCGAGGCGAAGGCGCGCCGCGCGAAGAAGGAAATGGTCGAGGCCAACCTGCGCCTCGTGATCTCGATCGCGAAGAAGTACACCAATCGCGGCCTGCAGTTCCTCGACCTGATCCAGGAAGGCAACATCGGCCTGATGAAGGCGGTCGACAAGTTCGAATACCGCCGCGGCTACAAGTTCTCGACCTACGCGACCTGGTGGATCCGCCAGGCGATCACGCGCTCGATCGCCGATCAGGCGCGCACGATCCGCATCCCGGTGCACATGATCGAGACGATCAACAAGCTCAACCGCATCAGCCGCGCAGATGCTGCAGGAGATGGGCCGCGAGCCGACGCCGGAAGAGCTGGCGGTGAAGATGGAGATGCCCGAGGACAAGATCCGCAAGGTGCTCAAGATCGCCAAGGAACCGATTTCGATGGAAACCCCGATCGGCGACGACGAGGATTCGCATCTCGGCGACTTCATCGAGGACACGAACGTCGACTCGCCGGTCGAAGCGGCGACGAGCACCGGCCTGATGGAAACCGTGCGCGACGTGCTCGCCGGCCTGACGCCGCGCGAGGCGAAGGTGTTGCGCATGCGCTTCGGCATCGACATGAACACCGATCACACGCTCGAGGAGGTCGGCAAGCAGTTCGACGTCACGCGCGAGCGCATCCGCCAGATCGAGGCCAAGGCGCTGCGCAAGCTGCGGCATCCTTCGCGCAGTGAGCAGTTGCGCAGTTTTCTCGATTTGGAATAAGACCCGTCGATAACGCGAGCCTCAGCTGAGGCTCGGGGGTTTCTCAATTTGTTGCAGGTTGCTTGCAGCGAATTGCGGAAAATGTTCCTCTGCATGACAGTTTGCGCACAGTAGCGTGCACTTGCGTGCCTCTGTCCGAATCTCCTGTGCACTTCGATTCGACAACGAACGCATGTCCATTTCAAATCGCTTCGCTTTCCGGTCGCGGTGATGCCACGTCAATGCCGCATAGTTGCGGTCGTAACCGCAACGCGTACATCGGCTGCCATATTCGGCCATAAGTGCAAGCTTGCGCTGCAGTCCTCTCGACTGTTGCGCGGCATAGCTTTGATGGTGGTGGTTCGTATCCTTGTTCTTGCAAGCACGCGAACAATATTTGCGTTGCCGACCGTGCAGCGATTTGGAACAAATGCAGCAACGAAGTTTTATTGCCATATGTAGTCAATCATAAGCCATAAAATGAACTGGCCAATATTACACAGTTCGCCTACCATGCCCGGACACGGGCCTATAGCTCAATGGTTAGAGCAGGGGACTCATCAACAGGTGACGCCGCGCCGGAAGGCGCGAATGAAAACGGGATGAATTCAGGGAAACCTTCTCGAGCAGCCGATGGCAACCCTGAGCCAAGCCGGCGGTGCACCGCCGGAAGGTGCAGAGACTACCTGAGGGCTTTAAGCGCCCTTGATGACAGGCTAGAGCGTCCCGCACCCCACCAGCGCAGCTCGCGGGTGAAGAGATAGTCCACGCCGCCCGGAAACGGGCGGGATACGTGAATCCCTTGGTTCCAGGTTCGAGTCCTGGTGGGCCCACCAAAAAAATTTGCGCACGGAACCGGCCATGGTGCGTGGTGCCGGCCCGCGCATCCCTGCGCGGTCGCTCGCCGTCGCGCGCGATGCGCTTACTCGCGCCATCCATGGCGCTCGCCCTTCGGGCCAGCTTCGCTGTGCGCGCACCGCTCCCGGTGCGCGCAGTCAACGCATCGCGCAAGCGCGCCGTCTCGCCCTGCCGGGCCCATCACCCACAAAAAGAAGCGGCCACTCCTGGGGAAAGAGCGGCCGCTGGGGATGCTGCCCGTCTGCTGGGGGACAGAGGGAAAGGCAGCGTGCATCAATCTACTCGGCGATTGTTAAATCCGCCCAAAATGGTGTCACCCTGCAGGTGGCGGCGCGATCTGCAAGCTGAAGATGCGGCCTTCACCGCTGCCGGCGCGTTCGTCCAGGGTCCAGCCCCAACGCTGGCAGACGCGCCGGATCATACCCAGTCCCAACACCCGATCGGCGCGGTCGTCGCCGACGCGACGCGGCACCGGTGTGGATTCGCGCCCGACCGCCTGCCGGTAGGCGATGCGCACGCCGGTCGGCGCGACATCGACCCGCAACTCGCCGCCTTCTGCGAACTGAGTCGCGGCGCGCAACAGATTGCCGACGACCACGTCGATCACGCGCGCAGGTGCGGCCACGCCGATGCCGGCAACGCCGGTATGGCGCACGCTCAGACCTTTTTCACGCAGCGCATCGGCGCGCTCGGCGAGCAGGCGTGCGACCAGCGTGTCCAGGTCAGGCGTGTGTCCGCTGAGTGCTTCCTCCTCGTCGCTGCGCGCCAGCACCAGCAGCGCGTCGAGCAGGTCGCGCAGTTCGTCGCAGCCGCGCTGCATGCGCTTCAGACGCGTCTCTTCGGCGGGCGTGCGACCGTCATCAAGCATCACCTCGATCGCACCGCGGATTACGGCCAGCGGTGTGCGCAGTTCGTGGCTGGCATCGGCGGTGAAGGCGCGTTCGCGTCGCACGTAATCGTGCAGCTTTTCCTGATAGCGATCGAATGCCTGCGCCAGCGTGCCGACTTCATCGGCGGCGAATCCCGGGGCCAGACGATTGGCGCCGCGGCGTGGCGGCTCGAGCGTTTCGACCAGTTGCGCCAAGCGCCGCACCGGCGCGATCGCGCGCCCGGCCCACAGCCAGCCCAACCACGCCGAGAGCACCGTGCCGAGCAGCACCATGGCGATCAGGTCGCGGGCCAGATGCCGTTCGCGCGCGCTTTCCAGGCCGATGTCGAACACGATGTAAAGCCGGTTGCTGCCGACCGGGTAGACCGCGACATGCGCTTCGCCATTGACGCCGGGAACTTCGTGCAAGCCAGGGGCGAGTGCGGCGAGCTGCGGCGGTGGCGGGTTTTCTGGCGTCGAGTAGACGTCGAAATGGCGCAGTCGGATCTGCGGCAGGCGACCGTCGGTGAGATATCGATTGTGCAGGTATTCGCCTTCCACGCGCAGCATCTCGTCGGCCAGTCGATGTACGTAGGCATCGGAAAAATGCACGGCGACGAGGGCAACACAAACGCTGACCACCAGGCCCAGGCCGGCGAACAGGAGCGCCACGCGCGTGCGCAAACTCAGGCGCATGCGCGCGGACTGAGCGCCGGCAGCGTCATTCATCGGGCGTATCCGCCAGGCGATAGCCAAAGCCGTGCACCGTATGCAGCAGACGCGTGGCGAATGGGCGGTCGAGCGCGGCGCGCAATACCGACAGATGCGTGTGCAAGGTGGCGACGTCGCCGCCGGTCTCGCCCCAAAGCGCGTGCGCGAGTTCGGCGTGTCGCACCAGATTCGGCGCGCGCCGCAGCAGCGTTTCAAGCAGGGTGAAACCGGCGTGGGTGAGGTTCAGGCGCTGGCCGGCACGTTCAACCAAGCCGCTGACCGGATCCAGTTGCAGATCGGCAAGGCATAGCGCTTGACCGTGCTGCGACTGTCCGCGTCGGTGCAACGCACGGATTCGCGCTTCCACTTCCTTCATCGCAAAGGGCTTCACCACGTAATCGTCGGCGCCCTCGGTAAAGCCGATGAGCTTGTCGTCGAGCGTGTCGCGCGCGGTCAGCATCAGCACCGGCGTATCGCGGTGCGCGGCGCGCAGGGCGCGGCACAGATCCAGGCCATCGAGCTTGGGCAGGCCCAGGTCGAGCACGATCACGTCGTAATTGCCGTCCAGCGCCATGCGCAATCCACTCACGCCATCGCCAGCGTGATCCATTACAAAGCCGCGGTGTTCCAGGTAATCCCAGATGTTCGCGGCGATATCGCGCTGGTCTTCGATTAGCAGAATGCGCAACATGCGATTGGTTCAGGCTTGTGCAAAATGCTCGCGCAACGCGCGTCGGTACAGTTCGTGAAAATGCCACACGCCGCTTTCGCGCTTCCGGTTCAGACGTCCGGCTGTGTACGAACCCGAGGCCAGGCGCTGTTGCACCAGCTCGCAGATGCCGATGTCCTCGCGTTGCACCTCGTCGCTGAACGCCTCGTCTTGTGCGCGCCGTGCGGGGTCCACGCTGCCACCACCGTCGAGCGCGTAGAAATAGTCGAAATCCACGCGACAACGACCCGCATCCAGCGGCACCACGCGGTTGGTTTGCAGGCGTCCGGGCAGGATGTTGAGCATCAGGTTCGGCCAGAGGAAGTAGTACAAGGCCTCGCCGTTGCCGTATAGCGTGTCGGCACTTTCCAGTGGGCTGTGCTGTAGCGAATGCCAATCCGCCAGCGTGGTCGAGTAGCTGCGGTAATCAAGCATCCGGTTCAGCGCCGGATGAATGTGCGGCACGTGATAGCCTTCCAGATAATTGTCGACGTAGGCTTTCCAGTTGCAGCCGATCTCGTAGCCGGTGCGTCGATCGAACACGTACTCGGCAAGCGGATGCGCGCCCAGTCGCGCGTCGATTCCTTCCAGCACTTGTGCCAGCGCTGGCGGCGATTCCAGCGCAACGAACACCAACCCCTGCCACTGCGCGACGTGCGCCTGCGGCAGGTAAATCGCAGCGATGTCGAAATCGGACGCATCCTGCATTTCCGGTGCGCTGCGCAGGCGACCGTCGAGCGCGTAGGTCCAGCCGTGGTACTTGCAGCGCAGCGCCTTGGCGCCGCGACCGTCGCACGTGGCCAGCGGGCCCGCGCGATGGCGGCAGACGTTGTGCAGCGCACGCAGTTCGCCGTCGTTGCTGCGCACGACGAGCAACGGCACGCCGGCGATCTCGGTGACAACGTGATCGCCGCTGTCGCGCAATTGCGATGCATGCGCCACGATCTGCCAGTTGCGTGCGAGTATTGCGGCACGTTCGCATTCCGCCACGGCGGCACGCGTATACAACGGCGCCGCCAGCGCGAGCGCGGTTGCCTGCGGCTGCGGATGCAACCAAGCTGGTTCGATCGTGTCGTCGTGCAACGTCATGTGCGCAGTATCCACTGCGCGCGACGGACGGGGAAGAGCTGGCGCCACTCTCAACCAGCGCTCAGGCGCCAGGTAGCGTATATCACAGTCAGTACCAAGCCCAGCAACAGTGTGAGCCGGCGCATCCAACGCCAATACGTTGCGGCATCAACGCGGCGAAGAATCCTGCCCTGATTGGTCGGCAACACGCCCGTCAGCAGCGCGTACAGCACGAGCAGTGCGAGCACGGCAGCGGCTGCTGCGAGCGGCCAGTTGTGGTGCAGGTAGGTCGGAAAATTTGTCGGCACGGATCAACTCGGTAAGGTGGGCAGCCGCGCAACGGCGCCATTGTTGGGTTGGCGCAATGTCAATGGAATTGTGTGCTCGCTATCCGATAGACAACGCGCATATCCTGGGGCGTGCCCAACGTGCTTTCTCTTGGTTACTTCTCTTTGCACGAGCAAAGAGAAGTAACACGCTCGCCGGACGCGAGCGGAAATGGGCAGGACGCGGCCCGAATAAACCGAAGCAAGTCATCCATGGCGTCTGGATTCCGGCAGTCCCTGCCGGAATGACGAGCGGAGTTATTCCCCCAACGTCAACAACGACGCATTGCCACCCGCCGCGGTCGTGTTGATCGTCAACGTGCGTTCGGTGACGAAGCGCAGCAGGTAATGCGGGCCGCCGGCCTTGGGTCCGGTGCCGGAAAGGCCCTCGCCGCCGAACGGCTGCACGCCGACGACCGCGCCGATCTGGTTGCGGTTGACGTAGCAGTTGCCGACTTTCGCGCGCTGCGCGATGTGCGCGATGGTGGAATCGATGCGGCTGTGGATGCCGAGGGTCAGGCCGAAGCCGGTCGCGTTGATCGCGTCGATCACCTTGTCCAGTTCGCTCGCTTTCCAGCGGATCACGTGCAGGATCGGGCCGAACACTTCGTGCGTGCAGCTGCGCCAAGCGATCGCAGTTCATACGCGCGCGGCGCGAGGAAGGTGCCGTTGGCGCAAGCCGCGTCCAGTTTCACTTCCTTGATGAGCTCGGCTTCCTTGTCCATGCGCGCGGCGTGATCGGCAAGACTCTTGCGCGAGGGCTCGTCGATGACCGGGCCGACGTCGGTCGAGAGCAGGGCCGGATCGCCGACTTTGAGTTCATCCATCGCACCGGCAAGCATGGTGATCACCTTGTCCGCGATATCGTCCTGCACGAACAGCACGCGCGCGGCCGAGCAGCGCTGGCCGGCGGAATCGAATGCGGAGGCGATGGCGTCCTTGACCAGTTGCTCGGGCAGCGCGGACGAATCGGCGATCAGCGCGTTCTGGCCGCCGGTCTCGGCGATCAGACTGGCGATCTGCGCGTTGCGTGCGGCGAGCGTGCGGTTGATCGTCCACGCGGTTTCGGTCGAGCCGGTCATGCAAACGCCAGCGACCTCAGGTTCGGTCAGCAGCGTGTTGCCGATCATCGAGCCCTTGCCGGGTACAAATTGCAGCACGGCTTCCGGCACACCGGCTTCGTGCAGCAATTTGACTGCGTGATAGCCGATCAGGACAGTTTGATCCGCCGGTTTGGCGATCACCGCATTGCCGGCGGCGAGTGCGGCGGCGACCTGACCGGTGAAAATCGCCAGCGGGAAGTTCCACGGGCTGATGCATACAAACACGCCGCGGCCGTGCAATGACAACTGGTTCGATTCGCCGGTCGGGCCGGCGAGCGCATCCGGCGCACCCATGAGCTTGCGCGCCATTGCGGCGTAGTAGCGACACATGTCCGCGGCCTCACGGACCTCGGAAATCGCGGCGGGCAAGGTCTTGCCGGCTTCGCGCACGCACAGCGCGACGAATTGCGCGCGGCGTTGCTCGAGCAGGTCGGCGGCGTATTCGAGGATGTTCGCGCGCGACGCCGGGGGCAGCGCGTCCCACGCCGGCTGTGCGGCGGTGGCGTTCACGAGTGATCGATCGATCGTCGCCTGATCGGCCTGCTGCTTGGTGCCGATCTTCTCGTGTCGGTCGGCGGGATTGGTCACGTCCTGCAGCGGTGCGCCGGATTTCGCGCCAGGCACGAGCGGCGTCGCCGCCCAGTTCGTCGGCGCTTGCGCGACGGCTGCGGCCAGCGCGCGCAGTGCATTGTCGTTGCTGAAATTCACGCCCATGGAATTCTTCCTTCGAATCGCTACCGAATTCTGCGCCAGCGCAGAATTCTCACCGAACATGGCAATTGGTTGAGGGATGCGCGGATGCGGAATCGTGCTGAAGCCGCGCACGCTGTCGACCGGATCAGCCACCAGATCCTTGATCGGCACTTGTGCATCGACGATGCGATTCACGAATGACGTATTCGCGCCATTTTCGAGCAGGCGTCGCACCAGATACGGCAACAGATCCTCATGCGATCCGACCGGCGCGTAGACGCGACATGGCGCATTCATGTCGTTCTTGCCGATGACCTCGGCATACAAATCGGTGCCCATGCCGTGCAGACGCTGAAACTCGAAGGGACGCCCGCGCGCCATGTGCGCGATCGCGGCGATGGTGTGCGCGTTGTGCGTGGCGAAGGCTGGATAGAACGCAGCGCCATGGTCGAAGAGTTTTTTTGCGCAGACAAGATACGACACGTCGGTGTTCGGCTTGCGCGTAAACACCGGGTAACCGGCGTGGCCGCCTTCCTGCGCGCGCTTGATTTCCGCATCCCAATACGCGCCCTTGGTCAGGCGCACACACAAGCGCCGAGCAGTTTTTTTTGCCTGCTCGGCAAGCCAGTCGATCACGAACGGCGCGCGCTTCTGGTAGGCCTGCACGGCCAGCCCATAGCCGTCCCAGCCAGCCAGCGAGGCGTCGGCATGTACACGGACGATGACTTCGAGCGACAATTCCAGGCGATCGGCTTCTTCCGCGTCGACGGTCAGGCCGATGCCGTTTTGCTTTGCCAGTTGCGCGAGTTCCAGCAGTTTCGGCGCGAGTTCCGCATGCACGCGTGCGCGCTTGGCGACTTCATAACGCGGGTGCAGGGCCGAGAGCTTGATCGAGATGCTCGGCGCGTCCAAAACGGGGTCAGAGTCCGTTAAGTGTCCGCGCGAATTTGGCGGCACTCCGTCATTGCTCGCACTTAACGGACTCTGACCCCGTTTTTGCCTTTGGCCAAGCGCCGCGATGGCCTCGCGGTAGGCTTGCTGATAACGCTCGGCGTCTGGTTGGGTGAGCGCGGCTTCACCGAGCATGTCGAAGGAATAGCGGTAAGCGCGGTAGTCTTTTTCGTTCGCGCGCTCCAGGGCCTCGCCGATGCTGCGCCCCATCACGAACTGATGGCCCATGATGCGCATGGCCTGACGCACCGCCAGCCGGATTACCGGTTCGCCGGTGCGGCCGACCAGGCGCTTGAGCGCGCCGGTGACATTGTGCCGGGTTTCCTCGGCCAGGGTGATGAACTTGCCGGTGAGCATCAGGCCCCAGGTGCCGGCGTTGACCAGCACCGAATCGCTCTGGCCGAGGTGTTTTTCCCAGTTCGCTTCGCCGAGTTTGTCGGCAATGAGTTTGTCGGCGGTGTCCTTGTCCGGAATGCGCAGCAGCGCTTCGGCCACGCACATCAGCAGCACGCCTTCCTCGCTGGAAAGATCGTACTGGCGCATGAACGACTCGACCGCGCTCTGCTTGCCGGCCTTGGCGCGCACGCGCGCGACCAGTTCGGTGGCGCGAGCGAGCACAAGATCGCGTTCGACTGGGGCCAGCGCGGCCTGCGTCAGCAGTTCCTCCACCGCCGCGGTTTCGTCGCGGCACCAGGCGCCGGTCATGCGCGCGCGCGCCGGGTCCGGCGTGGCGGGCAGTTCGGATGCAAGAATCGGGTTCACAGTTCTCTCCGCACAAGCCCGCTAGTTTACCAGCGCAGAGCCAAGTGCTTCGAGATGGCCGATGGCTGCAGCCGTGCGCCGGCCGGCAAAAACTTGCCCGCGCCGGTCGCGCTCACTATCATTGGCCAGCTTGGCAGGTGCCGGATTCCCGATGACCACCCAGGTTCCAGTATCGGCACCGGGCGGGGCGGTTTCGGTGCTGGTATCCCCGCATCGATCGCTGTCGCGTTCGGGGCTGATTGGTTACCTCGTTGCGCAGAGCGTTGCCACGCTTGGGTTTGCGGGCCTCGCGGCATGGCGAGGCGTTGTACTGGCGCCGCTGTTTGCGGTGCTGGAGTTGGGCGTGGTCGGCTATTGCATGGCGCGCGTTTGGCGCGCGTTGGCAGTGGGGCAGATCGTCACGTTGACGTCGTCGCAACTGGAAATTGCGACGACTTCGGCATTGGCGCCAGTGGCGCGGTTTCATCCGTACTGGGTACGGGTGCGGCTGGAGCCTGGACGTTGGCGCGGCTGGCCAAGCCGGCTGTTGCTCGGCTCGCACGGACGCGAGGTAGAAGTTGGCGCGTTCTTGAACGACGCCGAGCGCAACGAGTTGGCGCGGCGTTTGACGCAACTGCTGCGCGATGTGCAGGTGCGCAGTGGCGAATCGGGACTCGGATCAAGGTAATCATCATGAAGGTTGGCGGATCGATGCGTAGCAAGTGGGGACTGGGGATCGTGCTGGCGGCCTTCGCGGGCGCGGCGCAGGCGCTGGCGCGACCATGGCAATTGAACATGACGCCGGGCGTGACGCAGACCTCGCGCGAGGTCTACGACCTGCACATGTACGGGTTCTACGTATGCTGCGTAATCGGCGCGATCGTGTTCGGCGCGATGATCGTGGCCATGTTCCGGTTCCGTAAATCCAAAGGTGCGGTCGCGGCGAAATGGAGCCACAACACCAAGGCCGAAATCGTCTGGACAGTGGTGCCGATCATCGTCCTGGTCACCATGGCCTGGCCGGCGACTAAGGTCATGCTCAACATGGCCTATACCCAAGATTCGGCCATGACGGTAAAGATCACCGGTTATCAGTGGAAATGGGGTTACGACTACGTCAATGTCGGCGCCAAGGATTACCACGTGCATTTCATCTCGCGCCTGGATCCGCGCTCGGACAAGACGCGCGAACTGAAGTCCGGGCTCGATCCGTGGGCGGTGCAGGACAAGGACGCCAGCGGCAAGGAACAGCACACCTATCTGCTCGACGTCGATCATCCGCTGGTGCTGCCGACCGACACCAAGATTCGTTTTGTCGTCACCGGCGCCGACGTGATCCATGCCTGGTGGGTGCCGCAGCTGGGCTGGAAGCAGGACGCCATCCCCGGCATCATCAATGACGATTGGACCAATATCCACGAGCCCGGCATCTATCGCGGCCAATGCGCCGAGTTGTGCGGTCAGGATCACGGCTTCATGCCGATCGTGGTCAAGGCCGTGCCGATGCCCGAATTCCGCAAGTGGCTGGACGAGCAGGAAGCGCAGACGCTGAAGGCCAATGCTCCGGCCGCTCCGGTGGCCGACGCAAACAAATTGACGAGGTTGCCATGACCACCTACGCCGCCACGCAGCACGATCACCACGATGACAAGCCGCATGGCTTTATCCATCGCTGGGTGTTCTCGACCAATCACAAGGACATCGGCACGCTGTATCTGATCTTCGCGTTCATCATGGTGTGTATCGGCGCGGCGTTTTCCGGCGTCATCCGCACCGAGCTGATGAAGCCCGGCTTGCAATTCGTGCAACCGTATTTTTTCAACGAGATGACCACGCTGCACGGTCTGGTCATGATCTTCGGTGCGATCATGCCTTCGTTCGTCGGCTTGGCCAACTGGATGGTGCCGATGATGATCGGTGCGCCGGACATGGCGCTGCCGCGCATGAACAACTGGTCGTTCTGGATCCTGCCGTTCGCGTTCCTGTTGCTGTTGTCCACCCTGTTCATGCCCGGGGGCGCGCCGGCCGGCGGCTGGACCATGTACCCGCCGCTGTCGATCCAGGGCGGCGACAGCATGGCGTTCATGGTGTTTTCGATCCATCTGATGGGCATCAGTTCGATCATGGGTGCGATCAACATCATCGCCACGATTCTGAACATGCGCGCTCCCGGCATGGATCTGCTCAAGATGCCGGTGTTCGTGTGGGCGTGGTTGATTACCGCGTTCCTGCTGATCGCGGTGATGCCGGTGCTTGCCGGCGCGGTAACGATGCTGCTTACCGACAAGTATTTCGGCACCAGTTTCTTCAATGCCGCCGGCGGCGGCGACCCGGTGATGTTCCAGCACATCTTCTGGTTCTTCGGCCATCCCGAGGTCTATATCATGATCTTGCCGGGCTTCGGCATCATCAGCGAGATCATCCCGACGTTCAGCCGCAAGCCGTTGTTCGGCTATCAGGCGATGGTCTATGCCTTGGCCAGCATCGCGTTCCTGTCGTTCATCGTCTGGGGCCACCACATGTTCACCGTCGGCATGCCGCTGGGCGGGGAATTGTTCTTCATGTATTCGACCATGCTTATCGCGATCCCGACCGGGGTGAAGGTGTTCAACTGGGTGGCAACCATGTGGGGCGGATCGTTGTCGTTCGAAGCGCCGATGCTGTGGGCGATCTCCTTTGTCATTCTGTTCACGATCGGCGGTTTCTCCGGCCTGATGCTCGCGCTCGTGCCGGCCGACTTCCAGTATCAGGACACCTACTTCGTCGTCGCGCATTTCCATTACGTGCTGGTCACTGGCGCGCTGTTCACGATCATCGCCGCGATTTACTACTGGTGGCCGAAGTGGACCGGCAGGATGTACAACGAAACCTGGGCCAAGGTGCATTTCTGGTGGACCATGGTGTTCGTCAACGTACTGTTCTTTCCGCAGCACTTTCTCGGACTGGCCGGCATGCCGCGCCGCATCCCCGACTACAATGTCGCTTTCGCCGACTGGAACTTCGTCAGCACGATTGGCGCCTATGGCATGTATCTGACGCCGTTCATGATGTTCTTCATCCTGTGGCACTCGAGGAAGTATGGCGCCCCTGCGGCCGCACGCGCGTGGGAAGGCGCGCATGGTCTGGAGTGGACCGTGCCGTCGCCGGCTCCGTTCCACACGTTCACTACGCCGCCGATCATCCATAACGTGGATCTGGCGCATGGCGATATCACACACTAGCTTATGCAATCATCCATGATTGCTGGGATCAAAAAGCGGCCATCCGTGCCCGCACTTTTCAATTTCATGCAATCATCCATGATAGCCGGGGTCAAGAAGCGGCCATCCGAGACTGCACTATCCAAGTTCATTGTTTGAGCGTTTGCGACATGGCTCCACTACCTGTTAGCCCGAATTCAAAGCAGCGTCGCGCCATCAAGCGCACCGCGTGGATCGTGGCTATTCTGGCGCTGGCAATCTATCTGCTGTTCTTTCTAACGCAGGGTTTGTCGCACTGATGCGTGCCGGCAACATGCAACCTATCTAACGGGAAATCACCATGTCACACGCACAAGGCGCTTACTACATCCCGCATGGCACGCATTGGCCGATTCTCGGATCGTTCGGTTTGTTCTTCACGGTCGGTGGCGCCGCCCTGTGGATGAACGAGTTCGAGCCGGGCAAGTACGTCATGGCGCTCGGCATCGCATGCCTGCTGTCGATGCTGTTCGGCTGGTTCCGCACCGTGATCGGCGAGTCGCTGGCCGGCACCTACAACAAGCAGGTCGACACCTCGTTCCGCATGGGCATGATGTGGTTCATCTTCTCCGAGGTGATGTTCTTCGGTGCGTTTTTCGGCGCACTGTTCTATGTGCGTAATTTCTCGGTTCCGTGGCTTGGCGGCGAGGGCGACGGCGCGCTGACCAATTTCTTTCTCTGGAAAGACTTCGCGCCGGCCTGGCCGACCAATGGTCCGGATGCGATCGGCGGCGTGTTCCAGACCATGCCGGCGTGGGGCGTGCCGCTACTCAATACCCTGATCCTGTTGTCCTCGGGCGTGACCATCACCATCGCCCATCACGCGTTGCGCGCCGGCAATCGCCGGCAATTGCTGATCTGGCTGGCCGCGACCGTGGTTCTCGGCGTACTGTTCCTGAATTTCCAGGCGCACGAGTACATCGAGGCCTACACCAAGCTCAATCTCACCCTCGGCAGCGGCATCTACGGTTCGACATTCTTCATGCTGACCGGATTCCACGGCATGCACGTGACCTTGGGCGCGATCATGCTCACGGTGATCTGGTTCCGCTGCCTGCGCGGCCATTTCGATCGCGACCACCATTTCGCGTTCGAAGCCGTGGCCTGGTATTGGCATTTCGTGGACGTGGTTTGGCTGGGCTTGTTTATCTTCGTTTACGTTCTCTGAGGATAACTCGCACTGGCTGCGCTAATCGGCTGCTCGTGAATCCTCATTTGCAAACAGCAAATTCCGGTTCACTCCCGGCCTCGCGCCTTGCCAGCGCTTCGCTTTCAGGACTTGACGATACTCGGAGTCAGCGCTGAATCCCGTGCGGATGGATCACGCCGGTCAGGATGCCCAGGATCAGCAGCAGGATCAGCAGCACCGATAGGCCGATGCGCCAGGTCAGCGCGCGCACCGTGCGATCCGTCGTGCCCTTGTCGACCATCATGTAGTACAAACCCGCGCCCAGGTTGTAGAGAATCACGAGCAGAAAGGCGACGATGGCGAACGTAGTCCACATGAGCGAATTTTCCGTGCGGCGATGCGCGCGCCAGTATAGCGCCGCACTGCGATGACCGCGCGGCATTGGCAGCGGCCCAGCGCATTTGCCTGGTTGCTGACGACGTTCGGCGTGATCGCGTTCGTCGCACTCGGTGTGTGGCAACTGGATCGCGCCGCGCAGAAGCGGCGACTGTTCGCCGCGTTTGCGACGGCCGCTGATGCGCCGGTTCTGGATCTGGCGCAGGCGCAGGCGGCCACGCGCGACGCGCAGCACTATCCGCATATGCAGGTCACCGGTCATTATCTGCGTGATCGCGGCTATTGGCTCGACGAACAGGCCGACCACGGCCGCATCGGCGTACATGCGATCGGCGTGTTCGCGATCGATGCACGCCCGGATCTGTTGCTGGTCGATCGCGGCTGGGTTGCCTGGAATCATATGCCCGGCACGCAGCCGGCGGCGCCGGAGCTGCAGACCGGTCAGATTGCGCTACGCGGCCTGTACGCGCCCTTTCCCACGGGCGGATTGCGCCTTGGTGGCAATGCACTGCCAACGCAGAAAACCTGGCCGAAGCTGACGCTGTATCTGGATGCCGGGCCGATTGCCGCCGATCTGGGCCGGCCGCTGCTACCGCGAATGCTGCTGCTGGATGCGGCGCCCGCCAGCGGCTTCGTGCGCGAATGGAAGCCGGAAGTGATGACGCCGGAACGCCATCAGGGATACGCCGTGCAGTGGTTCGCCTTCGCCGTGGTGGCGCTGGTAATTTTCGTCGGCCGGCATTGGATAAAAGTGGAAAATGCAACGAAATGAACAAATCGTCCCGTAATCGTCTGGTGCTCGCCGCGCTGCTGCTGCTGTTCGCCCTGCCGCTGGCGCTGGCATTCTTGCTGCTCGCTGGCGGCTGGCATCCGCTAAACACGCGCAACAGCGGGACGCTCGTCGATCCGCCGCGCGACGTCGGCGCCGCCTCGATCACGCTCGCGGACGGCAGCCGTTATGTCTGGCGCGATCCGCATTATCGCTGGACCTTGCTGATGCTGCCCGGGACCGAATGCGCCCGGGATTGCCGAACGCGTCTCGAAGAAGCCCTGCGCATGCGCATCACGCTGGGCCGTAACGCCGAGCGCCTGCGCATGCTGTACCTGGGTCCGCCGCTGCCGCCCGGATTCGTGACTGCGAATGCACCGCTTGAAGCGGGTCGCGACGACACCGGCGCGTTCGCCGGTGAGCGCGCGAGTGGCGACGACGCGCTGGCGCTGGCTCTGGTGGACGCGAACGGCAAACTCGTGTTGTGGTATCCCGCCGGTTATTCCGCGCAGGGGTTGCGCAACGACATCGTGCAAATCATCTACTGATGCACACTTTCACAGGTTCCAACCTCGGTTTGCGTCGCCTGGCCTGGAGCGCCGCCGCGTTTGCGCTGCTGGTGATCTTGTTCGGCGCATTCGTGCGCCTGTCCAACGCCGGCTTGTCGTGTCCGGATTGGCCGACCTGTTACGGCAAACTGACCTGGCCGACGCAGGCGCACGAAGTTGCGCATGCGGATGCCGCGTTTCCGCAACGGCCGTACGACGCCGACAAGGCCTGGCGCGAACAAGCGCATCGCATTCTGGTTGGCGGGCTCAGTCTGCTCACCTTCGCGCTCGCCGGTTGGGCGTGGTGGCGGCGCGAACGCATCGGTCGTCTGGCATTCGTGCCGTTGTTTGCCGCTGGATTCATTTTTTTCCAGGCGGCGCTCGGCATGTGGACGGTGACCTGGAAATTGCTGCCGCTTGTGGTGACCGCGCACCTCGTCGGCGGCATGGCACTGTTCGCCCTGCTCGCGTACACGGCTCTGCGCTTGACACTGACGTCGCCGGCGCCGGCGGACAGTGCAGGGCTGCGCCGCATTACGATCGCCGGTATTGTGCTGGTCGCAATCCAGATCGCGCTCGGCGGCTGGACCAGCAGCAACTACGCCGCACTCGCTTGCGGCACGGATTTCCCGACTTGCCTCGGCGTCTGGTGGCCAGCGACTGATTTCCATCAGGCATTCATTTTATTGCGCCATATCGGCGTTGACTATGAAGGTGGCGTGCTCGACGGGACGGCACGCACGGCAATACAGCTCGCGCATCGCATCGGTGCGCTGGTCGTGTTCGCGTACATATCGGCGCTGGTGCTGCGCGGGTGGCGCACTCCGGCATTGCGCGGCTACGTCGCCGTCCTCGGGATTTTGCTGCTCGTCCAGTTCGGTCTTGGCATCAGCAACGTGGTGTTCGCTCTGCCGCTGCCGGTTGCTGCCGCGCATAACGCCGGGGCGGCGTTGCTGCTGTTCTCGTTGCTGGCCTTGTGCGTGCGCCTGCGCCCGGTGTCGGGCTAGACTGCAGGCATGATCGCCATTGCCCGCCAATACTTCGAGCTGACCAAGCCGCGCATCGTCGCGCTGCTGGTGTTCTGTGCGGTTATCGGCATGCTGCTCGCCGTGCCGGGGTTGCCACCGTGGCGCGCAGTATTGTTTGGCACCTTGGGCATCTGGCTGGCGTCATCCTCGGCGGCGGCGTTCAACCAGCTGATCGACCAGCGCATTGACAAAGTGATGGTGCGCACGTCGCAGCGCCCGCTGGCCACCGGGCAACTGACCCCGCGCCAGGCATTCGTGTTTGCCAGCTCGATCGGTGTGCTGTCGATGATCGTGCTGGCGACGCAGGTCAACGCACTGACCGCGGCGCTCACGTTCGCCGGCTTGATCGGCTATGCGGTGATCTACACGGCGTTCCTGAAACGCGCCACACCGCAAAACATCGTCATCGGCGGCATTGCCGGTGCGATTCCGCCGGTGCTGGGCTGGACCGCAGTGACCAGTCAACTGGACCCATACGCATTGCTGCTGTGCCTGATCATCTTCGTGTGGACGCCGCCGCATTTCTGGGCGCTGGCGATTTTTCGCCGCGACGATTATTCACGCGCGCAGGTACCGATGCTGCCGGTCACGCATGGCGTGGAATACACGCGCTGGCATGTACTGTTCTACACCGTGCTGTTGCTCATCGTCAGCATGCTGCCGTATCTGACCGGCATGAGCGGATTGTTCTATCTGGGCGGTGCGCTGGTGCTAGGTGCGGGATTTCTGTACTACGCGATTCGCCTGCTCGATCCGCCTGACGAGCGTTTCTCCATGCGCGTGTTCAATTATTCCATCGTCTATCTGATGGCGCTATTCGCATTCCTGCTGATTGATCATTACGTCGATGTGTCGCCGTTGCGGCACACGATCATGCCGCTGCATCGCGTCGGTCAGGTTTGAGCGGTGCCGATGTCCTGGCTGCAATGGCTGGTGCCCTGGGAGCCGTCGGCGACGGTGGTGCTGGTGGTCGTAGTGTCGGCGGCGTTGTACCTGCGCGGATGCATGGCACGGCATGTGCCGTGGCCACGTCAACTGGCATTCTGGCTCGGACTGGCGGTCATCTACGTCGGCTTGCACACGCGTCTGGACTACTATGCCGAGCACGAATTCTTCATTCATCGCATTCAGCATCTGGGTCTGCATCATCTCGGACCGTTCCTGATCGCGCTGGCCTATCCCGGACCGGTGTTGCGCGCGGCGCTGCCATTGCGTTGGCGCGTGCGCTGGCTGCGACCGGCGCTGTCAAGCCGGTTGGCGCGCGCGATCATGAAGGTGCTGTTGCAACCTGCGGTGGCGGGGCTGATGTTCGTCGGCCTGATCTATCTGTGGTTGTGGCCTTCGATCCACTTCGATGCGATGCTCGACTGGCGACTGTACCGGCTGATGAACATCAGTATGGCCGTGGACGGATTGATTTTCTGGTGGCTGATTCTGGATCCGCGGCCGCGGCCGCCGGCGCGGTTGGCGCCGGGCACGCGCGTGATCCTGGCTTTGCTGGTGATCTTTCCGCAGATTCTGCTCGGCGCCTACATCACCTTCACTCACGCGGATTTGTATCCGATCTACGATTTGTGCGGGCGCGCGTTCGGCGGCATTGATCCGGCCACCGATCAATATCTGGGTGGATTGATTCTGTGGATTCCCTCATCGATGATGAGCGTGATCGCGGCGCTGCTGGCGTTTCACCATTGGGTGAAGCTGTCTTCGCGCGGACGCTTGCGCCGACGCGTGGGCGCGGTTACCACCACTGTCTGAGCGCGACCCGTCAGTGGGTGCTGTCCTGTGCAGTCGCCGGGCGCACGGCAAAGTCGGATTCAACCGTTTCGCCATCGGAAAAATGCAGGCGCAAATGCACACGATCACCCGGAGCGATCGCGTGGCGCGGCTGCATCAGCATCAGGTGATAGCCGCCGGGTGCGAGTTGCGCGCTGCCGTGCGCGGGTACGTCCATGCCCGTGACCGCTTCCATTTTCTCGACGCCATCGCGCTGCACCGAACGGTGCAGCATCACCATGGCGAAGTCCGGACTTTCTGCATCGAGCAGGCGAATCGCGAATGCGCCGTGGTTTGCGATCGTCGCGTATCCGCCCGCCGGCAGATCGCCCGGCAGCCAGCGTACCCAGGCGTCTGCGACCGTCACCGAATTCCCGGCCGCATGCGCCGCTACGGCGGCAAACAGGCATCCCGCCAGCAGCAGCCAGCGTTTCATGTCGCGCCGCCGCGCAGCGCGCGCAAATCGTGCACGATGGCGTCCACCGAATCGGCCGAGGTGGCGAGCAGACGCGCACGACCGCTGGCATCGAAAATATAAATGCCGGAACTGTGGCTGACGTCGTAGCTGCCGTCGGGCTTGGTCGCTTCGCGATTGAACGCGACCCGATAACGCTTGGCCAGCGTCTGAATCTGGTCCGGCGTGCCGGACAGGCCGGTGATGCGCGGATCGAACGCATTCACGTACTGATGCAGCAGCGCCGGCGTATCGCGGGCCGGATCCACGCTGACGAACAGTACATGCACGCCGGCAGCCTGTGCACCGAGACGCTGCATCACCATATGCAAATGCGTCAGCGTGAGCGGACATACATCCGGGCAATGGGTGTAACCGAAGTACAGCAGATTGGTCTTGCCGGCAAAGTCGGCCGCGGTCACGGCCTTGCCATTGTCGTCGGTCAGGGAAAATTGCAGATCGGGCAAGTGGCCGCTGACATCGGCAAGTTGCCATGCGACGTGTGAATGGCTGCAGCCGGCCAAACTGAGCACAGTCGCCGCGATGAGGCCGAATGAAATGCTGCGAAATCCGTGCATGATGGCCAACCAAAACGAAATGCGATAAACCCAGACTGCGTTTGCGCCGGGAAAGTTCAAGCCGCACGCTTCACAAATCCGCGCAAACGTGGCTTACTGGCACCATCTTGCCTGCGCGAGCGCGTCATGACCAGTATTTACGATTTTTCCGCCAAGACCATCGACGGCAGCGAAGAGAAACTCGCGGCCTACAAAGGCAAAACCCTGCTGGTGGTGAATGTCGCCAGCAAATGCGGTTTCACGCCGCAGTACACGGGCCTGGAAACGCTATACGAGAAATTCAAGGAAAAGGGCCTGGTCGTGCTTGGATTCCCGTGCGATCAGTTCGGGCACCAGGAACCCGGCGACGAAGCCGAGATCCGCAATTTCTGTTCGCTCAATTACGGCGTCAAGTTTCCGCTGTTCGCAAAAGTTGAGGTCAATGGCGCAAAAGCGCATCCACTCTACCAATACCTCAAGCGCGAAGCCCGTGGCGTGCTCGGCAGCGAGTCGATCAAGTGGAACTTCACCAAATTCCTGATCGACAAGGACGGCAAGGTAGTGACACGTTACGCGCCGACCGACACGCCGGAAAAAATCGGCAAGGACCTGGCGGCGCTACTGTAGCGGCGCGAGACGCCAGCGCAGGAGTTTATTCAGAGGTTTCCTCAGCGGCGTCCGCGACGCTGCGGCCGGTCGCTGTGCAGCGATACGCGAATCATGGCGCCGTCGTGGGCGGAGCCGTCGAGCGCGGCGATCGCGCTGCGCGCTTCGTGGCCTTCCATTTTCAATTCCGCGAAGCCCTTGCACTCGCCACTGAACAGATCCTTTGCCATGCGCAGTCCGAACACGCGGCCATGCGTGGCGAACAGTTGCTGCAGGGATGTTTCGGTCATCGATCGCGGCAGTCCGCGTACATCCAGTGTCAGCATTCGGTTTCTCCAATGCAAAAGGCGCGGGGACATTGCGTCCCCGCGCGGTTGTAGCTGGCAGCAACTCAAGCGGCGCTGACGTTCTCGGCCTGCAGTCCTTTCTGGCCCTGCGTGACTTCAAAGCTGACGCGCTGGCCTTCCTGCAAGGTGCGGAAGCCCGAGCCGGTAATGGCGCGGAAATGCACGAACACATCCGGGCCGCTTTCGCGACTGATGAAGCCGAAGCCCTTGGCGTCGTTGAACCACTTTACGGTGCCGACCTGACGATCCGACATAAAAACTCCTGGAACATGGGTGGATGAAATCGGCTTGCTCATGGACAAGCCGGGGTACTGGTGTGCAAGGAGTGCGGAGGAGACGCCGTAGCGGATCGTAGGATCGGGGCATCGGGTCACGAACTGCAGTGAGCCCGGCAAACACAGAAACCCAAGTATACTACACAATTTCGGCTACGGGAATGCTTACCGGATCAAGGCATGAACGCAAGCATTTTCGATGCGATTCTGATCGGTGGCGGCCATAACGGCCTGACTGCGCTGCTATCTGGCCGGCCGGCCTGAAGGTTGCGTGCTGGAGCGCCGCGGCGTGGTCGGCGGCGCGGCGGTGACCGAGGAATTCCATCCCGGCTTCCGCAATTCGGTGGCCAGCTACACGGTCTCGCTGCTGCAGCCAAAAATGATCGCCGATCTGGAGCTGCCCGCGCCACGGCCTGCACGATCGTGTCAGCGCAAGCTGGCCAATTTCCTGCCGATGGCCGACGGCCGCTATCTGGCGGTCGGCGAGGGGCGGACGAACGCGGAGGTGGCAAAGTTTTCCGCCACGCGATGCGGAGCGGCTGGCTGCCTATGATGCGCGGCTGGATGCGGTCGCCGACGTGGTGCGCGACCTGATGCTGCAGACGCCGCCGAACGTCGCCGCGGGCGGCTGGCTGGCGGCGCTGCCGGAATTGCTGCGCGGCGGCAAAGCTGGGCAGGCGCTTCGAAGTGCGCTGGACATGCCCGCGCGAACGCGATCTCTTGGCGCTGTTCGCCAGCTCGGCCGGCGAATATCTCGACGGCTGGTTCGAGAGCGATCCGATCAAGGCCGTTTACGGCTTCGACGGCATCGTCGGCAATTACGCCAGCCCCTACACGCCGGGCTCGGCGCTATGTGCTGCTGCATCACGTGTTCGGCGAGGTGAACGGCAAGCAAGGGCGCCTGGGGCCACGCCATCGGCGGCATGGGCGCGATCACCCAGGCCATGGCCAGGCCGGCCAGTGCCGCAGGGCGTCGATATCCGCGTCGATAGCGCCGGTGCGCGAGGTGATCGTCGAGAAGGGGCGCGCGGTCGGCGTGGTCTCCGAGAATGGCGAGGTCTTCCGCGCGCGCCGCGTCGTCGTCCAACCTCAATCCGAAACTGTTGTTACGAGCGCCTGGTCGATCCGGCCTTGGTGCCGGCGGACTTCCGCGAACGCATCGGCGCACTAGCGCTGCGGCTCGGGCACGTTCCGGATGAATGTGGCGCTGTCGCGCGCTGCCGCGCTTCGCCTGCCTGCCGGGCGCGGCGATCATCTGACCGCCGGCATCATCATGGCGCCCAGCCTGGCCTATATGGACCGGGCCTATCTGCGACGCCCGCGCGACTGGCTGGTCGAAGGAGCCGATCGTGGAGATGCTGATCCCCTCGACGCTGGACGACAGCCTGGCGCCGCGAGGCCAGCATGTCGCCAGCCTGTTCTGCCAGCACGTCGCGCCGATGCTTCCCGACGGCGCGTCCTGGGACGATCACCGCGACGAGGTCGCCGACCTGATGATCGACGACGGTCGACCGCCATGCGCCGGGATTCACGGACTCGGTTCTGGGTCGCCAGATGTGAGCCCGCTGGACCTGGAACGGCATTTCGGTCTGACGGCGGCGATATCTTTCATGGCGCGCTGTCGCTGGATCAGCTGTTCACCGCGCGGCCGATGCTGGGCTATGCGAATTATCGCGGCCCGTTGCCAGGTCTGTATCTATGTGGCGCCGGCACGCATCCCGGCGGCGGGGTCACCGGCGCGCCGGGTCACAATGCGGCGCAGGTCGTTCTCAAGGATTCGCGCAGCAGCAAGCTCTGACCAATCTGCTGCGCGCGGCAGTCTCGCGCCGGCGGCCCGCAATCTGCCATCGCTCACGACGATTTTTCAGAGATTCCCGAGTTGCTTGTGCAAATCCCGTAGCTCGGTCTTTTCTTCCGCGGCCAGCGCCGACAATCCCTGCTCGGCCACTTTCGCATCGAGTTCGTCGCGGCGTTGCTGCAAGGTCTGCCGGTCAAGCTGGCCGATGGCGGCAATGAATTCCGCACGCAGGACATCGTCCTCGCCGGGAAAATCCAGCTCCGTCGCGAGTTTCTGCAAGGCGCGGGCTTCGTCGCGGGCGTGGAAATGTTCGAGCAATGCCGTCGTCGACATGGTCGGACGTTCGCGGCACAGCGCGATGAGTTCGGCAAGCAGGGCGATGCCCGGTTGGCGCAAGGTGGTGAACAGCCAAGGCGGCTGCAGGGATTCGGCGAAAGCCGGATGCTGCACGAGCAGCGCGACGGCGGTGCGCATCAAACTGCGTTCCGGTGGCCGCACGGATCTGCGCGGTGCGGTGGCAGGCGCGTCGATGCGCAGTTTCACGTTGGTGATGCGCTCGAGCTCGCCGAGCATCAGGTCGCGGAAAGCGCCGTCCGGAATCTGCGCCAACAGCGGTCGCGCGTGTTCGGCCAGCCGCGCTTTGCCGTCGAGACTGGCCAGATTCACATCCTTGCCCAATTCCGCGAAAAAGAATTCCGAAAGCGGCGTGGCGTGCTGCAGACGCTGCTCGAAGCCGGCCTGACCTTCCTTGCGCACCAGTGAATCGGGGTCTTCGCCATCCGGCAGAAACATGAAAAACGCCTGGCGTCCGTCGCGCATGCGCGGCAGTACCGATTCCACTGCGCGCCACGCGGCCTGGCGGCCGGCGCGATCGCCATCGAAGCAGAAATACACATCCGCGCACTGCCGGAACAGCAATTCAGCATGATCGCGCGTGGTCGCGGTTCCGAGCGTCGCGACGGCCTGGGTGATGCCGTGCTGGAACAGGGCGATCACGTCCATGTAGCCCTCGACCACGATCAGGCGCGGAATCTTGCTGTGCGCCTGCCGCACCTGCCACAGCGCGAACAGCTGCTGGCCCTTGTGGAACAGCGGGGTTTCGGGTGAGTTGAGGTATTTGGGTGTGTCCTCGGGCGCAAGAACACGGCCGCCAAATGCGATGACGCGACCGCGCCGATCCTGAATCGGAAACATCACCCGATCGCGGAAGCGGTCGTATGTCGTGCCGCGCTCGCCGCTGGTCAGCATGCCGGCTTTTTCCAGCAGGGCAATGCGCTGCGGATTCGTGCCGAGTGCGGATTTGATCCCATCCCAGGCATCCGGCGCGAAGCCCAGACTGAAGCGTTCGATCGTCTGTGGGTCGAGGCCGCGGGTGTCGAAATACGCACGCGCTTTGCCGCTCTTGCCGAGCTCGCGCCGGTAATATTTCGCGCAGGCGTCGAGCAGGGTATACAGATCCGCTGAATCCTCCTGCGGCGTGCGCTTGCCGCCGCCTTCGTACGGCACCTTAAGGCCCGCGCGGGACGCCAGTTCCTCGATCGCATCGACGAATTCGAGACGATCGTATTCCATCAGGAATTTGATCGCGCTGCCGTGCGCACCGCAACCGAAGCAGTGATAGAACTGTTTGCTCGGGCTGACCGTGAACGAGGGCGAGCGCTCGTCATGGAAGGGGCAACGGGCGCTCCAGTCGCGTCCGGATTTCTTCAACGGCACACGCTGCTCGATCACCTCGACGATGTCGATGCGCGCGAGCAGGTCATCGATGAATCGTTCTGGAATGCGGCCGGCCATGCGATAACCCGTATCTCAGGCCCGCATACTGCGTTACACGGGCTGCTGCGCTGCTCACATACTAACGTGTATGCGCCGCTGCTCGCAGCCCGCTAGCCTAGTCTGGAACCCGATCTACGGGTTCTCGATCTCGATGGCGTAACCGGGACGGTCAAGTTTCTTCCGGAATCACCACCCACATAATCAGATAGACCAACACGCCCGGAAACGCTGCGGACAATATCGACAACAGGACGTACGCGATTCTCACGTACGCCGGATCCAGACCCCAGTGTTTGGCCAGGCCGCCCATGACGCCGCCGATCATGCGGTCGTCGCGTGAGCGCCGAAGTGGGTTTGAATTTGTCACAAATTTTCTCCGATTCCGGTTGCAGGCGGCCTGCTGCCTTCAGCCAGCCAACTTCGCCTTGACCAATTCCGACAGTTTGCCCATGTCGGTACGGCCGGCGACCTTGGTCTTGACTAGACCCATTACCTTGCCCATGTCCTTCGGACCCGCCGCGCCGGATTCGGCAATGGCCGCGGCGATGGCTGCATCGACTTCCGCGGCGGAAAGTTGTGCGGGCATGTAGCCCTGGATCACGCCGATCTCGAAGGTTTCCTTGTCGGCCAGATCGGTGCGGCCGGCTTTCTGGAACTGCTCGACTGAATCGCGGCGCTGCTTGAGCATCTTTTCCATCACGACGAGCACCTGTGCGTCGTCGAGCATGATGCGCTCGTCCACTTCGCGCTGCTTGATCGCGGCGTTGATCAGGCGGATTACGCCCAGACGTTCCTTGTCGCCGCCTTTCATGGCGGTTTTCATATCCTCGACGAGTTTTTCTTTCAGGCTCATGGGCTGGTTCCGGGTGCCGAAAACACAAACGGCCGGGCGCTCGCGCGACCGGCCGCAGTCACAGCGAAACGCGTTGGCTCAGTACAAACGCTTGCGCTTGGTCACGTCGCGCGAGACGCGGCGCAAATGGCGCTTGACCGCGGCGGCGGCCTTGCGCTTGCGCTCCTGGGTGGGCTTTTCGTAGAACTCGCGCTTGCGCGTTTCGGCCAGCACGCCGGCCTTTTCGCAGGTGCGCTTGAAGCGGCGCAGCGCGAACTCGAAAGGCTCGTTCTCGCGCACTTTGACGTTGGGCATGGAGACTCCGCTGTACACTAATACCCGGACGACCGGGCGAGCCGCATATTTTACCGTGTCAAACCTGAAAATTGCAAAATCGGGGCCCGTACTGGGCGTGGAAACCTCCTGCGACGAAACCGGCGTGGCCGTGTTCGATATCGCAACGCGGGTTGCTCGCGCATACCCTGTATAGCCAGATCGCCATGCACGCCGATTACGGCGGCGTAGTGCCGGAACTGGCCAGTCGCGACCACGTGCGCAAATTGCTGCCCCTGATCCGGGAAACCCTGGCCAAGGCCGGCATCAGCACAGGCGACCTGGGCGGTGTCGCCTACACCTGCGGCCCCGGTCTGGTCGGTGCGCTGCTGGTCGGCGCTTCTGCCGCGCGCGCGCTGGCATGGGCGTTGGATATTCCGGCGATCGGCGTACACCATATGGAAGGTCATCTGCTCGCGCCCTTGCTCGAGCCCGACCCGCCGCAGCCGCCGTTCGTGGCCCTGCTGGTATCCGGCGGTCATTCGATGCTGGTCGAAGTGGCCGGCATCGGCCGTTACCGGTTGCTGGGCGATACGCTGGACGATGCTGCCGGCGAGGCCTTCGACAAGACCGCCAAGCTGATGGGCCTGCCGTATCCGGGTGGTCCGGCGCTGGCGAAACTGGCCGAATCCGGCACGCCCGGGCGTTTCAGATTTTCTCGACCGATGACCGATCGGCCCGGTCTGGATTTCAGCTTCAGCGGCCTGAAGACCCAGGTCCTGCTCGCCTATCAGGCACATGCGCAGGAGCCCAACGCCAAGGCGGATATCGCGCGCGGCTTCGAAGACGCCATCGTCGAAACGCTGCTGATCAAGTGCCGGCGTGCGCTGCAAGCGACACACTGCAAGCGCCTGGTGATCGCCGGCGGCGTCGGCGCGAATCGCAAGTTGCGCGCGCAACTGGCCGACGCGGCGCAGCGAGAAGGCTTTCGCGTGTATTTTCCGCGCCTGGAATTCTGCACCGACAACGGCGCAATGATCGCGCTGGCCGGCGCTTTGCGCCTGCAGGCCGGCCTGCACGACGGCCCGGAGATCAAGGTGACGCCGCGCTGGGATCTGGAATCGCTGCCGCCCCTGGAGCCGGCCTGAATGGATACCGTCTTCATCGAAGACCTGCGCATCGAGACCGTCATCGGCATCTACGACTGGGAGCGCAAGATTCGCCAAACCGTCGCCCTCGACCTGGAAATGGCGTTCGACAATCGCGGGCCGGCGGCGAGCGATCGCATCGAAGATACGCTCGATTACAAGAAGATCGCCAAGCGCCTGATTGCCTTTGTCGAAGCATCCCATTTCGAGCTGGTGGAAACGCTGGCCGAGCGTTGCGCCGATATCGTGCGCAGCGAATTTGGCGTGGTCTGGTTGCGCCTGAAGTTGTCCAAGCCCGGTGCGGTGACCGGCTCGAAGGCAGTGGGCGTTGTCATCGAACGCAGCGCGGCCGACATGAGCTCGTTGCCGTGACACGCGTCTGGCTCAGCCTGGGTTCCAATATCGATGCGGAGCGTCATCTTGCTGCCGCATTGGACGAATTGCGCGAGCGCTTCGGCGATATCGAGGTTTCCCCGGCATATCGGTTTGCGCCAGTGGGTTTCGACGGTCCGGATTTCATCAATCTGGCGGTCGGCATCAATACTTCGATGGAGCCGGAGGCGCTGAACGACTGGCTGCATGCGCTCGAAGACCAGCATGGCCGCCGCCACGACGTGCCGCGCTTTTCCAGCCGCACGCTGGATGCCGATATCGTGTTGTACGGCGCCCGTGTCGTGCACGGCCCGGGGCATCTGGAGATTCCGCGGCCGGAACTCGCCCACGCGTTCGTGCTGCAACCGCTGGCCGATATTGCTGCGGACCACAGTCATCCGGTTTCGGGAATCAGCATCGCCCAGCTCTGGCACGAATGCAGTGAAGCGCCGGGTGCGCCCGTAGCGCTGTAACGTGAATCAAATCGTCAGCGAACGGCCGCCATCCATATTCAGTATCTGTCCCGTAGTGAAGGTCGCATCGCGAAGCAGGAACAGTACGGCCGTTGCGATTTCTTCCGGCGTTCCGGTGCGCCGCAGCGGAGTGCGCGCGACCAACTCGCGTTGATCGGCGTAGGCATTGCCCGAATCCGGCCACAGTATCGCGCCCGGGGCGATGGCATTCACCCGCACCTGCGGCCCGAGTTCCTGCGCCAGTGTCCGCGTCATCATGGATAGTGCGGCCTTGGCCATGCAGTACACGGGATGACCGGGCAGGGCACGCTCGGCGTAGATATCCACCATGTTGACAATGCTGCCTTGTACACTTTTCAGATGCGGCGCGGCGGCCTGGGCGAGGAAAAATGGCGCGCGCGCATTGCTGGCGAACAGTTCTTCCCATTGCGCCGGCGTTACCGAGCCGACTGGCGTGGCGTAGAACGCGGACGCGTTGTTGACCAGCGCATCGAGCCGGCCGAAGCGGGAAATACACTTTTCCACAATTTGCGGAAGCTGCCCGACGTCGGCAAGATCGGCCTGTATCGACAGCGTGCTGCCGGCGCGGGCCGCTTCCAGATCTGCACACAGCGCCTGCATTTGCGCATGCGAGTGCCGATAATGCAGGGCCATGTCGTAACCGGTCGCATGCAGGCTGCGCGCGATTTGCGCGCCGACGCGCTTGGCAGCGCCGGTGATCAAGGCGACGGGTCGCTGCCCGTGAGCGGGTTTCATGCGAGGATTGCAGCGCATTTTTGGACGGATTGCCAGCGTGCGCGTGAAATTGCCCGAACCGACCGCGGATGAACGCGCCCACAGCGAGCGCGTCGCTGCGCTGATTCGTGGCGAAATCGTCGCGGCCGGCGGTGCGCTGGATTTTGCCCGTTACATGGAATTGGCACTCTACGCTCCCGGCCTGGGCTACTACAGCGCCGGGGCAGCGAAGTTTGGCGCTGCCGGCGATTTCGTCACCGCACCGGAACTGGGATTTGTGTTTGCACGTTGTCTGGCGCGTGCGCTGTTGCCCGAACTGCGCAAAACCGGTGGCGATATTCTCGAGCTTGGCCCCGGCAGCGGCGCGCTGGCAGCGCAGCTGCTGTTGGAACTGGAACGTCTGGGCGTGCTGCCGCAACACTATCGTTTGCTGGAAACGAGCGCGGATTTGCGCGAGCGTCAGCACACGACGATTTCGCAACATTGTCCACATTTGCAAAACCGGATCGAATGGCTGCACGCGCCACCCGCGGCAGCGTGGTCCGGCGCGCTGATCGCCAACGAAGTAGTTGACGCACTGCCGGTGCGCCTGTTCGTGTTGCGTGATGAAGGCTTGTTCGCGCGTGCCGTCGGCAGCGATGACGAGGGGCACTTCGTTTGGCGCGAAGTTCCGGCGGACGCCGCGCTGACGGCGGCGGCACATCGCGTAATCGGCGACCTCAACGCGCTGCCGCGTCCGTATGCATCCGAAATCCGCCCGATGCTGGCGCCGTGGTTCGCGCAAGTCACGCGCACGCTGCAACACGGCAGCATGCTGTTTATCGACTACGGCTATGCGCGTGCCGACTACTACTCGCAGCAACGTCGCGAAGGAACACTGCGCTGTCATTTTCGCCAGCGTGCGCACGACGACCCATTGATATCTGCCGGGCCTGCAGGACATTACCGCGCACGTGGATTTCGATGCGCTGATCGAAGCGGGCAGCGCCGTTGGATTCGAGGCGTCAGTGGTGTCGCAGGCGCAATTCCTCATCCGGCATGGACTGGACGAGGTTTTCACCGTCGCCTATGCGCAGGCCGGGGACGAGGCCCAACGCTACCGTCTCGCACAGGAAATCAAACGCCTGACCTTGCCGGGACAGATGGGAGAGAGTTTCCGGGTAGTGGAACTGCGTGCGCAGCGGCGCGAATCGGTTGTCCGTACATCCGCTGCGGGATAGTTGTCTACGCCCCGAGTTGCCCGTATAGTCACGCGCCAGACAGGGGGCGCGAGCTGCGCCGGTCGACGCCAAGTGCCATGGCGGCACGCTTTCGCCATCTTATTCCTGGGGTTTCGTCATGATCTTTTCGTATCGCACCGGTTTCGGTGCTTGCGCGCTCGTATCCGCGTTGTTGGGTATCTCGCTGTCCGCGTCGGTACTGGCAAAGGACGAAGATACGCCGCCGGTGATGTCGCCCCAGGCCTACGCTGCCGCCGCCGGAACGCCTGCGGTGCTGACCGTCACCAGGGAAGATCACCACGACGTTTTGCAGTCCCTGCGCAACGCGGTGGTGCCGCCGGGTGGCTATGGCAAGCGCACGAACTTCGAGGGCCTGATTCCGCTGCCGCCGGGTTCGACGGATCAGGTCGACGGCGCGGTGCAGAGCAAGGCTGCCCAGACCCGCAACACGCCCAGCTTGATCCGCAACATGGACGGTGTTGGCAACGGGTTTACCGGCCCGCAAGGCACTTTCACCATTCAATATGCACCGCCGGATACCGACGGCGCTGTGGGCTTTACCCAATACGTCGCGCTGGTCAACACCGGACTTGCGGTGTTCGACAAGACCACGGGCAATGTGATTTACGGACCGGTGCCGACGAACACGCTGTGGTCCGGTTTCGGCGGCGGCTGCCAATCCAACAACGACGGCGACGGCGTGGTCATCTACGATCGTGCCGCCAACCGCTGGGTGATTTCGCAATTTTCGGTGAGCACCACACCGTATCTGCAATGCGTGGCGGTATCGCAGACCAGCGATGCCACCGGCGCCTGGAATCGCTACTCGTTCAATTACGGCAGTACGCTGTTTCCGGATTATCCGAAGATGGCTTCCTGGCCGGACGCGTATTACGAAACCTTCAACATGTTCACCGGCCAGACGTTTTCCGGCGGCAACCTGTGTGCTTACGACCGTACCAATATGCTGGCCGGCAACGCGGCCACACAGCAGTGTTACTCCGTGTCTGGCTATGGTGGCGTGCTGCCGTCGGATCTGGATGGCGCAACTGCGCCGCCTGCCGGTTCGCCAAACTACCTGATCAACTACGGAACCAACCAGCTCAATCTATGGAAATTCCACGTCGATTGGACGACGCCGGCCAATTCAACGCTCACCGGGCCGACTGCGATTAGCGTCGCTTCGTTTGCGCCGGCTTGCGGGGGCGGCACCTGCATCACCCAGCCCGGCACCGCCAACCAACTCGATTCACTGGCCGACCGAATGATGTTCCGCCTGGCCTACCGCAATTTCGGTGACCACGAATCCCTGGTCGCCAGCCAATCGGTCGTGGTGAGTACCTACTCCGGCGTGCGCTGGTACGAAATCCGCAGTCCGGGCACTACGCCGGTGGTCCATCAGCAATCCACCTTCTCGCCGGATACCACATTCCGCTGGATGCCTTCGATCGCCATGGACAGCGCTGGCGATATCGCGCTCGGCTACAGCACGTCAAGCAGTGCAAATTCCGTGTACCCATCAGCGACGTATACCGGGCGCACGCCCGCCGACGCGCTCGGCACGATGGAAACCGAAGCCACCCTGTTTGCCGGCACCGGTTCGCAGTCCACCCGCAGCCTGCATCGATGGGGCGATTACAGCGCCATGACTGTCGATCCGATTGACGATTGCACGTTCTGGTATACGAACGAATACATCGCCAGTAACGGCTCGTTCAATTGGAACACGCGAATCGGTTCGTTCAAATTTGCGGGTTGCGTCGCGGCTGCCTACACCTTGAATTACACCAGCGATAGCAACGGTACGATCAGCGGTACGACGCCACAAGCCGTGGTGCCCGCTGGCAGCGGCACGTCGGTGACGGCAGTGCCGAACGCCGGTTATCACTTCGTGCAGTGGAGCGACTCTTCGACGGCCAATCCCCGCACCGACACGAATGTGCACGCCAGTATCAGTGTAAACGCGCAGTTTGCAGTCAATGTGCTGGTGTTCACTCCAACGCCGGGTTCCGTAACCCAGGGCAATCCACTGGGCACGGTGACAGTGACCGAGCAGGATGGCAGCAGCCACACGATTGTCGACAATGCGACCGTGGATTTCACCCTTACCTATTGCAGTGGCGCGACGCTGGATCTGGGTATGGCAACGATGAGCGCTGGCGTGGCGGCGTTGCCGACCGGCCAGCGCTTCTACAACCTTATTGCAAGCAGCCCGCAGATTACGGCTTCCATTGTTGGCGGCAGTCCAATCGTGCCGGTCAATGCGTCGTTAAGCGTGACCGCCAACGGCGATATTATTTTTCCGGACGGCTTCGAAAGCTGTCGCCCGTAACCGGTTCGCCTTTCGATACCAGATCCCGCGGTCACGCCGCGGGATTTTTTTTGCCTGCGATGGGCAAAGTTGGCCCGACGAGAAGTTGTCCGCACAATCAGTTGCTTGTCACCATTGTTGTCATTAGAGTCGCGCTTTGGGTGGGCAGCCGGGACCGCGTTCCGGGCAGATTATTTGTGTTTGCAAACCGGCAAGCCTGTGTTCGCACGTTGCGGGCGATCGATTACCTGGGGTTTCCGCCATGTCCAGTACCGTATCGTCAGGCTTGCGGGCCGTGCGTTCGTTGGCCTTGCTGACCGCTGTGCTGGGCAGCGCCAGCGTATTCGCCCAACAAGGCAACGCACCCAATCCACCGCCGGCAGCGACTACGGTTGCCTTGCCGGTCACCATGCCGACCGAATACAACGGCGACGTGCGCGATCTGCCGCAAACGTTCACGACGCCCGAATACTACCTGTTGCTGAATGAACTCGAGGCGCCGCCGAATCTCAAGCCGCAGCTCCCGCCACGGCACGGTCCGCAGGCGCCCAACAGCTTCCCGCTGGCACCAATGCCGGCGCCGAGCGCGAATTTCCCCGGTCTGGGGTTCAGCGAAAGCGTCACGGGCGGCCAGGCCGGCGGTGGTTGGCCGCCGGATACCAATGGCGACGTCGGCCCGACTTACTACGTCCAATCGGTCAATACCGCGATCGGCATTTTCGCCAAAGCCACTGGCACGCTTTCCGCAGCATTCACGATCAACAACTTGTGGAGTGCCTCCGGCACCAACACTATTTGCTTGAACAAGAACGACGGTGATCCGATCGTTCTGCACGATGCACGCAACGATCGCTGGATACTCACCGATTTCGCGTTCAACTTTTCTCGGCGGTAATCCGACGACGCCATTCTACCAATGCATCGCGGTTTCCAAGACCAACGATCCGGTCAGCGGCGGCTGGTATTTCTATGCTATCCAGATCGATACAAATGCGGCGGGCGGTCCGCCCTCGGATATGTTGAACGATTATCCGAAATTCGGCTTGTGGAACGACGGTTGCCTGTACATGGGCGCGAACGGGTTCCAGTATCCCCTTGGCAATTATGGCGGCGCGATTTTCGCCTCGTTCAATACGGCCAATCTATATGCCGGCACGGGGTTGACCAGTTCGATCGGATACTTGACCTACACTTCCGGAAACGCCTATCCATTTTCAATGATTCCAGCGGATTTGCTCGGCAGTAGCCCCGGTTCTCTGCCGCCATCCGGAACACCGGAATATTTCGTCGCCGAATCGCAGACAGCTTTCGCGTTCAATGTGCGCAAGTTCACGCCCGGTACCAACTGCGGTGCGGGCGGTACCCTCGGTGCCGCGACGGTGGTCAATCAGACAAGCTACGTATACAACACCACCACTACGGATTTCGTGCCGCAGAAAGGAACGAGCACCGTGCTGCTCGACAGCCTGGAAGATCGGCTGATGCAGCGTGTGCAGTATCGCAGGATCGGCAGCGCCGAATCGATCTGGGTCGTGCACACCACCGGCGACGGCGGCACCACACCGGCGCAATCGCAATGGGCGCAAATCAACGTCACCGGCGGCACGATCAATACCACGCCGGTGCAGCAGCAGATCTTCGCGCCGGATACGACCAAATCGCGCTGGATGGCCGCTATCGCGGTCGACCATCAGGGTAATGCGGCGATGGGCTACAGCCGCTCCAGCAGCAGCGATTACCCGAGCATCTACGTAGCCGGGCGACTGGCCACCGATCCATTGAACGATTTGCCGCAAAGCGAAGTCGCCTTGGTCGCTGGTGGCGGCTCGCAAATTGGCGGAGCTGCGCCCTATCGCTGGGGCGATTATTCGTCGATGACGATCGACCCGAGCGACGATTGCACGTTCTGGTACACCAACGAGTATTACGACACCACGACTCACGGCAGCAGTGGCAACTGGCAAACGCGCATCGGCTCGTTCAAGTTTCCGGGTTGCGTTTCTTTCGGGTCAGCCGCCAAGCTCGCGTTCACGGCCGAACCCAATGCGAGCTACGCATCGAATGCGCCGATCACGGTGGCGGTGAGCGTCGAGGACGCGAGCGGCAATGTCGTGACCACGAACACCTCGAACGTCAGCTTGACGCTGAGCGGCGGCACGGTTGGCGCGAGCCTGACTGGCACGACAACGGTGGCTGCGGTCAGCGGCGTGGCGACGTTCTCGAACCTTAAAGTGAATAAAGTGGGCACCGCCTACAAGCTCAACGCCATCGACGGCTTGTTGACCGGTGCGGCGAGCACGCCATTCAATATTACGGTCGGTGCGCCCGCTTCAATCACCTACACCACACAACCGGCGGCTGGCAGCAATATCACGGCGGGACACACGTTTATCGTGATTGCGAATGTGAAGGATAGCGGCGGCAACCCGGTACCCGGGGACAACGTGACGCTGGCAATTGGCAACAATCCGGGCGGCTCAACCTTGTCCGGCGGCGGCACCGCAGCCACCGATGCGAACGGCAACGTCACATTCGGTAGCGTATCCCTGAACAAAGTCGGTACGGGTTACAAGTTGAGCGCCAGCGATGGCGTCGCGCCGGCGGCGACCAGCAACAGCTTCAATATCGTTGCGGGCACCGCGACCCAGCTTGTCTTCACCACGCAGCCGCCACAGCCGTTACCGGCCGGTGTGTTGCAACGTACCGCCATGGGTACTATCGCCGTGACCGAAGAGGATCAATTCGGCAACATCGTCAGCGATAGTAGCAGCGTGGTGAATTTCACCGTTACCGCCTGTGGCGGGCCGGTGAGTCTGGGTTCGGCGACCATGAGCAGCAGTGTGGCGACATTGACGAACAGCACCCAGCTGTTCTACTCGCTCACCACGTCGCCGCCGCTGCTTGCCGATACGCCGCTGAACGTCGATGCCAGCACGGGCCCGCTGTCGGGCACGAGCGCCCCGTTCGACGTGATCGCCAATCCGGCCTTCATCTTCAGCGACGGCTTTGAAGGCTGCCGAATGTAAGATTCCTCTGCCTTGAAATTCAGGATCCCGCGGTTCACGTCGCGGGATTTTTTTTGCCTGCGATGAGCAAAGTTGGCCCGACGGAAGTTGTCCGCACAATCGGTTGCATGTCGTGAGTCATGTCGCTAGAGTCACGAGTTGCCGAGACAGCCGGAATGGCATTCCGGACAAACGGTTTGGTGTCTGCCTGGCCGGCAGCGTTTGCTCGCACGTTGCGGGCGCGTTTTCTCCTCGAGGGGTTCCAGCAATGTTCCGTAATCGTCTGGCAATGAGTGCGTTCGTGTTTCTGTGCACGATTTTCAGCGCAGCGCCGATGAAACAGGTCAACGCCGCGACACCGCCGAATTTTGCGCCGCCACCGGCAGTGCCGCAGATCACGCAATCAATCAATCCGGCGCAATTGTCGCCGATGCAGACCGGTGTGCGTCCCGAGGCGACGGCAGCCAACGACCTTGGCGCGGTCGCCAACGATTTCGCGCTCAACGACATGCTGCTGCTGCTGCACCGACCGGATGCTTCCGAGCAGGCGCTCGACGCATTCATGGCCGAGCAAACCACGCCCGGTTCGCCGAATTATCACCACTGGCTGACGGCGGAACAGGTGGGCGAATTTGGCCCGGCGCAGTCGGATATCAACACGATCGTGAGCTGGCTGCAATCGCAGGGCTTCACCATCAACCGCGTCCATGCCGATGGCATGATGATTGATTTCTCCGGCACTGCAGGTCAGGTGCGCCAAGCCTTTCATACCGAAGTTGACAATCTGAACGTCGATGGCGTCGCGCATATCGCCAACATGAGCGTGCCGGAAATCCCCAGCGCGCTGGTGCCCGCCGTGGTCGGCATCGTGTCGATCGACGACTTCAAGCTGCACGCGAATTTCAAGCCGAAACCCGCCTACACCTTCGGCAGCGGCCCCACCTACGCGGTGGTGCCAGCGGATTTGGCGACGATCTACAACTTCGGCCCGCTGTTCAGTGCGGGCGTCAACGGTACCGGTCAAACCATTGCGCTGATCGAGGACGAAGATCCCTACTCGACCGCCGACTTCGACAAGTTCCGTTCGACCTTCGGCCTGCCGGCGTTCGTCGCCGCGCCGGGATACCCGAGTTACACTGCGGTGCATCCTAGCTGTACCGATCCCGGCGACTCAGGTGATGGCACCGATGAGGAGATCGCGCTGGACGTGGAATACGCCGGCGCTTCCGCGCCGTATGCGGCGTTGCAAATGGTCTCCTGCGGCGATTCGGGTACGTCGACGTTCGGCGGCCTGATTGCGATGCAGAACCTGAACAGTGCGAACGACCCGACCATGCTGTGGAGCCTCAGCTACGGCGATTGCGAGGCGGCAAACGGAGCTTCGCGGAACGCCGCCTATGTTTCCACCTATCAGACCGCCGCGGCGCGTGGCGTGTCGGTGTTCGTGGCCTCGGGCGACGAAGGCGCGGCCAGCTGCGACGCGAACAGACTTATGCCACCACGGCATCGGTGTCAGCGGCTTTACGCTCGACTCCATACAACGTTTCTGTCGGCGGCACCGATTTCGGCGACTATTATCCGACCAACAACCAGGCCACCAACTGGAGCGCCACGAATTCTGCGACCTACGGCTCGGCGGTTTCCTACATCAACGAGATTCCGTGGGACGTTTCCTGCGCCAACTCGATCTTTGCGGCATATGCGCAAAGCCTCGGCTACGGTAACGGGTCGGGCTATGGACCTTGGGCGCCTGCAACAACTCACCATCAAGGCGCGGGTTTTTGACGACGGCTTCCGCAGCGGCGGCCCCAGCAATGTATGCGCGAGCGGTACGCCGAGCACGAGAAAGCGGCGAGCGGCAGTTGCGCCGGCACGCCAAGCCGGCGTGGCAGTCGGTGCTCGGCAATCCTTGTGACAGCGTGCGCGACATCCCTGAGTTTCCCTGTTTCCTCGAACGGCTTATGGGGCCACTATTACCTGTTCTGCTACTCTAACCAGCGACGGACGGTACCGCCTGCACAGGCGCGCCAAGCGGCTGGTCGGGTGCCGGCGGTACTTCGTTCGCTACACCGATCATGGCGGGCATTCAGGCGCTAATCAACCAAAACACCGGTTCAGCCCAAGGCAATCCGAACCCGACCTACTACTCGCTCGCATCTGCCGAATACGGCGCCAGCGGCAGTCCACCTGCAATTCGAGTCTGGGCAGCGGCGTGGATCCCGTCCTGCGTTTTCTACGACATCACCACAGGCGACATCGTCGTGGATTGCAGAGACTAGACAGGAGCACTACCGGCAACAATTGTTACGGTAATACCATCAGCACCAACTATGGCAACTTGTCGACGTCCAACACGACTTATAGGTGCGGCATACAGCGCGACGACGGGCTGGGACTTCGCCACTGGCATCGGCACATCAATGCGTGCAATCTGGTCAACAACTGGACCGGTACGCCAGGATCGTTGCCGTGTTCGGGTGCGCCGACCACCTACACCATCGGCGGCAACATCAGCGGCCTGACCGGTTCGGTGCAACTGGAGCTGGACGGCACGAATCCGACCAGCACGCAGCAACAGACGTTCTCGGCCAATGGCAGCTTCACGTTCACTACTGCGCTGGATGCTGGTTCCAACTGGACGGTAAGCGTGACCACGCAACCGGTCGGGCAAACCTGCGCGGTGACGAACGGCAGCGGCTCGAACCTGTCGGCGAATGTGACGACGGTGACGGTGACGTGCACGACCAACACGTTCACCTTGACCTATCTGACCGACGGCAACGGCACGATCAGCGGCACCACGCCGCAGACGGTGAACTACGGTGCGGACGGCACGGCGGTGACGGCGGTGCCGAATGCGGGTCATCACTTCGTGCAGTGGAGCGACTGCTTCCACGGCCAATCCGCGCCAGGACACGGACGTAATGGCCGACATCACGGTGACCGCGCAGTTCGCGATCAATACCTACACATTGACCTATCTAACTGACGGCAACGGCACGATCAGCGGCACCACGCCGCAGATGGTGAACTACGGTGCGGACGGCACGGCAGTGACGGCGGTAGCGAACGCCGGTTATCACTTCGTGCAGTGGAGCGACGCCTCCACGGCCAATCCGCGCCAGGACACGGACGTAACGGCCGACATCACCGTGACCGCGCAGTTCGCGATCAATACCTACACCTTGACCTATCTGACGACGGCAACGGCACGATCAGCGGATACGTCGCAAACCGTCAACTACGGCGCGGACGGCACGGCGGTGACGGCGGTGCCGAACATCGGCTATCACTTCTCGCAGTGGAGCGATCGCTCGACTGCGAATCCGCGCCAGGACACGATGTAACGGCCGATATCAGCGTCACCGCGCAATTTGTCCCCAACGTACTCGTGTTTTCCACGCAGCCGGCCGATGTCGTTCAGGGCACGGCGCTGAACACGGTGGTCGTCAACGAGGAAGACGGCAGCGGCAATGTGATCGGCGATAGTACGAGCAGCGTCGATTTCACGATCACAACGGCCTGCGGCACGTTGATCTGGGAGCGTGACAATGGTCGACGGCATGGCCACGCTGACCAGCAGCCAATTGTTCTATACGCTGACAAGCGGCGGTGCGTTGCAAATCGTGGCGACGGTAACCTCCGGCGCTACGGCCGTCTCGCCGACGAACAGCAATGCCTTCGATGTGACGCAAAATACGGACATCATCTTCAGCGACGGCTTCGAAAGCTGCCGCCTGTAAGTCGGCAAGCTTTGCGCTACCAAATCCCGCGGTTCACGCCGCGGGATTTTTTTTCGCCGCGGACATGGCCGCCGCGATCGCGCCCAGGCGCGCCTCGCGCAGCGCGGCGCCGAGTTCGGGGCCGCTCAATCCCGCATCCAGCAGCGGCTGCGCCTTCGGCTGCAAGGCCGCGTGGAACAGATTCGTGAGATAGCGCGCCTGCGGATAGTCGCTGTCGGCGATGCCGGGTGACCGCGCTTGTCGGCGGCGCAGGCGAGCACGAAATTGCGCCAGCCGCTCGGGCCGGCGGAACGCGTCGAGTTGCTCGAACATTCCCAGAATCGTGTTTGCGCGCAGTTCCAGCGCGGTATGCGCGAGCAGGTGCAAACGCATCGACCTATTGCGCGAGCGCGGCGTAGTCGGCCGGCACTTTCAGACGCGCGCCGATTGCCGCAGCGGCGCCAGACCGCCGTGTTCGTGGCCGACGAGGCGAAGGCAGCACGTCGGCGGGAGTCAGCGCCTTGCCGAGATCGTGCGTCAGCGCGCAGAAGCCGATCAGCGCGTCGCCGGGCGCGAGCCGCGCGGCCATGTCGACGACCATTTCCAGGTGCACGCCGGTGTCGATTTCCGGATGGTAGTCCGCGCGTCTGCGGCACGCCGTACAGCGCATCGATTTCGGGAAGCAGCACGCGCCAGCGCGCCGCACTCGCGCAAGATGCGCAGGAACGCGCTGGGCGTCGCTTCGGCGCAGCGCCTTGGCGGTTTCCGCCAGACCCGCTCCGGCACCAGCGCGTCGACCTCGCCGCTCTCCACCATGCCGCGCATCAGCGCCAGGGTCTCGCGGCGCCACGGAAGCCCAGCGGCGCGAAGCGCGCGGCGAAACGCGCGACGCGCAGCACGCGCACCGGGTCTTCGGCGAACGCGGGCGAGACGTGGCGCAGCAGCTTCGCGCTCAGGTCGCGCGGTGCCGCCGTAGGGATCGATCAGCGTGCCGTCGTCGTCCTCGGCGATGGCGTTGATGGTGAGGTCGCGGCGCCGCAGATCCTCTTCCAGCGTCACGCCCGGCGCGGTATGAACTCGAAGCCCTGGTAGCCGCGGCCGGTCTTGCGCTCGGTGCGCGCCAGCGCATATTCCTCGTTGGTCTGGGGATGCAGGAACACCGGGAAATCCTTGCCCACGGGCTTGTAGCCCAGCGCATCAGCTCGTCGCGGCGTGGCGCCCACCACCACCCAGTCGCGCTCCTTCACGGCAGGCCCAGCAGGCGGTCGCGCACCGCGCCGCCGACGAGATAAGTTTTCATGCGCGCATTATGATGGGACCTTGCGCTCTGCGCTGCCCCGCGAGTCGGCTTCTGCGGATTCATGCGCGTTCGTCGCGGCTTCTCGGCGGTTCGATTTTCGTCTCGACCGCCGGCGGCGTGCGGACCGGCGTCCGCGGGGCAGACGACGGCTTTGCGCACGGCTTGCGTCCGGCGCTAGGCCTGGCCGATGCGTGGCAGGCGCGCGGCCAGCGGCTGCACCTTGCCGTAGAGGCGCCAGTCGTAGATCACGCGAACGCGAGCACTCGCGAGACGTATTCGCGGGTTTCGTTGTACGGAATGGTCTCGATGAAGAGATCCGGATCGAGCGTGTCGCGCTCGTTGATCCAGCGCTCCACGGGTTCGGGCCCGCGTTGTACGCGGCGGTGGCCAGCCAGGACTGCCGTCGAAGCGCGCGGCAATTGGCGAGGTAGCGCGTGCCCAGGCGATGTTCTTCTCGGGATCGAACAGCGCTGACTCCGGTGAACGCGACACTTCCTCTTCGCCAGTTGTCGCGCGGTACCCGGCAGCAGCTGCATCAGGCCGCAGGCATTTGCGCCCGAGCGCGCGTCGGTCGTCAACGCGCTTTCCGCACGGATGATCGCATAGGCCCAGGCCGGATCGATGCCGCTCGCGTGCGCATCGCGCGGAGCGCGCGATGCGCAAGCGGAAAGCGCAGCTCATAGGACGCATATCTTGGCCCTGATTGAGCGTGTATACGGCCGGTCGTACCAGCCTGCGCGTGCGGCCATCGCTGCGCGGCGACGCTCGTCGGCACTCAGGCGCGGCAGCGTGAATTCCCATTCGCGGCGCGCCTCGGCGAGTCGGTTCAGTGCGAAAAATTCGAGCGCACGCGCAATGCCGCGTTTCTTCGCAGCGACTTCCGCGCCCTTGTCGTCGGGCAGGTCGGTGGGACAGATCGTGTACGGCGCGTCGATCTGGTCGGCGGCGAGAAAGCCGAAGAAATTCGCTTCGCCGGCGAGCGCACGGAACAGCGCTTCGGCCTCGACCTTGCGATCGAGTGGGCGAGCATGCGTGCACGCAGGTAGCGCCAGCGTTCGTCGCTGCGTTGCGGTTCGGGCATCGCCTCGAGTGCCGCGAGCGTCCACTTCCAGTCGTCCGCGGCAAGCGCGACGCGAACGCGCCATTCGCGGCCGCATCGTCGGCGGAGCTGCCGGCAGAGCCGCGAGCGGAGCGCATCGGGTGCATAACTCGATGCGCGAGAAATCGCGATCGTGCGCAGCATACGCCCGCGTTGCGCGGCGTCGAAATGAAAATGCGGAGCGGGTGCGCCCAGATCTCTTCGGCGGCGTCGCCGTCGCGGCGCGCCAGGTGCTCAAACGCGATGGCGGTCGCTTCGCGCGCGGGCGCGTCGCGGCCAGCCCGCCGATTGCCCGAGCGCGGCCGCCGGATCGCGATCGCGTGGCAATGCGCTGCGCCTGCTGTTGCGCGTCGCCATCGAGCAGGCCGCGAGCGTGTCGACCACACCCGCGTTCGCGGCCGCGGCAGCCAGATCGATGCGCTGCCAGATCAGCGCCGGCGTTAACTTGGCGTGCGTCCGCGCCCAGGCAACGGCGGCGTCGCAGGCATCGGGCAGGGATTGCGCGGACAGCCACAGCGGTTCGACGTCGGCGTGAAAATCCAGCGGCTGCTCGAGCGCAATGCGCGCATGCGCGGCGTCGCAGCGCAGTGTCGTACTGGTTGCGTCCGGAGTATACAAATCCAGAAAACCGCGCCAGTCGCCGCGCCGCGCCAGCTCCTTGAGAAAACTGTCGCGCCACAGTTGCGCCGGCAGCGAATCCGGCCAGGCGGCAAGAAATTTTTCCGCCTGCGGCCGCTGCACGTCGGCGATGCGGCGCTGCAACGCGGCCAGTTGCAGATACGGATACAACGGATAGGCTTCCAGACCCGCTGCAAGTTTGCGCCAGACGTCGTCCGGGCCGTGTTGCGCGGTTTCCCAGACCAGGGGAAAGCGGGCGCGCTGGCTGGCGCGGTCGTCGGCGTACGCGGGCGTGAGCACGCCCGCCCAAGCAGCATGCAAACAGCGGAAAGTGCGCGCAAGTATGGACGTCCAAACATGATTCTGCACTGCGTCAATCGA
>CAWIGS010000002.1:0-259792 GCA_963835805.1 uncultured Gammaproteobacteria bacterium
GCCGAGCCGGGTCCGCCGTATTTCAACAGCGGCGTCGTGTTCACCACGGCGCCGGTGCGGCTGGGTACGGCCTGGATCGAATGCGCGCGCACGCTCAATCCGGTATTGGATGCACGTGGCCAGCGGCATTGGCTGGATCAGGTCGCGTTGCCGATTGCCGTACGCAAGTGTGCACTGGAGTACGGTTGTCTGGAAGATGCCTGGAATTTCCCGGCGCATCTGCAGCCGCTGCCGGCACAGCCGCCGGTGTTCTGCCACTATCACTGGCCGAATGTGTTGCGTGGCGATGCAAGCCTGCTCGCGCAAGTGCGCGAACTGACGACAGAACATGCCGAATTGCGCGCGATCATGACTGCGCATCCGGACTGGGCCGGTTTGCTCCAGGCGTAATAGCGAACGCAGTTGGCTTGCGGCAGGCGCTACTTCATCACGCCCGGCAGCAGCGACTGCCAACTCGTGCCCTCGGATCTCTTGTGTGCCGCCGCGTTGTTGTCAGCGCCCACATGTGCGGGCATGCGCGCAGGTCGAGCGTTGGCCGCTGCCGAATCCGGTTGCAAAACATGAGTCGAGGCGCGCGTGGGCATCGGATCGTGCGCTGCTTCGCCGGCCGCATCAGCGGGGTCGGACGCAGGAGCGGCGTTTGCGTCGAGCGCCGCCGATGCCGCATTGCCTGCGGCCGGGTTGTTTTCACCGCCGATGGACATCGGTACATCGGCGAAGGCCGCGAACGGCGCAACCGCAAGAATGATGAGCAAGATCGATTTGAGCATGATGCAGCTCCCCAGCAGAACCTTGCGGGCATGACGCGCGGTCTCCGCGCGGGTAATGAAATATCCTCGCATGTTCCGAGCGTGACCGCCAGTGACCGATTCCTGCGCGTGCGTTTGAAACCTGTAAATAGCCGTCGCATGCTGGCGAACGTCGCAGCTGGTTCGTGGCTGCCTTGGCTTGCCGCTACACTGCGCACATGAGTATCCAGCCTGCCGCGGTGTTAGCTGCATTGCATGCCGATCGCGCCGTGTCCGGCAGCGAATTGGCGCTGCGATTGGGTGTCACTCGCGCTGGCGTGTGGAAGCAGATGCAATCATTGCGTGCGCTCGGCGTGCCGATCCGGGCCGTGCCGGGGCAGGGTTACTGTCTGACTTGGCCATTCGAGCCGCTGGATGCGTATGCCATCCGCGCGGCACTGGCTGCGCGCGTGCGTCGTCGTCTGGGTGGCTTACACGTGCATTGGCAAGTGGATTCCACAAGCAGCGAGCTGTTGCGCGCTGCAGCTGCGGGCGCTCCGGATCTGTCGGTATGTCTGGCGGAAACACAGACCGAAGGACGCGGCCGACGCGGACGGAAGTGGGTCTCGCCGCTCGGCGCGAATGTGTATCTGTCCGTGCTCAAACGCCTGGATTGCAGCATGGGCGAATTGTCCGGCCTGAGCCTTGCTGCGGGTGTGGCCGTCCGCGAGGCACTCAGTACTTGTGGCGCCGTCGGGATCGGACTGAAATGGCCGAACGACGTCGTCGTCGGTGGGGGCAAGCTGGCTGGCATTCTGGTGGAGGCAGGCGGCGAATTTCTCGGTCCGTGCTTTGCCGTGATCGGCATCGGCGTGAATTTGCGCTTGCCCGAAACCGTCGCTACCGGCCAGCCGGCCGTGGACCTGGCGCATCTATGCGGCGACGCGTTGCCCCCACGCAATGTGCTCGTGGCGCAGTTGCTGGCGCGGCTCGTCGCCGCGCTGGATGACTTTGCCGCCGCAGGATTTGCCGCATTTGCCGCGAGCTACGCGGCGTACGATACCTTGGCCGGACGCGCAGTGCGCGTACACGCAGCGAATGGCGTGCGCGATGGCATCGCCGATGGCGTGGATGCGCGCGGCGCCTTGCGCATGCGCCACGGCAACGATGTGGCGATCTACGATAGTGCCGACGTTTCGGTGCGCAGTGGCCTTGCAGGTCACCAATGAAACTGCTCGTCGATGCGGGCAATACGCGTCTGAAATGGGCGTTATGCGACGGCGCCGCACTGCACGGCGTGATCGCCGTGGCCAACGCGGATCGAGACTCGTCCGTATTGTGGCAGGGCTTGCACGGGATCGATGCGGTCTGGATCGCCTCGGTTGCCGGTGCCGCCGCGAACGCGGCACTCGAGCGGGCCGCACGCAAACGCTTCGGCGTGGCACCGGTGTTTGTCGCCAGCCGCGCTCAATGCTGCGGCGTACGCAACGCCTATGCGCAGCCGGAGCAGTTGGGTGTGGATCGTTTTCTCGGTTTGATCGCGGCCCGCGCGCGCGCACGCACAGTGGCAGTCATCGCTGGCTGCGGTACGGCGTTGACGCTCGATGCGCTCGCTGCCGACGGAACGCATCTGGGCGGCGTGATCGCGCCCGGACCCGATCTGGCGCAGACGGCATTGCGCGCCGGTACTGCACAACTGGGCGCGGCATCCGCAGGCCGGATCGTGGAAATCGCGGACAACACCGCCGACGCGATCGCGTCGGGCACGTGGCTGGCCGCAGCTGCCCTGGTCGAGCGCTTTTGCGCACAGGCGACGCTGCGCTTGCGCGCGGTTCCCGCATTGCTGTTGACTGGCGGGGGCGCGCCTGCGCTGTCGCGCCTGCTCGGCATTGCGCATGAAACCGAAGCCGATCTGGTGCTGCGGGGTCTGGCGCTGCTGGCCGAAGCCGGCGCGTGACCCGGCTGTGCGCCGTCTTCCGCTAGAATCGGCGCTGGCGAAACGGCGGCCATCACCGCCGGGACGGAAAAATCCGCATGCTTGTCCGGCTGTTGTTCCTGCTGCTGCTGGCGCTGAATATCGGTATCGGCGCATGGCTGTATTTCGCGCCACCGCCGCCGGCACGCACGTTCGCACCGACGGATCCCGGCGTGGCCGAGCTGGTGTTGTTGTCCGAGCGCGACCGTGGCGGCGACGCCAGCGCCGCCGAACTGGCCACAGCGCCGGAACTCGAAGCGGATTTGCGCAACGACACCTGCGTGAGCATCGGCCCGTTTCCGACCCAGGCCGACATGCGCAGCGCACTCAATTCGCTCACGCCGCTGGTGCCGCGCATTCAGTACCGCGACGCGCATACCACCGAAACGCGCGGATTCTGGGTTTTTCTGCCGGCGCAACCCAATCGCGAACAGGCGCTGTCGCTGGCGCGTGCATTGTCGTCCAAAGGTGTGCGCGATTATTACGTCGTCACCGCGGGCGATCAGCAGAATACGATATCGCTTGGCCTGTTCCATGAGCTGGCCAATGCACAAAAGCGCCTGAACGAGATCGCCGCTCTCGGTTTCGCCCCGCAGTTGATTGCGCGCACCGAGGACCTGCCGGTGTACTGGGTCGATTTCGCCGAAAACAAGGCGCATCCGGTTGACTGGCGCAGCCATGTCAATCCGCAGCTGACGCTGCGGCAGCAAACGGTTACGTGTTTTTGAATGCTCCGCCCGGCAGGATTCGTGCGAAAATGGCACTCGATGCGGAGTAGCGAATCGCGTGCGAGCCATGCCGGTGAGACAGGATGTCGAACGGCAATGCACCAGGGATGGTTCGCAGTGTTTGTGTTCCGGTTGCCGGCATAGCTCAGTTGGTGGCATGGCAAGCGCACACGCGATGCGGAGTAGCGCATCGCGTGCGAGCCATGCCGGTGAGACAGGATGTCGAACGGCAATGCACCAGGGATGGTTCGCAGTGTTTGTGTTCCGGTTGCCGGCATAGCTCAGTTGGTGGCAATATTTTAATAGTAGGTCGCGGGTTATCTCTCCCACAAAACATGTTTCTACTATTCACTTAGTCCAATATAGACGCACAAACGTCTCTACAAAGCCTTTTTTATTCTCACGTCTTTGCTGTCCCCTTCATTGCGTCCTAGTGAGTAAGAGTAACACCTGTTACTCGCCGGCCCCATTCCTTTACTCACACGATTGCCATGCTTACTCGATACAGCTTTCCGCCTGAAACCCCCGACCGATCTACCGCGTCGCGATCCCTTGCATCGAGGTCCGCCATCGCCTCCCCCCTTCCCCCTGGCAAGCGCGCACGCGATGCGGAGAAGCGCAACGCGTGCAAGCCATGCCGGTGAGAGAGGATGTCGATTCGGCAATGCACCAGGGATGGTTCGCAGTGTTTGTGTTCCGGTTGCCGGCATAGCTCAGTTGGTAGAGCAACTGATTTGTAATCAGTAGGTCGCGGGTTCGATTCCTGCTGCCGGCACCACTCCCTGATCGGGTCGCGAATATGGGACGGCACGCACATGTCGAATGTGCGCGCGGTCATCATTGCCGGTTGCGCCGCATGCTAGCGTGACTAGTACTGCTGGTTGGGGATGGCTTATGCGCAAGTATCTGTTTGCACCGGGACGACTGCGGACCTCGCGTGCAGCCACAACCGCTTGTGGGTTGTTGCTGACTGGTGCTTTGTCGGCACAGCAGTTGAGCCACGCTCCGGATTTGCTGTACCACGATGGGTTCAACGGACTCAATTCCGCCGGCACCGCGAATATCAGCGATTCGGATGCTTCGCGTTTTCTCGCCCAGGCCACGTTCGGGCCGACTGACACCGACATCGCGAATCTGCGCACGCTCGGCTATACCGGATGGCTCAACCAGCAATTTGCGGCCACGCCAAGCTATGAGACGACGGACCTGCCGGCCAAGCCGAACTCGGCGTATCTGAACTGGATTTCGAATGTTCTGCTGGAGCAGATCGGTCAGAACAACCGACAGGAAGCCTGGTTTCTCGGCGCAATTGGCGGCAAGGATCCGCAATTTCCCTCGAACAGCACGTACAACCACACCGATCAGTTGCGCCAGCGCGTGGCGTTTGCGCTGAGCGAGATTTTTGTCGTATCCGACCAGAATGCGACTCTCGACGGCTATGCGCAGGGAATGGCGTGGATGTACGACTTGCTAGTCAAGGATGCGTTCGGCAACTACCGCACCTTGCTCAACGACGTCACCCTGAGCCCGGCCATGGGCGTCTATCTGAACATGATGGGTAATCGCCGTGCCGATCTGTCGAACAATGTGCACCCCGACGAAAACTACGGCCGCGAGATCAACCAGTTGTTCAGCATCGGCCTGGTGATGCTCAATCTCGATGGCACGCCGCAGCAACCGCTGACGTCAACTTACACGCAGAGTACGGTGACGAATTTTTCGCATGTGTTCACCGGCTGGAACTGGGCCAGTTGCGATGCCGATGGTTACGACGCATTCACCTATTGTTTCACCCCGTACGACACGCCAAGCGATTTTCTCAAGCCGATGGTGGCGTACGACCGCGTGAACTATCCGCAGAACGGCGACCCAAGCTATCACGACAACGGTACCGATCCGGTCAACGATATCTCGAACAAGCAGCTGCTCAGTTATCCTGGCGCTGTCAATGGCGGTGTGCTTGCCGATGGTGGCACTGCGGCCAGCGATCTGGGTTTCGCGCTCGACAATATTTTCCATCATCCGAACGTCGGCCCCTTTATCAGCAAGCAGTTGATCCAGCGTCTGGTGACCAGCAATCCGAGCCCAGCCTATGTGCAGCGCGTGGCGACCGTATTCAACAACGACGGCACCGGTACGCGCGGCAATCTCCAGGCGGTCGTGAAAGCTATCCTGCTCGACCCCGAAGCACGCTACGGCCAGTGGCAGGACCCGGCAACGTTCGGCAAGTTGCGGGAGCCTGTGATCGTCCTGACCCACTACTGGCGTGCGATGGCCGCCAAGCACCTGTGCGGACAGAACATTGCCGCGACCAGCAACAGTGCCGCAAGCATGTACGCCAATCAACCGTATCGCTACGCCGGATACAGCACCGCGTGGTCGGCCGGGCAGACGACGACGTATGGCGTTGGCGTGGATCAGGCATCGCTGGATGCTCCGACGGTCTTCAATTTCTTCAAGCCCGGCTACATGCCGCCGGGCGAGTTGACCGCACTCGGTCTCGTCGGACCTGAATTCCAGATCAGCACGGACAGCGTCATCGCCAACACCACCAATACATTTGCATCGTACGCCCTGTACGGAAACTACGACTACACCGACACCTGCGATCCAAACGATACGATTGGAGATGTGGTGGTCAATCACTCGCAGGATCTGGCGCTGGCCGGAAGTGGAAGTGGTGGTGTCGGCGATCCGGCCGACAAGCTGGTGGACGAATACAGCAAGCGCTTCATGTCGGGGCAAATGTCGCCCTATATGCGCAATCAGTTGCTCACCGATCTCAACCCGATCAACCACAACTGGGCGCAGAACGGGCAAGACTGGCGCCTGCAGCGCGTCTATCGCGCGTTGTTCCTCGTGCTCACGTCCCCTGAATACATGATCCAGAAATAGGAATCGCCATGCGTCCCGATCGCCGCAAATTCATCAAGAACACGATCTGCGCCGCACTCGGCGGAGCCGGTTTGTATTCCGCGCTTGGCAATCTGCAATTGCTTCAGGCCGCAGTGCGCGCCAATTACAGCTTCGGCGACTACAAGGCGTTGGTCTGCGTATTCCTGTACGGCGGCAACGACAGCTTCAATACCGTGGCGCCGTATACCCAGGCCGCGTTCAACGGTTTTTACGGCGCCAATGGAGTGCGCCCGGAGCTGGCGCTGATCCGAGCGCAATTGAATCCGCTGGATCTGACCAGCAGTTCCAATGACGGCATCCAGTACGCTTTGCATCCGACCATGCCCGAGCTGGCCGGACTGTTCAACGCCGGCCACGCCGCGATCGCCGCCAACGTCGGCACCCTGGTCGCCCCGGTGACGCAGAGCGAATATCAGAATGGCAATCCGGCGTTGCCGCCGCAGTTGTACTCGCATGCGGATCAGGAGGCGTACTGGCAATCCTCGCCGCCGAGCAATGCACCGATCACCGGCTGGGGTGGACGCATCGCCGATCTGGTCGCCAGCGCCAATCCGCCTGGCCTGCCCATCCTGACCGGGGTAAACAGCCAGGATTCGTTCCTGCGTGGCCAGAACGTCAACGGCTACATCATGAACGCGGGCAGCGCCTCGACACTGGACGTCCTCAATGGCAATGGTGTCGGTGCCACGTGTGCCAATCCCGGTTCGGCCTATGATCCAAACGCCGCCGCGGCCTTCTGCAATCTGCAGGGCGCGGGTACGCAGGCGAATGCACTGGAACGCACCTATGCCGCGACGATGAATCATTCGATCGCGACGGCAGGGATTATCAATACGGCGCTTGCCGGGGCGCCGAGCTTTTCGACGCAATTTCCGAATTCTACGGGCTATGACATCGATTCCCAGTTACAGACTGTCGCCCAACTGATCTGGGCGGCGAACAACAACATCGCCGGTTTCACCGGGCTTACACGCCAGGTGTTTTTTGTCACCACTGGCGGTTACGACACGCACAACGACGAACTGGCCACCCACGGCACGACGACAGCGCCGGGAATTCTGGAGCTGCTGTCCAAATCGCTGGCCGGTTTCTACAATGCCTTGAACAGCGTGGGCCTTGCGAGCAAGGCAACCGCGTTCACCTGCTCGGATTTTGGCCGCACCATGACCAGCAACGACGGCGGTACCGACCACGGCTGGGGCTCGCATCAATTCGTCGTCGGTGGCGCCGTGCAGGGCGGCAAGTTCTACGGCAACGGCTGCGGTTTCACCGGGCAGGCAACCGATTACGGACTGGTCATGCCGAGTCTGGTCAATCCCACGCAACTGCAAGGCGTATACAACGCGTCGCCGAATCTCAATGATTCGGGCGATGGCTACGGTCGCATCATTCCGACCACGTCGGTGGATCAATATGCGGCGACACTGGCGAACTGGTTCGGGTTGGGCGTGAGCGACATCAACCTGATCTTCCCGAATCTGGGCAATTTTTCCAATCCTTCCAATTATCTCGGCTTTATGGGTTGAACCGGCGGCGCAATTTGGCGAACGCTGCTAGTACCAGTGCGCTAGCCAGCAACACCAACGCCCAATGCCGATCAGCGGGCGCCGGCACCGGCGGTGCCTGCACGATGATGGTGCCATACATACCTTGGCCCGGCGCGCCATGGATCTCGCAGAAATAACCCACGATCGCGGCCTGGTTGAAGGTAACGCTGGCGATCCAGTTCGACGAGCTGGCGTTGCCGTTGCCGCCCTTGCCGTCGCCGTCGCAACCGCGTGCGCAGCGGAAGGACCCGTCGTCGGCTACCGCGTTGTGGAATCCACCCTTGTTGACAAAGGTGACGCTGTCGCCGGGCGTGATCGTGATCGTCTGCGGCGAGAACACCGGCGGATTGGAGCCGCCGACGTTGACGATATGCGCACTTGCCGACGCCACAGTCGGCACCGCCAGCAAGCTCGCACAGGCAAATATCCCGATAACGAAAGTCTTCATTTGGGGATTATCCGGTATCCGTGCCTGCAGGCGTTGTGACTGCAATCATGATTCCGGTGTGCGCCTCAACGCTTGGTGAATTTGCTTGGCCGGCACGTTGTCGACAAGTCCGTTCATTGCAATTTTCCTTGTTTGGCGTCGGGATGCGCCGCACCGGCTGCAGCGCGCGCAGTGTAGCGCGGCGTGCGGGTTTGCGCAGGCCGGCGGCTGGCTCGTCATCGCTGTAGCCGTTATGCTAGCGGCAACGAAACCGTTATGCTTTCCAAATAAATATACTATGCGACATTTTCCACCCGTATCCCTGATCGGCGCGCCGACCGACATCGGCGCCGGCGATCGCGGCGCTTCAATGGGCCCCGAAGCGCTGCGCGTGGCCGGCATCGCCGAGGCGCTGGCCGCGCGCGGCCTCGACGTGGCCGACCGCGGCAACCTGTTCGGCCCGCTCAATCCGTGGCTGCCGCCACGTGCCGGCTACCGGCACCTGACCGAAGTTGTGGAATGGAACCGAGAAGTCATGCGCGCGGTGACAGCCGAACTGGGCGCAGGGCGCGTGCCGATCCTGCTCGGCGGCGATCATTGCCTGGGCATCGGTTCGATCACTGCTGTGGCCAATCATTGTCGCGCGCGGGGAAAGACACTGCGCGTGTTGTGGCTGGATGCGCATGCCGATTTCAACACTTCGCAGATCACGCCCTCGGGCAACATCCATGGTATGCCGGTCGCCTGTCTGTGTGGCCACGGTCCGCGCGAGTTGACCGAGATCGGCGGCGCCGCGCCGGCCATCGATCCCGGCTGCATCCGCCAGATCGGCATCCGCTCCGTCGATGCCGGTGAAAAACGCCTGGTTCACGATCAGGGCTTGGCCGTGTTCGATATGCGCTACATCGACGAGGTCGGCATGAAACGCGCGATGGAAGAGGCACTCGATGGCATGGATGCGAACACCCATCTGCACGTGAGTTTCGACGTCGATTTTCTCGATCCGGATATCGCTCCCGGCGTCGGCACCACGGTGCCGGGCGGGCCGAACTACCGCGAGGCGCAACTGGTAATGGAGATGATCGCCGACACGTGGACGCCTCGCGTTCGCTCGACATCGTCGAACTCAATCCGGCGCTGGACAACCACAACCAGACCGGCAAGCTTGCCGTGGATCTTGTCGAGAGCCTGTTCGGCAAATCGACGCTGATGCGGGAGTGATCAGTACGGCCGTCCGCCGTTATTTCCAGCCGGGTTGTAATCGCAAACGATGAAATACCAGTTCGGGAAATCCGTGCCGAACGGCGAGTTCGTCGTGCAATATTTCAATCCACAGCCCAGTTGCGTGGTCGAACTCCACACCACTTGCGTGTAGTGGCCGCACGTTTCGGCGGTGTTGGGCGGATTATTCGTGTTGCACGTATTCGCCGCATAGTTGTAGTAAGGCTCTTCGCTCACCCAGGCATCGGTTGCGTCGGCGAGGGTGGCGTGATAGTTCGGGTCGGTGCTTGCCCCAGCGAAGATGTTCTGTCCGTATCCATTTTGCCCGCCATGGCCGTAATTGCAGCCGTTCGCCCAGGTTTGCGCAGTACTGGCGACCGCCGTATTCCAGGCCATTTGCGGGATCGGCGTGCTGGCGGCGGGACTGACGGTCTTGCGCGCGCAGTTGTGAATCGTGAGGGCGGCGAGTTGCGCGGTGTCGGTCGTTCCAGGATTCTCGAATCCGTCGAAAAACAAGCAATCCAGAAATGCGGCATGTGCCGACAGCGGTAACAGCAGCAACAAGCAGTACGCGAAGCGGCGCATGACGGCACCCTTAAGCCAATTCATGCGCCAGTCTATTCCCATCGCTCGCCAAGCGCTTGTGAAGACGTTGGCAATTCGCCTGTCACCCCGCCGGATCCGGCACGAAGCGATTCGGGAACGGCTGCGGCTCGCGCGCGATCGGGTGCGGAACCGGAATCACGCCGCGGGCAACCAGATTGCGGTAGCTGTCGTACCAGACTGAATCGACCTCGTTCGGCTGCGTCGACTCGCGCTCGAAGCTGGTGTGACTGGCGTACGAAGATTCGCGCGCGCCATGACCGGTGCCGAGCGATTCTTCCGGTTTCGGTGTCGGCCGCGCGACGGCGAGGCTGTCGTAGGCCTGCGCCTGACTCTTTGCAGCCGATTGTGCGGCCCGGTTCGCATGGCCGGCAGCGCCGGCGGCGGGCATAGGCAGCACCGATTCGCGCGCCGCGATCTTTTCATCGCGTCCGCGCCATACGGGTTGCTTCTCGCGGAACACCGCCACACCGATCACGCCGACGTTGTCCGGGCGCCCGGTACGCGCGGCGTAGCTGTTGCCCAGATTGGTGAAATTGAATTGCGCGATTTCCGACAGACTCTTGCGCCAACCGTCCACTTCGGTGCTCTGGTAGGGAGCGAGCACATACCCGGTCTGTTGCGGATCTGCGCTCTCGCCGGTGATCGCATTGACGCCATCGACCGACAGTACCGTCATTACCCGCGCGCCGGTGCGATTGGTGATGCGCACCGCGTAGCGATGCCCGGGCACGCCGGGCACGTACCACTTGCCGCCCTGCGCATAGGTGGGCAGAGTCGATCCGGTATCGCGATCGAGCACGCTGATATTCACCAGCGCTCCGGCATGGGCGGCAGCAGATAGGGACAAGATAGCGGCAACAGCAAGCGACAAAAGGGTTTTCATCGGCATTCCTTCGTTGGCAAGGTGAGCATTGCAACGATGGGGGGCCGGCAGCGGGGTTAACTCTCGTTTGCGCACCTCGCAGCCCGCCTATCGCTTACACTTGCTGCATGGGTATCCGTTCGGCAGATGGCATGGACAGCAAGCGCAGAATCCTCACCGGCATCACCACCTCCGGTACGCCGCATCTGGGCAACTACGTTGGCGCAATCCGCCCGGCGATTGCGGCCAGCCGCGCAGCCGGTGTCGAATCGTTCTACTTCCTCGCCGACTACCACGCCTTGGTCAAATGCGACGATCCGGCGCGCGTGCAACGCTCGACGCTGGAAATCGCAGCGAGCTGGCTGGCCTGCGGCCTGGATCCGGAAAGAGTTTATTTCTACCGGCAGTCCGACATTCCGGAAATTCCCGAGCTGACCTGGCTGTTGACCTGCGTCACCGCCAAAGGGCTGCTCAATCGCGCACATGCCTACAAGGCCGCGACCGATGCCAATCGCGAGAAAAACGAGGACGCCGACGCGGGCATCACGGCAGGCTTGTACATGTATCCGGTGTTGATGGCGGCGGACATCCTGATCTTCAACGCGAATCGGGTTCCGGTCGGCCGCGACCAGGTTCAGCACATCGAGATGGCGCGCGATATCGGTCAGCGCTTCAATCACATTTACGGCGGCGAATATTTCATGCTGCCAGAAGCGGCGGTCGAGGAAAATGTCGCCACCTTGCCTGGCACCGACGGACGCAAGATGAGCAAGAGTTACGGCAACACGATTCCGCTGTGGCTGCCAGAAAAGGATTTGCGCCAGGCCATCCTCGGCATCGTCACCAATTCGCAGGCGCCGGGCGAGGCGAAAAACCCGAACGAGTCGAACATCTTCGCCATCTACCAGGCGTTTGCAGACGCTGATGAAACTGCGGCAATGCGGCGGGCGTTTGCGGACGGAATCGGTTGGGGCGATGCGAAGCAAAAAGTGTTCGAGCGCATCAATTCCGAACTGACGCCGATGCGCGAAAAGTACGACGCGCTGATCGCCGATCCGGCGCAGATTGAAGACCGGCTACGCGCGGGCGCTGCGCGCGCGCGCGCGATGGCGACGCCATTCGTCGCGCGTCTGCGCGAGGCGGTTGGATTGCGCGATTTGCGCTCGCAGCCGCAGACGATCGCGTCGCAAAGCGGCGGTTCGGCGAAGGTCGGCAAGCCCACCCTGCAACCCGTCGTCTTCCGCGACGGCAACGCATTCGCGTTCAAGGTGCTGGATGCGAAGAAAACTGTCGCTTGCGAACAGGGTGGGTTTGCTGATCCGAAGACCGCAATGGCCGCAGCGCGGGCGGCGATGGCCGCGCTCGGCGGCGCCTGAGTCAGCGCGGCAGCGCCAGATCGTCGAGCAGCGCCTTGAGAAAGCGCGCCGCTTCGCCACCGGTGCAGGCGCGATGATCAAAAGTCAGCGATATTGGCATGCGCCGATGCACCTCGATGCCGCCCATCACCGCGACCACATCGTGCGAGAGTTTGCCGGCGCCGACGATGGCCACGCACGGCGGCACCACCACGGGTGAAGCGTAGCGCCCGGCGAACATGCCGAAGTTGGACAAGCTGATGGTGTAGCCGGCCAGTTCCGATGCGGGAATGCTGCGGTCCTCGACCTGCGCGCGCAGGCGCCCGATCGCGGCGCGGATACCGGCGGCGTCGAGCACATCGGCATTGCGCAACACCGGTACGAACAAGCCGTCGTCGGTATCCACGGCGATGCCGATGTCCACATGCGGATGCAGGGTGCGGGTCAGATTCTTGCCGTCAAACCAGGCGTTGAGTGCCGGCACGGTCTTGCTTGCGGTCACGATGCTGCGGATCAGGCGTGCGGTGATGTCCTGTTTGCCGATCCATTGGTGCAAGTCGGCGTCGTCTACCAGCGTAGTCGGCACCACTTGCGCGTGCGCATCTGCCATGACGCGCGCCATGTTGCGGCGCACGCCTTTCAACTGGTCGGGCTGACCGTACACCTGCTGCGCCGAAGGTGGTGCGGTACGCATCGGTTGGCCAGTGGCAGACAGCGACGTGCGCGTCGCTGTCGCTACTGGCGCGGATGTGGCCGGTGCGCGTACTGCCGCTGCGGAGCCCTCGGCTTTTGCCGTCCCTGCCGCGGCCGCGTTCTTAACGTCCTGCAGCGTAGCGACGCCGCCGGCGCCGCTGGGTTTGACCCGGGACAAATCCACGCCGAGTTTCTTCGCCAGTGCGCGCACCGCCGGTACGACTTTGACGCCGCCGACCGTGATGGCCGTTTCGCTGACCAGACGATCGCTGGCTTCCATAGCTCCGACCACGGTGCCGGCGTCTTCCTGTATGGTTTCCACGCGAGTGGCAGCCGGCGTCGCCACGGCGGGCGCAGCTGCCTTCGGCTTTGGTGCATGCTGGTGCCCGGTTGCCTCCGCATCGGCGCGCTGGGGCAATTTCGGATCGATTTCGATTTCGACCAGCGCGGCACCGGTGTCGATCACATCGCCATTCTTGCCGTGTTGCTTGATGACCTTGCCCGAATACGGCGACGGCACCTCGACCACGGCCTTGGCGGTTTCCATCGACACCAGCGGTGCGTCGAGCTTGACGGTCTCGCCTTCCTTAACCAGCCATTCGACGATGGTGGCGTCGGGCAGGCCTTCGCCAAGGTCGGGCAGATGGAACGTCTTGCTGATTGCAGTCATGTCGGGTTACTCAATGCAGATGCAGCAACACCAGCGCGAACAGCGCCGGCACTGCCTGAATGAAAACGATTTTGCGATTGACGGTCAAACCGCCGTACAGGCCGGCAACGATCACGCAAACGAGGAAGAAAAACTTCACGTGGAAATCGCCGGAACACAATCCCCAGACCAGTCCGGCGGCAAGAAAGCCGTTGTACAGGCCCTGGTTCGCCGCGAGCGTTTTCGACGCGGCAGCGAATTCCGGCGTGAGGCCAAAAGCTTTGCGACCGAACCGCGTGTTCCACAGAAACATTTCCAGCACGAGAAAATACCCGTGCAACAAAGCGACAAAGCCGATGACTATATTGGTGGCGAGGGTCATGTTCGGCTCTCAGCTCGCCGCCAGCGTGCGCTTGGCCGCGGCGACGATGCGTTCGACGCTGGGCAGGTATTTCATCTCCAGCCGGAATAGCGGGATGTGCGTATCGTAACCGGTGACGCGCTCGACCGGCGCGACGAGGTCGTACATCGCGTGTTCGGCCAGGCGTGCGGCGATCTCGCCGCCAAAGCCCGCCGTGCGCGGCGCCTCGTGCACGATCACGCAGCGACCGGTCTTGCGCACCGAATCGTGGATGGTGTCGAAATCCAGTGGCGTGAGCGTGGCCACGTCGATGACTTCGGCGCTGATGCCTTCCTGCGCCAGTGCTTCGGCGGCTTCCAGACATTCCTTGACCTGCGCGCCCCAGGTGACCAGGGTCACATCCGAGCCGTCGCGCAACACGAAGCAAATATCCAGCGGCAGTGCCTCGCCGTCGTCGGCTACTTCTTCCTTGTATTGGCGATAGATACGCTTGGGCTCGAAGAAGACCACCGGGTCCGGATCGCGGATCGCCGCCAGCAGCAGACCGTAAGCGCGACCGGGCGAGGATGGCAGCACCACGCGCAGCCCCGGTATATTTGTAAACAGATGCTCATTCGCTTCGGAATGATGCTCCGGCGCGTGGATGCCGCCGCCCCAGGGCGCGCGGAACACGGCCGGGCAGGTCAGGCGACCGCGGGTGCGGGTGCGCATGCGCGCGGCGTGACAGGCAATGTGTTCCATCATCGGATAGATAAAACCTTCGAACTGCGCTTCAGCGACCGGTTTCATGCCTTGCGCGGCAAGGCCGACGGTGAGGCCCGCAATGCTCAGTTCGTCCAGCGGAGTATCGATCACGCGTTCCGCGCCGAATTTCTCGTGCAGGCCGGCAGTCGCGCGAAACACGCCGCCGTTGACGCCGACATCCTCGCCGAGCACGACGACCGACGGATCGTGCTTCATCTCCTAAGCCAGTGCCTGAGTGACGCCTTCGATCAAAGTGATTTGCGCCATGACTATGCCTTGCGTCCGTCGAGCGCGAGGGCCTGTTCGCGCTGTTGGGCCAAATCCGCCGGCAACTCGGCGTATGTGAAATCGAACATCGCGCCGAGTGGCTGGGCCTTCGTTTCCAGATAAGCGTTGACTTCGACATCAACCTTGGCGCCGCATTCCTCCTTCCAGGCTTCTTCGGCCTTTTCGCTCCAGGCCTTGTGCGCGATCAGATAGGTCTTCAGGCGCTTGAGCGGCTCGCGCGTCCAGGCGTCCTTTACTTCGGCGTCGGGTCGATAACGACGAGCATCGTCGGCGGTGGTGTGATCCGACAGGCGGTAGGTCAGCGCTTCGATCAGGCTGGCGCCATGACCGTGACGCGCGCGCTTGAGCGCGTGATCCATCGCCGCACGCATGGCGATGATGTCGTTGCCGTCCACTTGTATACCTTCGATGCCGGCGGCGATGGCCTTTTGTGCCAGTGTTTTGGCGCCGGTCTGCGCCGAGAGCGGTACCGAGATCGCCCACTGATTGTTGACGATGACCGACACCAGCGGCAGATTCATGGCGCCGGCGACATTGATCGCGCCGGTGAAATCGCCCTTCGACGTGCCGCCGTCGCCGACCACGCTCACCGCCACGCGCGGTTCCTTGCGCATCTTGAACGCGAGCGCCGCGCCGGCCGCGTGCAGGCATTGCGTGGCGATCGGCACGGCCCAGGCGAAATCGTGCACGGGGCCGGAGAAATCGTTGCCGCGTTCGTCGCCGCCCCAGTACATCAGCACCTCGCGCGGCTTCACGCCGCGCAGGAACTGGGCGCCGTATTCGCGGTACATCGGCGCAAACACGTCGTCCTCGGTCATGGCCGAGCCGATCGCGACGTGGGCGGCTTCCATGCCCAGGCACGAGGCATAGGTGCCGAGCTTGCCGGTGCGCTGCAGTGCGATCGCCTTGGTGTCGAACACCCGCACGAAGCTCATCTGCTTGTACATCTCGACCAGCTGCTTCACATCCTTGGCGAACGCGGGCAGATCCTCGTGCACGAGCTTGCCCTCGGCGTCGATGTATTGCAGATATTCGATTTCAAACGTGGCGGCGATGGACACGATAAACTCCGGAAACAGACCGTGTAGTTAACCGCGATAGGGCGGTATTGGCAAGGCGGGGTGCAATAGGGAACATGCGCTTGATCCGGATCAATGGCGATGCCGCACGCGAGCACGTACCATGGACCGCTCCGCCGCGGCGCCGTTCCCTGGGAAATCCGATGAGCACCAGCAATCAGCGTGAACTCGAAGCCGGCATCCAGACCGATCTGCGCGATCGCCTGAGCTACGGCGGGTATCTGCAACTGGACCGCTTGCTGTCGGCGCAGAAGCCGCTGTCGGATCCGCCGCATCACGACGAGATGCTGTTCATCATCCAGCATCAGACTTCGGAGCTGTGGCTCAAGCTGCTTGTGCACGAGCTGGATGCGGCCATCGGCGCATTTGCAGCGCGACAAGCTGGATTCCTGCTTCAAGACTCTCGCCCGAGTCAAGCAGATCCAGATGCAATTGTTCAACCAGTGGGCGGTGCTGGAAACGCTCACGCCGACCGAATACGCACAGTTTCGCGATGTGCTCGGGCCGGCCTCCGGATTCCAGTCGCTGCAATACCGGCTGGTCGAATTTCATGCTGGGCAACAAGAATGCGGCGATGCTCGAGGTGTTCGCCCACGATCCGGTGCAGCAGCAAGTGTTGCGCGAGACATTGGTCGCACCGAGCCTGTACGACGAGTTCTTGCGTTATCTGGCGCGCAAAGGCCCGCCGTGCCCGCGGCGTGTTTGCAACGCGATTGGGCGCAGCCGCATCGAGCACAATCCGGATCTGGTCGAGCCTCTGCGCCGCATCTATGCCGCGCCGGCGCGCTGCTGGGCCGAATACCACATGTGCGAAAGCTCGTGGACGTGGAGGAAAACTTCCAGCTCTGGCGTTTCCGCCACATGAAAACCGTCGAGCGCATCATCGGCCACAAACACGGCACCGGTGGCTCGTCCGGGGTCGGATTCCTGAAGAAGGCGTTGGAGTTGACCTTTTTCCCGGAATTGATCGATGTGCGTACCGTCATTGGCACGGACTGAGCCTGCACGGCACGGGCTTTCGTTCTAAAATCGGATATTGCGGCGCAGACCGGCCGCGGTGCTGGAGGAAGGTCATGAGCGCACAACCCAATGTCGGCATGCAACCGGTACAGTTCGAGAACCCCATGGGGGTGGATGGCTTCGAGTTCGTGGAATTCGCCGCGCCAAACCCGAGACTGCTGCATGATCTGTTCCCGCAAGCTGGGCTTCACCGCGGTGGCGAAGCACAAACCGCGGCCGATCACACTGTATCGCCAGGGCGACTGCAAGTTCCTGGTGAACGAAGAAGCCGATTCCTTCGCTGCCGATTTCGCCGCCAAGCACGGCCCCTGCGCCTGCGGTTTCGCCATCCGTTTCAGCAAGCCGGCCGAATGGGTGCGCGAGCAGGCGCTGAAAAAGGGCGGCGAGGCGATCACCGAGCAAGGAATCCAGCAAGGCTGTGAACGTGCCGGTCATCAAGGGCATCGGCGGCAGCATGCTGTATCTCGTGGACCGTTATGGCGCCAAGGGCGAGATCTACGACGCCGAGTTACGAATACTTGCCCGGCGTGGACAAGAATCCGAAGGGCTTCGGACTGACCTTCGTCGATCATCTGACCCACAACCTGTACTTCGGCAACATGGAGAAGTTCGCGACTTCTACGAACGCCTGTTCAATTTCCGCGAGATCCGCTACTTCGATATCAAGGGCGTCAAGACCGGGCTGGTCTCCAAGGCCATGACTGCGCCGGACGGCATGGTGCGCATCCCGTTGAACGAATCGCAACGACCCCAAAGCCAGATCAACGAATACCTGGATGAGTACAAGGGCGAGGGCATCCAGCACATCGCCTGTTTCACCGAGGACATCTACACGACCGTGGAAGCCATGCGCAAGGCCGGGGTGGAATTTCTCGACACGCCCGATGCCTATTTCGAGATGATCGACGAGCGTGTACCGAACCACGGTGAAGATGTCGCCGCGCATGCGCGCAGAACAAGATCCTGATCGACGCCGACGCGGAGACCAAAAAGCAAACTGCTGCTGCAGATCTTCACCCAGAACTGCATCGGTCCGATCTTCTTCGAGATCATCCAGCGCAAGGGCAACGAAGGTTTCGGCGAAGGCAATTTCCAGGCGTTGTTCGAGTCGATCGAGCGCGAACAGATGAAGCGGGGTCCTATAATCGAGCTGTGAGCGTGAAGCTGAGTGCCATGCCAAGCTGTCACAGCGGGCTACCAATCCGGCTTCGGCAACGAGTTCGCCACCGAAGCGATTGCCGGTGCGCTGCCACAAGGACAAAACTCGCCGCAGCGTGTGGCGCATGGACTGTATGCCGAGCAACTTTCGGGCACCGCATTTACCGCGCCACGCCACGCGAACCGCCGCAGCTGGCTGTACCGCATCCGGCCGGCGGCAGTGCACGAGCCGTTTGCGGCATGTTGTGCAGTCCGCTTTCCACAACGACTTCGACGAGGCGCGGCCACGCCCGAACCGCTTGCGCTGGGATCCGCTGCCGCTGCCGCAGACGCCAACGGATTTCGTCGATGGCTTGTTCACGATGGCGGGCAATGGCGGTCCGGCGGCGCAGATCCGGCGTCGGCATTCACGTCTATGCTGCGAACCGTTCCATGCAGGGCCGTTTTTTCTACGATGCCGACGGCGAATTGCTGATCGTGCCGCAGCAGGGCCGGCTGCGTATCGCCACCGAACTGGGCGTGCATCGGAGATCGAGCCGCAGGAAATCGCGGTGATTCCGCGTGGCATGCGTTTTCGCGTGGAACTGCTCGACGCAACGGCACGCGGTTATGTGTGCGAAAACTTCGGCGCGCTGCTGCGGCTGCCGGATCTGGGTCCGATCGGCTCCAACGGTCTGGCCAATGCGCGCGATTTCCTCACGCCGGTCGCGGCCTTCGAGGATATCGAGGGCGAGTTCGAACTGGTCGCCAAATTCCAGGGCCAGCTGTGGCGCGCGCGAGATCGGTCATCGCCACTGGACGTGGTCGCCTGGCACGGCAACTACGCGCCGTACAAATACGATCTGCGTCGCTTCAACACGATCGGTTCGATCAGCTACGATCATCCGGATCCGTCGATCTTCACTGTGCTGACATTCGCCCAGCGACACGCCCGGCACCGCCAACATGGATTTCGCGATTTTCCCGCCGCGCTGGCTGGTGGCGGAAAACACCTTCCGGCCGCCGTGGTTCCACCGCAACGTCGCCAGCGAATTCATGGGCCTGATCCACTGGTGTCTACGATGCCAAGGCCGGTGGTTTCGTGCCCGGCGGGGCGTCAGCTTGCACAACTGCATGAGCGGCCACGGCCCGGACGCGGCCAGATTCGAGAAGGCCAGCGGCCGCGGATACCGCCAAACCCGATGCACATCATCGACACCATGGCCTTCATGTTCGAGACCCGCGCGGTGATCCGCCCAACCGCGCAGGCGCTGGAATCACCGCAGTTGCAGCGCGATTACGCCGACTGCTGGCGCGGGCTGAAAAACAATTTTCGCGCAACACGCGCCTGAGGAACGGAACGACGCATGAAACTGGCAAGTCTCCAGGAAGGCGGTCGCGACGGCACCCTGGTAGTCGTCAACAGCGACCTGAGCCGCGCTGTGCGCGTCAACGCCATCGCGCCAACGCTGCTGGCAGCGCTGGAGGACTGGAGCAATACCGTGCCACGCCTGAACCGCATATATGAACTGCTCAACGCGGCGGGCAAGGCGCAGACCATCAACGGCGAGGATGTATTCACTCTGGATTTGAACGCGCTGGCCGCACCCTTGCCGCGCACCTGGGAATTCGTCGATGGTTCGGCGTATCTGCCGCATGTGGAGCGCGTGCGCCGCGCCCGCGGCGCGGAGGTTCCGGCGAGTTTCTACACCGATCCGCTGATGTACCAGGCCACCAGCGCAGGATTTCTCGGCCCGCACGATCCGATTTTGGTCACAAGCGAAGACTACGGCATCGATCTGGAAGCCGAAGTCGTGGTGATCACTGACGATGTGCCGATGGCAGTTTCGGCCGAGCAGGCAGCAACGCACATTCAGCTGATCGGACTGGTCAACGATGTGTCCTTGCGCAATCTGATTCCGGGCGAATTGGCCAAGGGTTTCGGATTCCTGCAATCCAAGCCGCGTTCGGCGTTGTCGCCGGTTTTCGTCACGCCCGATGAATTGGGTCCGGCGTGGCAGGACAGCAAGGTTCATCTGCCGATGCGCACCTGGATCAACGGCCACTGGTTCGGCGAGGCCGATTGCGGCTTGGACATGCAATTCGACTTCGCTCAACTCATTGCGCACGCGGCGAAAACGCGGCCGTTGAGCGCCGGCACGATCGTGGGCTCGGGCACGATCGCCAATCAGGATACGACCAAGGGTGCGTCCTGTCTGGCCGAGCAGCGCACGGTGGAAACGTTACGCGATGGCAAGCCGACCACGCCTTTCCTCAAATTCGGTGATCGCTTGCGCATCGAGATGCGGGATGCCGAGGGACGCAGCATTTTCGGCTCTATTGAGCAGAGCGTGCGCCAGGTCGCCAGGCGCGTTTGAGCGGCGTCCACCCGCTGACTTTGCATTTTGCCGGTCACTGCGGCTAGGCTGCGCATATCGAGCGTTGCACGGGGGGTCCGACATGGCTGCCGAACGTCTGAAACTGTATGGCTACTGGCGTTCCAGCGCCGCCTACCGCGTGCGGATCGCGCTCAATCTGAAGGGGTTGCCGTACGAGGTAGTGCCCGTGCATCTGACCGAAGACGGCGGCGCCCAGCATACGGACGTGTTCCACAAGCTCAATCCGCAGGAGTTGATTCCGGTGCTGGTCGATGGCGAGCGCATCATTCGCCAGTCGATAGCGATTGTCGAATATCTGGAAGAGGCGTACGAAGGCGCAGTCAAGCTGCTGCCGACCACGGTACGCGAACGCGCGCGTGTGCGCGGCCTGGCCCAGATCGTCGCCTGCGATATCCATCCGCTGGGCAATCTGCGCGTGCTGCAGTATCTGGAAAAGGAGTTCAACACGCCGCAGGTGGAGCGCGAACGCTGGGCACAGCACTGGATGCGGGAAGGATTCACCGCGTTCGAGAGCCTGCTTGCCGAAAACCCGTCGACGGGCCTGTTCTGCGAGGGCGACGAGCCGACGCTGGCCGATATCTGTCTGGTGCCGCAGGTCTACAACGCACGGCGCTGGTCGGTGGATATGTCCGCGTTTCCGACCATCGTGCGGGTGGACGCGGAATGCGGCAAGCTGCCCGCTTTTGCCAATGCAAGGCCGGAAATCCAGCCGGACGCGCCGAAAACCTAGAACGCTGCCGCGTCGTAGGCCTCCGGCAGGGCCGCATCAGCGCCTTCCGAGAGGCGGATTTTGAGCGCCAGCCCATCGCGCGAGTCGGCTTTGGACAGCGCTTCTTCGAGGTCGATCGTTCCTGACTTGTACAGCGTCATCAGCGCCTGATCGAAGGTCTGCATGCCTTCCTGTAGGCTGCGGTCCATTGCTTCCTTGATCTCGTGGATCTGCCCGCGGCGAATCATGTCGCGGATCAGCGGCGTGTTCAGCAGCACCTCGACCGCAGGCAGGCGGCGGCCGTCCTTGCCGATGACCAGGCGCTGCGAAATCACCGCGCGCAGGTTCAGCGCCAGATTCATCAACACGTTGCGGTGCGCCGATTCCTGGAAAAAGTTGAGGATTCGTTCCAGCGTCTGGTCGGCATTGTTCGAGTGCAACGTAGCCAGACACAGATGCCCGGTCTCGGAAAACGCAATGGCCGCTTCCATCGTCGTTGCGTCGCGGATTTCGCCGATCATGATGACGTCCGGCGCTTCGCGCATCGCATTCTTGAGCGCCTCGTGGAAGCTGTGCGTGTCAAGCCCGACTTCGCGCTGGTTGACCACGGATTTCTTGTGCCGGTGCAGGTATTCAATCGGGTCCTCGATGGTGAGGATGTGCCCGGATACGTTGGTATTGCGGTGGTCGATCATCGACGCCAGCGTGGTCGATTTGCCCGAACCCGTCGCGCCGACCAGAAGAATCAGGCCGCGCGGATCCATGACCAGTTGCTTGAACAGCACCGGCAGGCGCAACTGTTCGATCGAGGGGATTTCGCTCTTGATCGCACGGATCACCATGCCGACTTCGCCGCGCTGTTTGAACACGTTGATGCGGAAGCGACCGGCGTCCTTTACCGCAATCGCCAGGTTCAATTCCAGATCGCGCTCGAACTTCGGCACCTGGCCTTCGTCCATCAGCGAGTAGGCGATCTTCTTGACCATGCCGCTGGGCAGGCCGGTATTGCCGAGCGGGTAGAGCTTGCCTTCCACCTTGATGTTGACCGGTGCGCCGGTAGTCAGGAACATGTCCGACGCGCCTTTTTCGGTCATCAATTTCAGAAAATAGCCGATATCCATGTTTGCCTCGCATCGCCTTGTGCGCCGCGCTGCGGCGTCTACGCCGGCAAGCGGGTGAGATGGTCGGCGAGCGTCTTGCACCGCTGCCGTTCTCGGACTAGGCTCACCCGCGCCCGCCCCCATTCGTGATTATGGATGTTATGACACCAAATTGGCGAAAAATCCATCGTGCCGCGCTCATTTTCGCTATCGCCTTGGCCGGGTGCGGGCCGACCCGGCCGCCATCGATGGGGCTGGAAGATGCCGTCCAGGCACTGGCGGCGGCGCGTGCTTCCGGGGCGCCAACGTACGCACCTCTGGAATTGCGCAGCGCCGAGGATCACTTGAGCAAGGCCCAGGCGCTGGCCAGCAAGCGCCATTACGAAGATGCGCGGCGCATGGCGGACGAATCGCGTGTCGACAGCGAGCTCGCGTCGGTCAAGGCCCGACTGGGAAAACTGCGTGAACAGGTCGATGCGAGCAAGCGCGAAAACGCGCGCCTGCAACAGGCAGCCAATGCCGGCAGCACAGCGGGAGGTGGATCATGACTTCGGCGGGCCTCCCTGATCGCAAAAATCGAACCGGCGTCCGTGCCGGACTATTCCGCAAAGCCTTCGTTCTGATTATTGGCTGCGTCGTTGGCATTGCGTTCGCGGCCAAGCCGGATCTGGATTACGAGCGTCTGCGCGCGAGCCTGGATTCGCTCGGTGCCGATCCGGTGCTGGGCAAGCTCGCGCCCGGGGAACGCGCCTTGGCCGAGCAGGCAGTGCAGACGTTGCAAAGCGACCATTCCGGTGGCAAGGACGCGCGCGCGTTCCGCGTCTACCTGGCGGAGCGCCGCGTCGACATCGCCTATGCCGCAGCGCAGGCGGCCAATCAGCAGAACCGGCTTGACGCGCTAAGCCGCGAGCACGACCAGATTCTGTTGCAGGCGGCGCAGCGCGAAGCCGAGCAGGCTCGTGCCGAAGCCGAGAAACAACGTCTGCAGAACATGATCCGCGCCGAAGAAGTCGATCGCCTGCGTGCCGAAGGCGAACAGAGCGCACAACAAGCTCAGGCTGCGCAGGCACAGGCCGATCAGGCGCAGAAGCTGATCGCAGCCCAGGCCAAGGCGACCGACTTGGCGCGCAAGGAAGCGCAACTGGCTGAGGCTGCGAACACGGATTTGCGTCGACGCCTGAACAATCTCACTGCCACGCGTGGCGCCGAAGGCATGCAGATGACTCTGGACGACATCGCCTTCGCGCCCGGGCAGGCCAGCTTGCGCACGGCTGCGAAATCGAGTCTGGGCAAGCTCGTCGCCTTCGTGAATCGCGATCCATCCAAGCCGATCCGCATCGAAGGGCACACCGACAGCAGTGGCAATACGCGCGCCAATCAGGTGTTGTCGCAGCGTCGCGCCGACGCCGTGCGCGATGCGTTGATCGCCGCGGGCGTGGCCGCCAGCCGCATCACGACGGTGGGCTTGGGCGAGAGTCAGCCGGTCGCCGACAACAGCACCGAGGAGGGGCGGGCGCGGAATCGGCGGGTCGATGTGATCTTGGAGGACAAGTAAGCCACGCTGCACAATTTTTCCCGTAGATTGAACGATTTGCGACGCTCGAAAAATCCTGTTGATTCGTTCTGCGCAAAGGAGTAGGGTCGAATTGCCGCGGTAACCGATGTCGGTCGCGCGCGGCAGTCGCCTATCATGATTGCAGCCGCCGAGCCAATAATGTTGCATGGCTCACCGCGTACGGTGAGCCGCGTACCGGCGGGCGTGCAATTCCCGGCAATCCCCAGTTTCCCGCAAACCGTATCCGTCCACACGACGGATGCGGCGCGCGCGTTTTCCTGAAAAATACAGGAGGTCGGCTGATGTTCGAAAACCAGCAGAAAGACGTCGAAAATCTGATCAAGTCCGATTCGGAATTCCGCAGTCTGTACCAGCGCCATCAGGAGCTGGACGGCAAGGTGCGCGATGCCGAATTGGGCGTGCTGCCAATGGATGACACCACTCTGCACAACATGAAAAAAGAAAAGCTCTGGGCCAAGGACAAGCTCATCCACATGTGGGAGCGTTACCGCAGTCCCGCACACTGAATCCCGTAGACCGGCGTGCCGCTTCGGCGGCGCGCCGCCGGCTGGCTCGCCGCAATGGCGTGCAGCCTTGTTGTATCATCCGCACAAGTGCATGCATGTGCGCGCGCCGCGCCCGCGGCACAATTCCGCAATCATCAGCGCCGGGCCGCAGCCCGTAGATCGGGGCATCATGACGATCCACCAAAGTGTGCTCGAACTCATCGGCAATACGCCGATCGTCAAGGCGCAGCGACTCGATACCGGCGCGTGCGAGCTGTTCCTGAAGCTCGAAAGTGCCAACCCCGGCGGCTCGATCAAGGACCGCATCGGCCTGTCGATGATCGAGGCGGCCGAGCGCGCGGCGAGATCAAGCCCGGCGCCACGCTGGTCGAGGCCACCGCCGGCAATACCGGCCTGGGCCTGGCGCTGGTGGCGCAGCAGAAGGGCTACGGCTGATCCTGGTCGTGCCGGACAAGATGAGCCGGGAGAAGATCTTCAACCTGAGGGCGATGGGCGCCGAGGTTGTGCTGACCCGTTCCGACGTGGCCAAGGGCCATCCGGAGTATTACCAGGACATGGCCGCGCGCATCGCCGAGGAAACGCCCGGCGCGTACTTCATCAACCAGTTCGGCAACCCGGACAATCCGCGCGCGCACGAAGCGAGCCACCGGGCCGGAAATCTTGGAGCAGATGGACGGCCGGCTCGATGCCATCGTGTTCGGCTGCGGCTCGTCCGGCACGCTGACCGGGCTGTCGCGCTATCTTCGCCAAGGTGTCGCCGAAGACGGAAATGGTGCTGGCCGATCCGGTCGGCTCGATCCTGGCGCAGTACATCAATGAAGGACGTTGTCGACCAAGTCCGCAGCTGGATGGTCGAGGGCATCGGCGAGGATTTCCTGCCGGCGATCTGCGACTTCTCGCGGGTGAAGAAGGCCTACGCGATCACCGACAAGGAAAGTTCCTCGACCGGCGCGCGAGCTGCTCGCGAAGGAAGGCATGCTCGGCGGCTCGTCGTCCGGCACGCTGCTGGCCGCGGCGCTGCGATATTGCCGCGAGCAGACCAGCCCGAAGCGCGTGGTCACGCTGGTCTGCGACACCGGCAACAAATATCTCTCGAAGATCTACAACGACTACTGGATGCTCGACAAGGCTTTCTCGACCGCACACCATGCGGCGACCTGCGCGACCTGATCCTGCGCCCGTACTGCGCAGCGCGACACCGTCGTGGTCGGCCCGGACGACACGCTGATCACCGCCTACAAGCGCATGAAGCTGTATGACGTCTCGCAGTTGCCGGTGATGGATGGCGACAAGATCGTCGGCATCGTCGACGAAACCGACGTGCTGCTGCACGTCTACGGCGACGAAGCGCGCTTCCGCGATCCGGTCTCCACCGCGATGGTCAGCCAAGCTCGCAGATGCTCGACGTCAGATCGCCGATCGAGCGCTGCTGCCGATCTTCGAGCCGGGCCGGGTCGCCATCGTGATGGACGGGGAGAAGTTCCTCGGCTTGATCACCCGCATCGACCTGCTCAACTACTTACGTCGTAGGGTCCGAGTAAATAGTCGAAACGAGACGAAAAGAACCGCTTGGCCTTCGGCACCCGCGCCATCCACGCCGGCCAGAATCCCGATCCGACCACCGGCGCGATCATGACGCCGATCTACGCCACCTCGACCTATGTGCAGCAGAGCCCCGGCAAGCACAAGGGCTACGAGTATTCGCGCACCCAGAACCCGACGCGCATGGCCTACGAGCGCTGCGTGGCCGACCTGGAAGGCGGCATGGCCGGGTTTGCCTTCGCCTCGGGCCTGGCGGCGGCCGCGACGGTGCTGGACCTGCTCGATTCGCGGCAGCCACGTGATCGCGATGGACGATCTCTACGGCGGCACGTACCGCCTGTTCGAGCGCGTGCGCCGGCGCTCAGCGCGGGCTGGAGTTCAGCTTCATCGACCTGAACGACGCGGCGGCGCTGAAGGCGGCGCTGAAGCCGAACACGACGGATGATCTGGGCCGAGACGCCGACCAATCCGATGCTGAAGCTGGTCGATCTGGCCAAGGTCGCCGCGTTCGCCAAGCAAGCACGGCCTGATCCTGGTGGTCGACAACACCTTCTGCTCGCCGATGCTGCAGCGCCCGCTGGAATACGGCGCCGACCTGGTGCTGCATTCGGCCACCAAGTACCTCAACGGCCATTCCGACATGGTCGGCGGCATCGTGGTCGCCGGCGAGCAAGCGGAACTGGCCGAACAGATGGGCTTCCTGCAGAACTCGGTCGGCGCCGTGGCCGGCCCGTTCGATGCTTTCCTGGCCATGCGCGGCCTGAAGACCCTGCATCTGCGCATGCAGCGCGCATTGCGCGAGTGCGCTGGAGCTGGCGCAGCTGGCTGGAAAAGCATCCGGCGATCGAGCGGGTGATCTATCCGGGCCTGAAGAGCCATCCGCAGCATGCGCTGGCCAAGCGCCAGATGGACGGCTTCGGCGGCATCGTCACGATCGAGGTCAAGGGCGGGCTGAAGAAGGCGCGGCGGATGCTGGAGCGCTGCGAACTGTTCGCGCTGGCCGAATCGCTGGGCGGAGTCGAGAGCCTGATCGAGCATCCGGCGATCATGACCCACGCCTCGGTACCGCCGGCCAACCGCAAGCGGCTGGGCATCAGCGACGGGTTGATCCGGCTGTCGGTGGGGGTGGAGGACGTCAAAGATCTGCGTGCCGAACTGGATGCCGCGCTACGCTGATTTGCCGCGCCACAATTCTCGCCACGCGCGTCGAACATAGCCGCTTTCGTAAAAGCGTGGTTCCACCCAGTTCGAAAATTCGCTCGCCGGCACGCGGCGTGTGGCACGAATGATTTTGCGTTTCGCACGCATCGCTGGAATGCCCTTGATCGCATCGCAATACAGCCGCCACAGCACGCGTGCGCGACCACGGCGCAGGTGGCGCGCGACGATCCCACAGTGCAACACGATGAACCAGGGCAGCGAGCGCAACAGCCAGCCCACAGGTGCGTCCTTGAACAGCCACCACAGCGAATTGCGGATGCCGTAATACAGCACAAAATCGTTTTCCCGTCCGCCGGAAGACAGTGCCCCCGCGTGATGGACGACGGCATCCGGTGCATACGCGGGCTGGTATCCAAGCCAACGTGCACGCGTCACCAGATCGGTATCCTCGGCGTAACAAAAAAACGTCTCGTCGAACCATTCGCCGTGACTGGCATGCAGGTCCTCCAACAAGCGCCGCGTCAGTAGCGCGCAGCCGCCCGACGGCCCAAGCAGGATTTCCTCCTCGCGTTTGCGATTGGACGCCAGCGTCGAGCGGTACAGCGTGATGCCGAGGCTGTCGACGGCTTTGCCGTCCGCATCGAGCATGCGCGCCGTCACCATGTCCGTGCGCGAAGGCGAGTCGAGCTTGGCCTGCATCGCGCCGATGAAGCCCGGTTGCGGCAGCGTGTCGCTGTTGAGCAGCAGGATTTGATCGATGGCCGGGTCAGTCAGCGCACGTTCGATCAACCGGTTCATGCCAGCGGCAAAGCCGAGGTTGGTCTCGCTGGCATCGAAGCGGACATGCGGCGAATGCGCTGCGGCGAATTCGGCCAACCCCGCGGCTTCCATTTGGCCCGAGCCGTTGTCCAACAAATATACGCGAGCTGGCGCCAATACTTGGGTCAGCAAAGCTTCCACGCATGCGCGCGTTGTTGCAGTTGTGGCGTGATTGATGACCAAAACAACGAGCATCACATCATCCGGCGGTGACAGCGGTTCAGAGCGGCAGCGCTTCAACGTAGCCGGGACGCACCGAGAAATCGTTGACGTCCAGGCGAAGATTCGGGTTGTAATGGGGGTCGCCGCGTTGCAGGATTTCGCGATAGCGCTGCCGCATGTAGTCGACCTCACGAACAAAACGCGCCTGCTTTTCCGGATTATCCTCGTAGCCTCGGCTGAGCGATTCGTGATGGTAGAGTGTGGCAAACGGAGTGTAGACGACCTGATAACCCGCCTCGCGTAGACGCAGGCAATAGTCGATATCGTTGAAAGCGATCATGAGATCAGTCTCATTCAGACCGCCGACCTGCTCGAACACAGCACGGCGCGTCATGGCGCAGGCGAACGTAACCGCACTCAGATTCTGCACAAGCTGCGCACGCGCAAAATAACCGGGATGATCGCCAGGTTGCAGCAGGTGCGCATGCCCGGCAACGCCACCCATACCAGCGATCACGCCAGCGTGCTGAATGCGACCATCCGGATACAGAAGTTTGGCGCCGACCGCACCGACTTGCGGACGTTGCGAATGTTCCAGCATGGCGCGCAACCATTCCGCAGAGATCACTTCGGTATCGTTATTGAGAAACAGTAAGTGTTCGCCGCACGTTTGGGTGGCGCCGAAATTATTGATCGCCGAATAATTGAAGGGTATATCGTAGCGGACGAAACGCACCCGTGAATCGCGTGCCGCGAGCTTGGACATCAACGCATGGGTGGCGTCTTCGGTGCTGCCATTGTCGATCCCGAGGATTTCGAAGTTGGAATAATCTGTCTTCTTGAGAATCGAGCCGACGCAGGTCGACAGCAACTTTGGCTTGTCACGGAACGGAATCAGGATGCTGACTAGCGGCTCGCCGATAATCGTGCGACGTACGCGATAGGTATTCGGGTGGGGACCGGCTTCGGCCTCCGCATTGATGCCACGGCGCTGCAGTGATTCGGCTAGTGCCCGTCGCCCCGCATCCCAGCTTTTCGGCTTGGTGCTGCTCGCCGTTGCCGTGGAGCCGGCCGTCTTGCGCCAGTGGTAGAGAACCTTTGGAATATGCGCAACGCGTTCGCCCTGCTCGCTGGCGCGCAGAAACAGATCGAAATCCTGTGCGCCGTCGAATCCGGCACGAAACCCGCCGATGCGTTTGAGCAACGTTTGCCGTAGCACGGTAAAGTGGCATAGATAGTTGGTCGAAAAAAAGTACTCTGGATTGAAATCGGGTTTGAAGTGAGCCTCGACATGGCGGCCGTCTACGTCGAGCTTGTCTTCGTCCGAATAGACAATATCGGGGTCCTGATCGAGGATCGTGAGTGCGACTTCGAGCAACGCGTCGCGCGTGAGCTCGTCGTCGTTGTCGAGCAGGCCAACATAATCGCCGCTCGTCAAATTCAGCGCCGTATTCGACGCCTCGGCAATGCCGGTGTTCCTGCGCAGGTGTTTGACCTTCACACGTGGGTCGCCGCTACGTTCGAGTGCAGTTAGAGCTTCGCGGGTTTCGGTGTTGGTAGATGCATCGTCAGCGATGCACAGTTCCCAGTGCGGGTAGAACTGACGGCGTACTGATTCCACCGCGGCATTCAGCCAGCGCGCCTCGACGTTGTAAACCGGCATAACGATCGAAATGCGTGGCGCATTGTGCATGGCCGAGACGATGGCGCTGGCGCGATTGGCATCCATGCGTTGTAGACCATTGAATGTCCCTGCGGATGAGGCCGAATTGGTAACTTCTGTCTTGGATTGCTGCAGAATCCGGTACGACAACGTGTGTCGCGTAAGCCACGCGGCGTGTTCGTGCAGCCATACAATGAGTACGCGCTTACGCGCAGCATCCAGTCCGGGAAACCCGTAATACCAGCGATACAGGCGTTGTTCCATGCCGAATGAAGTGCGTGGACGTATCGCATTGGCAATGGCGCGCAGCGGGGCCGTGATCTTCCACGACCACGACATTAGCAACGCGTCTATGCCTTGCTGTAGCGTCGTGGCATGTTCGCCGAGGCGGGTCAATTGGTCACGCAGCTGGCTGCGTTCGGCTTCGATGTTGCGAACGTGATTATGGGTTAGTTCGAGTTCGCGTTGCGACAAGACCAGACGCGAGTGGACCACATCTACCTCGATCTGCTTTCGCTCGCACAGCTCGCGTTGCTAATCGTGCGTTGTTCTGCTCGCGCTCTGCGTCCAGGTCGCGCTGTGTCTGTGCGGTTCGTTCGCGTTGCACGTCCAGTCGCGTTGAGTTTGTGCGGTCTGTTCGTGCTGCGCATCCAATTCGCGACGGACATGTGTAATTTGCTTGCGCTGCTCATCCAGCTCACTCAGGACTTGATCCGTCTGCTCGCGCAGCGCTACCAACTCCTGTTCTTGACGGCTACGTTCGTTGGTAAGTGTGTTGAGCTCGGACTCGATTGCGTGGATGTGCGGCGCGATTTCGTTGAGCTTGCGCTCGCGTGCGAGCTTTTCGCGATAGTCGAATGCTGCCTCAAATTCCGCCAACAACACATCCGGTGCCGCTGCTTCGGGGAAATCCGTCATCGCAACCGGACCGCGAGCACGGCATTGCGCATCGAGCCAGGTATACAGCGACTGCTGCGCTATGTTTAGCTGCACATGCGCGGGCGGCAAACTGCGATGCAGGCACGGGTCCAGGAAAGCGGCGAGCTGCTTGGCGTCCACCGCGTGCAGCCCGTCGACACCGAGTGCGTGCAAGCCTTTCAGCAGGCGCTTACATGCGGATGCCGGATCGGTTATCAGCCGCGAATAGGATACGAACAATGCACGCTCGTCGCGTATATTGGCAAGCAGAGAGCGCAGGTATTTTTCCCACAGTGCGATGACATAGCTGGATGTGAAGGTGCCGCGCGGACCGTTTTGCATTGACGCGGCGATCTCGCGCGGGTCGCGCACGACCACAACGTGGGCAGGATTGCGCAGAAGCGAACGCCATTGGGGCAGCAATAGGCACAGGCGCGGATCTTTTACCAGCCAGGGCATACCGCCGCTGCCGAGTCGTTGCACGACACCCTGCATCTGCGCGACCAATTCCAGGTTTGACACTCGTCGGCACAGCATCCGGGTCGAACCCGGCGACCCGATCCCAACTGTGGCCGGATACCCGCAAGAGGCGATCGTGCAGCGCATTGAGTTCACTACGTTCCCAGTAGCCGGTTGGATTGTCCTGTGGATGCGCGGGCAGCAACTCTTCAGGTTCGCCAATTTGCGCACCCATCATTCCCACGATCCGCGCGACCGCAGACGTACCCGAACGGTGCATGCCCAGAATCAGAATCGCGCCTGGGACTCCGGCAGGCTGCGCTTTGTCATTCTCCATGGCAGCATGTTCCGACGTCCGCGAGATCGACGTAGGTCGCTTGGAAACTGACTTGGATTTGTTGATCACGTCGATTGCACACTTTACGGGCGTCTATTTGACAAGATTGCAAGGCAATTGAATTTGATTCAAGCGTAGTACTGTCGATCCTGCGCGCACCATCCAGGGAATCGCGTGATCACCTGGTAGGCTTCCTTGCAATGTGATGCGCCGTTCAGCGCAAATGCGCGGCGAGCATAGTGACACTAAACGATCTGGACCTAACGCCGTTGCGTACACTTAGAATATATCCGACCTCACACAGCTCCAACGGTTTCTATGCGGTACTGGAGAAAACGGCAGAACCCGGCGCGCGTTTGTGCGAGAAATTACCGGTCGAGTTCGACGAAACTCCTTATCTGCTAGCCAATCCAGACGTTGCAAAGGCAGGTGTCGGCGCGAAACAGCATTATCTGGCCTTTGGTCGCCGCGAGCGGCGCAAGCTCAGGCGTAACCTGCACATTGCAGATTTACTCGGTGAAATGCATGCGTCCGGGTGCAGGCTTGGCCCTTGCATGCCAACCGATCAGGAATATTGCCGCGAGCAAACAAACGGTGACAAGCGATAACCAGAATCCGAGTCGCCTTCCAGGAGGCGAATAGTCCAACGCCAGAGAATGAACTCCCGCGGGAATCAATGCCGCAGTCAGACCATAATCGGCACGGAACAATTCCAGCGGTGTGCCATCCATCTGCGCGCTCCAGCCGCGATCGAAAGGCATCGCAAGCAGCAGCAGCGAAGCCGCCGGCGTTTCGATTTTTCCGGAGAGTTCGTCGTCGCGCAGCTTTTCGATATGCACCTGCGGGTTCGGATTGTCGTTGACGGGGCCTGCTTGCAACGCAGCGAGCCGGGAGTTGACCTCGGCACGATTTTCGACAACGACGTGAGAGAGCAGAAAAGCGTCGCGCTGGGGCACCGGCAACGCATCGGCGCTAGCCTCCGGCACGATAGAAGAATAAAACGTGCCGAATGCATGCGCGGTCGTGTTGCGATAGATATTGATGTTGCCGACGGTTGCGACATAAACCATTCCGGGCGTAGTGTCCGGCTTGCGATCCAACGAAAGGAGGTATTTCACTCCGAGCAGATTCAGTACATCGCGGCGATCTGCCATCGAGCTGATGTAATTCGGGGACGGTGTGATACGGCCAAGGTTCATGCGGTCGACGAACCGCGTGATCGACGCGGCATGGAAAAAATACGATGCCGTACCGGGATAATCCTGGACCAGCGCGTCGTCGAGGAATACCGAATAATAGGTTTTTTCGATGCGGTAGAAGTCGTCGTTCCCGGAATACTGGCGTTGATACTGCCGCACATAGACCAGCGCCTGATCGGTTCCGTCGTGGTAGCGACCGACAGGACTGGAGGCATCGAGCGCCACCGCGTCGCGTTCGACGAGAGGCGGAATCGCGAACATCAGCAATTCGCAGGCCACAATCGGTAGCAGCAACCGAACAAGGCCATTGCGCCAGGAAGCGTGTTCCCACAGCGACAAGATCGCTACATACATCAGCGCGAACGCCACGACCCGAATGACTTGTTCTATGCCGACTTTGGCCGGCAATAGCAGCGCCGCAGTGATCGGTATGGCCAGTACGAGCCCAGTGCCGATGGCCATGCCCAGTCCCCATGTGCCGGACTTCGTCAATCGTCGCAAACCAGCCAGGCCCAGTACGAGCAACAGTGCGGATATCCAGAGCGTGGAGAAGCGGAATGTCGGTTCGCCGAAGCCATAAACGGCAGTGCGCAGCGCGGGGAATACAAAATACAGTGCGATGCCGACCAGGCCGATGACGCACAGCCGACGTTCCGCTTGTGTGGCGCTTGGGCCGAGCAGTTGCGGAATACACAGCAGTGGCAACAAACCTATATAGAATCCCGGACCTTCAAAATAATTTCCCCAACCGACGTAGTGCATATTCGAGCCGAGCAGATCCTTCCCAACCAGGCCAGCAATCTCGGACGATAGCGTGGCGCGGTTGTTGATCTGGAAGATTTGCGACAGCAGCGCGTGCAACTGCGAATAATTACCGCTCACGCGCGGGCTTTCGAGCAGATAATAGACCGCGGGAAACAACAGCGGCGCTGCGATGAGTAGCCCGGGTACGCACCAGGCCGCGAAGCGCAGGACTGACCCTGCGAAAGATCGCTTGTCGCCGACAGGTATGGCGATCGCGCGGGTCAGCGCGTAGATCAAACCGAACAGGCCGAACATGTACAGCCCCATTGCGTGGCCGAGTCCGATGACGATGCCGGCCGTCACCGGCGCCCACCAGCGTTGTGTGGCGAGGTATTTCTCGAACAGAAACAGGAATGCCGCAAATTGCACGAACTCGGTGCCGTGCATCACTTCCCACTGGGCGTTGAGCATGCCGTAGGATGAAAATGCGTAGCAAAGTCCACCGAGCACAGCAGTGGCAGCTCTGAACTTGAGCAGCCGCAAGTAACCGTAAAAGAAGCTTCCGCCGGCAATCGCCCGAAGCGCGAACATGGGTAGCCGCGAACCCAACTGCCAGGAATCCGGAAGCCACCCAGTTAACAGCAAAAGCGGGTCGAACATACTGCCGAGATAGCCGCCCAAACCCAGATCAAACGACCATGTTATGAAATGCAATTCATGGAGTTGCCTGCTGACGGCCACTTGCAGCGGGTAAAAACAGAAAAAAGTATCCGAACCTACATCGACAAATGCAAATCCTTTTGATGTTGCCAAGTAGTAAATGGCAAGCAAAAACGCCATTACTAAAGCGACAAGCAAATATAGCCTCAGACCGTAGCTACGTTGTGTTTCGTCGCCGCAGTGAGGAGATGAACCGTTGGTTACCATTCAAGTGATTTGAAGATGGGATGGCATGCGGATGCGGTAATACGGGAAGGCGTTGATCTGATTCAACTCGCGCAAACAAACAAGCCCAATCCGATCAGTGCAATGCCAATCCACTGGTTCATCGATATTTGTTCGCCTAGCAGGAAGTAAGAGAGCAGAATGATGCAGACGTACTGAAGTGATACAACGATCTGCGCGGTGTGTAGATCGAATTGCTTCAGCGCCCACGCATAGGCGATCAGACCGCAGCCGAAAGCGAGCATGCCGGCAATTGTCTGCCAAGCCAGAAAGCCGAAGATCAGGTTTCTGGAAGCGGAGTCCTGGGCCCCAATCTTGAGCAGGACATTGCCGAGTGAACTGCCAAGGATTACCGCGCCGAGCGCAGCGAACCCCAGCAGACGGTATTCGCGTGTGAACCATTCCGACCAGGTCATGCGGCCCTCGATCGCTCGATTGAAAGAATGCGTTAAGATTAACACTCTTTACATACTCCAGTAGCCGGATTTCGCGATGGAAGACGCCGTTTATGCCGTTGAGGCCGAAGTGGAAGCTACGCACTGGTGGTTCACCGAACGCCGACGTTTGTTTGCCCGTCTGATCAACCGCATGGCATTACCGACCGACGCGAATATTCTCGACATCGGCACAAGCACTGGAACAAATCTGCGCATGCTGCTCGGACTCGGGTTCTCCCGTTGCGAAGGCTTGGATCGAAGCGAAGAAGCAGTGCGCTGGTGCGCGGAAAAAGGCTATGGCAAGGTCACGTTGGGAGATGTCTGCAAGCTGCCGTTTCCGGATCAAAGCTTTGACTTGGTGCTCGCCACCGACATCATCGAGCACGTCGACGACGATGTTGCGGCCTTGCGAGAGATCCGTCGTGTGCTGAAACCCACAGGCCGCACCCTGATTACCGTGCCGGCGTTCAAGATGCTCTGGGGATTGCAGGATGAGGTGGCCCTGCACAAACGCCGTTATCGTGCGCGTGAGTTGCTGGCACGGATGACTGCAGCTGGTCTGCATGCAGTCAAGCGGTTTTATTTCAACTACGTGCTGTTTCTGCCGATCCTTTGCGCACGCACACTGATACGTCTGGCCGGCTTGAAAATGCAGAGCGAGAACCAGCTGAATTCCCGCTTTCTCAATCGGATACTGCAGCTCATCTTCCGCATTGATATCTGGACGGCTCCCCACCTGCACCCACCATTCGGGGTGTCGTATCTGGTACTGGCGGATCGAGGCCCGGAACGATGCTGATACGCCGTGCCGCGCTGGAGCTTGCGAGCGTCTGCCTGCTGTTCGCGGCGATGTCGGGCATGGCGATGGCTGCGGCGCCCGACGGCATCTGCCCGACCAAGGTACTCGATGATCGGGCGATCCACATTCAGACCCCGGCGGATATCGAGCGGGTGCGAACCGGACTGATCGACTACATCTGGGCGCAAGATACATTGCCCGCGGATTTCGACGAAGTCACGGTGACGCCGAACGTGACGAGTCCATTCAATTGTGACGTCAATCTGGCGCGGGTCGACCAGATCAACCTGGCGATGGGGCCTGCGCAAAATGGCACCACGATCAATGGTTGGGCTTGGCATTTCACGCCCGCGAACCGGAACAACAAACTCGTCATTGTGCATGACGGACACATGAATTGCTCTGTTTTTACCGATGACGAGAGCGGAACCTCAGGCTCTGCCTTGGGTATCCAGATGACCGTGAATGCCCTGCTGCAGGACGGCTACGACGTGTTGTTTGTGTTGATGCCGCTGTATGTTCCGGATCAGTGCCTGGAGAACCACCCGTTGCTGTTCGAGCCGGACTATGCGCCGCCGACAGGCAGCCCGATCCGTTATTTTCTGGATACCACGTTGCAGAGCCTGAACTATCTCGAGTCGTCGACTGCGTTCAGCGAAGTCGACATGCTTGGCTTGTCTGGAGGCGGGTGGACGACCACGCTTTACGCCGCGGTCGATCCACGAATCGTGCGGAGTTTTCCGGTAGCGGGATCAATTCCGCTATATCTTCGTGGCACCGTGACTCTGCCGCCAAGCGAGGATGCTTCCTTTCTTGGTGTTTCTGCCGGCAGCAGTAATGCGTGCAATAACCTGGGCGATGAAGAACAGTATTTCCCGGATCTCTACAGCATCGCCGGATATCCGGACCTCTATGTGCTGGGTTCCTACGGCGCGGGACGCAAACAAGTGCAGATACTCAATCGCAACGACAGTTGCTGTTTCGGTCAGGGCGAGGAGGCTGATTCTGCCGATTATGACAGCGATATCCGCACCTACGAATTCGCGGTCCGCGATGCGATGCAGTCGCTTGGCTCAGGACACTTCCGGCTGGAAGTGGATGAGGCGTCGACGCATCATCAGATTTCGCGCAATGCTTTGCATGGCGTGATCCTGGCGGAACTCAACGGATCGCGATCCGGCGTTGGTGGGGCATCCGGCGCCTACGCATTCCTGCGGGGCTACAACGGGCGTCTGTGGACAAGCGGCGATTCCGGCTGGCAGGATCTCGGTTTCCGGACCATTGGCGAACCAGCTGTTCTGGAAGACGCGATCTATCCGGTACAGATCGCAATGCGCAACGCCGTGAACGAGCCCGAATTCGTATACAACGACGGCGCGCAATGGCACGCCTTGGTCTTGCCGAATTCCGGCTTGCCGAACCTGCCTTACGGCCAAGGCAAGATCATCGCCGATCCCGAGATCGTATCTGCCGGTCCCAATTCGAGCGATGTCATCGCGCAAGGCACCGATTTTCAGTTTTATCACTGGCATATAACGGCGTCGGCAACGACATTTGAACCTGCTGGCGGCAGCAGGTACAGCGTCGGGATGCCTGCCGTGGTCGCAAACGGTGGAACATTGGGCGTTGCTTACCGGAGCGGCGAATCGGATTCTGCTCCGGAATGTATTGAACAACCCGATGTGATTTATCAATTGGCGCAGGATGGCGAAGGAACCTGGCAGCCGGAGCAGCGCATCGGTGGACTCACGCAGGCTTTTCCATCGGCCGGCGATGCTGCGGGACAACAGCAGGTTTATGTAGTGGGTGAGAGCGACGATCTGTGGGAATATTTTGACAATCAGTGGTCGCAAATCGTCGATGGACCAGTGCTCGCGGGCAGCCCCGGCGCTGCCATCATGGTTGGCGACGGTGTGGGTCTTAACGTGCGCACCAGCGACAACGACCTTGTCCAGGCTGTATACAATGGTACATGGAGCTACGCCGCGCTCGGCTTGAATCCAGATAATGCGGGTACGCCGCAAAGCGTTATTGACTCTCCCCTTGATACCCCCGACGGCGTGTACTGGACAGGTCTGGACGGCCAGATACGTTTTTACGATGGCAGCAATGTCACAGTATTGAGCAACGTCGACACGATATTCCGCGACGATTTCGAAGGCGTGCTCAGCCCCTGAGTGTGGCTGAGTTCCCGTCCTGCGCGCCCAGGTGCGAAGCGCCGAGTATCCAATTCGCCCATAGCGAGAGTCGCTGGTCCGATTGTCGAGCTCGGTGCGCCGCTATCGTCCTTTTCCAGAAGGCGTGGTTGACCGCTGTCTGCGCGGGCGGCAAGCTTCCATCCCGAAACCAACGTCCGATCGGCACAGCGAACCCCTGCTTGCTGCGTGTCAGCACTTCCCGCGGCAGCAACGATTCGGCAGCACGTCGCAAAATCCATTTGCTTGTGCCGCCGCGTAGTTTCATCCGCGCCGGCAGGCGGCGGACGAAATCGACCAGCTCGATATCGAGAAACGGCGCGCGCACTTCGAGCGAGTGCAGCATGCTGGCGCGATCGACCTTGACCAGGATATCGTCCTGCAAATACAGACGAATATAAAACGCGATGGTACGCTCGATGGGATCGTTCGACTCGCAATGATCCCAGGCTTCGATTGCTTCACTGTAGACTTCGTCCAGATCGACCGGCGCATTGAACAATTGATCGAGTTCCGACGGCGCCAGCGGCGCCATCCACAACGGCAGCCACAGATGCGGCGGATAATCGAGGCCACGCAGGGTGCGCTTTACGCGGAAGTCGAGGCTCATGTAGCGATGCGACACCGGCAGGCTTGCAGCGAGCAAGGAGATCGCGCGATGCACGGGTTTGGGTACGCATTTTTCGTAAGCGCGCGCGTAGCGCAGCGCGCGGAAGGGATCGTAGCCGGCGAGCAATTCGTCGGCGCCGTCGCCGCCGAGTGCGACTGTGACTTGACGCCGCGCATGCTGACAGAGCAGATAGGTCGGCAACATCGACGAGTCCGCAATCGGTTCGTCCCAGCGCGCAGCGATGTCGGGCAGGATATCGAGCGCCCTCTGCACCGACAGAGTTTCGACTTGGTGATCGGCGCCGACATGCGCCGCGACTCGACGCGCGTAATCTGTCTCGTCGAACGAGGCTTCCTCGAACCCGATTGAAAACGCCTTGATCTGCTCGCGCCCGGCATGGCGCATCGCCAGCGCGGCGACGGTCGACGAATCCAGACCGCCGGAGAGAAAACATCCGACCGGCACGTCGGCAACCAGGCGGCGTGCGACGGCGGCGTCGAGTTTCTCGCGGAATTCCTCGATCCAGCGGGCTTCCATCTTGTCCGGATCTTCCTCGAACGGTTCCGGTCGGTACTGCCAGTAGCATTCGATGCGCTGAGACAGATCGGCAAGATCGAGGGTCAGCGAATGTCCGGCCGGCAGTTTCGACACGCCTTGAAGAAAAGTCAGCGGTGCAGGCACGTAGCCGTAGGCGAAATACTTGCGTAGCGCGGTTTCGTTGCGTGTAGCGGGCACGGCGGGATGTTGGCGCAGAGCGGTCAGCTCGGACGCGAACACGAACGCATCCTTGCCGGCAAAATAGAACAATGGCTTCTTGCCGCAGCGGTCGCGGGAGAAAAATACCTGGCGCGCGCGACGGTCGTAAATCGCGAACGCCCACATGCCGTTCAAGTGGCTGGGCAGATTCTCGCCCCAATGGCGCCAACCGTGCAACAGCACTTCGGTGTCGGAATGGTCGGTGCGGAATTGCGCACCAAGCTTTTCCAGCTCGGCGCGCAGCTCATTGAAGTTGTAGATCTGGCCGTTGAAGACGACGGTGAGTGCGCCGTCCGCCGTCGTCATTGGCTGTTTGCCGCCCGCGATATCGAGAATGGCAAGGCGGCGAAAACCGAGAAATACGCCGTGGTCCGGTTCGATCAGGAAAGCCTCGTCATCCGGCCCGCGATGGGCGATGCGCGCGGTCATGCGGCGTAAGGTTTCCGCATCGCCAGTGCCGAAAAATCCGGCGATGCCGCACATGCTCAATCGGCCTCGTCGGTACGACGCACCACACGAGCGATGCGATAGACCGATTTGCCCTGCGACTCGTGATAGGTGCGGTTCTGCATTTCGGCGAGCAGGCCCATCAGGACGCTGACTATGCCGATCGCGCCGAGGAAAACCGAAAGCAGAGGAAGTGGCGTCTGGATCAGTGAAGTGCCGGAAAAAAGTTTCAGCCCGAGGGCCCAAAAGCCGGCCGCAGCGCCGAGCAGAATGCTCAGAAAACCAAAACCGCCAAAGACGTAAATCGGTTTGCCGGAATAGCGGAACAAAAACTTCACCACCAGCAGATCGAGCACGACCTTGATCACACGCTCCAGGCCGTATTTGGATTCGCCGTGCAGACGCGGGTGGTGCTGCACAGGTATTTCGGTGACCCGTGCGCCGTTCCACGCTGCGTAGATCGGCACGAAACGGTGCATCTCGCCGTAGAGCTTTACTCCCTCCAGCACTTCGCGACGGTACGCCTTGAGCGAGCAGCCGTAGTCGTGCAGGCGTACGCCGGATACGCGCGAGATCAGCGTGTTGGCGATGCGACTGGGCAAGTTGCGTTTGATCGCATGATCCTGACGATCCTTGCGCCAGCCGGAAACCACGTCGAACCCTTCGTCGAGTTTCGCGAGCAGCGTGCCGATGTCATCGGGGTCGTTTTGCAAGTCGCCGTCCATCGGAATGATTATGGCACCGCGCGCATGGTCGATGCCGGCCATAAAGGCGGCGGTCTGGCCGTAGTTGCGCCGGAAGTGGATGATGATGACACGCGGATCGTCGGCCGCGATCTTGTCCAGCAATACGGGTGAGTTGTCCGTGCTGCCGTCGTTGACCAGTATCAATTCCCAGGTGCGGCCCAACGCATCCAGCGCAGCGCGCACACGATCGAACAAAATCGGGATGTTCTCGGCTTCGTTGTACAACGGAACGGCAACCGTCAATTCGGGGGTTCGTGGATCGCCGCCACTGTGCGTTCGCGATTGCTCGCCGGGATTCATGCGCGCAGTTCCGCCCTGCCGCGAAACTGCTCCAGCGCCTGCGCATTGGCGAGTGCGTCGGTGTTCTTCACCGGGCGGTCGTGGATGGTCTCGCGCACTGCGATTTCGGTGATCTTGCCGGAGATCGTGCGCGGAATGTCGGTCACCTGCAGGATTTTCGCCGGAACATGGCGTGGCGTGGTGTTGACGCGAATCTGGTGCTTGATGCGCTCGCGCAAAGCGTCGTCCAGGGCGACGCCTTCGCGCAGGCGCACGAACAGGATCACGCGCACGTCGTGGTCCCAATCTTGTCCTACGGCGATGGATTCCAGCACTTCGGGCACTTGCTGGACCTGACGATAGATTTCCGCCGTGCCGATGCGTACGCCGCCGGGGTTGAGCACGGCGTCGGAACGGCCGTAGATGACGATGCCGTCGTGCTCGGTCAGCAGCGCATGGTCGCCGTGGCACCAGACATTCACCACTTTGCTGAAATAGGCATTTTTATACTTGCTGCCATCCGAATCGTTCCAGAAGCCGACCGGCATGCACGGAAACGGCGCGGTGCAGGACAACTCGCCCTTTTCGCCACGTACCGGTTTACCGGCGTCGTCGAGGATTTCCACTTTCAATCCCAGCCCGCGGCATTGCAGTTCGCCGCGGTATACGGGCAGCAGCGGGCAGCCGAGGGCGAAGCACGAAATAATGTCAGTGCCGCCCGAGATCGACGCCAGCATCACGCGCTCCTTCACGTCGCGGTACACGTAATCGAAGCTCTCGTCCGCCAACGGCGAACCGGTGGAGAGGATGGTTTTGAGCGCGAGCAACTTGTGCGTTTCGCGTGGCTTGATGCCGGCTTTTTCCACCGCTGCGATCCATTTTGCGCTGGTGCCAAACACGCCGATCCCGACTTCATCGGCCAGGTTCCACAGCACATTGCCGTCGGGATGAAATGGCGAGCCGTCGTACAGCACGACGCTGGCGCCGACCGCGAGGCTCGATATCAGCCAGTTCCACATCATCCAGCCGCAGGTGGTGTAGTAGAAGATCCTGTCCTCGCGCTTGAGATCGGTGTGTAGCACGAGTTCCTTCAGGTGCTGGATCAAAGTACCGCCCGCGCCATGCACGATGCACTTGGGCACGCCGGTGGTACCAGAGGAATACATGATGTACAACGGATGATCGAAGGCTGTCGACACGAATTCGAGTGGGTGTTCGGCATTGCCGAGAAAGTCCGGCCAGGCGACGGCATTGGCGATGCCGTTGAGCGCGAGCGCAGCGCCGCTGTACGGGATCGCGACGACTTTTCCCACTGGCGGAATCTTATCCAGCACTCCACGGATTCTTTCCAGGCAATCGAAACGCTTGCCGCCGTAGCAGTACGCGTCGGCAGTGAACAGCACTTTCGGTGCGATCTGGCCGAAGCGGTCGACCACGCCATTAACACCGAAATCCGGCGAGCACGACGACCATACCGCGCCGATCGACGCGGTGGCCAGCATGGCGATTACGGCTTCCGGGATATTCGGCAGAAAACCGGCGACGCGGTCGCCTGCAACAACGCCCATCGCACGCAGTGCATGTGCGAGCTTGCCGACCTCAACATGCAGTTGCGCGTAGGTGTATTCGCGCTTGTCGCCCGACTCGTTGCGTGCAATCAATGCGAGGCGATCGTCCTTGAAGCGCAGCAGGTTCTGGGAAAAGTTCAGGCGCACGTTCGGAAACCACTTCGCGCCCGGCATCTTGTCGCCATCGACCAGCACCGGATCCAGGTCGCCGGTCGCACGGATGCCGCAGAATTCCCACACCAGCTTCCAGAATTTTTCCGGACTGCGCACGGAAAAATCGTACAGGGGTGCGTATCGGCGCAGATCGTCGTTACCGGTCTGCTCGCGCACGAAGCGCATGAAGCGGTTAATGTTCGCGGCTTCGATGCGTTCCTTGCCCGGTTCCCAGATTGGTTTGACCATTGCGCCGTCGCTCCCTTGATCCCTGATCTGTACTCGATTCAACCGAGCGCGGATTCCAATTCCGGAATGATCTTGAACAAATCCCCGACCAGGCCGAGATCGGCGACTTCGAAGATCGGCGCCTCGGCATCCTTGTTGATGGCGACGATGGTGCCGGCGTCCTTGATTCCGGTCAGATGCTGGATCGCACCGGAGATGCCGATTGCCATATAAAGTTCTGGCGCGATGATCTTGCCGGTCTGCCCAACCTGCAAGTCACTCGGTACATAGCCGGCATCCACTGCTGCACGCGAGGCGCCGACTGCGGCGCCGAGCTGGTCGGCGAGCTTGAAGATGATCGCAAAGTTCTCTTTCGAGCCGACGCCGCGGCCGCCGGAAACCACACGGCTCGCGCTTTGCAGATCGGGACGGTCGCTCTTGCCTTGCGCGAGTTCGATGAAGCGGGTGTGCGTGGGTAGTTCGACGGCAAGATTCAACGCTTCGACCGGCGCCGCACTCGCGCCATCCGCTGCCGCGGCATACGATGCGGTGCGCACCGTAGCGACCAGCATCTGATCCGCCGGCGCTTGAACCGTGACGATGGCATTGCCGGCATAGATGGGACGCTCGAACGTGTGCGCGTCGATTGCCTTCATAACGTCGGATACCTGCGCCACGCCAAGCAATGCGGCCACACGCGGCGCAAGGTCCTTGCCGAACGTGGTCGATGGCGCGAATAAATGCGTATAGCCGTTTTTTGCGGCGGCGACAATCTGCGGTGCGTACACGGCAGCGAGCGCATGCGCATTCGCCGGATCCTGCGCTGTGAAAACTTTCGACACGCCGTCGATTTTTGCGGCAGCGGCGGCGATGGCATCGACTGCGTCAGCCAGTATCAGCACGTCGATGGAATCAGCTTTGAGCTCGCGCGCACAGGTTACGCAACGAGCGGTACTGGGATTGAGTTTGCCGTTGAGGTGTTCGGCGACGATCAGGATCCTGGTGCTCATCACAGCAGTCCTTTCGTTTTCAATGCAGCGATCAGTTCGGCAGCGTCCTTCACCATCACGCCTTTGCTGCGTTTGGGCGGCGGCGCGTAGTTCGTGGTCTTGATGTGATTGCCCGATTCCACGCCAAGGTTGGCGAAGTCGATCGTCTCCATCGGTTTGGCCTTTGCCTTCATGATGTCCGGCAACTTGATGAAGCGCGGTTCGTTCAGGCGCAGGTCGGTGGTGATGACCGCCGGCAGATCGATCTCGATCGTTTCCAGCCCGGCATCGACTTCGCGCGTGACTTTTGCCACATTGTCGGCAATTTCCACTTTCGAGGCGAACGTCGCCTGCGGCCGGTTCCATAGCGCGGCCAGCATTTGCCCGGTCTGGCTGCAGTCGTCGTCGATCGCCTGTTTGCCGAGAATCACGATTTGCGGCTGTTCCTTCTCGATCAGTTTCAGCAACGCGCGCGCTGCCGTCAGCGGCTGGATGGCATCTGACGTGACAACATGAATTGCACGGTTGGCACCCATCGCCAGGCCATTGCGCAGATGCGCCTGACAATCGGCCGGACCGATGGTGGCAACGATGACTTCGCTGGCGATGCCTTTCTCGCGTAAGCGCAGCGCTTCTTCGAGCGCGATATCGTCAAACGGATTGGCAGACAGCTTCACCCCGTCGGTGACCACGCCGGAACAGTCCGGCTTGACCTGGATGCGCACGTTGAAATCGACGACGCGTTTGTAACCAACCAAAATTTTCATCATTCGCGGTTCCCGCTGGCCATCCGCGTGGATGGGGATTGGAAAAGAAGCTGGATTCTACCGCGAGCCGGTTGTGTGGGGCGCGAACGCACAAAAAAAGGCCGCTTGCGCGGCCCGAGGGGAGGTACCGTCGTTCTGTTTCAGTCACTCGGCGGCGACTGTGTGGGGGCATGTTTCCAGTGGCGCGCCGGCAGCTCGTCGGCTTCGATGTAGCCGTCGCCGTTGCTGTCAAGCTTGGCGAAGCGTCCCTTAGCGGCTGCAAGATACTGAACTTCAGTCACGCTGCCATTGGCATCTGCACCGAGATGGCGCAATTCACGATGCGAGGCGAATTCATCGTGGCGCAGCATTCGCGGCGATGCGGCGATTTGCTGCGTTGTCAGCTTGCCGGTGTGAGTAGTATCGAGCTTGTCGAAGCGGGCTCCGGCTGCAGCGACGTATTCGTCGAGCGTGACGACGCCATCGTGGTTGGCATCGAGCTTTTCGAAGCGGTGTTGCATCATCTTTTGCGCGAATTGCGCATGCGGGTTAGATTCAGACGCGGCCGTGCCTTTCCAGTGCGCGCCGTGAGCCGCTGCGAACTGGCTGAGCGTCAGCTTGCCGGTGCTGGTCGTATCCAGTTTGGCGAAACGGGTTTTCGCCGCGGCAAGGGCTTCTTCGCGCGTGACATAGCCATTGCCGGCCGTATCCAGATGCGCAACGATGCGTTGCGCGATCATCTGGTCGCGCTGCATCGTTTGCGGCGACGCGGCGAGATCGGCGGCATTGATGCTGCCCTTGTTCTGCGTGTCGATGGAATGGAAACGGGCCTTGGCCGCAGCAAGATACTCGGCTTGCGAGATTTTGCCGTCGCCGTTGGTATCCATTTCCTGCAGCATGTGTTGGAAAAACGAAGGATGCCCACCAGGGGCCGGGCTGGCAGGTGCCGTCTGCGCCGTGGCGCAAATCCATCCGCCAGCCACCGGCAAAGCGGCCAGGATCGTGAACAGCAAGTTGCGGGACATAGGTCCTCCGGAAGTCATGGCGAATCGCCATGCGCAAGATAACGCCTGCCGTGGCCGGTTGTTGACGGCGCAAGGGTAAATGATGGTAAGGGCTTGTAAATGTCGCCCCGGACTGAACGCTCCGGGCTCAACCCGGCGGGCTACGCAACAAGACCCGGGCAAATCGAGCCGCCGCTCCCGGGGCGTGCGCGAAGAACAGCGACGGTTCGGCCAGTTCCAGTTCCAGCACGCACGGTTCGCCGTTGGCAGCGTGGATCAGGTCGACGCGCGCGTACAACAAGGGCGGCGCGAACGGTACGGCTGCCAGCGTTTGTAGGGCCACGCGCAATTCGTCAGCGCCGGGTTTGCGCGGGGTGATGTGCTCGGCCGCAAACAGCGCGCGTGTCGGACCTTCGCCGCGGCGCAGCAGTGGCCCCTTGCGGATGGCGTGGCTGAAATCACCATCGAAGAAAATCAGTGCGGTTTCGCCGTGTTCGTCCACGCGTTGCAGATACGGCTGCAGCAACACACTGCGGCCCGCATCGAGCAGACTTTGCGCGTGCACGATGGCCACTGCGCAATCGTTCGCAGAGTAACGCTGTGCGTCGCGCGAACCGGCGCCGATCGCGGGTTTGACCACGAATTCGCCAGCGGGATGCGCGCGCTGAAACGCGCCGACGGCTGCCTTCGCATTTTCGCCGGGCTCGACGAAAGCACTGGGCACAATGGCCACGCCGGCCTTTTCCAGATCGTGCAGATAGTGTTTGTCCGTGTTCCAGCGAATGACCGGCAAGGGGTTGAGCAGATTCGTCAGCGCAGCGGCGTGTTCGGCCCAGACCAGAAATTCCGGCAGACGCTGCGTGTAGTCCCAAGTCGAGCGCAGCAGCGCGAGATCGAACCGTGCCCAGTCGATCGCGGCATCGTCCCAGTCGGCGACAGTTACTTGCGCACCGCACTCGCACAGTGCGGTTTCCAGCGGTGCCAGATCCTCGTCCAGATTGCGCGCGGCGGTGGCGGTGACAAGGGCGAGGTGGGGCGTTGGCATGGGCGCATCCGTAGTGGCAACTGCATTTATACGATAAATCGCACTGGCTTGATCCAGATCATGCCCGGTCGCGATGATCGAATGCAAAGCCAGGAATTTCCAACCATAATTCGACAAATGGAAATGTCAAAGCAACTCGACGCTGTGCAGATCGAGTGCCTGATCGACCGCTTCTACGACAAAGTCAGTGCTGATCCACTGCTGGGCGCGGTATTCAATCCTGTCATCACCGATTGGGCGGTGCACAAGCGCCTGCTCACCTCGTTCTGGTGTTCGGTGGTCTTGCCTGTGCGCACGTATCACGGCAATCCGTTGGCGAAACACCGCCCGCATCCGATCCGTGTGGAACATTTCAATCGCTGGCTGGCGCTGTGGCGCGAAACCACGCACGAGGTGCTCGATGCCGATGCCGCCGCAGCGATGTGCGCTCATGCGCAACGCATCGGTCAGGGCATGAAACTCGGCCTGGATATGCTGCCATTGCCGCCGCGCCATCGCGCTGCCGCGCACGAGTCACGACTGAAAGGAGATTGTCCGACCTGAGCTTGGCCATCGCGGCGATCAATGTCTGGAACCGCTTGTCGATTGCTGCGCGCACGCCGCCGGGCACCTACACGCGGGCGAATCGCCGCAAGGCGTAGAGAGCCGCGCAGCGGCCAGCTTTGCGCACGCTGGACCGTCAGTAGACACCGGGAATCAGGCGTTTGCTGCGTCGACAATAGTTGGCATAGCGTTCGCCGAGTGCGTTGAGCAACGCAGCTTCTTCTTCGTGGATGCGATACAGATACGCGATCAAGGCGAGGGCCATGATGACGAGCAGGCTCAGCCAGTTGGCCAACGCAAGACCGAATCCGAAGAAAGCAATCAGCGCGCCCAAGTAGCTGGGATGACGAATGCGCCGGTAAAGGCCGCGATCGAACACTTCGTGATCGGCCAGCACTGCGACATTCGGCGTGTGGTAGCGGCCGAGTTGGGCGATGGCGACGGAGCGGACCGCGATGCCGAGTGCCATGATCAACAAGCCGGCGATTTGCCATCGCACCGGCGTCACGATCATGCCCAAGCGCGTAAACGACAGCCAGACGGCGACGATCCAGGCGATCATGTTGCCCACAGCGATCACGCGCAGCGAGAAGCGGTCGCGGTTTTCGGCCTTGCTGCTCATGCGCCGGAACACGACCACGCCGTCCACGAACAGCCACACAACGAAGACGGCGATGGCGAAATTGCGTAGCAGTGGCATGGGATGTTTCCAGTCAAAGATTCTGGTAATTCGGCCCCGAGCCGCCCTCGGGCGTAACCCAGGTAATGATCTGGTACGGGTCCTTGATGTCGCAGGTCTTGCAGTGCACGCAGTTGGCGGCGTTGATCTGCAGACGTTTGCCGCGGCTTCCATCCGGCGTGGTGTCAGCGACCATTTCATAGACCCCGGCCGGACAGAAGCGCGTGCAGGGATTGGCGTATTCCTCGGCGCAGCGCGTGATGCAGATGTTAGGGTCGGCAACGTGCAGATGCACCGGCTGGTCTTCGTCGTACTCGGTGGCGGCAAAGTACACGCCGGCAAGGCGATCGCGCGGCGGCAGGTTGCGTTCGACATAGGCCGGTTGCTGCGCCGAATCAGCGTTTGGGCCTGGGTGCGTCGCGGCTACGGCGGCATCGAGCTTGGCAAGCGACGACCAGTCGGCGTGGTTTTTCAAGGTCCATGGCGACAGCCCCGCGGTGACGGTTTCCCAGCCGGCATTGGCCAGGCCAAACCACAGGCCTTTGCGGAAGCCGGGACGGATGTTGCGCGCTTTCTTCAGTTCCGCGAGCACCGGCGAGGCGCGCAGCTTCGCATTCCAGCCTTCGGCTTTCCCCGTTGCGGCAATGTGTTCGGCGGCGAGCATGCCCGAGCGGATCGCCTGGTGCGTACCCTTGATCTTGGGCACGTTCATCAATCCGGCCGCATCGCCGATCAGCAACGCCCCTGGCATTTCGAGCTTGGGTAAGGATTGATATCCGCCTTCGATCAAGGCGCGCGCACCTGCCGAAACAATGCTGCCGCCCTCAAGCAGCAGCTTGAGCTTGGCGTGATGCTTGAACTGCTGAAATGCTTCCCATGGACGGAACAGCGGATCGGCGTAATCCAGGCCGGCGATGAAGCCGATCGCAACGCGATCCTTGTCCAGGTGATAAATGAAACTGCCGCCGTACGTCGTCTTATTGAGCGGCCAGCCGAGCGTGTGCATGACTTTGCCCGTTTCCACGCGACCGGCGGGCAATTGCCATAGTTCCTTTATGCCGATGCCATAGCTTTGCGGATCGCAATCCTTGTCCAGCGCATATTTGGCGATCAGCACCTTGCTCAGACTGCCGCGGCATCCTTCGGCAAGCACCGTTACCGCAGCCTTGATGTCTATGCCCTGGGTGTAACCGGCTTTGTGCGATCCGTCCTTGGCCACGCCCATGTCGCCGATACGCACGCCGCACACTGCGCCCTGATCGTCGAACAACGCTTCGGCGGCGGCAAAACCCGGATAGATTTCCACCCCCAGCGCTTCGGCTTGCGGTGCCAGCCATGCGCACAACGCACCAAGCGAAACGATGAAGTTGCCGTGATTGTGCATTTGCGGCGGTGTCGGCAGTTTGATTGCGCGGGACGAATCGCGCAGCAGCCAGAATTCGTCGCCGCTCACCGGCAGGCAGATGGGTGGTGGATCCTTGCCCCATTCCGGCAACAACTGGTTCAATGCCTGCGGCTCGATCACTGCGCCGGAAAGAATCTGGGCGCCGACTGTCGATGCTTTCTCGATCACACACACGCGACTGTCGGGCTTGATCTGCTTGAGCCGGATCGCGAACGCAAGACCCGCCGGACCGGCGCCGACCACGACGACGTCGTATTCCATGCATTCGCGTTCGCTCATGGCCGGATTCCTTGCGTGCGTGAAAAGCCGATTATCGGTGTTTGCGACGCGGTCTCAAAGCCTTTGCTGGCTGGTTATCCGCGAATTCCCGGATCCATACGCTCGTAGCGGCTGAAATATGTGAACGAGTGACCCGGATGCAGGGTCACGGCCACCAGCAGCAATCGTCCCTTTCGATCGAAATACCGGCGCACGCTGCGGAAACCCGGCGAGTTGGCGCGCACCTTCAATTCCTGTGCCTGTTCTTCGGTGATCGCCACCGCCGACAGGGATTGTTCCACCTTGCCGATGCGTTCCTGGAATTGCTCCTCGATCAATTGGCGCATGGCGTCTTCCATGCGCTCGAAACCCTGCGGCAGACCTTGCCAGCTGACGCGGCGGTAGACCTCTCCCAGACAGTAGGGCAATTGCGTACGACGATGATAGCGGATGCCGTGGAAGTGGATGCACTGCGTACCGACGCTCACGTTGAGCCAGCCGGCCAGCACGGCATCGGCAGCAACACGGTCGGTGTGCAGGAACTGGAACCCGGAAGCATGGGTGTATTGCAGCAGATCGTTGATCGAACGAATGTGCTGTTCGTAACTGACCCGGGTTTCGGCGCTGCGTACCAAAGTTCCGGAACCGCGCCGGCGCAGGATCAGGCCCTGATCGGTGAGCAACTGCAGGGCCGCGCGGGCGGTGAAGCGGCTGATCGAGAAGCGCTTGCACAACGCCATTTCGGTCGGAAACGCCTTGCCGACCGGGTGCGCGCCGCGGCGCAGTTCCTCGCGCAGAATTTCCGCTACCTGCACGTAGCGCGGCAGCCGCGAAGAACGCATGCCGCGCACATGGCCATGAGGTTTTTCGGGCGTGGAATCGCGCGCTTGCGGCATAATCGGCACGTTACCGGGACAACAATGCACAACATATCAGATCGGGATTTGCTCGGCGCACCGCTTTGCCGGATGCTGCACTGGCTCGCCGCGGGAGACGTGAGCGCGGAGCGTCTGGCGCGCGCCAGCATGGCTGCGATCACACAGTGCGATCCACAATTGCACGCATTTTTCCTGCCGTCCGAAGAGTCCGTGCTCGCGCAGGCGAGGGAGTCGGATCGGCGCCGCGCTGCGGGTGGGCCGATCGGGCGGCTGGATGGCGTGCCAATCGCGATCAAGGACAACATCGACGTGGCCGGATTGCCGTCGCGTTGCGGATTGCCGGGTGCGCCACTGCCGGCCGCGAACGATGCGGCGGTGGTCGCACGGCTGCGTGGTGCCGGGGCGGTGATTCTGGGCAAGACCGGAATGGACGAAGGCCCTGGCGCCGAGGGTAAAAATGCACATTTTGGCGATATCCACAATCCATGGCGGCATGGCTTTACGCCCGGCGGTTCGTCGGCCGGTGCCGCGGCAGCGGTCGCCGCGGGACTGTGCACTGTCGCGATCGGCACCGACAGCCTGGGTTCGATCCGCATCCCGGCCAGCTATTGCGGTGTATACGCGTTCAAGCCGACGTCCGGCGAGATTTCCCTGCGCGGCGTCGCTCCAGCAGCACGACGCCTGGACTGCATCGGCCTCGCCGCACGTGGTGTGGACGATCTGGGCGTGTTATTGCATGTGTTGGCCGGCTACGATGCCGCCGATCCGCGCTCACGCCGCCGCCGCGTCGAACCGGATCTGCCCGACTGGGAGCCGGGCCGGATGCGCGTGGGCGTGCTTGCGGATTTGCCCGCATGGGGCGTCGGTGCGGATGTCGCAGAGCCGTTCACGCGCGCACTGGATGCGCTCGCGCACGAGTTGTCGAACTGCCGCGTGGTGGATTTCGCCGATTACCCGATTACGGCCGCGCGGCGCGACGGTCTGCTGCTGATGGAGGCGGAAATGCTCACGGTGTATCCGGCCGCCATGTTGGCCAGTGTCTCGCCGCGCCTGCGGCGCATGCTCGATTACGCGCGCAGCAAGTCCGCCGCCGATTACGCCGCGGCCGACCGCGCGATCGATGCGGCCGTGCTCAAGGCACGACGTCTGTTCGCCGATATTGACGTTCTGGTCACGCCGACGACACCGCAGGCTGCTTTCGCCCATAGCCAAGCGGCTCCGGTCAACCAAGCCGATTTCACCGCGTTCGCAAATCTGTCCGGCTGTCCGGCGTTGAGCTTGCCGATGGGCCTGTCCGATACCGGCCTGCCAACCGGTCTGCAATTGATGGGGGCGCAGGGATCCGACTTGCGCCTGCTGGAACTGGCACAGGTTTGCGCGGCGGCGCTGGATACGACACCGGATTATCCGATTTGTCCATGATGCAATGGCGGCACATTGAACTCGCCGGTGCTGATGTGCGCCTCGCGCGGTTCTGCACTGCGGCGCGAGCGGGCGCCTGGTTTGAGCGCTTGCAGCAGGAAATCCCATGGCAGCGGCATCGTGTGAAGTTGTTCGGTCGCGAACTCGAAGCGCCGCGGCTGGCATGCTGGATGGGCGACACCGGCGCGGTGTATACCTATTCACGCATGCGCTACGTGCCGCAGCCGTGGACTCCCGCCGCGGCGGAATTGCGCACGCGCGTTTCCGCGTATTGTGGAGAAATATACAATGGCGTGCTGTGCAACTTGTACCGTGACGGCCACGACACGATGGGTTGGCACTGCGACGACGAGCGCGAACTCGGGCCGTGGCCGGTGATCGCCTCGCTCAGCTTCGGCGCGCCACGCCGGTTCTGTCTGCGCCATCGGCGCGAGCGCGGCCGGCGACTCGACATCGTGCTCGAATCCGGCGCCCTGTTGCTGATGTCCGGCGCAACCCAGTCCAACTACCAGCACGCCTTGCCGGGCGCACGCACCTGTGCCGAGCCACGCATCAACCTGACTTTTCGCCAGATCCGGGAATTCACCGATGAAACCTGAAGATGCCGCCACGCGCATGCGCTTTGTGGTTGAACTGGCGCGACGTCTGCACCAGTACGGCGCCGCCGCGCCACGCCTCGAAGCCGCAATCGATAGCGTCAGCGCGCGCTTGGGCCTGAACTGCAACAGCCTGTCCACGCCGACTGCGTTGATCCTGTCGTTTTCCGACCGCGCCCATGGCGAGGACGCGCTGAGCGAGCACACCCAGGTCATCCGTCTGTCGCCGGGCGACGTCAACCTGCGCCGTCTGTGCGATGTGGACGAAATCGCCGATCGCGTGATCACCGGCAATATGGACATCGCCGAAGGCGCGCGTCAGTTGCGCGCCATCCATCGTCGCCGCAATACGCGCAATCGCGTCTACACCGCGGCCAGCTACGGCATCGCCGCCGCCGCGGTCGCGGCGATCCTGCACGCGTCCTGGGTCGACGTCGTGGTGGCTGGCGGTATCGGCGTTCTGATCGGCGCGATCGCGCTGGTTAGCGAAGGCCGGCCGCGTCTGGCCGCGAGCTTCGAAGCGATCTCGGCTTTGCTGGCCACCCTGATCGCCACGGCCGTAGGCGCATGGTTGCTGCCTCTGGGAGTCAAGTCGGTGGTGTTGGCCAGCTTGATCGTGCTGCTGCCGGGCCTGACTTTGACCACGGCGGTGCGGGAGTTGTCCACCCAGCATCTGGCCTCGGGCGTGGCGCGTCTGGCCGGAGCGATGATGAGTCTGCTCAAGCTCGCGTTCGGCACGCTCGCGGCGGCCCAGATCGCCACCGCGTTGCACTGGGTTCCGTTGGCCGTAGTTCCTGCGCCGGTGCCGGGCTGGGCCGAGTGGGTGGCGCTGGGATTCGGCTGCCTGTCGTTCGCGGTACTGTTCCAGAGCGCGCGTCGCGATTATCCGCTGGTAATGGCCGCCGCGGCACTCGGTTACGTCATCGCCTATTACGCCAGTTCGGCGTTCAGTCCGGATTTCGGCGTATTCCTGGCGGGCTTGACGATCGGCGCGCTCGGCAATCTCTACGCGCGCGTCGCCCGGCGACCGGGTGCGCTGGTGCGCGAACCGGGCATCATCCTGCTGGTGCCGGGCAGCATCGGTTTCCGCACGTTGTCGCTGATGTTCGAACGTGACGTGTATCTTGGCCTGGATATGGCCTTTACCCTGACCGCGATCCTGGTGGCGCTGGTAGCGGGATTGCTGTTCGGCGATCTTTTGGTCGCGCCGCGCCGCAGCCTCTGAATGACCTGCTGCGCTCGACGTCAATGGTTAAAGTCGCCGCAGTAGAACGACACGGTCACGGGATAGATAAAGGCTACGGCACGGTGTGCAGGCCGGTGAGCGCCGGGCCTTGCGCGCGCTGCGCGTTGGAATTAAGTTAGGCGATGTGGAACGGTCGCGCTGCCCGCGCGCCGCAAGGGGAAACTTTCGTGGGATTGCTCGACGAACTCGAACAGCAGGCACAACAGCGCAAGGCCAGTGCGGACGATGCAGAAAAGCGCAAGTCCCAGCGCGAGGAAATTTTTCGCACGCAACTCGAACCGGGCATGACCGCGCTGCACGAGTTTCTGGTCAAACTCGTCACCAATCTCAAGTTGTTGCAACCGAAAAAATCGTTGCATTATGCGCTGGCCGGTTATGGCGACATCGTCGGCTACATCGAGCACGAATACGATCTGAAAGTGAACCAGCAGCCGGGCTCGCGCGAAATCGTGCTGGGGTTTCATTGCGCCGTGGCCAGCGAGGAATGTCCTACGGTCGAGGTGATCGGCGCGAGCAAGGTCAAGACCGTGGCTGGCGCGTTCCAGCGCTTGCATCTGGGCGGTCTGCTCGATCAGAAAAAGGACGCCAACGGCGAAGTCGCCTCGGCCAAGTTCAATGCCAAGGGTCGCATTCCGATGTCGGCGACTTTTTTTGCCGACGCCGATAGCGCGATGGTGCGCATGAACTTCGTCAATTTCGATTCGCTCGGCACCGCAACCAAGAATGTGGTGGCGGCGCAGCTCAACGAAGCCTTGTTCGACGCCATCGGCCGCTATCTGATGCGCGAGGACAGCAATCTGTTCCAGGAAGCGTTGCCCGATTCATTCCGAGCGCAATTGCGCACCAAGGTGCAGCAGGACCAGATCAAGCGACGTTGGGAATCCAAGATCGGCGAACGTCAGAAAGCCGAACTGGCGCAGATCCAGCGCGAGCAGAGTCTGGCAGGTCGCTTTGCCAAGCCCGCGGCGAAGGAAACCAAACCCGCCGCCGTGTCGTGGCTGGATCGGGTCAAGGGGCTGGTGAAGAAGGATCGCTGAACGACGCGGCAGCACTGATTAGCGCTGCTCGAACAAGTCCAGCAATTCCTCACGGTTCAGATTGCGGCTTTCGCTTTCGCGTCGGCCACGATACTCGAATGTAGCGGCTGCCAGGCCGCGTTCGGATACCACGACACGGTGCGGAATGCCGATCAATTCGATATCGGCGAACATCGCGCCGGGGCGCAGGCCGCGGTCGTCCAGGCAAACGTCGATGCGGCGTTCGCGCAGTTCGGAGTACAACGCTTCGGCGGCAGCGTTCACTTTGCCATCGTTCTTCGGATTGATGATGCAGATCGCCACGCGCCACGGCGCGATCGATTCCGGCCAGACGATGCCGGCATCGTCGTGGCATTGCTCGATGGCCGCGCCAACAATGCGCGATACGCCAATGCCATAGCAACCGGCGGTTGGCGTCAGGTCCTTGCCGGCTTCGTCGAGCACACTCACGCCGAGTGCTTTTGTATACAACGTGCCATTCTGGAAAATGTGGCCGACTTCGATGCCGCGGATCAATTTCAACGAACCGCGGCCATCCGGGCTCGGATCGCCTTCGATGGCATTGCGCAGATCGGCAATTTCCGGTGCGGCGGCATCGCGGTTCCAGTTCGCGCCGCTGACGTGGAATCCGGATTCGTTCGCGCCGCAGACGAAATCCGCCAGTGCAGCAGCGGCGTGATCGGCGATCACCGGCACTTTGTCGCCGATCGGACCGAGGAAACCCGGCTCACAACCGAATGCCGCGCGGATTTCCTCATCGGTGGCCAGTTGCAGTGGCGCGGCGACTTGCGGATGCTTGGCCGCCTTGATCACGTTGAGCGCATGATCGCCACGCAGCGCGAGCGCGACGATGCCGCCGTCACGACGCTTGACAACGATCAGTTTCAGCGTGGACTGCAATGGAATCTGCAGCAGTGCGGCGACATCCTCGCAGGTCTTCTGCGCAGGCGTGGATACTTTTTGCAAAGTGGATTTCGCCGCTGGGCGCGCACCCGCCGATTTCGTTTCCGCCACTTCCAGGTTGGCCGCGTAATCGGATGCATCCGACACGACAAGTTGATCCTCGCCCGATTGCGCCAGTACGTGGAATTCCTCGCTGCGATCGCCGCCGATCGCGCCGGAGTCGGCCTTGACCACGCGAAAATCCAGGCCCAGCCGGGTGAAGATGCGCTGGTAGGTCTGGCGCATGTTCTGGTATTCGCGCTCCAGATCCGCAGTGTCCAGATGGAAGCTGTAGGCGTCCTTCATCAGGAATTCGCGCCCGCGCATCACGCCGAAGCGCGGGCGAATCTCGTCGCGAAATTTGGTCTGGATTTGATACAGGTTGAGCGGCAACTGACGATAGCTTTTCACGTCGCGGCGGATCAAGTCGGTAATCACTTCCTCGTGCGTGGGGCCGAGCACAAAATCGCGCTGATGGCGATCCTTCAGGCGCAGCAGTTCCGGCCCGTACTTGGCGTAGCGGCCCGATTCCTGCCACAACTCGGCGGGAACGACCATCGAGGCGAGCACTTCGAGTGCGCCGGCGCGATCCATTTCCTCGCGCACGATCGCTTCGACCTTGCGCAGCACGCGCAGGCCCAGCGGCAGCCAAGTGTAGATGCCCGCGGCAAGCTTGCGGATCATGCCTGCGCGCAGCATCAGCCGGTGGCTGACGATCTCGGCGTCGGCGGGAACGTCCTTGAGGGTGGGCAAGTGGAATTTCGACAGACGCATGATGGCGAGTGACCGGGAAAATAGTCGGCGATTGTAACGGCTGGCCCAGGCGCGGCCAAACCGGTGCCGCTAATGGCTCGGCGGCACGCCTGCCGGCAGCACGTTCGAGTTCGGATCGAAATGCAGGGTCTTGTAGGGGCGATCCGTGGGCGGCGTATCGGTCACATGCAGATTGCCCTGCTCGTCGTGCCACTGGTACAGCGGAGGATTGGCCCTGGGTGAGGCAGGCAACTGGCGCTGCACAAAGATCGGCAAGCTGCGCGGCGCGAAATACCACCATGCGCCGGCGGCAGCCAGCACGAGCACCACGACCAGCGCGAGCAGCGCACGACCGTGCGCATGCCCTGGGTTATTTGCAATACAGCGCGATATTCGCATTGGCAGCGGCAATCTGGGCCTGACGCGCCTTGTCGTCCAGCGGCAATGGTTTGCCGTCCGCTCCGGTCACGCTGACCGGCATCTTGCTGTTGAGCAAATCCAGATTGTTGCGCGCGGTAGCACAGGCTTTGGCATTGGCGTCGCCGGGTGCCGCCGCGGCATTGCCGCCATTCGCGTTGGCGTCGTTGGCATCGGCCGGCTTGCTGCCGGGCTCGCTGTTTTCGCTTGTGTCCACCGAATGTGGACGGTCGCTGCCGCTGACCCGCATCAATTGCACGTTCTGCGCATCCTTCGGCGGCGGCGCGTCGGAGAAATGCACCACTCCGGCAGCATCAGTCCACTTGTATATCTGTTGGTCGGCGGCATAGGCGCCGACGACAAAACAGGACAGGGCCAACAGTACCAGTTTGCGCTTCATTGATGGTTCTCCCGTACCGGCGCGGCCGGCGGATGCGAAGGGTTGCCCCTGGAACGAGTGCTTGGATAGCACCATGGCGGCCATGATACAAGGGTTTTTGCGTCAAAAAAACGTGCCCGTATCGCGGCTTGGGGTAAACTGTCGGCATCGCGCTTTAACTTCGGGGACCGGATGGACAGGCCTTCCTCCCAGGCAAAGCCGCATCGCGGCATTTATCTTCTGCCGAATCTGCTCACCACCGGGGCGATGTTCGCCGGCTTCTACGCGATCATCGCCGCGCTTGGCGGGCAGTTCGCCGACGCCGTGATCGCGGTGTTCGTCGCTGCGCTTCTGGACGGCCTGGACGGCCGTGTCGCGCGTCTGACCAATACGCAGAGCGCGTTCGGCGTGCAGTACGACTCGCTCTCGGATCTGGTCAGTTTTGGCGTGGCGCCGGCCCTGGTGCTGTACATCTGGTCGCTCGAATCACTCAAAATGCACGGTGTGGCCTGGGGCAATCTGGGTTGGGCTGCCGCATTCATCTTCGCTGCCTGTGGTGCCTTGCGCCTAGCCCGTTTCAATACCCAGGTCGGCGTCGCCGACAAGCGCTACTTCCAGGGATTGGCGATTCCAGCCGGCGCGGGTCTGGCCATGTCCTACCTGTGGACCGTGCTCGATCTGGGCCTGACCGGCGCACAAGTGCAGTTCTTGACGCCGGTGGTAGCGATCCTTGCCGGGTTGCTCATGGTCAGCCGCTTCCGTTACTTCAGCTTCAAGTCGTTGCCGTTATCCGAAAAGGTGCCGTTCTTCTGGATTCCGCTGGCCGTCTTGATTCTGGTCGCGCTGGCACTGAATCCGCCACGGGTGTTGTTCGGCATTGCGGTGGTCTACGCGCTATCCGGCCCGATCCTTACCTTGTGGGGCCGCGCCCGCGCACGCAACCGGCGCGAGCCGCGCGTGTCGTGAATGCGGTCCCGCGCGCAACAGCGGAAAACGGCGAGCGGCGCGCGCTGCGCTTTCTCGCGCAACTGAGCGAATCGCTCGCGATTTCGCTGGATTTGCGCCAGACGCTGACGATGGCCGTCACACGCATCGCCGATTTCATGCAGGCCGAGGCGGCTTCGCTGTTTCTGCTCGACAGCGCGGGTCTGCTCGAATGCCGCATCTGCGTCGGCCCGGTCGACATCACCGGGCTCAAGCTCGCTGTGGGGCAGGGTGTGGTCGGCCGCTGCGTCGGCGAGAACGCCACGCAGATCGTGCGCGATGCGAGCAACGACGCGCGCGTGAACGTGCGCGTGGATGCGGAAACCGGTTTCGCTACGCGTTCGATCCTGTGCGCGCCGCTGGCCACGACGCGCGGTCCGATCGGTGCGCTGGAAGTGATCAACCGGCGCGACGGCACCCTGTTCGACGAGGACGATGCTGAAATTTTGCGTCTGATCGCGGCGCCGGCGGCACTGGCGATCGGCAACGCGCAGCTCGCACATGGGCTGGTCGAACAGCAGCGCATCAAGCGCGAACTGGATCTGGCCCGGCGCATGCAGAAATCCATGCTGCCAAAACGTCGCCGCGGCGCGTTTCCGCTGCGTGGCGTGAATCTGCCGGCGCACGAGATTTCCGGCGATTTCTACGATTTTTTCGATTTGCCCGACGGTCGTATCGCGTTCGTGATCGGCGACGTTTCCGGCAAGGGAGTGGACGCGGCGTTTCTGATGGTACGCGTGGCCAGCATGCTGCGCTGGGTCGGTGCGCACGCGCCGGCACCAGCCGCGTGGCTGGCGCAAGTCAATGCGGAAATGTGCAAAACGTTGCAGGACGGCCGCTTCGTCTGCGCAGCGCTCGGCCAGTACGACCGTGTCACGCGCCGCGTCGCGCTTGCCAGCGCAGGCTTTCCACCAGCCTTGTTGCACGATGGCGCGCGCTTCGAGGAGCTGCCTGCCGATGGTCCACCGCTTGGTATCCTGGCCGAGGCGCAGTACGAACAACGTGAATTCGATCTGGGCTCGCGCGCCCTGTACCTGTTTTCCGATGGCGCCACCGATGTGCGCACGGGCACCAGCAGTCGGCTCGGCGAGGACGGCTTGCGCGGCCTGATCGCGCGCTATGCCGCGCTTGCACCGGAGCCGCGTCTGCGCGCCGTGCTCGGCGACTTGAAACGTCTGCGGCTGGTTGACGACACCACGCTGCTGCTACTGCAGGAGCCATGCGGCGAATCCGCGCATGCGCTGCTCGATCTGGATTTTCCCGCACAGGCTGCGCAATTGCGCGACGTGCGCGCTGCCTTGCGGCACACGTTCGACGCGCAGGGCATTGCGCCGGAATTGCGCGATCGCCTCGTGCTCGCCGTCGACGAAGCGTGCACCAACGTGATCCGGCACGCGTACGGTGGCGAATGCACGCAGCACATCGCGCTGCATGTAGCGCGCGAGCACGATATGCTGGTATTCGAGCTGCGCGACCACGCACCCGTTGTCGATCCGGCCTGTTTGCGCGCACGCGATCTGTCCGAATGCAAGCCGGGCGGCTTGGGCTTGCCGTTCATCACTGCGCTGATGGACGACTGGAAACTGGAACCGGCCGCGGATGGGTCGGGCAATATCCTGCGCATGCGCAAGCGCATCGGCGATGGGGAACACGAATGAGCGAGCTGGAAAATGCCTGCGCCAGCGAGGATCTCGGCGGCTACATGCTGGTGCGCGCGCAGGGCGAAGTGGATCTTTCCTGGTCGCAGCAGGTGCGCGACGCCATTCTCGCCGCGCTGCGTCGCGGCGACGGCGTCGGTGTGGAGTTGTCGCAAGTGACGTACATCGATTCTTCCGGTATCGCCGCCTTGGTCGAAGGTTTCCAGAGCGCACGCGCCAAGGGCAAGCGTTTCGCCCTGATCGCGGCGAGCGCGCCCGTGCTGGCGGTGCTGCAACTTGCGCGACTGGACAAGGTGTTTCCGCTGTTCGCGAGCGTCGACGAGGCGAGGGCGACATGACGTGAACGCGCTTGTGCGCCCGCTGGAAAACCTTGGCCGCGCCACGCTGCAGTCTCTGGCCGGCGTTGGCTACGCGGCGATGCTGCTTTGTGAAAGTGTATACTTTGCCGCGGCCGGCTGGCGCATCGGCCAGCCGCTGCGCGTGCGCGCACTGGCTGCGGAAATGCGCCGTATCGGCGTGGATGCGCTGCCGATCGTGACCCTGCTCGCGCTCACTATTGGCGTAATGCTCGGCATCCAGTTCATCGCCGCGCTGAGCGAGTTCGGCGCACAGTCGCAGGTCGTCGTCGCGGTGGCCAAGTCGGTGACGCGCGAATTCGGCGCGCTGATCACTGCGATCCTCGTCGCCGGGCGCTCCGGTTCCGCGCTTGCCGCGCGCATCGGCTCGATGTCGGTGTCGCAGGAAGTCGACGCGCTGGCAACGATGGGCATCGAGCCAGTGCGCTATCTCGCCGCGCCGGCGCTACTCGCAATGCTGGTCATGCTGCCGGTGCTGACGATCTTCGCCGATGCAGTGGCGATCTGCGGTACGGCGCTGTATGCGTCGCCCGCCCTCAACATCACGCCGGCCGCGTACGTGACGCAGACCCTGGCCTTGCTCACGCCGGGCGACGTCTGGCAGGGCATCGCCAAGGCGGCCGTGTTCGCGGTGCTGATCACCTTGATCGGCGTTAGCACCGGATTTTCCGTCAGTGGTGGTGCCGAGGGCGTCGGCCGCGCGACCACGCGCGCGGTGGTTCTGTCGATTTGCTGGATCATTGTGGTGGACATGATCTTTTCGTACTTTTTGAATCGATGAACGCGATCGCGCCGCTGATCGAGGTCGAGAAACTCGAAGCCTGGTATGGGCGGCGACGCATTCTCAATGGCGTGGATTTCTGCGTGAACGCGGGTGAGATCCGCGTCATCATGGGCGGCTCGGGTTCTGGTAAAAGTACACTTTTGCGCCATTTGCTGGGATTGCACAAACCGCGCAGCGGCAGGGTGCGCCTGCTCGGCGTGGATATGGCCCGCGCCGGTGAACGCGAAATGCTCCGCGTACGCCGGCAAATTGGCGTGTCGTTCCAGGGCGGTGCGCTGATCACCTCGCTGTCGGTCGGCGACAACGTGGCGCTGCCGCTGCGCGAACACACCAATCTGGATGAAGCCACCGTCCGCATCATGAGTCGGCTCAAACTCGAGGTCGTCAATCTTGGCGGGTTTCAGGACCTGATGCCTTCGCAGTTGTCCGGCGGCATGATCAAGCGTGCGGCACTGGCACGCGCGATCGCGATGGACCCGAAGCTGCTCTTCTTCGACGAACCATCGGCAGGTCTGGATCCGGTCGTTTCTGCCGAGCTCGATGAATTGATCTTGCGCCTGCGCGACGCGCTGCGCATGACCATCGTCGTCGTCACCCACGAACTGGAAAGTGCGTTCAAGATCGCCGATTCGATCACCGTGCTCGATCAAGGCGATATCCTGTTGACCGGAAGCGTCGATGCCGTGCGCCACTGCGCCAACGAACGCGTCCAGGATTTGCTGAATCGGCGGCCACGCGAAGTTCCGGTCGATGCCGATGCGTATCTGAAGCGATTGACCGAGGAACAGGCCGCATGAAACGCGATAACATCAATTATGTGCTGGTCGGCGTGGTGGTGCTGGCCGCGTTCGTGCTGCTGCTGGTGGCATTAGCCATGATCACCGGCCGCGGCGGCGCCAGCACTGCGTACTACACGCACTACCGCAACGTCACCGGCCTGCGCTACGGCGCGCCGGTGTTCTATCAGGGCTATCGCATCGGCCAGGTCGGCGCGATCGTTCCCGAACGCGATGCCGGCTCGAATGGGGCATGGCGAACACGCTACCGGATCGAACTGGACGTGCGCCGCGACTGGCCGATTCCGAAGGATTCCATTGCGCGGCTGACCGCCACAGGTCTGCTCGCCGATGTCGCCGTCGGCATCAGCGAAGGCAAGGATCGCAGCATGGCTGCGCCCGGCGCGGATCTTGCCGGTGCGGAAAACGCCGACATCTTCAGCGCAATGAACGAACTGGCCGGCCAGATCAGCGCCCTGACGCGCAACCAGATCGTGCCGCTGGTGCAGACGCTTTCCAAACGCGTGGATTCGATTACCGGCGCAATCGACAAGGGCACGCCGGATCTGGTCGCGCAGTCGCGCCGGCTGCTCACGCACCTGAATACGGTGTCCGATTCACTCAACGACGTGCTCAAACCGGACAATCGCGCGGCGCTTGGCGCGATTCTGGACAACACGCGCGAGTTGACCCGGCAGTTGCGCGACACCCAGCAAAAGCTCGACGCCGCGCTCGGGCAGCTCGACAGCATCGCGCGCGAGAACCGGCCCGGCGTGCGCGATTCCGTGGACGATTTGCGTTCGGTCCTGTCGGCATTGTCCGGGCGCATCGACTCGATCAGTCAGCATCTGGAAACGGCCAGCCGCAATTTCGATGAATTTTCCCGCGAAGTGCGCAAGAATCCGAACCGGTTGCTGCTGTCGCCAAAGCCGGACAAGGTTGAGGAAGAACAATGAGAACGCTCCTGCTCGCGTTGTGCGCGGCCCTGCTCGGCGGCTGTTCGGTGCCGGCGGTCCCGGACGTCACCTATTTCCGCTTGCCGCCACCGGCTGCACTCGCGCATACGGACAAACCCATGTCGTCGCTGCCGATCGAGGTGGAAACCTTTCGTAGCGAGGGCATTTATGCCGAACAGGCCCTGATCTATGCGACCACGCCGCAGGCCGACGCGCTGCGCACCTATCATTACCAGTTGTGGAGCGATCCGCCGTCGCGCGTATTGCAGGCACGCCTGACGGCGATGCTGCGCGATTCCGGTATCGCACCGCTAGTCACCGACCGCCTGCCGGCGAGCACGCCGGCACTGCGCGTGCAGGGCGACATCGTGCGCTACGAGCGCGTCCCGCGCAGTGGTGGTCATGTCGCGGTGGTCGCCTTGGAACTGCGTGTGGAGCAAGATCAGGGCGAGCCGCTGCTGGAGCGCACCTACAGCGCGGAAGTGCCCGCCGACGGCGCCGGTATCGAAGCGACCGTAGCCGCATTTGGCGCCGCCATCGACAAGGATTTTGCCGCCTTTTACACCGATTTGGCTGCGCTCGGGAGCGGCCATGCTGGCTGAGACGCAACGTCAAGCGATGCTCGCCGCGATGGGCATCGAGGTCTATCGTCTGCGCGGCGCGGCGCAGGCAGCGATCGCGCGGATTTTTCTCGACGCGCGCGAAGTTGTGCAGGTGGCGTGCGCGCGGGATCTGCATGAGGATAAGGCGGTGGCACGCTTGTTCACACTGTTGCCGGCCGCGTTGGGCATTGCCGACGTGCGCGTGCATTGGTGCGCTGACGATACTCCGCCCGCCGAGGCGATCGATGTCGATGCCGCCGCGGTGCACGGCAATAGCGAGTCCAAGCGTGCATTGTGGCAGGCGCTCAAGCCGCTGGCGCAACGATTGCACCGCTCGATATAGGCAACGAGACGAACGATGGTCGCAATTCTCAAGGATCCGTACCCCGGGCTGCGCTCGATGACGGCGGACGACCTGGAACAGGTCGCCGCGATTGAAGTCATGGCCTACGAGTATCCCTGGACGCACGGTATCTTCCGCGATTGTCTGCGCGCCGGTTACGATTGCCTGGTGCTGGCGCACGGCATCGAAGTCGTCGGTTACGGTGTGCTCAGCGCCGCCGCCGGCGAGGCGCATGTGCTCAACGTCTGCGTCGCGCCGGCACAGCATCGCCAAGGCCACGGCACACGTTTGCTGAAGCGTCTGATCGACCTCGCACGCTGGCATCGCGCTGAGCGCATCTTCCTCGAAGTGCGGCCGTCCAATACGCACGCGGTTACCCTGTATGAGCGGATCGGCTTCAACGAGATCGGCAAGCGCCCGAACTATTATCCGGCCAAGCGTGGCCGCGAGGATGCGGTGGTGATGGCGATGGAGCTGCTCGTCCCGGAATAGACGACGCTGTCATTCCGGCAGGGACTGCCGGAAGCCAGATTGCAGGGATGCGAGGTTGGTGAGCATCGAACATTGCCATTCTTGGCTGCTGGACCCCGGTAATCCCTGCCGGGATGGCGAATTTTCAAACTATGCAGCCAGTCGTGCCGCCTGCTTACGCAACCCGGCCAGTTCCGCACAAAAATTTGCCAAACGCTGCTTTTCCTGCTCGACAACCGCCGACGGCGTTTTTGCACCGAAGTTGGCGAGCTTGGCATTGCTCTTGGCGATTTCGCCGTCGAGCCGCGCGATTTCCTTGGCGAGTCGCGCCTTTTCCGCACCGACGTCGATCAGTCCGGCTAGCGGAATCAAAAGTTTCATGTCGCCGATTATCGCGGCAGCGGACGCAGGCTCCGTTTCGCCGGATACGAGCCAGCGCTGCGATTCGGTTTTGGCGAGAAAACCGATCTGCGAGTCGAATTTTTTCGACAGTTTGTGCTGATACGGCGTGCCGCCCGCGAACAGTAGCGGAATCGTCTTGCCCGGCGCGATGTTCATCTCGCTACGGATGCGGCGCACGTTCGTCAGCACGGCGCGCAACCATTCGACGGATTCTTCGGCAATGGCGTCGATGTGATGCGAATATGCACCGGATTGAGGATACGGGCGCGTCGAGATCGTGTTGCCCGGGATGCCGAGCTTGGGCGCGACTGCTGCCAGAGTTCCTCGGTGATGAACGGAATGATCGGGTGCAGAGCGCGCAGCAGCGCTTCCAGCACGACGAGCAGAGTATGGCGCGTGGAATCGGCCGCAGCCTTGTGATCGCCGTTGAGCGCTGGCTTGGTCAGTTCGAGGAACCAGTCGCAGAATTCGTTCCAGGTGAATTCGTACAGTGTCCTGCGCGACCAGATCAAAGCGATAGAGCGGCATCTGCACTTCGACTTCTGCGAGGGCATGTTCGAAGCGCTTGAGGATCCACTTTTCTGCGGTCCGAGTTCGGCGCGAGCGGCGCGTGCGGGAGCACTGAAGCCCTCGTAGTTCATCAGCACATAACCGCGCCGCATTCCACAGCTTGTTGCAGAAATTCCGGTAGCCGTCCGCGCGTTTAAGATCGAAGTTGATCGTGCGCCCGTAGGTCGCCAGCGCGGCAAACGTGAAGCGCAGAGCGTCAGCGCCGACGGCCGCGATGCCGTCCGGGAAGTCCTTGCGGATGCGCTTTTCCACTTTCTCGCGCACCTGTGGGATCAGCAGCGAGGCGGTCGATTTTTTCACCAACGCTTCCAGATCGATGCCATCCATCAGGTCCAGCGGGTCGATCGTGTTGCCCTTGGACTTGGACATCTTCTGGCCTTCGGCGTCCCGCACGATGGCGTTGATGTAGACCTCTTTGAATGGCACGCTCTGCCGGTGAGGCTAATTCCACTCGGCGTCGCCATGACCATGCGCGCGACCCAGAAAAAGATGATGTCGAAGCCGGTGACCAGCACCGCGCTCGGCAGGAATGCCTGGTCGGATTGCCAGTCCGCGACGACCTTGCCATGCTCGCCTACCGGTCCGTTGGACGGCCAGCCGAGTGTGGAGAACGGCCAGAGCGCTGAGCAGAACCAGGTGTCGAGCACGTCTTCGTCCTGGCTGAGTTTTCCATTCGGACTGGTGTTTTTTCGCTTGTGCTTCACGGCGTCGTCTTCGTTTTCGCCCACAAAGATTCTGTCATCTTCGTCGTACCACGCCGGGATGCGATGTCCCCACCACAGCTGGCGGCTCACACACCAGTCCTGGATGTTCTCCAGCCACTGTGTATAGGTCGTGCCCAATTTTCAGGTACGAATTTAATGGCGCCAGAGCGCACGGCGTTCAATGCTGGTTCCGTGATGGCCTGCGTCCGCCAGGGCCGGGTTTGCCATCCACGCGCGTATCGCTGGTGAGATCCAGGAACCATTGATCCGTGAGCATGGGTTCGATGATGGCATCGGAGCGCTGACTGATCGGCACCGTGAGTTTATGTTTGCGGGTCTCGACCAGCAGGCGCTGTTGTGTGAGGTCGGCGATGATGCGTTTGCGTGCGGCAAAACGATCCAGGCCATAGTACGCAGGTGGGGCGCTATCGCTGACTTTTGCATCCAAGGTAAATATCGTGAGCACCGGCAAGCGATGACGCTGACCGATCCTGTAGTCATTGAAATCATGGCCCGGCGTGATCTTCACGGCGCCGGTACCGAATTCCCTGTCGACATACTCGTCGCCAATGACGGGGATTTCACGTTCAGACAGCGGCAGCTTGAGTTTCTTGCCGATGAGTTGCTTGTATCGTTCATCCTGCGGATGCACTGCAACCGCCACATCACCCAGCATGGTCTCCGGTCGCGTGGTCGCCACCACCAGGCCTTCACCGCCAGCGGCTTCCGGATAACGTATCAACCACAGATGACCATCGCGCTCTTCGTTGTTGACCTCCAGGTCGGAGACCGCGGTCCGCAGCACCGGGTCCCAATGCACTAGGCGCTTGCCACGATACAGTAGGCCGGCGCGGTACCAATCGATGAACACACGGCGCACGGCCGCAGACAGGCCCGCATCCATGGTGAAGCGTTCCCGCGACCAGTCGATGGACGCACCGAGCCGGCGCATCTGCCGGGTGATGACCGAGCCGGATTCGTTTTTCCACTGCCAGACGCGCTTGATGAAGGCATCGCGGCCCAGGTCATGGCGGGTCTTGCCCTCGGCCGCCAGCTGATTCTCGACGATCTTCTGGGTGGCGATGCCGGCGTGGTCCGTGCCGCCTTGCCATAGCACGCATTCGCCGCGCATGCGGTGGTAGCGGATGAGGATATCCATGAGCGTCTGCTGGAAGGCATGACCCATGTGCAGGTTGCCGGTGACATTCGGTGGCGGCAGCAGGATGCAATACGGATCGCCATCGCCGTGCGGCTTGAACACGCCGGCATCTTCCCAGCGTGCATACCATTTGGATTCGATCGTTTTTGGGTCGAAACTTTTTTCCATGACGGGACTGCCTCGCGCCCGCGCGGGGCAGGGCTTGATCGACGACGGGATGGCCGATTGTAGCGGCGAAGCGCGGGCGACCCAAGCGCGGCTGCGTACGCGCGCGCCCGGTTGAGTTACCATCGAGCGGGCGACCGCGCGTACGCGGGTCGGGACGATGCCATGAAAACCGCATTTGGCCAATACCAACTGGTCTCTGAACTCGGTCGCGGCGGCATGGGCGTGGTGTACAAGGCCCGCGATGCGGCGCTGGATCGCCGCGTCGCGATCAAGGTGCTGGCCGGGACGCTCGCCCACGATGGGTCCATCGTCGAACGCTTTCAGCGCGAAGCACGCGCGATTGCTGCAGTGGACGACGCGCATATCGTGCATGTGTACGCGATCGGCAGCGAGGCCGGTTTGCCGTATTTCGCCATGGAGTTTGTCGACGGCGCCTCGCTGGACGCCTTGCTCAAGCGCGAATCGCGGCTGGCGCCGGTACAGGCGATGCGACTGGTATTGCAGGCCGCGCGCGGGCTGGCGTGCGCGCACGCCAAGGGATTGATCCATCGCGACATCAAGCCGGGAAATATCCTGATCTCCACGGCCGGCGCGGTGAAGGTATCGGATTTCGGCATTGCCCTGTCCACGGAGGAAACGCGAGAAACTGACCACCACCGGCGCATTTCTCGGCACGCCCGGTTACATCGCACCCGAACGCTACGACGGCGCAGTTGCGGATGCGCGCGGCGACATCTTCTCGCTCGGCATCGTCTTGTTCGAATGCCTGAGTGGACGCCTGCCGTACAAAAGTACTTCGCCGCTTGCCTTGATGCGCGAGGTGGCGGAGATGCCGTTGCCGGACATCCGCGCGATCAATCCGCATGTGGACGCGGAACTGGCGAGGATTCTCGGCCGCATGACGGCCAAGGACCCGACAAAGCGCTATGCCGATTGCCGCGAACTGGTCGTCGATCTTTCCCGCCACTTTGCAATCGGCGCGGATGAGGCGTTGACGGTGCATGTGCGCGCCATGCCCGAGCGGCCGTTGCGCGCAGGTCGCGTCGGCGATGCCATCACGGCGAACTTGCCGCAGCCGCTGTGGCAACGCATGCGCAAACGAAAACTCGTGCAATGGACGCTGGCGTATGTGGCCGGAGCGTTCGCGTTGCTGCAGGGGCTGGACATCGTCGCTCAGCAATTCGGCTGGACCGAAGGCGTGCGTCGCGGCATCACCCTGGCACTGGCGATCGGGTTCTTCGTCGCCTTGATCGTGGCCTGGTACCACGGCGAACGCGGTGCGCAGCGCGTTACCGGTACGGAACTGACGATTCTCGCCTTGCTGCTCGCAATCGGCGGCGGCGCGCTGTGGCGCGTTGCACCGGCACCGGGGAGCGCAGAGCCTGCTGCAGCGGCGACAACGCCGTCGGCTGACATCCCTGACAAGTCCATCGCCGTGCTGCCGTTCGAGAATCTGTCCGACGACAAGAGCAACGCGTATTTCGTCGCCGGCATGCAGGATCTGATCTTGACCAAACTGGCCGGCATCAGCGATCTCAAAGTCATCTCGCGCACCTCGACGGAGAAATACGCCGTTCACCCGGACGATTTGAAAGCCATCGGCCAGCAATTGGGCGTGGCGACGATCCTGGAAGGCAGTGTGCAACGCGCGGGCAACCAGGTGCTGATCAACGTGCAGTTGCTCGATACGCGCAGCGACCGCCACCTGTGGGCGCAGGATTACACGCGCACGCTGAATAACCTGTTTGGTGTCGAAGGCGACGTGGCGCAGAAGGTGGCCGATGCGCTCAAGGCGCGGCTGTCGTCCGCTGAAACGGCGAGTCTGGCCGCAGTGCCGACCACGAATCAGGCTGCACTGGACTTGTTTCTGCACGCCGAGTATCAGGCCAATCGCGGCAAAGTCGACAGCGACACGACCAGCCTGAAAGCCGCGCTTCCGCTATACCGACAAGCGATCGCGCTGGATTCCCGGTTTGCGCTGGCGTTGGCGCGACTGTCGTATGTGGAAAGCGAACTGGCCTGGCTCAACGGCGGCGGCGGTCTGGACGTCAAGCAATTGATCGCGCAAGCACGCGCCGATGCCGATCGCGCCGTTGAACTGGCGCCCAACTCGGCGGTGACCCACTTGGCGATCGGCTACAGCGAATACTACGGTCGTGGCGACTATGCGGGCGCCCGCAAGGCATTCGATGCGGCGCTCGCGCTACGGCCCAACGATGCCGACGCCCTGACCGCGCGTGGTTATGTCGAGCGTCGGAAGGCCAATTCGAGGCCGCCATCGCCTCGCTGCAGAATGCGCTGGCGCACTATCCACGCAACAGTGCGCTGGCCAACGACGTGGGTGAAACCTGCATGATGACCGGCAACTATGCCGATGCCGGATCCTGGCTGCAGCGTGCGCTGGCGCTGGACCCGACGAATCTCAGTGCCAGGATCACGCTTCCAACATCATCCTGTTGAATAGCGGCGAAGTTGAAGGTGCGCTGGTCGCGGCGCAGGGCGATGAAGCGGCGATGCAACTGTGGCGTTCGGATTTGTGACTTACCTGCGCCGGTACGACCAAGCCATCGCGCTGCTTACGAGCGTGACCGACACTGCGACAATTTTTCCTTTGTGCGTGGTTCGAAGGCATTGCAACTGGCCAATTTGTTCCGGCTGAAGGGCAACATGGCCCGGGCGCGACCGCTCTACGAGCAGGCGCAGGTGGCGGCCCGCGCCGAGTTGGCAACGCAGCAAGGCAGCGATCTGGCGTACGTCTGGAGCAACCTTGCCCGCGCCCAGCTGGGTCTGGGCCGCACGGCGGATGCGCTGGATGCGATCACGCGATCGCAGTCGATCATTGCCGCAGCCGGCGATCAGGTGTCCGGTCCGGGTGCGATGCAAGTCAACGCGGCGCTTTATGCGCAGGCGCAACGCGCCGATCTTACCGCACCGCTGCTCGCTATCGCGCTGGCCAGTCCCGGTGTCGGCTTTTATTACTCGCCCGTGATGTTGTGGGTCGACCCAGCTTGGGATCCGATTCGCAACGACGCGCGCTTCATGGCGTTGCAGAAAAAATATGCCAACGCGGCTCCCGCCTCGAAAACCGGTGGATAAGACTAAACCGCGAGTACGTTACCGATCGTGATTGCGCAACTCGATGCTGACGGCTCTACGCCGGCAGTCACAATCTGAGCGGGCATTGCGCCGCGTTGTCCGCACCATCCACAATGGCGAAGCCCGGCGCGCGCCAGGCTTCGCATCCGCCATCAAACGCTGCTCAGCGGTGATTGGCGTTGGAGGTTTCCGCCGCCGCTTTCAGCTCGTGATTGGCCTCATCGAGCAGTTCCTTGGCCTTCTGGGCGTGGCCGTTCAGATCGAACTCGTTTGCGCGCTGCGCGGCCTCGATTTTTGCAAACGCCTGCGTCGTCAGGCGTTGCGCCGCGGCGAGGTTGGGATGCCGGTGATGGCTGACGTTGTCCGCTGGCGGGTGCGCAAGAACCGCAGCTGCGGAAAACGCAAGCACCGCCGAACATAAAATGAGGGAGATTTTCATGAGTCAACTCCTGTTGGTGGATGTCGAAATACCGTTTGCCCGTTGCCGGACGAGCACATTTTGATTCGGTGAAACGGAAAAGCAAGCGGTTTTTGTTACCATCGCCGCGGGTCGAATGCGCACGGTGGGAAGATCATGGGCGAATTCCTGCAACACTTGTGGCAACGAAAACTGGTGCAATGGGCCGTTGCCTATGGGGCGTTCGCATTCGCCCTGATCCAGGTGCTCGATGTCGCCGCGCAACGCTTCGCCTGGCCCGATTCGCTCGAACGATTTCTGATCCTTGCGCTGGCCTTCGGTTTCTTCGTCGTGCTGGTGCTGGCCTGGTATCACGGCGAACGCGGTGCACAGCGCGTTTCAGGCACGGAGCTATTGATCCTCGCCCTGCTGTTCGCGATCGGCGGCGGCCTGCTGTGGCGCTTTGCGCCCGTATCATCGCCGGCAATCCTGACGCCGACGACGAACAACACGGCGCAACCGACGCACGCGGTTGTACCCGCCAAATCCATCGCCGTGCTGCCGTTCGAGAATATGAGCCACGACGCGGAGAACGCCTATTTCGCCGACGGCATGCAGGATCTGATCCTGACCAAGCTCGCCGTGATCGGCGATCTGAAAGTGATCTCGCGCACGTCCACGGAAAAATACGCCAGCCATCCGGATAATCTGAAGACCATTGCGCAACAACTCGGCGTGGCGACGATTCTCGAAGGCAGTGTGCAGAAGTCCGGAAACCAGGTGCTGATCAACGTACAGTTGATCGACGCCGATACCGACGCGCACCTGTGGGCCGAGGCGTATCCGCGCACGCTGGACAATATCTTCGGCGTGGAAGGCGAGGTGGCGCAGAAGGTGGCCGATGCCCTGCAAGCGAAATTGTCGCCGGCCGACAGCGCGCGCATTTCGGCAATTCCCACGCAGAATCCCGAAGCCTGGGATTTGTATTTGCGCGCGCTGGCTTTCGCCAATCGCGTCCAGGATCAGTATGCGTTGACCAATTCGGCGATGCCGTCGGCGATCGTATTGTTGCAACAGGCGCTGGCGCAGGATGCGAATTTCGCGCTGGCCGATGCACTGCTCGCGCGGGCGAATATGTACTTGTACTTCCTCGGCAACGACCGCACCGAAGCCAGACTCGATGCGGCAAGGCAAGCGATGGATCGCGCGCTTGCCCTGCAGCCGAATCTGGGCGAGGCGCTTTTTACCAAGGCGTTGTATTGGTACTGGGGCTTTCGCGACTACGCACGTGCGCAGGCCGCGCTGGCGCTGGCGCGAAAAGTGCTGCCACATGATTTTCTGGTCGAGGAAATCGGCGCGGCAATTGCGCGCCGGCAAGGCCAGTGGAAGCAGGCATTGGATGGCCTGCGCCAGGCGCAAGACTTCGACCCCCGCAACGCCTCGCCCGCATTCGAGACTGGGCAAACCCTCGCCATGCTGCGGCGCTATGCCGAGTCGGATCGCGCCTACGCGCGCTCCGCAGAGCTGTCGCTCAATCCGTCGTTGTCGCTGAGTATCCAGGCATGGAACACGCTGCTGTGGAAGGGCGATATCGCACCGTTGCGCGCGGCTCTGGCGTCTATGACGCCAAACAGCGAAGAGTATCGCTCCACCCGCCTTGCCGCGTACCAGGTTGCATGGCTGTCGCGTGATTTCGCGGCCGCAGCGAAGGTGGTGCAGGAATCCAATGCCGAGATGTGGAACTCGACCAACGGCAACACGCTGTTGCCGCGTCATCTGTATCTGGCATGGGCCGTGGCCGCGTCGGGTGATGCCGCCCAAGCCGCCGAACTGTACCGGAAATTGCACACGCAAGCGCTCGCCAATGTGCGCGAACGTCCGAATGATTGGGATCGTCACCTTGCGCTTGGTTTTGCCGCGGCCGGCCTGGGAATGAAAGACGAATCACTGCACGAGGCCGATCGTGCGATTGAATTGCTGCCGGTCAGCCGCGACGCGTTCGCCGGGCCCGAAGTCTTGAGCTACGCGGCACGCATCGACGTGCGCGTTGGCGCCAATGACGAGGCAATTGCGCACCTGCAAAAACTGATGTCGATGCCGGCGGGCCTGTGGATATCGCCGTCGATGCTGCGCCTGGATCCGGTATGGGATCCGCTGCGTAATGACCCGCGATTCCAGAAACTGATCGCGGACGGTGCAACGGCGCAGGCGAACGCCAAACCATAATGATGCGGTGGTGGTACAGCCCGAACTACGGGTGCTTCGAACCACCGAAGTCAAGGCGCTGCCGTGAGCCGACGACATTTCACATATCGTGCTTGCACAGCTCGAAGCCGGCCTGCTGATAGGACTTCCAGCGTGCACGCGATCCCGTGCGTTGCGTTGCGTCGGCCGGCACCACTTCCAGCACGCGCTCGAACGATCGCGGCACGCTCTCGTCGCGCAGGTTGATCACCAGCACGCGATCCGGTGTCGGGGTGTCCGGCGGCACGATCAACACCGGCGTGATCGCATCATCGTCATCGCCGGCGATTTGGTGCGGGATGAACGCGGTTTCGTCGAATTCCCACAGTTTTTCATCGAGCTGTTCGGACTGCTCGGTCGAGCGTGTCAGGATCAGTGTTGCATCGCCGTTCTCGAACGCCTTTTTTGCCAGCTCGCACACCAGCAGCAGCGGATCGTCGCGGAAGCGCGGTTTGTCGATGAGGTAGAAATCAGCGCGAGGCATGGAATCTGGCGTTCGTCATGCCGGCAAGGATCGCCGGCATCCAGACTGCATGGAAGCCGATTCCATGGTTACGATCCCTAGCTCCTGGATTCCGGCAGTCCCTGCCGGAATGACGAGCATTCGCCGGTACATGTTTCAGGCAGCCGCGCGATCGATCAGATACTGCACCAGCAACGCCACCGGTCGGCCGGTGGCCGAACCCTTGCGGCCTTCTTCCCAGGCGCTGCCGGCGATGTCCAGATGCGCCCAACGATAGCCTTCAGTGAAGCGCGACAGAAAGCAGCCGGCGGTAATCGCGCCGGCATATTTGCCGCCGATGTTGGCCATGTCAGCGTAGCCGGTGTCGAGTTGGCTCTGGTAGTCGTCCCACAACGGCAGTCGCCAGGCGCGATCGAGCGTGGCTTCGCCGGCGGCGATGAGTTCGCCGGCAAGCGCGTCGTCCTGGCTCATCAGCCCGCTCGCGTGCTTGCCGAGCGCGACGACGCAGGCACCGGTGAGCGTGGCTGCGTCAATGATCACCTGGGGTTTATACTTTTGCACAAAGGTCAGGGAGTCGCATAAAATCATGCGACCCTCGGCATCGGTGTTGAGGATTTCAACGGTCTGCCCCGACATCGTGGTGACCACATCGCTGGGCCGCTGCGCGCTGCCACTAGGCATGTTCTCCACGGCCGGTACCACACAGACCAAGTTGAGCTTGAGCTTCAATTCCACCGCGGCGAGAAACGCGCCGAGCACGCCAGCCGCGCCGCACATGTCGAATTTCATTTCCTCCATGCCGGCGCTTGGCTTGATGTTGATGCCGCCGGAATCGAAAGTGACGCCTTTGCCGACCAGGGCGTAGGGCTTGTCGGATTCGCTCGCGCCACGCCATTGCAGCACGATCAGGCGCGGCGCGTTCGCCGAACCCATGGCGACGCCGAGCAGAGCGCCCATGCCGAGCTCGCGCAGGTCGGCTTCTTCGAGAATCTCGCACGCCACGCCGGGATGATCCTGTGCCAGCTTTTGCGCCTGCTGCGCGATGTGCGCCGGCGTACAGATGTTCGGCGGCAGATTGCCGAGTTCGCGCGCATAGCGCACGCCTGCGGCGATGGCAGATGCCTGGGTCAGCGCGTTTGTAGTGTCTGTCGGGGCAGCGAAGGCAAGTGCAGAAAATTCCGGACGGGATGATTTTTCGCGTGGCTTGAACGTGGCTGAATATTTGTATGCTTGTGCATCGCTTGCGAGTGCGGCGGCGCGGACTTTCCAGGCCGCATCCTTTCCCGGCACATCGATCTGGGTCAGATACGAAACCGCGCGATCCAGCGGTAGCGACTTCAGCGTGCGTGCGGCCTCTGCACATGCGCGGGCAAAACGCGCGGCATCGAATTTTTTCGGTTCGCCCAGGCCCACGACGACTACGCGCGGCGCGGCCACGCCGGTCAGCGCGAACAGCGCGTGCGCGCTGCCGAGCTTGCCGGTGAGATCACCCGATTCGAGCAGGCGCTGCAGCGTACCGCCGGATTTTGCGTCGATCCGCGTGGCGGCGTCGCTTTGGCTGCGGTCTTCGAACACGCCCACGACCACGCACGCGGCGGCGCAGATTTCGGGGGCATCCTGGGTGAGGCTCAACTGAAGGGCCATTGCGGGTTCCGTAGTCAATATGAGTCGGCGGCAGCGCGCTTGCGTATCCCCGGTTACACTTGCGCGTCACGGCGTTAAGGCGATTTGAATCCGCGCAGGAGCCAAATCGCAAGACGCGAAGTTTACTGGATTGTGCAAGCCGATGCTGCGTATTGTCGATCGCTATCTCGCGCGCGAACTGATGTGGAGCTTCACCGCGGCGGTGTTGATCCTGCTGCTGGTCACGGTAGGTGCGACGGTTGCCGACCTGCTGGCCAAGATCGCGCGCGGCCGCGTGGCCGCGGATTTGCTCTTTGCCTTGATCGGATTGCGCACCGTCGACACGCTTAGCCTGTTGGTGCCACTGGCGGCGTTTCTCGGGGTGCAGATGGCCTATGGCCGGCTGTATCGCGAGAGCGAGATGGCCGTATTCGCCGCGTCCGGCCTACCGGTAACTGGATTATTGCGGCCGCTCGCGCTGTTCGGCGTGCCGCTCGCAATCGGCATCGGGCTGGTCTCATTCTGGCTCGCACCCGCGGCGGTACGTCAGGCGCAGACGCTGCAGGAGGAAGCCAGCCGTTCGTTGATCGTCGCGGGCTTGGAACCCGGCCGTTTTGTCGAGCTGCCCAAGAACGATGGCGTCATGTATGTGGAACAGATGAATGCCGACGGCACGAAATTCCGAAAATTGTTCCTGGAAAGCGAGCGCACCAATGCCAGGGATGCCAGCACCAACATCAATATCGTCACCGCCACCAGCGGCGAACTGTTCCACGACGCCGATGGCGCGCAGCGCTTTCTCGGCCTCAATGATGGATTCCGCGTCGAGGGCACGCTGGGCCAGGACAACTGGCGCCTGATGCGCTACGCGCGCAACGACATCCAGTTGCCGGACAACGACACTGACACCACGCCCGATTCGGTCAAGCGCAGCGCACCGACCGGTGTGTTGTGGACCAGCGCCGATCCGGTAGAGCGCGTCGAGTTGCAATGGCGCCTGGCCGCACCGGTCTCGGTGCTGGTGTTGGTGTTGCTCGGCCTGCCGCTGGCCAAGGGCAGTCCGCGCGAACCACGTTACGCGCGCTTGCTGATTGCGCTGCTTGCGTGGTTTGTGTATTACAACCTGTTGGCGCTGGATCGCTCGTGGTTGACGCAAGGCAAGCTCAATTTGCATCTGGGATTCTGGTGGGTGCAGATTCCCGCCGCCGCGATCGCGCTGTACCTGATCTGGCGTGGCGAACAATTGCCGAAGCCGAAACCGGCACGCTTGCGTGAGCAGGAGGGAGTGGCCTGATGCGCGCGGTTGCGTTCAAGCAGGTCGACAAACTGGTTGCGATTTCCGTGCTCGGCTCGGTCCTTGTGGCGTGGGGCTTTCTGGTCGGGTTCGATGCATTCCGCGCCTTTCTCGGCGAGATCAACGACATCGGCACCGGTCAGTACACCTTGAGCAAGGCGGTAGCCTATACGTTGCTGACAGTACCGCGCCGCGGCTACCAGTTTTTCGGTTACGCCGCGCTGATTGGTGGTCTGCTCGGCATGGGCGGGCTTGCCACCAGCGGCGAGCTGACCGCGTTGCGTGCCGCGGGCTTGTCGAAGCTGCGAATCTGCGTTTCCGTGATCGTGGCGCTGACGGCGCTGACCGCGCTGGTCATGCTGATGGGCGAAACCATCGGGCCGGCCGGCGAGCGCAAGGCCGAGGCGCTGGCACTGAGCGCCAAATCCACGGACGTCGCCATCGGTCGCGGCGGCAGCCTGTGGGCACGCGATGGGCGCAACGTGGTCAACGCCAAGCATGGCCGCACCCGCGGTGGCCGCAACGGGCCGACGGTGGAGCTGCAGGATGTGCGCGTGTTCGAGTTCGACGCGGACGGACGCCTGCACGCGCTGTCGCTGGCGAAAACCGCCATCCACACAAACGGCGAATGGGTCTTCCACGATGTGCGGCGCACCGAGTTCGGCAACGCATCGGCGACCAGCACGACCTCGGCGCAGGCGCAGTGGAAGTCGAACCTGGACCCGAACGTACTCGCGGTATCGATGATCCATCCCGAATACCTGTCGATGACCGATCTGGCGCGCAATATCGATTACATGCAGCGCAACCGCCAGGATGCGGGCAGCTACCAGCGCGCTTTTTGGGGTCGGGTTTTTTATCCGCTCAACGTGCTGGTGCTGGCGTTTTGCGCAGTGCCGTTCGCATTCGGCGCGCTGCGCACCGGCGGCTTGGGCAAGCGCCTGTTCATCGGCATCGCGCTCGCGATCACGTACTACTTCTTCCAGAGCGCCATGGTCAGCATGGGCGCGGTATACAATTTCAATCTCGCCCTTGCCAACGCGCTGCCATCGCTGCTTCTGGCCGGCGGCGCAGTGGCGTATTTTCGCCGCTACGGCTGATCACGCCGCGGGCAGGCGCAGCATGCGCGAGTGCGCCGCAATGTCGTGCCACGTACGCTGTTGCGCATCGATCAGCGCCCACCAGAACCCTGCACCCAGCGCCGTGAGCGACAGCAATGCAATCAGAAACCGCAACAATGCGTGCGACCATGGCAAGCGTGCGTCATCCGCACCGACAATGTGCAAGCGCCAAGCGCGCATGCCGAGCGTCTGGCCGCCGCGCGACCAGGACACGACGAAATACGCCGCGCTGAGCGCGAACACGAATCCCTGCACCACGAATTTGCCGGCGCGTGTTTGCGCATCCAGCGCACCGCCGGTGACGGCGAGCGCGAGCATGGCGGCGACGAACCAAAGGCCGATCAGGGGCAACAAATCGTACACGGCAGCGGCAAGGCGCAGGCGCAGGGGAGCAGAAGTTGCGGCAGAATGCTCGTTCATTGGACACTGGATTCGCACCTTCGGCTGAGCCTAGCTCGTGCAGCGAGCGAAGTCGAAGCGCATTTGGTGAGGCCCTTCGACTTCACGCCTTTGGCGCTACGCTCAGGGCGAATGGTAATGGATGTTGCGACTGCGAATAATGATGAGTGAAGCAGTGACTTGCGATCAACCCGTCAATGCCAGCGACCGCGCCGCGATCGATGCGTTTGTCGAACGGCTTTGGTCCGAGCAGGGTCTGGCCGACAACACCTTGTCCAGTTACCGACGCGATCTGGAAGGTTTGTCGCGCTGGCTCGGCGCGCAGGGAGCCACACTCGATCGCGCCACGCGCGAGAACTTGTACCGGTATCTCGCCAAACGCTCGTCCGCCGGCGGCCGCCGCGGCAGTGGCTACAGCGCGCGCAGCAATGCGCGGCTAACGTCCACATTGCGACATTATTACCGTTTGCGCATGCGCATGGGTGCGATCGCCGAGGACCCGACCCTGTTGCTGGATGCGCCAAAACTGCCGCGGCCGCTGCCCAAGGCGTTGTCCGAAGCGCAGATAGAAGCCCTGATCCGCGCGCCGGATGTGGACACGCCACTGGGCTTGCGCGACCGCGCCATGTTCGAGCTGATCTACGCAACCGGGCTGCGCGTGAGCGAGCTCGTCGGCCTGCGCACCGAACAGGTGAATATGCGTCAGGGCGTGTTGCGCGTTACCGGCAAGGGCGGCAAAGAGCGCCTGGTGCCGCTGGGCGAAGAAGCGCAGGACTGGCTGGAACGCTACTACGCGCAATCGCGGCCGGCGTTGCTGCGCGGTAACGTGGTAGATGCGATATTCGTGACCAATCGCCGCGCCGGCATGACCCGGCAGATGTTCTGGACGATGGTCAAGCGTCACGCGTCTGCCGCCGGCATCGACGCCCGCTACGTCTCGCCGCATGTTCTGCGGCATTGTTTCGCCACGCACCTGCTCAATCACGGCGCCGACCTGCGCGCCCTGCAGATGCTGCTCGGCCACAGTTCGCTGTCGTCCACGCAGATCTACACCCTGGTGGCACGCGAGGGGCTCAAACGGCTGCATGAACGGCATCATCCGCGCGGGTGAATGTGCGACAATGCCATATCCGGCGCGGCTCGCCGGTCTACCGATGCGCCGCAGCGCGCGCTGTTAGAGATACCCATGTACCAATTCGTGTTGTTCACGCTTTTGACTATCGCCACAGGGTCTGCGGCCGCGGCGGGCGATCCCGTGGCCGTCGCCACGGCGGCGCTGCACAAGCTGGTGCCGAATGCCAAGGTGCAGTCCGTCACCCAATCGCCCCTTGCCGGCTTTTACGCCGTGGTCGCCGATGGCCACCCCGTCTACGTCAGTACCGACGGCAAGTACCTGATCGAAGGCCACGTATACGACGTCGACGCGCGCCACAATGTGATGGAGGATGCCCTTGCCGGTGTGCGCAAGCAGGCGTTGGAGGATATCCCCGCGTCCAAGCGCATCACGTTTGCGCCGCCGCATCCGAAATACCGGGTCACCGTGTTTACTGATGTGGATTGTCCGTATTGTCGCGAGTTCCACAAGCAGATCGCCGAGTACAACCAGCTCGGCATCGCCGTGGACTATGTGTTGTTTCCGCTGAGCATTCATCCTGGCGCCGACAAGAAAGCGCAGACGGTGTGGTGTTCGAAGGATCGCCACAGTGCCTACAACGAGGCGATGCAAGGCAAGGCGTTGACGCCATTGACCTGCCCGAACCCGATCGCCCAGATCACCAGCATCGCGAATACCATCGGCGTGGGCGGCACGCCGGGTATTTTCGCCGACGATGGCACCCAGCTCGGCGGTTATCTGCCGCCGCAACAACTGGCGCAGCGGTTGCAACGACTGGCCCAGCCAAAATCCGCGCCCTGAACCATCCGCGCCACAGCGTTGTCCAAGCCGCGCCACTGTCCAACCGGAAATCGCACCATGTGGAACAAACGCATCGCAGTTGCCGCTCTCGTCGCCGTCGTGTCGATTGCGCACGCCGCCGACCCGGCCGAAGAAACCGTGCGCGACGCGGTTGCGCACGCCGCCGACCCGGCCGAAGAAACCGTGCGCGACGCGGTGCACTCGCTACTGCCGATGGCGGTGATCGACCATGTGGTCAAGTCCGAACTGCCCGGTTTCTATGCAGTGACCATCAGCGGTCAGATCGCCTATGTCAGTGCCGACGGCAAATATCTGTTGCAGGGCAACCTGTACGACGTGGCGCACAAGCAGGATCTGACCGCGGCCCGAATCGCCGGCTTGCGCGCGCGGGCCATCGCCAAACTTACGCCTGCGCAGGAAATCCGCTTCGACGTGGTGCATCCCAGGCACTCCGTCACTGTATTCACCGATGTTGATTGCCCGTATTGCCGCGCCTTTCACAAGAACATCGGCCAGTACAACGCACTCGGAATCGCCGTGCATTACGTGATGTTCCCGCTCGACATCCATCCCGGGGCCGACAAGAAGGCCGTTGCGGTATGGTGCGCGAAGGATCGCAACAGCGCCTACACGGCGGCGATGAACGGTCACGATCCGGGCACCGCGACATGCGCTAATCCGGTGGCCGAAACCAAAGCGCTCGGCATCGCCCTCGGCATCGACGCCACGCCCACCGTGCTGACCGAAGACGGCACCTCCGTGGATCTGGCCAAGGCGACCTCGCCGCAGGCGCTGATCGCTGAACTGGATCGCCTCGCCGTCGCGCGCGCAAACGCAAAAGTCGCCGCGCGCTGATAGTCATCCACCCGCGTCAGAGCGGCGCTATGGGATAATGTGCGCTCCTGAACGCACGACCGCGCTCGCCATGATCGTCCACGACGGGCTTCCGGCCCTGTCACCGTTTCGCCTGGACCGGCTCAACACCGAACTGGAGCGCGCTGCCATTGGCAGCCGCGTGACGGCGGCGTGGTGGGTGTATTTCGTGGCCGCCGATGCGGACGTGCCGGCGCTGTGCGCGGTGTTGCGCGCCACGCCCGGCGCGCCCAAACCGGCAACGCTGTGGGTGGTGCCGCGTCTGGGTACGATCTCACCGTGGTCGAGCAAGGCCACCGACATCCTGCACGGTTGCGGCTTTGCCGTGCGACGCGTTGAGCGCGGTCTTGCTTTTGCCTTGACCGGCGCGCCGGCGACGGACAGCGCGGAGTTTGATCGCCTGGCGCGCGCGCTGCACGATTCAATGACGCAATCGGTGCTGTCCACGCTCGATGCCGCCGCAGCGCTGTTTCGCGCCGGCGCGCCGGGCGAACTGGAGCACACTGCGCTCGGTGCGGATCCAGCCGCCGCGCTCGGCGAGGCCAACCGCCGGCTTGGATTGGCGCTGGCAGCCGACGAAATCGAATATCTCGCCGCGCGCTATAGCGAGCTGGGACGCGATCCGTCCGACGCGGAACTGATGATGTTCGCGCAGGCCAATTCCGAGCACTGCCGACACAAGGTGTTCAACGCCAGCTGGACGATCGATGGCGCCGCCCAGGAGCAAACCCTGTTCGGCATGATCAAGAGCACCCACGCAGCGTCGCCGCAGCACACCCTGTCGGCGTATAGCGACAATGCCGCGGTGATCGAAGGCAGTGTCGGCAAGCGCTTTTTTGCCGATGCAAAAAGTGGAAAATACGGCATTGTGGAAGAATCCATTCCGTATGCGATCAAGGTGGAGACGCACAATCATCCGACCGCGATCGCGCCGTTTCCGGGCGCCGCCACCGGCGCCGGCGGCGAAATCCGCGACGAGGGTGCGGTCGGGCGCGGCGGCAAGCCGAAAGCGGGTCTGACCGGGTTCAGCACCTCGCACCTGCGCATTCCCGATCTGCCGCGGCCGTGGGAGAGACAGCGCCCACTGCCGCCGCGCATGGCTACTGCATTCGAGATCATGCGCGACGGCCCGCTCGGGGCTGCCGCATTCAACAACGAATTCGGGCGCCCGTGTCTGGGTGGCTATTTCCGCACGTTCGAGGCCGAATTCGGTGACGGCGAACTGCGCCGCGGCTACGATAAACCGATCATGCTCGCCGGCGGTCTGGCCAACCTGCGCAACGGTGACGTGCACAAGCGCGCGTTGCAGGCGGACGATACGGTGATCGTACTCGGCGGCCCCGCAATGCTGATCGGCCTGGGTGGCGGTGCGGCCTCATCCGTTGCCGGCGGCGACAGTTCCGCAGAGCTGGATTTCGCCTCGGTGCAGCGCGACAACGCCGAAATGCAGCGGCGCTGCCAGGAAGTGATCGACCGCTGTTGGGCACTGGGCGAGGCCAATCCGATCGTGGCGATCCACGACGTCGGCGCGGGTGGATTATCGAACGCGATTCCGGAAATCCTGCACGACGCGGGCGTCGGCGGATGCATCCAATTGCGCAAGATTCCCTGCGACGATCCGCAAATGTCGCCGATGCAGATCTGGTGCAACGAGGCGCAGGAGCGATATGTACTCGCCTTGCGGCCTGTCGATCTGCCACGCTTCGAGGCGATCTGCACGCGCGAACGCTGTCCGTTCGCCGTGGTCGGCGAAGCGACCGCCGAGCGACGCCTTGTGGTGCACGATTCTCGTGGCCAGGAGACAGCGCCGCATGGCGCCGATTCGGCGTGCGCGCGAAGTCTGGCAAAAACCACGCTTTTTGCCGGACGCCCGGAAGCAGGCCAGGATGGCCGGAGTTCCGAATGGGTGATCGACCTGCCGATGGACGTACTGTTCGGCAAGCCGCCGAAGATGGAGCGCGACACGCGGCGTAAACCGGCGCGCGTGTCCATCGTGCCGGATCTGGACGGCATAGTGCTCGAGGAGGCGATCAAGCGCGTGTTGCGACTGCCCGCGGTGGGCAGCAAATCTTTTCTCGTCACCATTGGCGACCGCAGCGTTGGTGGCCTGTGCGCGCGCGATCCGATGATCGGCCGCTGGCAGGTGCCCGTGGCCGATTGCGCGGTGACTCTGGTCGATTTCGACGGTTATGCGGGCGAGGCGATGGCGATGGGTGAACGTACGCCGCTGGCCTTGTTGTCGGCACCGGCGGCCGCACGCATGGCGCTGGGCGAGGCGTTGACCAATCTGACGTCTGCGCCTGTGGCGGAACTGGATGAGATCAAACTGTCCGCCAACTGGATGGCCGCGGTCAACCATCCCGGCGAGGACGTGGCTCTGTTCGACGCAGTGCAGGCGCTGACGCGGCTTTGTTCACAATTACGCATTTCCATTCCGGTCGGCAAGGACTCGCTGTCGATGCAGACGGTGTGGCAGCAGGACGGCAAGCAGCAGCGCACGATCGCACCGGTTTCGCCGATCATCACCGCGTTCGCGCGCGTGGCCGACGTGCGCCGCGTGTTGACGCCGCAGCTGCAACTCGACCAGGGCGATACCGAACTGTGGCTGCTGGACCTGGGCGAAGGCCGCAATCGCCTCGGCGGCTCGGTGCTGGCGCAGGTGTTCAACCGGGTCGGCGGCCTGCCCACAGACGTGGATGACGCGAACCTGCTGGCGCGTTTTTTCGCCGCGGTGCAAGCGGCGAACGTGGCAGGTTTGCTGCTCGCGTACCATGATCGCGGCGACGGCGGCGCCATCGTCGCGCTGATCGAGATGGCCTTCGCCGGCCATTGCGGACTGGATCTGGAATTGACCGGCTGGGCCGAAAACACGTTGTCGGCATTGTTCGCCGAGGAACTGGGCGCGGTGGTGCAGATCAAGTGCAGTGACCGGGATGCATTCATGGCTTTGCTGGACCAATATGCGCTGGCCGCCAGTGCGCACCGCGTTGGCAACCCGCATGCGCGCAAGCGCGTAAAACTGTGGCTCAACGACGAGGCCATTGCGCGTTGGCCGTGGCAGGAGTTGATGAAATCCTGGTCGGAAACCAGCTTCGCCATGACCGCACGCCGCGACAATCCCGACTGCGCCAGGGCGGAAAACGCGTGGCGTTGCGACGACTCCGATCCCGGCATCAGCCCCAAACTCACGTTCAATGCGGCGCAGGACATCGCCGCGCCGTTCATCTCGAAAACCTCGATTGGATCGGGCGCGCGACCGCGCGTGGCGATCCTGCGCGATCAGGGCGTCAACGGCCAGATCGAGATGGCGGCGGCATTCACGCGCGCGGGTTTCGACGCATTCGATGTGCACATGACCGACTTGCAGACCGGTCGCTATCGTTTGGACGAGTTTTCCGGATTCGCCGCGTGCGGCGGATTCAGTTACGGCGATGTACTCGGCGCCGGCCGCGGCTGGGCGACGTCGATCCTGTACAACCCCGCGCTGCGCGAGCAGTTTGCGGCATTTTTCGCTGATGCCACAAAGTTTGCACTCGGTGCCTGCAACGGTTGCCAAATGCTCGCCGCGCTCAAATCCATCATTCCCGGGGCCGAGGCCTGGCCAGATTTCAAGCGCAATGCGTCCGAGCAATACGAGGCGCGTCTGGCCACGTTGGAAGTACTCGAGTCGCCATCGATCCTGTTCAAGGACATGGCCGGATCGCGCATTCCGGTCGTGGTTGCGCACGGCGAGGGCCGCGCCGTATTCGCCGCGCGCGGCGATCTCAAACGTGTACAGGCCGCAGTGCGGTTCGTGGACAATCGCGGCAAGGCTACCGAGGCGTTTCCGCTCAATCCCAACGGCTCGCCGAAAGGTATCGCCGGCGTCACCGCCGCCGACGGCCGCGTGACGATCCTGATGCCGCATCCCGAGCGCGTGTTCCGTACCGTGCAGATGTCGTGGGCGCCGCGCGAATGGGGCGAGGATTCGCCGTGGATGCGCATGTTCCGCAATGCGCGGGTTTGGGTCGGCTGATGCGCCTCGCACAATACCCCGTTCACGCTGGGCGTAACGTAGCGAAGTCGAAGCGCGACGCTTCGACTTCGGCGCTGCGCGCCAGGGCCTGTCCTGAGCGCAGTCGAAGGGCTCAGGGCGAACGGGATTTCGGAGTTCCGAAGTGACCCTGTCGCCGCTCAAGCGCTTCATGCTAGCCGCCGTGCTCTGGCTGCCGCTGGCATTCTTCGTCTGGTTCTGGTTCGCGAGCCCGCTGGTGTGGCCGGTGATCCAGATAGCCAAGCTCGTCCTGCTCAAATTCTGGCCGGGCCTGTTCACCGCAGTTAGTCAGGGAGCGGACCTGCTCGACGCGTACGGCCGCATCCTCGGACATCCAGGGTATCTGATGCAGATTTCCAGCGGCGTGCTGGTCAATGCCGCCGCCGCCGGTGCGCCGGCGAAATTCGGTTTCATCGAACCGGTGGTCAATCCGATGATCTACGGCTACGCATTGCCCCTTTTCGCGGGGCTGGTGCTGGCGACGCCGCTCACGCGCTGGCAGCGTATGCGCCAGATTGCGCTCGGCGCCGTCGTGATCTGGCTTGCGCAGGCCTTCGGCGTGGTTGCCGAAAGCCTCAAGGCGGTCGGTCTCGATGCGGGGCAACCCGGCATCGACGCCTTGCACCGCGCCGGCATTCCGCTCAACGCGGTAGCATTGGCCTACCAGTTCGGCTACTTGATCCTGCCGATGCTGGTGCCGGCCGTGTTGTGGATCCTCTGCAACCGGCCGTTCATCGGAGAGCTGATCCGGCACGACACAGGGGAACCCGCGCCCGGCAGCGGGGTCGAATCGCCACAGCCTAGGGGTAAGTAAAGCTCATGTTCGCGGAAATGGAACTGCAAAAACCGGCTCCGGCCGCGTTGCTCGACGAACGCATCTGCGAGCATCTGGTCGCGCGCGGCCGCCTGAAAGAGGCGGATCTGGTGCGCGCGCGGCGCCTGCAGCAGGAAAACGGCGAGGGCAATCTGGTGCCGCTGCTCACGCGTCTGGGCTTGGTGTCCGAGCGCGAAATGGGCGAAAGCCTGGCCGAAGTGCTGGGTCTGCCGCTGGTCTCGGCCAAGGATTGTCCGGAAGTGCCGCCGCCGAATGTGGCGATGTCGGTGCGTTTTCTCAAGCAATACCATGTCGTGCCGATCGCCGAGACCGAGACTGGCGTGACCCTGTTGATGGCCGACCCGGCCGAAACCTACCCAGTGCAGGCGATGGCGCTGGCTACCGGCAAGGCGGTCGAACCGCGCGTCGGCCTGCCGAGCGGAAATCGACGATCTGATCGAGCGCTATTACGGTTCCGGGCGTTCGGCGATGGGCGCCATCGTCGAGAACCTTTCCGACGAGGCTACGCGCAGCGAGGACGACATCGAGCATCTGCGCGATCTCGCCTCCGAGGCGCCGGTGATCCGCCTGGTAAACCTGGTTATCCAGCGTGCGGTCGAGCAGCGCGCTTCGGATATCCACATCGAGCCGTTCGAGAACCGGCTGAAGGTGCGCTATCGCATCGATGGCGTGCTGCAGGAAGTCGAATCGCCGCCGGCAGCATCGACCGCGGCGGTTATCTCGCGCGTGAAAATCATGGCGAAGTTGAATATCGCTGAGCGCCGTCTGCCGCAGGATGGCCGCATCATGTTGCGCGTGCAGGGCAAGGAGCTGGATTTGCGCGTATCCACCGTGCCTACGTCGTGGGGCGAATCGGTAGTGATGCGTATTCTGGATCGCGAATCGATCGTATTCGATTTCCACACGCTCGGCTTCACCGACGAGTTCCTGCCGCAGTTCATGAAGGTGCTGGAACTGCCGCATGGCATCCTGCTCGTGACCGGTCCGACCGGTTCGGGCAAGACGACGACGCTGTACACGGCGCTGTCCAGGCTCAATACGCCGGACGTGAAGATCATCACGGTCGAGGATCCGGTCGAATACCAGATCGAAGGCATCAACCAGATCCAGGCGAAACCGCAGATCGGGCTGGACTTCTCGCATGCCCTGCGTTCGATCGTGCGCCAGGATCCAGACATCATCATGATCGGCGAAATGCGCGATCTGGAAACCGCGAAAATCGCGATTCAATCCGCGCTGACCGGACACCTGGTGCTGTCCACTCTGCACACCAACAATGCTGCCGGCGCAGTCACGCGCATGCTCGACATGGGTGTGGAGGATTACCTGCTCACCTCGACCGTCAACGGCGTGCTGGCACAGCGCCTGGTGCGCCGGCTCGAGTCCACGCACGCAGAGCGTTATGAAGCCTTGCCCGAAGTCGTCGAGGAATTCGGCTTGCGCCGCTTCCAGCCGGACGGAAAAGTACAATTGTATAAACCGGTCGCTTCACCGATTACCCCCACTGGTTATCTGGGCCGCACCACGATCATGGAATTCCTGGTCATGTCCGATCCGTTGCGACGCCTGGTGATGCAGCATGCGGACATGGGCAAGATCGAGGAACTGGCTCGCAGCGAAGGCATGCGCACCATGTACGAGGATGGTTTGGTCAAGGCACTGGGCGGCACCACCACGATCGAGGAAGTGCTGCGCGTGACCTCGGAAAGCTGATGGCGCTGTATCGCTACAAGGCGGTGACGCCGGCGGGCGAAATTCTCGAAGGCCAGTTCGAGGTTGCTTCCAACGACGAGGCTGTGGCCAAAATCCAGGACGCCGGCAATATCCCGCTGGAAGTGCGCGTTGCCGATGCCGGCGGCGGTGCGGTGTTCGCGGGCCTGTTCTCGCGCGCGGCGATGAGTCCGGCACAGGTGCTGCAATTCACCCAACAGCTCTCGACCCTGCTCAGCGCCGGCCAGCCGCTGGATCGTGCTCTGCAGATTCTGCTGGAATTGCCGGAAAGCGAAAAGGCGCGGCGTATCATCGAGCGTATACGCGATCATGTGCGCGGCGGCGCGCCATTGTCGGACGGCCTGGAAACCGAGCCGCAGGTTTTTTCCAAGCTCTACGTCAACATGGTGCGCGCAGGCGAAGTCGGCGGCGCGCTCGACACCACGCTGGCGCGGCTCGCCCAGTATCTGGAGCGCGCCAAGGCCCTCAAGGAAAGCGTGATCAACGCATTGATCTATCCGGCGATCCTCATCGTGATGGTGTTCGCTGCGCTGTTTGTGCTGCTGGTGTTCGTAGTGCCGCAGTTCGCACCCATGTTCAAGGACATGAACGTCGAGCTGCCCACGATTACCCTGATCGTGCTGTTCATCGGTAATACCCTGCGCGATTTCTGGTGGGGCATCGCCGGTTTGATCTTTGTCGGCGTGATCCTCGCGCGCCGGCAACTGGCCGATCCGCCGACGCGGCTGCGCTTCGACGCGTGGACGCTCAAGCGGCGCCTGTTCGGGCCGTTGATCGCCAAGCTCGAAACCGCGCGGTTGGCGCGCACTCTGGGCACTCTGCTCAAGAACGGTGTGCCTCTGCTCACCGCGCTTGGCATAAGCCGCAACGTGCTCGGCAACTCCGCGCTGGCCGAGGCGGTGGACAAAGCCACCGAGGAAGTCAAAACCGGTGGCGGCCTTGCGTTCGCGCTGGCGCAAAGCAAGCGTTTTCCCAAGCTCGCCCTGCAGATGATCGCAGTCGGCGAGGAATCCGGTGCGCTCGACGACATGTTGCTCAAAACTGCAGATACCTTCGATATGGAAGCGAAAAACACCGTTGATCGGCTGCTCGCCGCACTGGTGCCGGCAATCACGGTGGTCATGACCGGCGTGGTCGCTGTGATCATGATGGCGATCCTGCTGCCGATCCTGAACATCACCAGTTCACTACAGTGAGAACGATATGAAAATGTATACAATACCGCGTTCCCGGACGCGTGCTGCAGGTTTCACCCTGATCGAGATGATCGCCGTGCTGGTGCTGATTGGCATCGTCATGACCATCGTCGGCGGCAAGGTGATGCAGAACTTCCAGAATGGCGAATACAAGGCCGGCGTGGCCGGCGTGCATTCGCTGGAGATGAAAGTGCAGGCGTACATGCTCGATAACGGTTCGCCGCCACAGAGCCTGAACGATCTGGTCACGCGCCCCGGCAATGTCAACAATTGGAACGGCCCGTATGCGAAGGAGTCGGATTTGAAGGATCCGTTCCAGCATCCGTATTTCTACAAGGCGCCCGGCGACCATGGCGATTTCGACATCATCTTCTACGGCAAGGACGGTCAGGTAGGTGGTGACGGCCTGAACAAGGATTACGGCAACTGGCAGTAAGCCGATGTCCACGCAAGCCCGCCCTCAACCCGTGCTCTTTCCCGCAAGCGGGAAAGAGGGAGTGACAGTCACGCTGCGCGCGACATCGGCATTTCGCAAGAGAGGCGGCTTCACCCTGATCGAGCTGGTCGCGGTCATCGTGCTGATCGGCATCGCGCTCAGCGTGGTGTCGATGTCGTTCACCAAGAGCCTGAGTAGCGCGAAAGTGCAGGCAGCCAGCCGCGATCTGGTCGCGGCGCTGCGCTATACGCGCGGACAGGCCATCGTCAAAGGCCAACAGCAAGCGCTGGACCTTGATATCCAGTCCAACACCTACCAGGCGCCCGGTCGACCGATCGTCAAGCTGCCTCATGACATGCACATGGTGCTGCTCACCGCCGAAAGCGAACAGACCAGTACCACTTCGGGCCGCATCCGCTTTTTTCCGGACGGCGCCTCCACCGGCGGCCACATTTCGGTGCTCGTGGGCGACCGCGAGTGGCGCATCAACGTGAGCTGGCTGACCGGCGAGGTAACGCGCGAGGAAGTGCAGCGGTGAAAGCGCACGTTCGTCATCGCGGTGTGCCGTTGACATATCGCAGGAGCGGCGGTTTCACCCTGATCGAACTGGTCGCGGCCTTTGTGATCTTCGCGATCGGCTTCGGCGTGCTGCTGCAAATTCTGTCCACCTGCCTGCACACAACGGCGCAGTCCGCCGACTACACCCGCGCCGCGTTGTGGGCGCAGTCGCTGCTGGACGTGCAGGGTGTCGGCGAGCCGTTGCAGGAAGGCGATTTCAACGGCCGCTTCGACGCCAAGTACAACTGGCGTTTGCAGGTGGTCGAGGTGCGGCCGCAGGACATCGCGCCGATCGCAGCTGCGCCGATGGCCGGCAATGCTCCGCATGGCGCCGGTGCAGACGATGCCGGTCGCGCCGAGCATCGATTTGTACAAGCTGCAACTGGACGTGACCTGGGGCAGTTTCTATTTGAGTCACGATGCGCGCTTCACGACCCTGCGCGCGCAGAACGCCGACATCGCCAACGCTGCGCAAGCGACGACTCGTCCACAAGCCAGGGCGAAGCCATGATGTGCGGACCGTCGAGCAATGGCGGATTCACACTTCTGGAAGTCCTGCTCGCAGTGATCCTGCTCGGCCTGCTGATCGCCGGCGCCTACAGTGGCATCCGCGCCTCGGCTAACGCGATGCGCGCGGGCGAAGCGGCGATCGACCGCACCGATCGCCTGCGCACGGCGCAGGAATTTCTGCGCCGCCAGCTCAGTCACATTCTGCCTTTGCAATATGCGCGCGACGATAGCACCGGTAACGTGCACGTGTTCGACGGCGCTGCGCGCACGATGCGCTTCGTCGCGCCGATGCCGGGCTATCTCTCGCGCGGCGGCCCGTACGTGCAAACCCTGGAACTCGTGCCCGCAGGGAACGGTCTGCAATTGCAGTTCACCGACGTGATGCTCAATGGCTACGACGCGCAAAAATCCCGTAACGAACCGGGTGCCGACGCCATGGTGCTGCTCGACCGTGTTGCCAGCGGTCGCTTCGAATACCGCACGCTGGACGATCAGGGCCAACTCACCAACTGGAGCAGCGACTGGACCGATCCGGAAGTTACGCCACTGATGATCCGCATCGACCTAACCATGCAGCCGGGTGTGCAGGTGCCATGGCCCACGCTCGACGTTGCACTGATGCTCAACGCCGGCGCTATCCGGCCGCGCCTGGGTCCAACCCTGATCCGCGCCGGAGGCAGCCAGTGAGCCGCGGCGCGTTCGGCCAGCGCGGCGTCGCCCTGATTCTAGTGATCTGGGTCATCGCGCTGATGGGCGTGCTGCTGGGCAGTTTCGCCCTGATCGCGCGCACCGAAAACTTCGAGTCGCGGCATCTGTTCGATGGCACCACAGCGCGCTACGCGGCGCAGGCGGGAATCGAGCGCGCGGTATTCGCATTGAGCAATCCCGACACGACCCAGCGTTGGGTGGGCGATGGGCGACCGTACGAATTCGAGTTCGACGGCGCACAGGTGCGCGTGGAACTGACCGACGAATCCGGCCTGATCGACATCAACACCGCGGACGATGCATTGTTGCAGGGCCTGTTCGAATCAGTCGGCGTGCCGTTGGATCAAGCCGTTGCGTTGTCGGATGCGATCCAGGACTGGCGCGATCCTGACGACGTACCGCGTCCGCATGGCGCCGAGGTCAACGAATACAAAGCCGCGGGGCTGTCCTACGGACCGCGCAACGCACCGTTCCAGACTGTATCCGAAGTGCAGCAGGTGCTCGGCATGAACTACGATCTGTACGCGAAGATCGAGCCGGCAATCACCATCAACGGCGGCGGAGCCCAGCCCAATGCCGCCTATGCACCGCTGCAGGCATTGCTGGCACTGCCGGGCATGACGCCGGACCTGGCCCAGCAGTTGATCGCCGCGCGGCAACAGGTGCAACCAGGCCAGGCCGGGACGGCCGCGTTGACCTTGCCCGACGGCACCCCGGTCGTGGCCAATGGCGGCGGGAACACGTACACTATCCGATCCCGTGCCACGCTCTCCAACGGCGCCAGCACCGTGCTCGACGTCAGTATCCGCTTGGGCGGCGTCGGCGCGGCGGGGCAGCCGTATACCGTCCTGCGTTGGGATGACCAAGAAACCTCCCGATGACCCTCACTGAAGCGCTCGATATCCAGCTCGCCCGCTTGCGGACGCGCTACGCCAGAACGCCGCTACCGCGATTTTTCGCCTGGTGGGGCGCCGAGCTGGCGGCGCTGCTGCCGGCGCGCGCGCGCGCGTTGCTGGCCGAGCGCGCGGATGCGCTGTTGCTGGACGTGGCCGCACGCGAACTGGCCGTTTGGCGGCAGGGCGCGCAAGGATGCGTGGAGCTGGGCCGGCTGAATCTGGACGCGCCGGCCGAGGCGCAAAAGGCCGCGTTCGCGCGCCTGCGTGGTCAACTAGATGCGCCGGATTTGCGCCGCTATTACTGTATCGACGGCGCGCGAACGCTGCGCCGCGCGATCAACCTGCCGGTTGCAGCGGCCGACAATCTGCGTCAGGTGCTGGCGTTCGAAATGGATCGGCAGACGCCGTTCAAGGCCGATCATGTGTATTTCGACTGGCGCGTCGCCGCGCATGCCACGGCCGATCGCAATCTGCATGTGGACTTGATCGTGGTACCGCGCACGCAAATGGATGCGGAACTGGCCGCTATTGCCGGCTGCGCGCCGATGCTCGACGGCGTGGATTGCTGGCGCGATACGCGCGGCGGCGCGCGCTTGGGCCTGAATCTACTGCCTGCAGAACGCCGCTACGCGCGCAAGAATCTACCGCTGCGACTGAACTTGGCACTGGGCGCGGCGGCGGCGGTGCTGCTCGTCACCTGCATGTTGTTGTGGCTGGACAATCGGCAAGCGGCGCTCGAAGCGATGCAAGCCGACGTGGTCAAGGCGCAAAACGACGCCAAGCAGGTTTCGCAGTTGCGCAAGACCCTGCAGGACACAATAGACTCGGCAAATTTTCTCAGCCGCAAGAAACACGAAACACCGCTGATGGTGGACCTGCTCGAGGATCTCACCAAGCGCCTGCCCGACGACACCTATCTGGAACGCCTCAACGTCGACGACAAGGACAAGATCGAATTGCAAGGGCTGAGCGAGGATGCGTCCAAGTTGATCGGCCTGCTCAACCAGTCCGCGCTGCTGACCAATCCGAGCGTACAGGGTACGATCCAGCCCGATCCGCGCAGCAAGAAAGACCGCTTCAACATCACCCTGGATTTCCGCAGCGTGGCCGAAGCCCAGGCATCCGCCAAGGCAGGTGTTGCCAAACCGGCCGCGGGAGGCACGCATGCGCCCGGCCACTGATCCGCGCAACGGACGCTTCCTGGCCATCGTGCTGGTTTTGATCGCGCTGCTGCTCGGCTACCTGTTGCTTGTGCATTGGTGGTTCGTCGCGCCGGACCTCGCCATCAGCGCCCAGATGCAGGACCTGCGCGAGCAACAGCAGCGCTTCGCCGGCATCCTCGCGCAACGTCCGGCAATCGAAAAACGCCTCGCCCAGGTGCGCGCGTTCGAGCAGGGTAACCAGGCATTTCTCGCCGACGCCGACGCCAACAGCGCGTTTTCCGACCTGACTCAGCGCCTGAAGCAGACGATTTCGGGACGGGTGAAAGACGAAAACAAGTGTGCGATCGTCAGCAACTCGAATTTCAAGGGTGGTGAGGAAGAGCTCTATCAACGCGTGACCATCCAGGTACGCATGCGTTGCTCGCTGGAGCCCTTCGCAGGCATTCTCTACGATCTGGAAAACAGCAATCCCTATCTGTTCGTGGACCAGCTGCTGATCTATCGCCAGCAGTTCGGCTATACGCCGCCGGGCGCCAAGGTGCAGCCACCTACAGCGCTGGATATCCGCTTCAACCTGTCCGGCTATCTGCGCAAAGAGGGGAAGAAGACCGGATGAGCACGCAGGCCGCCAAATTGCTCAGCTTGATCCTGGCCTGCGCCTGCGCTGCGCTGTTCCTGCTCGCGCTGGCCATGCAGCTCGGCTTCGGACGCGGCTATTCCTGGCTGCCCGCCGATATCCAAGCGCTCGACGGCGGCAAGATCGCGATCGACCGCACCGCGTTCAAGTTGCCGCCGGAAACCGCGTTTGCCGATACCACGGCGCGGCCGCTGTTCAACGACGATCGCAAGCCCACGCCGGATTCGCCGGATGAGCCGGATACGCCGCCGCCGCCGAAAGTACCACTTAACATCGCCCTGACCGGTATCATCCTGACCCCGCAACTGCATCTGGCGATGGTGCACGACAAGCTCAGGAACACGAATCTGGCACTCAAGGAAGGCATGCCGCTCGACGGCGATCAGGGCGGCTGGACGCTGATTCGGCTCAACCCGCGCAGCGCCGTGTTCCGCGAAACCTCCGGTGAGGAAGTCGAAGTGGAACTGTCCACGGCCGTTGCCAGTCCAAGTCCGAACGCGTCGCAGCGCGGAGTACCAGGACGGGTGGCGCCGCACCCGCCGGTTGCCGCGCCGGCGCGCAATCCACAGACACAAGCATTGCAACAGCGCATCGAAGAACGCCGCCGGCAGATGCGGGAAGAAGCCGAACGCCTGCGGCACCGGCCGGCACCACAAAAGCAATAGAAACCCGTTACGGAGTGCTTCACGTGATCCTACGTCCTTCGATTCTCCTCGTTTCGCTGCTGGCCGTTGCGCTGGCCGGGTGCGCCACACTCAGCAGCGACCGCCAGTTCGCACGCCAGATCGCGGCGGACAATGCGGTGCAAACCCGGTTGCCGACGAACAAGGTCGACGACGAGGCGCCGATCAAGATCGAAACCGAGGACAAGGCCCACCAGAAAGCCGAAGCCAAGGTCGAGGCGGGCAGCGGACAGTTCATCGACGAAGCAGCCGCGCGCGCGCCGGTCCATGGCAAGCCGGCGCCGGAAGGCCAGATCACGTTCAATTTCGAAAACCAGCCGATTCAGGCCGTGGTCCAGGCGATACTCGGTTCATTGCTGCAGGAAAACTACACGATTGCGCCGAACGTCACCGGCAACGTGACGTTTTCCACAGCCAAGCCGATCACGCCAGCGCAGGCCATGCCGATTCTGCAGATGCTGTTGAGCTGGACCAACAATGCACTAATCTTCAAGGAAGGCCGCTACGCGGTCGTGCCGGTCAAGGATGCGATTCCGGGCAACCTGACGCCACGCATTGCGCCGGCAGCCGCCGCCATGGGTTACGAAGTGCGTGCGTTTCCGCTCAAGTATATTTCCGCTACGCAGATGCAGAAGCTGCTTAAGCCCTATGCCAAGGCCGATGCGGTGGTGTCGGCGGACGACGCGCGTAACCTTCTGATCATGGCCGGCACCGCGTCGGAATTGACCAATTACCAGCGCACAATCCAGATTTTCGATGTCGACTGGCTCAAAGGCATGTCGGTGGGCGTGTACGGCCTGCGCAACATGGACGTGGACAAGATCATGCCCGAACTCGACAAGATTTTCGGCGCGTCCGGCGAATCGCCGCTGGCTGGCATGTTTCGCTTCATCCCGATGGAAACCACCAATTCCATCGTCGTGATCACGCCGCAGAAAGACTATCTGGAAAAAGCGCAGGAGTGGCTGTACAAGCTCGATCAGGGCGTGGGAGAAAACGGCACCCAGTTGTACGTGTACGACGTCAAGAACGTCAAGTCGGTGGACTTGTCCGATCACCTCAACGCCATCTTCACCGGCCAGACCAGCCAGCGGCCGAGCAACTCCGGCAATGTTGCGCCGGGCTTGCAACCGGTGAGCATCGGTCAGTTCAATAGCGGTGGCACCGGGGTCGGTGGCCGCAGCGGCGCGTCGTACAGCAGCACCGCGATGAATCGTACGAATTCGAATACGAATTCACGCGGTCGCAGCAGCGGCAGCTCGAATCTGACCACGACCGGTAGCGGAGTTCCCGCCTCGTCCAGCACGAAGCAGACCGATATCCGCATCACGCCGATCGAGGAAAACAACCAGCTGCTGGTGATGGCCACCCCGGGTGAATGGGATTCGATCCGTGCCGCCATCCATCGCCTGGACATCGCGCCGCTGCAGGTGCAGATCGAAGCGAAGATTCTCGATGTCGTGCTCGACGGCGAGCTCAAATACGGCGTGCAATGGTGGCTATCCGGCTTGATCAACAATGCCAATGCCGGCTCCGGAACCGGATTCCAGTATGAGCCGCCGTACGTTAACCAGAATGGCAACGCCGACCGTCACCGCGCATCGCTTGGCGGTTCAACGTCGATTCCGGTCAGCGGCGGCAGCGGCTTGTTCTATTCGTTCCTCAACAAGAATTTCCAGGTCGCGCTCGATGCCTTGCAAACCAGCGGTCAGACCAAGGTGTTGTCCACGCCTTCGCTGGTGGTGATGAACAATCAGCAGGCGGAGATTACCGTCGGCACCCAGGTGCCGGTGATTTCCCAGTCGATCATCGGCATTCCCAGCACCACCACAGGCACGTCGAGCAACTACACCAATACCGGCATCGGCCAAGCGTCGTACATCAGTACCGGCATCACGCTCAACATCACCCCGCGCGTGAATCCCGGCGGTCTGGTGTACATGGATGTGCAACAGGAAGACAGCATTCCGGGCAGCGCGCCGTCGGGGCAGAACCCGCCGATCAGCCAGCGCAACCTGAGCACCCAGGTCGCCGTGCAGAGCGGCCAGACCGTATTGCTTGGCGGAATGATCCAGGATCAGCTCATCGACAGCAAATCCGGCGTTCCGCTGCTCAGCAGCATTCCGTTTCTCGGCAATCTGTTCAGCAGCAACGACAAGAACCATCATCGTACCGAGCTGATCGTGTTGATCACGCCGCGCGTGATCACCAACTCCGAAGAAGCACGGCAGATGACCCAGGAATACGAACAGCGTTTTGAATCGCTCAAGCCGCTGCGCGCGAAGCAGGCGGCCGAGCACACCGGACAACCGGCGCCGACGTCAATCCAGCCCGCGACCGTGCAACCGCTTCCCAAGGAGAATCCGCAAGGTGAAAAGTAAACAAGTATATTTTTCCAGAATCATGCTCGTCCTCGGCGCGCTCGCGCTCGCCGGTTGCGCTGGCATGCTCACGCGCAACGAGGACGCGTCCGTCATCAAGACAAAATCCGTGCAGCGCTGGGATTACCTCATCGCGCACCAGGCCGCAAACGCGTACGATTTCCTGTCGCCCGGCTACCGCGCGACGATCACGCGCGAAAACTATGCCGCGGCCATGAACAATCGCCCGGTGACCTGGGAATCAGCCGAATTTCTCGATCAGAAATGCGATGTCGACACGTGCACGGTGCATGTGAAACTCAAGTACCAGGTGAGCGTAAACCTGCACGGAGTGCGCAAGATTCAGGGCGACAGCCCGGTGACCGAACGCTGGATCAGGGAATCGGGACGTTGGTACTATCTACCGGATAGTCGCTTCAAGGTGCCGAAAGCGAAACAATAAACCCTTGTTCTGGCGGGTGTTTTAGCTTTGTTTGCAATGAAGTTGGACAGGGATTGCTTTGCCGCAGTCTTTGTCGTAGCATTAAAGCGCTGTTGCTCGGCTCGACCGGCTCAAGGCGGGGTATACCGCCGTGTCGGTGCGGGGTGAGCCGGTTTCACACAAGCCCTGTGGTTAATCTTAGGAGTGTAGCGATGAAAAGAACCAGTCTGACGACTGCCGTCATTGCCGGCTTGGCCGGTGTGGCTGGCATTGCCAACATGGCGGGTGCGGTCAATCTGAGTACCGATGGTACCGGTTCCGTGCTCATCTACCCGTATTACACGGTCAACGCAAATAATGTGACCCTGCTTTCCGTGGTCAACACCACGAGCGAAGGCAAGGCGGTCAAGGTGCGTTTCCTCGAAGCGTACGACAGCCGTGAAGTGCTCGACTTCAACCTCTACATGTCGCCGTTCGACGTGTGGACCGCTGAAGTGGATCCGGCCGGCGCCGGCGCCGGCGTCTCCACGGCGGACAACAGCTGCACCGTGCCCGCTATCACCGGCCAAATTCCGTTCGTGAATTATGCCTATAGCGGCAGCAACAACGACACCGGCCCGGACGGCCTTTCCCGTACCCTGGAAGGCTACGTGGAAATGATTGAAATGGGCACGGTCAACAACAACACCAGCGGTTCGCTCGCCGCCATCACCCACATCAACGGCGTGCCCGCTTCCTGCGGTCAGGTTCTGGGTGCGTGGGGTTACGGACCGGGTCCGCAGTACTGGAACACCAATTCGGCCATCGATCTTGGCGCGCCGGACGGCGGCCTGTTCGGCTCGGGCACCATCGTCGACATCGGTCTGGGCACCATCGAAGGCTACAATGCCGATGCAGTCGAAGGCTTTTACGTCACCGCTTCGGCCGCCCAGCATACGGCGCCAGGTACGGTGTTGCCGAACCTGGGCAGCGGTACGAGCAATGTCGCGTACACGTTCAATACCTCGGGTTCCGGTAACGTTTCGCTGGCGACCACCAGCTTCTCCAGTAACGTGGACGCCGTTTCCGCGGTGTTCATGACCAACAACATCTACAACGAGTTCGTGGTCGATCCGGCGTATGGCGAGTCCACCGAATGGGTGGTCACGTTCCCGACCAAGCGCTTCTATGTCGATCCGCAGATCGTGAGTTCGGCCTATGCGCCGTTCGATGTGGTGTTCGGCTCGACGTCCAGCGGCACTTCGTGCTCGCCGGTGTCGATCACCGCGTACGACCGCGAAGAAGGCACCAGCACCACGTCGCTGGGCTTTTCGCCGCCGCCGCCAGGCCAGCAGGGTCCTGCACTGTGCTGGGAAACGAACGTCATCAGCTTCAACCAGACGGCGCCTTCGACGATTCTCGGCTCCAATCTGGTGTCCAATATCAATCTGCCGACCGGTACCGTCAATGGTTGGGCGAATCTGGGCTTCGCGTCCACGCAACATGTCCTTGAGGGTGAAAACGGCAACACGTTCAGCGGCTTGCCGGCCACGGGATTCTCGGTTGAGGAAACCGTCAACGCCAACGCAGCACCCGGCTCGCTGGCCAACTACACCGGTCTGTACAACCACAAGTACAACCGCGTGTGCACCAGCGGCAACGGCGCCTGCTCCTGATAAATACGCTGCAACAACGCTACTCGAAGGGGCTCGCAAGAGCCCCTTCTTTTTTAGGGCCGTCGAACGGCCGCTTATTTCCGATCGCCGCGCGCGATTAATGACTTCTTTGCACTCCGCCGATCCTCGGGCGGTTACAATACCCGCCTGTATCCAGTAAACGAGTTCTTCATGAAAATTCGCATTGCCCTGATGGCGCTGGCCGCCTTGTTCTCCAACGCCGCGTTCGCCGCTGGCGGCACGTTTTCGATCTATTTCAATGGCGAAGATCCGTTCGCCAACTGCCATGTGGACAACGTCAGCAACGCGCAATTGTCCTCGACCGGCAGCGGCAATCTGGTCGCTACGGCGGGCACGCCCCTGGCATTTTCGTCCGCCTGCGGCATATCCGGCGGCGGCCAGCAGTTGACCTTTGGTCCTGCGCAGCCTTTGCAAGGCCCGACCGGTCCTCTGTCATCCGGCAGCAATCAGATCGGCAACTTCAGCGTGTTGCCGCTCAATGCGGCAACCTGCACGGTGGCGATCGCCACGACGAGCGGTTCCGGTGTCGCGACCGGCCCGGTCAATGGCTATGTCTGCGGTCTGGGTACCACGCCAGCGTGCGCGTCGAACACGCCGATTCCGTTCAGCGCCAGCTTTACCAACACCGGCAGCAGCTCGAGCAGCTATCAGGCGACACTGACCTGTCTTGCGGCCCCCGGCGCCAGTCCGGCAAGTCTGACTTCGCAAGCGAACGTCACCCAGAATGGCAACAGCGGCGGTACGCCGGTCGCGAACTTCACTTTCACTGCCAACGGGTTGGCAGTCAGTTTCACCGATACGTCCACGGACCCGGGCGGCATAATCAATCAGTGGTCGTGGGATTTCGGCGACGGCGGTACCTCCACACAACAAAATCCGTCCCACACCTATACCTCGGGCAACACCTACAGCGTAAAAGAAACAGTGACCGATAGCGTCAGCAACAATTCAAATTCGATCACCAAGCAGGTGACCGTCAGCGGCGGTGGCGGGCCTTCGTGCACCACCGGTGCGAGTGGCGATGTTGCGGGGTATACGGCCATTTGTTCGGGCACCTTTGTTTTGCACACCGGACAGAATACGACGAAGGGCCCCGCCGCGTATTCCTTCCCGTTTGTATATGGATCCAACTGGCCAGGTTCGTATTTCGGATACACCGAAATCTTCACCATAGCCAACACCCAGTTTTTGTCGATTCCGTTTACCGCATCTCCGGGACACACGGTTTCGTTTGTGACGAACAACACCTACACGGCGTATCCCGTTACCGTCTCGATCAGCACGGTGATGGGCGCCTTCAACAACGGTCAGAAAGGCGGCAACGTGATTTGCGTGTCCGGCCGCAGTCCGAATAATTTGACGGCGTCGTCCAACGGTTCGTCGGGCAGCAACTGCCAGCTCAACCTGACCACGCAATACTGGATCAATGTCATTCCGGCGACATACAGCACCGGGCAGGGCAAATGGGTTAAACAATGTACGGGCGGCAGTTGCCAGCTCGGACTCTCTTCAAACTCGGTGAATTGAAGGAATGGCAAGTGCGATGAAAGCGCGTAAATCGATCCACCTGTTGCTCGCCGCGATTTGCGTCGCCATCAGCGCTGCTGCGTTTGCGGGTGCCGGAGCAGACGAAAAGGTGGTGACGCAAGGTGACGCTACGGTCACCCTCAGCGATGTCGATGCGTACATGGCACGCATCCCCGCGGATAAATGGCCCGGATTTGTCAGCGACGCCGGGCGGATTGAAAGCATGCTGAATGACCTGCTGCGCACCAAGCAACTGGCACAGCAGGCGCGTGCGATGAAACTCGACCAGAGCCAGCAAGTGAAGAACCAGCTGGCGCTGGCCCAGGACGATGTGCTGGCCAAGCTTCGTTTCGATATATTCACCAAGTCGATCCAGGTTCCGGATCTGAGCCAATTGGCAAAAGAGGAATACCTCTCGCACAAGGATCAATACGTCATCCCGAAGAAAGTCACCGTGCAGCATGTGCTGATCTCGACCGGGAAGCACTCCGACGCGGACGCCAAAGATCTGGCCGAGCAAGTGCGCGCGCAGGCGGTAAAGGACCCGGCAGGCTTCGACGCGCTGGTCGACAAGTATTCGGATGATGCATCCAAGGCCAGCAACCATGGCAAGATGGAAGACGCCACCTCATCGCGATACGTCAAGGAGTTTGGCGAGGCTGCGGCCAAGTTGACCGCCACGGATCCGATTTCGCCCGTGATCAAGACGAAATTCGGCTATCACATCCTCAAGTTCGTCGATGCCACGCCAGCCCAGCAGAAGACCTTCGATGAAGTGAAGGCACAGATTCTCGATGGCCTGGACAAGCAGTACATCGCCGATCAGCGCAAGGATTTTCTGAACCAGTTGAGCAACCAGAAAATGACGCCGTACCCGGATGCGATCGCCTCATTGCACGATCGCTACTTTACCGGCAGCGGCGTGCCAGTGGATGCGGCGGTCAGGACGCCAGCGCCGCCACCGGCTGCGCCGGAAAAACCTTGACCTGACCAGCGCCCAGGTTTGGCTATTCATCGCTCCCGCGAGCGGGAGCGATCGAGGCGCGAAGCGCCTCGGGTGAGGGTGGTTGCTGAAACCCGGCAGTCGACTTCGACAATCCATCCGCATCCGCCTTCGGCACCTTCTCCCGCCAGCGGGAAAAGGCAAATGCACACTGGACTGCGGAACCAGTCCGAAACGTTGCTGGGTACTGTGGCGTCCGCGCATGGCGGGCGGACAGCCGGGTGCGGCTCTGCGATAATACGCATCCTTGTCTGATCCGGCTTTGCTGCCATGCCTGCGCTGCGTCTTGCGCTTCATTTCATCCGCCGCGACCTGCGCAACCGCTACCTGGGCAGTTTCAGCGGCGGGCTGTGGGCATTGATGCAGCCGTTGGCGCAATTGGCCGTCTACAGTTTCGTTTTCGTTTACGTGTTCAAGGCACGCGCACCGGGCGCGAATGCACCGGGCTACGTGCCGTTTCTGGCCCTGGCGTTGTGGCCGTGGACCGCGTTTGCCGAAGGCTTGACCCGTGCCACCACCGTGATTCAGGACAACGCCACGCTGATCCGCAAGGTGGCCATGCCGCGCGAAGTACTGGTGTTCGCCGCGGTGGCGTCCGGATTCCTGATCCAGGGCGCAGGCTATTTGGCGATCATCGTGGCGCTGCGGCTGTTTGGCGTGCCGATCCACCTGCTGGCGCTGCCAGCAGTCGCGGCCGTCTACGCGCAGTTGTTCGTGCTCGCGCTCGGCTTCGCGTTCCTGTTCGCCGCCGTGCAGGTCTTCGTGCGCGATCTTTCCGCGGCGTTGCCGCAACTGCTGATGTTGTGGATGTTCGCCTCCCCGGTGTTTTATGCGCGCGAATCGCTGCCGCAGCGCTACCAGCATTTTGTGGACTGGAATCCGTTCGCTCACTATACTGAATTCTTCCGCAGCGCCTTGTTCGGATCGGGTACGGTAGGTGGTCACCTGACCGCCATTCTGGTTGCGCTGGCCGTCCTGCTCATTGGATTCACGGCTTTTCGCCGGCTGAACCCCCATTTCGAGGATTTCCTTTGATGTCGCCTGCCACGCCCGTCGCTGCCGCACTTGTGCAGCCGAAGGACATCTACTGCGCGCATATCGACATCGTGCATGGCTGCCAGTTGCGCTGTGTGGGTTGCCCGAATTCCACGCTGCAGCCGAAAATCAAGCGCATCGCGCTGGCCGATTTCCGCACCATGCTCGAAAATATCGATGTCGAGCGGATCCACCTGTTGCGCCTGTTCAATTTCGGCGAGCCGTTGCTGCACAAACAATTTTCGGCCATCGTTGCCGAGATTCCGAGGCAGCGCTGGAAAGCCGAAGTCGTCGAGATATCCACGAATGCCCAGCAGGTGTACTGGGACGATTTCGAACAGGCGATCAAGCAAAACGTGATCAATCGCTTGGTTGTCAGTTGTGATGGCGATGGCTCGCCGGCCGAATACGAACGTCTGCGGCCACCGTCGAAGTGGGAAAAACTGATCGAATTCCTCGAGCGCGTGCGCGGGTTGCGCGACTGCTGGTCGCCGCAGTTGCAGCTCATCACCAAATCGGTGGTGCGCAGCAAGCAGGACATGACGCAATGGCATGCGCTGCTGGAGCCGCGTGGCTGGACGCCGGAATTCCGCAGCTGGATGGCCTTGCCGGAAGCCGAACAGAACATGACGCAGCGCGAAATCCACGCACCGTCCGGACCCTGCGTGTTTCTGGCCGAACCGGAGGAATACACCGCGCATCCGTGGAAGGGCGAAATCCGCCTGCTGTACGTCGATGCCGACGGTACCGTGGTCCCGTGCTGCATCCATCCGCGCGCAGGCGAGTTCGGCAATCTGCTGCGGCAGAAATACAGCGAGATCCTGCGCGGCGAATTGCGTGCGCGCTTCAAACGCCAGATGACGGAAAACCGTGCCGCCATGCACATCTGCGGTCAGTGCGAACTGGGTCCCGTGGGCAACGAGGGTCAATCGTTCCACAATGCCATGGCTGTGGACTTCTGACGTCGCACCATGCAGCCGGCGGCCGAATCCCGTTCACGTGTCCTGGTTCGCGCGAGTGGCCTGGGCAAGACGTATCCCAAGGTTTTCCATCGTCGGGACCGCCTGCGCGCTCTCGTGCGTTTGCTGACAGGACGCGGCGACACCGATGCGGTGAGCGTACTCGAAGGCATCAACCTGCGTGTGGAACGCGGCCAGTCGCTCGGACTGATCGGGGAGAATGGTGCCGGAAAGTCGACCCTGTTGAAGCTGCTTACCGGGGTACTCACCCCCAGTGCCGGCAGTGTGACGGTTGCTGGCCGCGTCGGCGCGTTGCTCGAGCTGGGGGCCGGCTTCCATCCGGAATATTCCGGCCGTGACAATATCGCGCTGTCCGCGGCATTGTATGGGCTGTCCGTCGAAGAAACCCGGGCCAAGTTGCCCGAGATAATCGAGTTCGCCGACATCGGCAATTACATCGACGAGCCGGTCAAGCATTATTCCTCGGGCATGACGGTGCGCCTGGGCTTCGCCATCGTTGCCGCACTGCGCCCGGATCTGCTGATCACGGACGAGGTGCTTGCGGTCGGCGACGAATCGTTCCAGAAAAAGTGCGTGCGCTGGATGGAGGAGTATCTCGGCGGCGGTGGCACCCTGATTCTTGTCTCCCACAGCATGTATCACATCCAGAAACTTTGCCGGCAGGCGATGTGGTTGCGGCATGGCCGCGTCGAAGTCAGCGGCGACGTGTTCGAGGTTACCCAGGCGTATCTCGCGTTTCATGAGCGCAAGACAGCGGTGGAACAGGCCGCACACACACGTGCCGTCGGGCAGGGCACCGAATTCGAACTGACCAAATTCATCGTGAACGGGCAGGCGGCGGAAGTGCCGATCCTGCTCGAGCAAGACGCCGGCATGACAATCCGGGTCGAAGTCGTGTCGCGATCGGAGCGCGAGCCGGTGATCGCGTTCGGCTTGAGCCGTGCCGATGGCACGTCCATTTACGGCATCAGCTCGGACATGGATGGTCAACACCCCGTACGCATTGCCGACAACCACTACGCGATGGAACTTTCGTTCGCCAGCCTGCCGCTCTTGCCGGGAAGCTACTTGTTGCGCGCACATGCGATGGATACTGAAGCCATGCGCCTGTTCGACACACTCGAGCGCGGTGTAACCGTGCGCGGCGAGTCGCGCGAATTCGGCATGGTGCGCCTAGCCCACAATTGGAACCAAACCACGGCGCCGACATGAGCGATACCTCCCTGGAATTCACCGGCGAGCGCTTTACTCCCGAGTGTGTGCGCGAAATCCGCTACGAGCACTGGGCGCGCTACACGTTTGCGCGGGAACTCGCCCGCGGCCGGCGCGTGCTCGACGCGGCCTGCGGCGAAGGCTACGGCAGCGCGCTGCTGGCATCGGCGGCGGCGACGGTACTTGGTGTGGATATCGACGAACGCGCCATCGCACATGCGCGCGCGCGCTACGGCGCGCAGTCGAACCTGCGCTTCGAATGCGGCGATTGCACAGCGTTGGATACCACCGGCAGTTTCGATCTGATCGTCTCGTTCGAGACGCTCGAGCACGTCGCCGCGCAGGAACAATTGATCGCCGGTTTCGCACGCGCGCTGACGCCGGACGGTATCCTGATCGTATCCTCGCCGGACAAGCGCACCTACAGCGATCTGACCGGCTTCCGCAACGAGTTCCATGTGCGCGAATTGTACCGCGAGCAATTGCTGGCCTTGCTCGCAGCGCATTTCCCGCAGATAGCGCTGTATGGCCAGAAATTGCTGTTCCAGTCGGCGATCTGGAATCTGGAGCATGCGCCACGTACGGTCGTCGCAGCGACCCTGGACGAAGCCGCTGCGGTGCCGCAATCCCGACTCGATTATGCACCGCTGTACTTCATCGCCGTGTGCTCGCGCAAGCCGCTGCCGGACTTGCCTGATATGGCGCTGTTCGGCGACCGCGAAGAATCCGTCTACGCACATTACAATGCCGAGGTGCGCACGAATATGGCCGCAGGATTGCGCATTGCCGAGCTGGAGACCGAAGTCGCGCGCTTGCGCGGCGCATTGGAAAAATCCTCGCCGCGGCGTTGATCGCCGACATTTCGCATCCCGGAATCGCATGAAAACCTTGCTTAACTACCAGGCCACGTATCCACCAAAGACGACGCATTCCGCGCCCGTCGCAGATTCCGATGCACCGTTGTTCGCCTCCGAGGATGGCCTGGTTGCGTCGCTGTCGAGCCAGGAGTGCATCTTCCAGATCAAGCGCAGCGGTGACACGCATGTGATGACGTTTCAGGTGTTGCAAGCGCTGGATCAGTGCCGTGAGTTCCGCAATCTGGACGAGCACTCGGCGCGCATCGAATCCACCATCGCAGGCCTGTCCGGCAAGCGCGAGGACATCCGGCGCGTGCTGGAAAGTCTGATACGGCGCGACCTGTTGATTTCGGACAGCACGTTCGTCGAGCGTCTCACGCGCGCACCCGAGCGCACGCCGGCCGAGCTGCGCGGTGTATTCATTCGAGCCTGCGATCGGCCGCAACAATTGTCGCGGCTGCTCGTGTCACTGACCGAGTATGAGCGGCGGCATCGTGCCGGGCGGCGTTATACCGTGCTCGACGATTCGTCCTTGCCGGCCCATGCCAACGAGCAGCGCGATGCTTTGCGCGAGTTCGCGCGCACGACCGGTTGCAAGGTGCACTACGTTGGCCGCACCGAAGCGGGCAATCTGGTCGAACGCCTGGGCAAGGCCGTGCCGCAGGCGCGGCTGGCGGCGCAACGATTGCTGCTGCGCGACGGACATCCGCGTGCGCAACGTTCCGCCGGCGGGCGCAATCGCAATCTGGCCTTGCTGCTGTCGGCTGGCGCGCGTCTGGCGCTACTCGACGACGACTTGCAATTGCCGTTGCGGCGTAACGAAAAAGCCCGCGCCGGTCTGGATCCAAATCCCAATGCGCAGGTGCATGCGCGGTTCCCGGGCAGCATGGACGAGGCGTTCGTCTTTGGTAAGGAGCTCACCGGCGATCCATTCGCCCTGCATCTGGAAAGTTGCGGCCAGACCCTGGGTACGCTGCTGCAGACGCGTTATCCGATCGAACGCAGCGGGTTGCGAGGTCTTAATCTTGGCCGTCTCGACTTGCTTGCCGCCAACGCACGCGTGATCGCAACTCAGTGCGGCAGTTACGGGAGCACGCGCACCTCGACCAATCACTGGATGTTTTACCTTCTCGACGAAGGTGGGCGTGCGGATTTCTGGCGCGACCGCGTCAGCTATCAGCGCAATATCGAGGGTCAGCATCTGTGGTATGCCGTTGCCCAGGCGCGCATGTTGGCGGTATCCGGCTTTACCCCATTGACGCTGGACAACAGCACGATGTTGCCGTGCACGAATCCGGTCGGGCGCGGCGAAGACAGCCTGGCCGGCGCGTTGACGCGCTATTGTCACCCCGATGCGTTGACCCTGGAATTGCCCGAGGCGATCGGGCATGTACAGGAAGCTGCGCGCAAGCGATCGGACAAGACGCTGGCGGCATACCTGCCGCGCGTGAATCATTTTCTGCGCGATTTCGTGCAGCGCCAGTTCGGCTTGTTCCATGCGGCCGATCCCGCCGCGCGCATGGGTTTGCTTGTCGAGGTCCTGCGCGATCTGGCCGGCGCCAGCGCAGACACCCGCATCGCGCATCTGCGCGAATACCTGAGCTATATCCGTGCCGACATCATCGATCGCATCCAGCACCAGATCGAGGCGGCCAGCGACGCGCCGGTGTACTGGCAGGCGGACGCGCGCGCGGTCGTGCAGGCCAATGCCAAGGCGTTGCTGGCCAATGCGCCGCCGCGTCTGGGCGACTGGGCCGAAGACCTCGACGCGCCGGGCTGCGCACGCGCACTGGTCGAGGAATGCGATGCGCTGGCCGACGCCTGCGAACACTGGCCCGCGCTGTGGCAACATGCGGCGGAGCAGGGCGAGAAGCTGCTCGGACAGGTTTGACCTGCGCCGGCGCATGCAATACGTACGCGGTCTGACCAGCATCGTCATCGTCGCCGCCGATAGCGGCGCGGACTTGGGCGTGTGCATCGAGTGCGCATTGGGTAGCACGCTGTCGATCGAGATTGTCGTCAGCGACAATGCTTCGCGCGACGGCTCGGTGGATTCGATCGCTGCTCGTTGGCAAGCCGACTCGCGCATGCGCATCCTGCACAATGTCCAGAATCTTGGTTTCGGTGCGGGCTGCAACCGCGCCGCCGCGATTGCGCGCGGCGATGCGTTGCTGTTTCTCAATCCTGATTGTCGGGTCGAGGCGGACACCCTCGCGCGCTTGCGCGCGCTGCTGGTTGACGATATCGGTTTGATCGGCGCGGCAATCGTGGATAGCAATGGCACGCCGGAACCTGCCAGCCGACGCCGCGATCCGCTATTGTGTCGCGCCGTGCTGTCGAAGACAGGTCTGGCGCGCTTGGGCGCGCGCTGGCCGGCGTTGCAGGGCATCGACCTGCCGGTCGCGATACCCGTGCAGAACGTGGATATCGTCTCTGGCGCCTTGATGCTCCTGCCGCGCGCCGTGTTCGATCGCATTGAGGGATTCGACGAGAAGTATTTCCTGCATTGCGAAGACATGGATCTGTGCCGGCGCGTGCGCGATGCCGGGCTGCGCGTAGTCTGTGCCAACGATGTGCCGGTGGTGCACGCGAAGGCAACCTCGAGCCGCGCGCGGCCGTTCTTTGTGGCATTCCACAAGCACCGTGGCATGTGGCGCTGGTTCGTGAAATTCGATCCGGCGGCGCACAATCTGTTTCTGCGCGCCCTCGTATGGAGCGGGCTTTGGGCGCATTACATACTACTGGCGCCGCGATTTGCGTGGCGATGGTGCCGTGCGCGAGTCTGGAACCGTTCGCCCTGAGCGTAGCGCCGACGGCGCGAAGTCGAAGGGCAGCGAGCGTTTCGACTTCGTTCGCTGCGCGAACTCCGCTCAACGCGAACGGATATTTCAACGCCAGCGATTGATCGCGTCGCGCAGCTTCTGCGCTTCGCGCCGCGCGGCTTGCGCGAAATCCTCACCCGATTCGGCATACAAGATTGCGCGCGAGGAGCTGACGATCAAGCCCGCGCCTTGTGCGTTTTTTCCATTGTGTACCACGGCCTTAACATCGCCACCCTGCGCGCCGATGCCGGGAATCAGCAGCGGCATGGCATCGCCGACGAGGCTGCGCACCCGGGCCAGTTCCTGCGGATACGTTGCGCCGACCACCAGCGCGCAGTTGCCGTTGGCGTTCCATTCCCGCGCTGCAAGCCGGGCGACATGCAGGTACAGCGGTTGGCCATCAACGGCTAGTTCCTGCAGATCCCTGGCGCCGGAGTTGGAGGTGTGGCAGAGGATGATCACGCCCTTGTCGGCGCGGTCCAAAAACGGTTGCAGTGCATCGCGGCCAAGGTACGGATTGACTGTCACCGCATCCGCGCGATAACGCTCGAAAGCTTCCACCGTATAGTGTTGCGCAGTCGAACCGATGTCGCCGCGCTTGGCATCGAGGATCACCGGTATGCCAGGATGCGCACCATGGATGTGCGCGATCAGGCGTTCCAGCGCGTCTTCCGTGCGAGCTGCGGAAAAATGCGCGATCTGCGCCTTGAAACAGCACACAACGTCCGCCGTCGCATCGACGATTGCACGGCAAAAATCGAATACGGCATCCGCTCGGTCGCGCAAAGGTTGCGGAAATTTCGCTGGCTCCGGGTCGAGGCCGACGCAAAGCAACGAGTCGCTACGCTGGCTTGCCGCGTCAATGGCGTGTGCGAAGGACATTGGGTTCAGGCAAATTTACGATACTTGATGCGATGCGGTTTCGCCGCCTCCTCGCCGAGCCGGCGCTTCTTGTCTTCCTCGTATTCGTGGAAGTTGCCGGTGTAGAACTCCACGTGCGAATCGCCTTCGAACGCGAGGATGTGTGTGGCGATGCGATCGAGAAACCAGCGGTCATGCGATATCACCAACGCGCACCCGGGAAATTCGAGCATGGCTTCTTCGAGCGCGCGCAGGGTTTCCACGTCCAGATCGTTCGAGGGTTCGTCGAGCAGCAGCACGTTGCCGCCTTGCATCAGGGTCTTGGCCAGATGCAGGCGGCCGCGCTCGCCGCCGGAAAGCTGGCCGACGATCTTCTGCTGGTCGGCGCCCTTGAAATTGAACCGGCCGATGTAAGCGCGCGACTGCAATTCGTATTTGCCGATCGTGATGATGTCGCGGCCACCGGAAATCTCGTGCCACACTGTCTGGCCGCCGTCGAGTGCATCGCGCGACTGATCCACATAGGCGAGCTGCACGGTCTTGCCGAGCGCGATTTCGCCGGAGTCGGGTTTTTCCTTGCCCATGATCATCTTGAACAAGGTGGATTTGCCCGCGCCGTTCGGACCGATGATGCCGACGATCGCGCCGGGTGGAATCTTGAAGCTCAGATCTTCGATCAGCAGACGTTCGCCAAATGCCTTCGACACGTGCTTGAATTCGATGACCGAGTCGCCCAGGCGCTCGCCGGGCGGAATGTAGATTTCGTTCGTTTCGTTGCGCTTCTGGTATTCGACCGAGTTGAGTTCCTCGAAGCGGTTCAGGCGCGCCTTGCCCTTGGACTGACGTCCCTTGGCACCCTGACGCACCCATTCCAGCTCGCGCTGGATCGCGCGACGCCGCGCCTTTTCGCCAGACTCTTCCTGCTGGAGGCGCTCGTCCTTTTGCTCCAGCCAAGAGGAATAATTGCCTTTCCACGGAATGCCGCGGCCGCGGTCGAGTTCCAGAATCCATTCGGCCGCGTTGTCGAGAAAGTAGCGATCGTGCGTGACCGCGACGACGGTGCCGGGAAACTTTTGCAGAAACTGCTCCAGCCATTCCACCGATTCGGCATCCAGATGATTGGTCGGCTCGTCGAGCAGCAGCATGTCCGGCTTGGACAACAGCAGTCGGCACAGCGCGACGCGGCGCTTCTCGCCGCCGGAGAGCGTCTTGATTTTCGCGTCCCACGGCGGCAGGCGCAGTGCGTCGGCAGCCACTTCCAGGGTGCGGTCCAGCGCGTGGCCGTCGTTCGCGGCGATCAGCGCTTCCAGCCGCTGCTGCTCGGCGGCAAGTTTGTCGAAATCGGCGCCTTCTTCGGCATAGGCTGCGTAGATCGCGTCGAGCTGCGCCTGCGCATCGGTGATTTCCGAAACGCCTTCTTCGACGGCCTCGCGCACGGTCTTGTCCGGATCCAGCTGCGGCTCCTGGGCAAGATAGCCGATCTTGGTGCCCGGCTGCGGCCGCGCTTCGCCGTTGTACTCGGTATCCACGCCGGCCATGATGCGTAGAACGGTGGATTTGCCCGCGCCGTTCAGGCCGAGCAGACCGATCTTGGCGCCGGGGAAAAAGCTCAACGAAATATCCTTGATGATCTCGCGTTTCGGGGGCACGACCTTGCTTACCCCGATCATGGTGTAGATATATTGCATTGCAATCCTGCAAACGAAGCGAAGACTGTCAATTATCGCCGAACGCAGCCCTAAACCGCTACCATACGCAGGTTGCGCTACCCGCACGTGTCGGTTAATCCGTTCGCCCTGAGCGTAGCGCCGTAGGCGCGAAGTCGAAGGGCAGTTGATGTTTCGACTTCACTCGCTGTCCGAGCTACGCTCAACGCGAACGCTTCTCAATCCTGATATCCTCGCCGGAGATTTCCCGATGTTCGCCAAAACCATGCGTATCGAAGGCTATGATCCCGAGCTGGCCACGGCTATCGCCGCTGAACGCCAGCGCCAGGAAGACCACATCGAACTGATCGCGTCGGAGAACTACGCCAGCCCGCGCGTGCTCGAGGCGCAGGGTTCGCAACTGACCAACAAATACGCGGAGGGGTATCCCGGCAAGCGCTACTACGGCGGCTGCGAATTTGTGGATGTTGCCGAACGCCTGGCACTCGAACGTGTCAAGCAACTGTTCGATTGCGATTACGCCAACGTGCAGCCACATTCCGGCTCGCAGGCCAATCAGGCGGTGTATTTCGCGCTGCTGTCGCCAGGCGACAAGATTCTGGGTATGTCGCTTGCGCATGGCGGTCATCTGACCCACGGCGCCAAGGTCAATCTTTCCGGCAAGATTTTCGATGCCGCGCAGTACGGCGTGAATGCGCAGGGCCTGATCGATTACGACGAAGTCGAGCGGATGGCGCTGGAGCACAAACCAAAAATGGTCGTGGCCGGGTTCTCGGCTTATTCGCAAGTCGTGGACTGGGCGCGTTTTCGCGCCATCGCCGACAAGGTCGGTGCGTATTTGTTCGTCGACATGGCCCACGTTGCCGGCCTCGTCGCCGCCGGCGTCTATCCGAGTCCGTTGCCGCATGCGCACGCGGTCACTTCGACCACGCACAAGACCCTGCGCGGTCCGCGCGGCGGCGTGATCCTTGCCAAACATTCCGCAATGGGGCCGGCGCGCGAGGAGATCGAGAAGAAATTGCAATCCGTGGTTTTCCCCGGCATTCAGGGCGGTCCGCTGATGCACGTCATCGCGGCCAAGGCAGTCGCCTTCAAGGAAGCGCTCGAACCCGGATTCAAGACCTACCAGAGGCAAGTAGTGAAAAACGCGCAGGCGATGGCGAAAACCTTCATCGCGCGCGGCTACAAGATCGTTTCCGGTGGCACGCAAAATCATCTGTTCCTGGTCGATCTCATCGGCAAGAAGCTCACCGGCAAGGATGCGGAAGCTGCACTCGGCAAGGCGCACATCACGGTCAACAAAAACGCCGTGCCGAACGATCCGCAAAAACCCTTCGTTACTTCGGGCCTGCGCATCGGCACCCCCGCCGTGACCACGCGCGGATACGGCGACGCCGATTGCGCAGAACTCGCCGGCTGGATCTGCGATGTTCTCGACACACCCGATGACGACAAGGTGATCGCGAGCGTGCGCGACAAGGTCACGGCACAATGCAAGAAATTTCCGGTGTATGGCTGATTACTGCGCTGCCGCGACAGGCGAACTTACCGAGACAAGATGCATTGCCCCTTCTGCCAGCACGAAGACACGCGCGTGATCGATTCGCGTGAAGCCGAGGACGGCGCCACGATCAGGCGCCGGCGCGAATGCGCGCAATGCGGCGAACGTTTCAATACCTTCGAGACGGTGGAAATCAAGTTACCGGCCATCGTGAAAAGTGACGGTCGCCGCGAGGGATTCGATGAGCGCAAGTTGCGCACCGGTGTCGAACGTGCGCTGCAGAAGCGGCCGGTGGCCAGCGACGCGGTCGATAATGTAGTGCGGGAAATCGTGCGCCAGCTGCGCGCGGTCAACGAGCGTGAAGTGTTCTCGCGCCTGATCGGCGAATGGGTTATGACTGAACTCAAACGATTGGACCAGGTCGCCTACGTGCGCTTTGCTTCGGTCTATCGCCGCTTCGAGGACGTGCAGGCGTTCCGCGAGGAAATCGAGCGACTCGAGCGCGATCTTCCGGAACTGGAGGGCCTGCAATTGCCTTTGCTCGGCGAAGTACGCGTAGGCAAGAAAGCGCAATGAACCAATTCACGGCGATCGACAACGCGCATATGGCGCGTGCGCTGCGCCTTGCCGAACTAGGGTTGTTCACGACACAGCCGAACCCCCGTGTTGGCTGCGTGGTCGCGCAGGGTGCGGATATCGTTGGCGAAGGTTTTCACGCACGCGCAGGCGAGCCGCATGCGGAAGTATTCGCACTGCGCGAAGCCGGCTTGAAGGCGCGAGGCGCAACCGCATACGTGACACTGGAACCGTGCGCGCATTTCGGCAAGACGCCGCCATGTGCGGACGCGCTGATCGGCGCGGGTATAGAGCGCTTGGTCGCTGCCTGCGAGGATCCGAATCCCAAAGTCGCCGGCGGCGGATTCGCCAAATTGCGCGATGCCGGCATCGCAGTCGAAGCCGGCTTGCTGCGCGAAGTGGCGCGGGAGCTGAACCGGGGATTTTTCTCGCGCATCGAACGCGGTCGACCATGGCTGCGCGTCAAGCTCGCGCAGAGTCTGGACGGCCGCACGGCGCTGGCTAACGGCAAGTCGCAATGGATCAGCGGGGATGCGGCGCGCGCGGATGTGCAGTGCTGGCGTGCGCGCAGCAGCGCGATCCTGACCGGCAGCGGCACGGTGCTTGCGGATAATCCGCGCTTGACGGTGCGTTTGCATCATTCCTCGGCGGACGGAACACAGGTATTCGTCCACGAAGCGTCTTCCGATCGGCATCCTGCCTCACCCTCAACCGCGGCGAGCGCTGCCGTTCAAGGTGTCGCACAAGCGCAGCAGTTTCGACCTCTGCGCGTCGTTCTCGATCGCCAACTGCAAACGCCGCCCAATGCCAAGGTGCTCGATGGCAGTGCGCTTACGCTGATTTTCCACGCAACGGACTCGATACCGGACTCCCGCTTCAATCGCGTGGAGTGTGCGGCAATTCCCGTGTGCGACGAGCGTCTGGATTTGGAATCGGTATTGCACGACTTGGCTGCGCGTGGCGTCAACGAATTGCAGGTCGAAGCCGGCCCGACGCTTTGTGGCGGCCTGCAGCAAGGTGGATTCGTGGACGAATGGTTGTTGTATATTTCTCCGCTTTTGCTCGGCGATCGGGCGCAGCCCTTGCTGGCGTTGCCACCGCTGGAGAAAATCGCCGACGCACAACGGTTGCGCATGATCGATCAACGTCAAATTGGCGACGACTGGCGCTTATTGTTGCGAGAGTGACGGGATGTTCACCGGTATCGTTCAAGCCATCGGCGGCATCGCGCGCATCGAACGATGCGGCGGCGACTCGCGTCTGCTGATCGACGCGGGCAATCTTGATATGCGCGACGTAGTAATCGGCGACAGCATTTGCGTGTCCGGCGTATGTCTGACCGCCGTCGGCATTGACGGCGCGCATTTCGCCGCCGACGTTTCCGTCGAAACTCTGGCGTGTACCACGCTCGGTGCATCGCAAACCGCAAGCGGGGTGAATCTGGAAAAATCCTTGCGCCTGACGGATCGCCTCGGCGGGCATCTGGTTTCCGGCCACGTGGATGGCATTGGACACGTGATTTCGATCGAATCCGATGCACGCTCGCAGCGCTGGCGCTTCGAGGTGCCGGTCGAGCTGGCGCGCTACATCGCCGCGAAAGGTTCTGTGTGCGTCGACGGTGTCAGCCTTACCGTCAATGACGTGAGCGGCAAACGCTTTGGCGTGAACCTGATTCCGCATACCATCGATGCGACCACATTCCGCGACCGGCGTGTTGGCGATGCGGTGAATATCGAAGTCGACCAGATTGCGCGCTATGTGGAGCGCTTGCGGGCGACGGGAGATGCGGCATGAACTTCAATTCCATTGCGGAAATCATCGCCGACATCCGCGCTGGCCGCATGGTTGTGGTTGTCGACGATGAGGATCGCGAAAATGAAGGCGATCTGATCATGGCCGCGGAATTGGTGCGGCCCGAAGACATCAATTTCATGGTGACACATGCGCGCGGCCTGGTGTGCCTGTCATTGTCGCGCGCGCGTTGCGCGCAGTTGCGCTTGCCGCCGATGGTCAGCGACAACGCCTCGCGTCACCACACCAATTTCACCGTGTCGATCGAAGCCGCTGCCGGCGTGACGACCGGAATCTCGGCACACGACCGCGCGCACACCATCCGCACCGCGGCACGCGCGGACGCCAAGCCCGCCGATCTTGTGCAGCCGGGCCACACCTTTCCGCTCGCAGCGCAACCGGGAGGCGTGCTCACCCGCGCCGGTCATACCGAGGCGGCGAGCGATCTAGCCGCGCTCGCCGGGCTTGAGCCTGCCGGCGTGCTGGTGGAAATCCTCGCCGAAGACGGCAGCATGGCGCGACGTCCGCAACTGGAGAAGTTCGCGCATGCGCACGCACTGAAGATCAGCAGCATCGCCGACTTGATCCGTCATCGCCTGCAAACCGAAAAAACCGTGACGCGTGCGTTCGAGCGCGATGTGGCAACGGAATTCGGCGCGTTTCGCCTGGTCGGCTATCGCGACTCGCTGACCTTGTTGCCGCACTTCGCCATGGTGCGCGGCCGCATCGACGACGGCGAGCCGGTGCTTGCACGCGTGCATGTGCGCGACACTTTGTCCGACGTGCTGCATCTGAACCGCGTCGAGGGCGGGTTGTCCGTCAGCGCCGCATTGCGGCATGTCGCGCGCGCTGGGCGCGGAGTGGTCGTCGTTCTCACCGATGCCGACGAAACCGCCGCGGCGCTGGAACGACTGGCGCGAGCTGATGCTTCACGGGTGGTCGATCCCGCACGCGAGTGGCGTCGGCACGGCATCGGCGCGCAAATTCTTGCCGACCTGGGCGCGCGTCGCCTGATCGTGCTCGGCACGCCGCGACGTTTTCTCGGCCTTTCGGGCTTTGGACTGGACGTGGCCGGCTACGAGCAGGTGACGTAGAAGATGCGGACCGCAGCCCCCCGCGGGGTTCGCTATTACGGCGGCGGTGGTTTCAGCGGCTATGATCAGGCCGCGCTTGCTTACGTGCGCGCCCTCGTCAATGCCGGTGTCCCGGTACACTGGATCCCGCTGGATTGGACATCGGAACGCATGCAAGCCAGCAGTTGGACACAGCCGGATGGTCGCCGGCAACTGCTTGAGCAATGCGGCGCGCACGGCAACTTTGCGGATCTGCCTGCGTTGGTGGAACGCACTGCGGATCCGGTTGCACACGATATCGTCATTGCGCACGCGCCGCCGGAATTCTGGCCGTTCGCTTTCGAGACGGGAAAACGCAATATCGGCTGCACCGTGTGGGAAACCGATCGCGCCCCGGCGCATTGGCTGCCCTTGATGCGCCAGGCTGAGCGCGTGATCGTGCCTGGGGAGTTCAACCGTCAAATTTTTCTGCGCAGCGGCCTGGACCGGCCCATCGCTGTGGTGCCACATATCCGTCGGCATCGCTGGTGCGAATTCCCACCCAGCGCTGTCGCCTCCGCACGCGCGCGGTTGGGTATCGCGCGCGGGTATCGTGTGTTGTATACGATCAATGCGTGGAATCCGCGGAAGAATCTGCCCAACACGATCCGTGCATTCGCGCACGCGTTTGCGACGGATGATCCGGTGACCTTGTTGATCAAGACTGGCGCGTATGGGCACGCGGGCGCACCGTTTTATTCAAGCCTGCCCACGCGTGAGCTGACTGTGCAGGCGATGGCCGCAGCTGCCGCGGAAACCGGCCGGCAGTTGCCGCGCATTGTGCTGCACGATACGCAACTGGATGGCGACAGCATCGACATGATCCACGCGATTGGCGACATGTACCTGTCGCTCACCCACGGTGAAGGTTGGGGGCTTGGTGCATTCGAAGCAGCCACGCTAGGCAAGCCGGTGGTAATGACCGCCTGGGGCGGGCAATGCGAATTTCTCGGCGCCGACTGGCCTGGCGCGGTGCCCTATACGCTGGAATCGGTGCCGCTGTGGCCGCCGCTACGGCCTTCGTATTTTCCCAGCCAACGTTGGGCCGTACCGGATGTGGATTTGGCGGCAAAGTTGTTGCGCCATATTGTGACCGAGCCGGAGACTGCGTTGGTCGTTGCGCGCACGATCCGCGAACGAATCGTGCGTGAATACGCCGAACCGGTGGTAATCAACGCACTGCTCGAGGCGATCGCATGAAGCCGCGCCGCGAATTCCACTTCGTTTTTGGTTTGCGCGAGCAAAACGAACCGTTGCATATCCTGCATTATCTGTGTCTGGCCTCATGCCGCGCGGTGAACCGGCCGGACGCGATTCATTTTCACTACCGCCACGAACCGTTCGGGCCTTGGTGGGACGCGATCAAGCCGCACTTGTCCCTGGTGCGCGCACCGGAAAGCGTGCAAGGCTTTGCGCCGCAGCGTTATGCCGACAGCCACCAAGGCCGCCTGATCGAGCGTCTGGGTCTGAGTTACGCGCACGAGGCAGATTTTTTGCGCATGGATATTCTGCTCTCGCATGGCGGCATCTACGCAGATATGGATACGTTGTTTGTGCGGCCGTATCCCGAAGAATGGCTGGCCGAGGATTTTGCCATCGGCGACGAGAATGCGCCGCGCGCAGCGGACGGGTTGTTGCGTCCGACCCTGTGCAATGCAGTGATGTTCGCGCACCCCGGTTCGGCATTCGTCAAGTACTGGCGCGAACGCATGGCAGCGGCGTTCGACGGCAGCTGGAGCGGGCATTCCAGCCACGAAGCCGCACGCATCTGGCAGCGCATGCCAGCGGCCGTGCGCGTGCTGCCGCGGGAATATTTCTATCGTTACGGCAGTTCGGTGGCGGGCCTGCGCACGCTATTGGAGGAAGCCGACGTTGAACATGCGGATTTGTATAGTGTGCACCTGTGGGGGCATCTATGGTGGGATGCGGCACGCACGGATTTTTCATCCGTGCATGCCGGTCAGATAGACGAGCGCTGGCTACGTGAACACGAATGTACGCTGGCCAGACTGGCCCGGCCGTTCCTCGACAACTAGCAAGCAATTTCCAGGACGCCCGCTTCGTGCGGCATGCGCAGTGCGCCGAGACCGGGCCGGTATTCGGCCAAGCGCTGGCGCAGCATGTGTTCGCGCTGCAGCAAGATGGCAAGGCCGAACGCCTTCGCGCGGGAAATCGCCGCGTGGTGCGCATAGTTGAAGGTATTGGCGCCGTGGTAGACGTACACCGAACACCAGCCAGCGTCGCGCACACGCGCAATGCGCTCGCCCTGGCGCAGAATCTTCAGCAGGACGTCGGTGTCCTCGCCGCGTGCCAGTTCCGCGTAGCGCGGCATGCGTTCGCGTCGCCCAAGCAGGGTGCCCTGCACAACGTTGAGCGGATATGCCTCGCGATTCCAGTCGTCCCAGTACAACTCTGCGCGCTCGGGAAACCAGTGCAACTGGTCGGTCAAGAAGGCAAACGCAGCGTCCGCTTCGCGGAGCGCGCGCCATTGCACGGACAGTCGCTCAGGATGATAGCGGTCGTCGTCGTCCCACTGGCATACATAGTCGCCAGCGGCCGCGACGACGGCGGCATTGCGCAGAGCGCCGATTGTTTGCCCCGGTGCTTGGGGCAACACACGGATCGGTGCACTCGGCGCAGCCGCTGCGAGCGCGGCCAGTTCCGCGTGAAACGCGTTGTCGTTGTCGTGCAGCACGATCAATTCGCGTTCCGCGTGCGTTTGTGCGGCAAAATCGGCAATCGCCAATCGCGCCAGCGCCAGGCGTGAGGCTTGGGTTATCATCAGGCAACTGATCATCGCGCGGGATTGTAGTCCACGGATGCAAAAAATCAGCTACATCCTGACCTGGCGCGATGGCGAAGGGTCGCAACGCCGCGACAACCTGCTGACGGTGCTGGCCTGGCTGGCGCGCTATCCGCAATTCGAGCCGATCGTTGTGGAGCAGAACGACGCGCCGTACCTGTCCGGAGCACTGCCGCATCCGAATTGCACGCTGTTGTTTGCCTACAATCCCGGCACGTTCAACAAGAGCTGGGGTCTGAATGTTGGCTTTCGCCACAGCCAGCAGTCGTGGCTGGCGTTCGCAGATGCCGATATCGTGTTGGGCGATGCGCTAGCCGCAACAGTGGAACATCTGGACAAGGGCTATCAGGCGATCAAGCCATACCGGCGTCTGATCGACTTGACCGAATCCGAAAGCGCACATGTGCGCGCAGGTGAATTCGACTGGCTGCCGCAGCGCACGGACCCTGCTGCGCCGAATCGTGAGGGCGTGGGCGAGCATATTGTATTCGCCGGCGGCGTATTCCTGATTGCGCGCGCTGCTTTTGGACGGATGGGCGGCTGGGACGAACGCTTCCGCGGCTGGGGCGGCGAGGACGACGCGATGAGTTATCGGTTGGAACGCGCGCGCGTGCCGGCAATCGAGCTGGATCGGCGTCCGGCCCTGCACCTGGCGCATCCGCGTCCACGCGACGCAACGTTTGAACAGCCGCATTACGCAGCCAACCGAGCTCTGCTCGAAAGCTATCAGCAATTGGAAGACGCGCAATTGGAGCGCTTGGCCGAAATCCAGATGCAGATCGTCGGTAATCGCGAGAAGTATCGTCCACAATGAACGCCGTCGCACCAAAACTGCTGATCGGCACGCCTGCTTATGGCGGCATGATGCACAGCGATTACGTCAGCGCGCTGTTGCAGTATCAACGCGCCGGCGTCAATTTCGCGCTGATGAGCATCGGCAACGAAAGCCTGATCACGCGTGCGCGCAACACCATTGTTTCCGAATTCCACGCGCGCACCGAATTCAGTCACCTGCTGTTTCTGGATGCTGACGTGCTGCTGCCGGCCGCCGGTCTGCGGCGCATGCTCGATAGCGGCCGCTACGTGATAGGCGCGGCGGTCGCGCTCAAAGGTCGCAACGCCAAAGGTGGACGCATTTTCAACATAGGGCAGCTGCAAGGCGAAGACGGTCCGTTGTACAAGGTCGAGCGCATTGGCACGGCCGCGCTGTTGCTGTCGCGTGCGGCGGTCGATGCCCTGGTCGCCGATGCGCGCCGCGAAAGTCGCGTGTATTCGCGTGGCTATAATCTGCGCGGGATTGATTTGCGCGCCAGCATTCAGTACGACATCTTTCGCACCGGCGTGGTCGGGGATGAATTCCTGTCCGAGGATTACTGGGTCTGTCGCGAATTGCGCCGGCTGGGATTTGCGGTGTATCTGGACCCGACCATCGTTACCCGCCATTCGGGGATGATGGAGGCATAGTCCGCTTTCGCGGCTGAGTCGCGCAGTCGGGTAAACTACGCCTTGGCAGCTGCCATCAAAAAGGAAACAACTGTGCCGGATTTTGCCGGCGAGCTGCGCGCAGCAACCGACGCGCGCTTCGCCATCGTCGCCAGCCGCTGGAATCCGCGCATTGTCGATGCGCTGATTGAAGGCGCGCTGCGTGCGTTCGCGGCACATGGCGTGGACTCGATGGCAATGGATGTGATCCGCGTGCCGGGTGCATGGGAGTTGCCGCAGGCGGCAGCGCGACTGGCACTTTCCGGAAAACATGCAGCGATTGTGGCGCTGGGTTGCGTGATACGCGGCGATACGCGGCACTACGAACACGTGGCCGATGGCTGCGCCCAAGGCTTGATGCGTGTCGCGCTCGACCACGGCGTGCCGGTGCTCAACGGCGTGCTGGCAGTGGAGCGGCACGAAGATGCACAGGCGCGCGCCGGTGGGACGCATGGCAACAAGGGCGAGGATGTAGCGTTGGCCGCATTGGAAACTCTGGATTTGTGGGCAAAAATTGGTTAGGGCGGACCTGGATGTCCGCTTTTCGACAGTCGCGATCCAGCCGCTCGCAAAGGAATCATCATGACCGAACAGCATCGTTCCGACGGCATCGATCCGGCCGCGCGCTCGCGCGCGCGTCGGCGCGCGGCGCAGGCGGTCTACGCCTGGCAGATGAGCGGCAATGCGATGACCGCCGTGATCGAGGAATTTCACCACGAACAGGACATGGAAATCGCCGACCTGTCGTATTTCGAAGATTTGCTGCGCGGCGTCGAGCGCCACTGTGCCGACCTGGATGCCGCGCTCACGCCCTTCCTCGACCGCGATATGGCGCGCGTCGATCCGATCGAGCGCGCGGTGCTGCGCATCGCCGCCTACGAACTGCGCCACCGCCCGGATGTGCCGTACCGAGTTGTGCTCAACGAGGCGATCGAGGTCGCCAAGCGCTTCGGCGCCGAGCACGGCCATACCTATGTCAACGGTGTGCTCGACAAAGCCGCGCGCGACTGGCGCAGCGTCGAGGCTACGCACGACTGACGTGAAAGAATTCGATCTGATCGCCGTCCTCCGTGCGCGCTGCGCGATCGCGCGTGACGATGTGGTACTCGGCATCGGCGACGATGCGGCTCTGCTCGCCGTGCCTTTGCGGCAACGGCTGGCGGTGAGCACGGATACGCTCGTCGCCGGCGTGCATTTTCCACAAGATGCGAATGGATACGCTATCGGCTGGAAGGCGCTGGCGGTGAATCTATCCGATCTCGCCGCGATGGGTGCCGAGCCGGCGTGGGCGACACTCGCCTTGACCCTGCCGCAGACCGACGCAGCGTGGGTGGAAGATTTCGCCGAAGGCTTCGCCACGCTGGCGCGGCAATTCCGTGTTGCTCTGGTCGGTGGCGATACCACGCAGGGTCCCTTGAGCATCACCGTGACGATTCACGGTTTCGTGCCAGACGCTGTGGCACTAACGCGCAGTGGCGCGCGTGTGGGCGACGGGTTGTATGTCACCGGCACGCTCGGCGATGCGGCGGCAGGATTGCGTTTGCGCGAAGCTTGCAGTGAGCAGGGTCACGCCGCATTGCTGGCGCGTCTCGACCGGCCAACGCCGCGCGTCGTGCAAGGCTTGATTCTGCGCGGTTGCGCCAGCGCCTGCATCGATATTTCCGATGGACTGGTTGCCGATCTCGCGCACATCTGTGTCGCCAGCGGAGTAGGTGCGGCAATCGACGCGGATGCGGCTCCTGCATCGCCGGAACTTCTGGCGACCTTCGATGGGCCGACGCGCCGCGAACTGCAGCTTGCCGGCGGCGATGATTATGAACTGTGCTTTACTGCAGCCGAATCGGCTGCGAGCGCACTGCTCGGCGATCTTGCGCGCAGCGGCTGCGGCGCAACGCGCATCGGCCGCATCATTGCCGCACCTGGCGTGCATGTACACGATGCACTCGGTCGCCCGGTCACCGTGCCGCGAGGCGGATGGGAGCATTTCGCATGAGCCTTGATGCCGGCCAGCGCCATGCCTTGCTTGGCCATCCTGTCGGCTGGATCGCCTGCGGTTTCGGTGCGGGCCTGAGTCCCTTCGCGCCAGGCACAGCCGGCTCGCTGGTTGCGTTGCTGGTGTGGCTGGCGTTGCGGCAATTGCCGACGGCGTATTACGTGCTGGCGCTGGCGCTGGCACTCGCGTTGGGGCTGTTGGTCTGCGAATGGGCAGTGCGCAAGTTGCGGATCGCTGATCCCGCCGTAGTCGTATGGGACGAGTTTGTCGGTCTGTGGATCGCGCTGGCGCCGCTGGTTTTTTGCTCGCGTGGCTGGCCGTGGATTTTTGCCGGATTTGTGCTTTTCCGCATCTTCGACATCGTCAAGCCGTGGCCGGTTTCGTGGGCGGATCGCAAGGTTCACGGCGGTCTGGGCGTGATGCTCGATGATGTGCTTGCCGGCGTCTATGCGGCGAGCGTACTGACATTGTCGCTGCAACTTCTGTGAGGACTACAAAAGCTCGCGTACACGCGCGCGCAGCACCGGCAACAAATCCCGCTCGAACCAGGGATGGTATTTGATCCAACCCTGATTGCGCGGACTCGGGTGTACAGTCGGCAGATAATCCGGCAAATAATCGTTGAAGGCTTGCACCGTTTCAGTGAGTGTTGGCTTGCGCTGTCCGCGCAGAAAATACGCCTGCGCGTAGTGTCCGATGAGCAGAATCAGCCGCACGTGCTTCAGCAGCGGAATCAGGCGTGGGTGCCAGGTGCGTGCGCATTCCGGCCGCGGCGGATTGTCGCCTCCCGCACCACGACCCGGATAACAGAATCCCATTGGCACAATGGCAATGCGCGATTCGTCGTAGAACGTATCGCGATCCACGCCCATCCACGTGCGCAGGCGCTCGCCGCTGGCGTCGTTCCAGGGAATGCCGCTGGCGTGCACCTTGCTGCCGGGTGCCTGGCCGACGACGAGAATGCGCGCCGTAGCACTGGCGCGCAGCACCGGATTCGGACCCAGCGGCAGGTACGCCTCGCACAGCCGGCAGGCGCGGATCTCGCGCAGCACAGTGTCCAGATGCCGCGTCATTGCGGCAACAGCTTGCCCGGATTGAGAATACTGTCCGGATCGAATTGCGCCTTGATCCGGCGCATCAGTTCCAGCGCCGCCGGATCCAGCGCGTGCTCCAGAAAATCGCGCTTGGCCAGACCGATGCCGTGTTCGCCGGACAGCGTGCCGTCGAGCGCGATCACCGCAGCGAACACCTCGGCCAGTGCGGATTCGGCGCGGGCGTGTTCGGCGGCATCGCGCGGCAGCAGGTTGACATGAATATTGCCGTTGCCGGCATGACCGAAATTGACGATGGGAATTGCATACGTTTCTGCGATAGTCGCCGCAGCCGTCACGATGAGGTCCGCCATGCGCGAACCGGCACCACGACATCTTCGTTGATCTTCTCCGGCGCGATCGTGCGCAGCGCCGGCGACAACGCCTGGCGCGCGGCCCACAGCGTTTCGGATTCGCTCGCATCGGCGGCGCGCGCGCAGTTCGATCAGTCCGACACCACGCGCGGCGCCGGCAATCGCATCGATGGCGCGCGGCAAATCCTCCTCGGCGCCATCGGCCTCGATAAGCAGCATCGCGCCGGCGCACCGGCAATCGAGTGCCCGCATGAGCCGCGATCAGGCGCAGGGCCTCGTCGTCGATGAATTCCAGTACGCAGGGCGTGACCGGCTGCGCCATGATGCGCGACGACTGCAGCCGTTGCGGAGGTGATGTCGGTGTAGATTGCGCGCAGGGTGCGTTGGCCGCTGGTTTTGGCATGAGTCTTCAGCGTGGCCTCGGTGATCGATAGCCAGCGTACCTTCAGCGCCAATCATCAGGCGCGTCAAATCGTAGCCCATGGCGCCCTTGGTCGTGTATACGCCGCAGCGCAATTCCTGCGCCGGACCGGCACCGCGCGCAGGCCGAGTATGTTTTCGCGGGAGGTGCCGTATTTCACCGCGTGCGGCCCGGCGGCGTTGCAGGCGAGGTTGCCGCCGATCGTGGAGTACGGGCTTGAGGTGGGATCAGGCGGCCAGAAAAATCCCCGCGTCGCCAGCGCAGTTTGCAAATCGCCGTTGAGCACGCCGGGTTCGACCACGGCGTATCGGTTGTCTGGATCGATTCTGACGATGCGGTTCATGCGCTCGAACGACACCACCACGCCGCCATGCACCGGAACCGTTGCACCGGTGGTGTTGGTGCCGCGACCGCGCGCGATCAATGGCGTGCGCGCGCTGCGACAGGCGCGTAACAGTTTCAGCACTTGCGCATGTTCGGTCGGGAACACCACCGCGTCGGCTTGTGCCTGCCGGCGTGAATTGTCGTAGCCGTAGGCCAGACATTCGGCGGGATCGACGCTTAGCGCGCTGCCGAAAATGTCGCGCAGCGCGGCTTGCAGGGACTCGGGCAGACTCATACCGCCAGTTTACGCTGGCGGCACGGGCTTATCAGCCGGTGTGCCGTCGCTTGCGCAAACCGAAAAGCCCAAGTAATCCGCCGAGCGCAAGCAGGGCCCAGCGCGACAATGCCGGCGTCGGACTTGCAACAGCAGTTGGTCCAGCGGCCGCTTCGACCGAGCCGATATCCAGCGCACCGTTGACCACCCGGGCATAGTTGACGCCGCGCTGGTCGGTGGTGACGCCGCCGGGAATCAGGGCGATGCTGCCGGCACCCAGTGCTGGACTACCCGGTTGCGGCTTCATCGTCAGCGTCGGCCCACCGTTGTTCGTCAGCGCGCCAAGACCGGGCGCGTCGTTGAATACGTTGCCGTTGCCCGCGAACCCGGACTGCAGGTCCACGCCCATCAAGTTGAACTGGGCGATGACGTTGGAACTGTTGTACACGCCCAAGTCCGCTTGCGTGCCGGTATTGCCGGAAAGGATCGTATTTACCAGGGTCAGGCTGGTGGTTTCTTCAGCACCAACCAGAATACCGCCGGCAGCAGCATGGGCGGTTGTCGTGGAATTGCCGGTAACGGTGCTGTTGTACAACGTGGCCTCGCCAGCGCCACCGCCGACAGACAGGCCGCCAGCGAGATAATTGTTACCACTCGCGGTGTTGCCGGTAATAGTGGAATTGGTAATGGTGAGCGAGCTGTCCCAGCTATAGATTCCGCCGGTTAGATACTTGTCGCTTCCAGACGCCGTATTGCCGGAAATGGTCGAATCGGTAATGGTGACCGTCGACCCATCCGTGATATAGACGCCGCCCGCGCCGAAATTACCGGTGCCGGTAAGCGTATTGCCGGATACAGTGCACTGGTTCAGAGCAACCGTGGCGTAGTCGATATACAACCCGCCGGCACGCACGCTCGAGGTATTGTTGTTGATGCTGACTCGATTCAGGATGACGACAGGACCAGCAGCAGGCGCGGCCGGGCTGTTGCGCTGCGGTTTTGACGGCTGCGTGGGGTTGCCACCACCAATCGACAATCCTGCGCCGGCGCCGGCGTAATTGCCGCCGGTCATGGTCAGATCGGTCAGTGTCACGTTGTAGGCAGCGTTGACGTTGTTGATCCGCATGACCCGGCTGTTCGCGTCGGCGACGATGGTCTGGCCGCTGCCGGTCAGGGTAAGATCGCTGGCGACCACCAACTGCCCCTGAGTCAGGGTAATGGTGGAATTGGCCAATCCCGACGCGAACGCGATGGTATCGGCACCGTTGCCGGAAGTGCAGTCGCTGCCCGAACTGGAATCGTTGTTGGCCGAGTCGATGGCCTGGCGCAAGGTACAGGTGCCGGCGGAGTTGCCATCGCCCGCGTCGGTGACGGTAATGGCCGCGGCATGCGCGCCCCCGGCGATCAGTGCCAAGGCAACGGCCTGCGACAAGGGACGCAACAATTTCGATTCCACGGCACACCCCCGATGCGAAAGCTCGCGCAAGTATAGACCCGCGCGAAGACGCCTGTGAAGCGGATTGCATCTACGCTGGGGGCGGGTCGATGTAGTCGAACAGTATTACGACTTTTTCCACACCCGCGGTATTGCGCGCAGCATCGGTCACCGCATCGGCTTCGCCATGGTTGACCAGACCCATCAAATAAACCACACGGTGCGAGGTGGTTACGTTGATGCGGGTCGGGTCGAATCCGGGCAGGCTGGTGATGTCGAGCAGGCCGGTCTTGACCCGTGCGGTGATTGTGCCGTCCTCGCGCCGGCGCCAGAAACCCTCAGGCTGATCGGTGACTTCAATCTCGTTGACCAGACGTACCACGCCATCGAAACCTTCGGCGGCGGCATTGTGCGAGTTGCTTGAGCTGCTCGCTGCGCACCTGACCGCACAGCAACATCACGCCGTTGTACACCACCACCTTGACGTTGTTGTCGTCGCGGGTGAGTTCGCGGTGGTGGTTGATCGCGTCGATCGCGCTCAACTGCGATATTCCGGTCGCTGAGTACCGTGCCGATGGCGCGGCGATCGTGCACCGCGTGCGCGCCAGCCAGCGCGCCGCCGGCGACCACGGCGATGCAGCCGTGCAGCAACGGCACGAGCGCAAGCAGAAAAATATTTTTTTTATACATTTTCATTTTTTAGGTCGTCTCGAACGCGTTGCGAATCCAGTCGAACGCGGGTTTGTCCAGCGTGCCGGAACAGGCGATGACGTCGAAGCGGCACGCTTGCGCGGCGCGCTGCGGATGCTGCAGTAGCCAGACCTGCGCGGCACGCAGAAGTTTCGTGCGCTTGGCCGACCCGACCGAATCCACACCGTCGCCATGCGCGGCGTTGTTCCGGTAGCGTACTTCGACAAACACGGTGCAGTCGCGTTCGCACATGACCAGATCGATCTCGCCGAGGCGGCAATTGAAATTGCGCGCGAGCGTGAGCAATCCAGCTTGTTGCAGATGCGCAGCGGCGGCGGCTTCCCACTGCGCGCCGGTGTCGCGCGCCGTCATTGCGGGGCCGCGCTCGTTTGCAGGCTGCCATTGACCGGATGCGCGGCGCCGTTGTCGAATCGCGCCCAGGTCAGCAGGCGCTGCACGCGGCCGAGGCGGTCTTCCGCAAGCTGGCCGGTGGCGCCGGGCAGGTAACTGTCGGGGTGTTGCGCAAGCCAGTCCATGTACGGCAGCAGTCGGTAAGCGTCCATGCCCATCGCGAACAGGCGACCGCCTGCACCGCGCGCGCTGTCCAGCGCACGCACGATGGCGTCGTGATTGGGTAAACCCAAGGCGGCGTCGAATAACCACGGCGCATCGCAAAATTGCACGCCATCCAGGTCGCGGTCGAGGCCGGAATTGTAGCTGCCAGCATAGATGTGCGAGGTCGCGAATACCGGCACGCCGGCGTACCCGGCGAGTTTGAGCTGGGGCAGCAGCAGGCGCGCCTGCTGCGGCCGCAAACTGATGAAGATGCCGGTGTCCACTGGTGTGGCGTTGTCCGGCGCGGGCGTGGCCGCGGCGCCCGGAAGCGCGGGCGCGGCGGACGAGGTAGCGACGCTGCCAAGTGTCTGATGGATCATCGTCGCGAAATTCACTTCGCCGCTCTGGATGCGTGCTTCGCCGAGAATCTGGCCGTTGCGGCTCTCGAACTGGGTGCGGAATGCGAGCGCGGCGCGTTCGGCCCATTCCTCGGTGGCGGTGATGACCACGGCGCGCCGGATGCCTTGCTGGATCATGTATTCGGCGGCCTGCGCGGCCTCGGTATCGGGACTCAAGCCAAATGCGGCACTGCCGGGCGGTGGTGTCTGTCCGCCATCGGGTTGATTGAGCGCGAGCACCGGCACCGGCAAGGCGCCTTGCGCGAAAACAGCCGACACCGCGTCGCGCGCGAGCGGGCCGACCACGCGATCGGCGCCATCGGCGACCGCCTTGCGGTAGGCAGCGACCGCATCGGCGGGCATGCTGCCGGAATCGTAGACCGTGACCAGCGCGCGCTGCGACGTGTCGTCGGCAAAATGCGCGGCGAAAAAGCCGTCGCGTACCGGCTGCGCCACGGCCATCAGTGCACCGCTTGCCGGCAGCAGCAGGGCGATGCGCTGTGCAGGCCGGTAGCCTTCGCGCAGAGGCGGCTGTGTGCCCTGTGGAATCAGCGTACCGACCGGCTCATTCGGATGCAGCACAGTAATCGGCAACGCCCGGCCAACCTGGTGCAGGGCCTGATCCAGCCACGGCTGCAACGGATCGCCCGGCTGCAGCGCGGTTGCTTCGCGCTGCAGCGCAGTGGCGCCAAGCGGTTGCAGGGTGACGACGATCTGCGCTTCGTTCTGTGCACGATCGTTGCCGCCGAGAAAGCGGTCCAGGTCCGCGCGCGTACGTGCGCTGGCGAGCGCATCACCGCTCGCATCCAACGCGCGGGCGCGCAGTTCCAGGGTCCGCGTACGCAGCGCAACCGGCAGGTCCGTATCGTCAAAATGCAAGGCCTGCAATGCTTGCGCGGCAAGGTGCTGCGACAGATCAACCTGCGCGGCGAGCAGGTCATAGCGCACCGGCTCATCGCCTTGCAGGCGATGGCGCCGTATTTCCGGCAGGATGCGGGCGGCGTCGTCGATCTGTCCGTTTTGCATATACGCTTCGGCTGCGCGCAGGCGATAATATGCGCCATCGCGCGGGTGTGCCGCTGCGAGGGCCAGAAACGCTTGCGCAGCGCGATCGAAGTCTCCCTGGGTAAAGGCATGGTCGGCATCCGCTGCGGCGACGGCCGGTGCTTCGCGCGGACCGCCCAGCTGCGCACAGCCGCCGATAAAAGTACACAATGCAACAATGCACAAAAGCAACAGAGGCAACGGGCGCCGCATGATCATGGCCGCATTCCTGGCGTGTTGTCGCGCATGATACTGGATTGCGCACGCGGCGCGGCGCGTTAAGCTTGCAGTCACGAGGCGGAAATCGCGATGAACCAGTCGGCCGCGGGAAAACTCTGGGTGGTGGCGACGCCGATCGGCAACCTCGCCGATCTTTCGCCGCGCGCGCAGGAGGTGTTGCGCAGCGTCGATTGGATTGCCGCGGAGGATACACGCCACAGTGCCGCGTTGCTCAAGCATTTCGGTGTCGCCACGCGAACATTCGCATTGCACGAGCACAACGAACGCGAGGTCGCGGAGGATCTTGTCCAGCGTATGCTCGCGGGCGCCGACATTGCGTTGATCAGCGACGCCGGCACGCCACTGGTGAGCGATCCGGGATTCCGCCTTGTGCGTGCGGCACGCGCCGTGGGAGTGGTGGTGAGTCCGGTGCCGGGTGCGTGCGCGGCAATCGCAGCGTTATCGGTGGCCGGGCTGCCATCGGATCGTTTCGTGTTCGAGGGATTTCTGCCGCCCAAGTCTGCTGCGCGTCGCGCGCGGCTGCAAGCCTTGTGCGCCGAATCGCGCACGTTGATTTTCTACGAATCCAGCCATCGCGTTGCCGAAACGCTAGCCGACATGAAGCGCGAATTCGGCGCTGATCGCGGTGCGGTGCTGGCGCGCGAGCTGACCAAACTTTTCGAGACCGTGCTTGCCGGCACGCTGACTGAAATTGCTGCGCACGTTGCCGCCGACGCCAATCAGCAACGCGGCGAATTCGTATTGCTGGTCGCTGGAGCCAGCGGCGATGTGGACGCCACGCGTCTGGCCGAGGGCCGGCGCGTTTTCGAGCTGTTGCGGCGCGAGTTGCCGCCGAGCCGGGCGGCCAAGCTTGCGGCAGAGATCACGGGCGCACCACGCAAATCCCTGTATGAAAGCGTAGAATTGTAGCTGGAGTCGGCCAGACAGTCGCGCATGCGCAAGCAGCCGAGGAAAGTCCGGGCTCCATAGGGCAGGGTGCCAGGTAACGCCTGGGGGGCGCGAGCCCACGGAAAGTGCCACAGAAAACATACCGCCGATAAGCGCGCAAGTCGGGATCAGGTAAGGGTGAAAAGGTGCGGTAAGAGCGCACCGCGCGGCTGGTAACGGCCGCGGCACGGAAAACCCCACCCGGAGCAAGACCAAATAGGGGAGCAATGGCGCGGCCCGCGTCGCTCCCGGGTAGGTTGCTTGAGCGCAGCGGCGACGCGGCGCCTAGAGGAATGACTGTCCACGACAGAACCCGGCTTACCGGCCGACTCCACCCTTATACTTTTGTGTCTGCCGCGCTGGACGCGTCGCGTTGTTGCATTTGCTACAAAGTATATAAATACACAAGTATCGTTGTGTCTAGATCATCTTGATGTTGTTGCGCTGCAACAGGAAGCGGATCGTGTTTTCGTGGCCTTTTTGGGATGAAAAGCCGTGTAAATTCAAATGGCTGTTTTTCATTCCTGAGAAGCTACACTAAATTACTTTGAAACCACGCCTTTCTCCTTGATCCACAAGCAAATTTTTCCTTGACAGGTACTCTTGCGCGGGCTACTGTTCGACGTAGGTGGGATTTTGTGGGTTTTGGTGGGAAATATGTTCCAGGGCGAAACCGCCATCACGTTGGATGACAAGGGGCGCTTGGCGCTGCCGACCGCATACCGCGAGCAAGTGGCGCAGGTCTGTGGCAATCGTCTGGTGTTCGCGTACAACCCGTTCGAGGCGGGTTGCCTGTGGCTGTTTCCGCATGGCGAGTGGGAGAAGGTGCGCGATCAGATCAATGCGCTATCCAGCGTCAAGCGCGTGCACCGTGATCTGCAGCTGAAACTGGTCGGCGCGGCGGCGATTGTCGAACTGGACGGCAATGCGCGCGTGCTGGTGCCGGCAAGTCAGCGCAACGCGGCGGGGATCGAGAAGAAGGCGGTGCTGCTCGGCATGAATGCGAAGTTCGAGTTGTGGAGCGAGCAGGCGCACCTCAACAAGATCCGCCAGAGCATCGGAGAGCACGAGCTTTCCGGCGAAATGCTGGATCTGAGATTGTGACCGCGACGTGCCGCGCGCTCGGGACGGTGGATATGACCAGTGACGCGCACGCCCCGGTTCTGCTGGACGAGACGTTGGAAGGACTCCAGGTGCGTGCCGGCGGCACCTATCTGGACGGCACCTTCGGCCGTGGCGGGCACGCGCGCGCGGTGCTTGCAAGGCTTGGCGCGGTCGGCAAATTGCTGCTGATGGACCGCGATCCGGCAGCGGTGGCTGCGGCGCGTCGCGAGTTTGGCGCCGATGCGCGCGTAGCGATTCGCCACGGTAATTTCGCCGATTTGGCCGATTGGGATGCGACGTTGGGCGGGCTGGATGGCGTGTTGCTGGATCTGGGCGTGTCATCGCCGCAACTGGACGACGCCGGGCGCGGTTTCAGTTTCCGCGCAGATGCGCCGCTTGACATGCGCATGGATCCGGGCAGCGGCGAAAGTGCGGCGCAGTTTCTGGCGCGGGCGGGCGAGAGGCAGATCGCGGACGTGTTGTGGAATTATGGCGAGGAACGTATGAGTCGGCGCATCGCGCGCGCGATTGTCGCGCGCCGGCGCGAGACGCCGCTCGCGCGCACTGGTCGATCTGGCCGATCTGATCGCCGGCATCGTCGGCCAGCCGCCTTCCGGCCGACATCCGGCCACGCGCAGTTTTCAGGCGCTGCGCATCGCTGTGAACAGCGAGATGGATGCGCTACAGCGCGGCTTGCGTGCGGCGGTGTCGCGCCTGCGCACGGGCGGACGCCTATGCGTGATCAGCTTTCACTCGCTCGAAGACCGAATGGTCAAGCAGTTCCTGCGTGCGCAGTCGCAGCCTGCACCGGCGCGCCGCGGCCTGCCTGCACCGGCGCAGGAACCTCTAGCATTGCGCCTGATCGGTTCTGCGCGGATGCCCGGCGACGCGGAACTTGCGCGCAATCCACGCGCGCGCAGCGCGGTGTTGCGGGTTGCGGAGAAACGTGCATGAAGGCACTGGGTGCCGTCATCGTTCTCGTGTTGCTGGTTGCCGTCGTCGCCAGCGCGATCGGCGTCGTCTATGCGCGCCAGCAAAATCGCATTCTGTTCGGCGACCTGACCCGACTGACTCACGAACAGGACGACCTCAACACCGAATTCGGCCGTCTGGAACTGGAGCAGGCGACCTGGGCCGAGCCCAACCGCATTGAACAGGTTGCACGCGGCCAGCTCGGCATGGTCACGCCGGGCGCTGCCGACACCGTGGTGGTGAAACGCTGATGCGTGCCGGGCTTCATTCCTCGCATTCGACCCGCGATGGCGCGCGGATCAAGCCGCGCACGCCGCCGGTGAATACGCGCCTGCGTCTGTACGTCGTACTGATGGTGTTGGCGCTGGCTTCCACTGCGTTGATCGTGCGCGCCGTCGATCTGCAGGTGGTGCGCAAGGATTTCTACCAACGCAGGGCGACGCGCGTTTTCTGCGCGAGGTGCCGATACCGGTGTCGCGCGGCACGATCTTCGACCGCAATGGCGAGCCGTTGGCGGTGTCGACGCCGGTCGAGTCGATCTGGGCCGATCCAGGCCAGGTGCTCGATCAACCAGAACGCATTGCCGATCTGGGCAAGGCGCTCGGTATCGATTCGGCCACGCTCGAAGCAGAGATTCGAACAGCGTCAGGATCTGAGTTCGTATACCTGAAGCGCCAGCTCAATCCGGACGATGCCGCACAGATGCTCAAACTCGGCATCGCTGGTGTTTCGAGCCAGCGCGAATACAAGCGCTACTACCCCGGCGGCGAAGTCACCGCGCATGTGCTGGGCGTGACCAACATCGACGACCGCGGCCAGGAAGGCGTGGAACTGGCCTTCGACGACTGGTTGGCGGGCACGCCCGGTGCCGAAAGCATGATCCGCGACAACAAAGGTCACACCGTCGAGGACGTGGAACTGGTGCGCGAACCGCAGCCCGGGCATGACTTGACCTTGTCGATCGACCGCCGCATCCAGTATCTGGCCTATCGCGACCTGAAAGCCGCAATCATCGACCACCATGCCAAGTCCGGTTCGATGGTAGTACTGGATGTGACCACGGGTGAAATCCTGGCGATGGTCAACCAGCCCTCGTACAACCCGAATGCGCCGGCGGCGGACCCCGCGTACCGGCGCAACCGCGCGCTCACCGACGTGGTCGAGCCCGGTTCAACGATGAAGCCGATCACTATTGCCACGGCCCTGCAAAGCGGCAAGTGGACGCCGGATACGCCGATCGACACCAATCCCGGCACCTTCCTGTTGGCCGGGCATCCGATCCGCGACGTGGCCAATCACGGCCTGCTCACGGTGACCGGCGTGCTCACGCATTCGAGCAATGTCGGCGCGGCCAAAATCGCATTGACCCTGGCCAACGAAGACCTCTACGACATGTACCACCGCTTCGGTTTCGGCGAAACCACGGGCTGCGGATTTCCGGCGAGTCGCCGGGTTTTTTGCCGGTGGCGCGCACCTGGGGCGTACTCGAAAAGGCGACGCTCGCCTACGGCTATGGGCTCAACGTGACCACCCTGCAGCTTGCACAGGCGTATGCCGCACTGGCCGACGGCGGTCGTCTGCGGCCGCCGACCTTCGTCAAGGGCGTGCGCAATCCGGATGCGGCGGTGATCGATCCGCAACTGGCGCACACCATCGTCAAGATGCTCGAGACCGTGGTCGCTCCCGGCGGCACCGCGCTGCGCGCCGCGGTGCCCAACTATCGCGTCGCCGGCAAGACCGGCACCTCGCGTCAGGCGGTGGCCGGCGGTTATGAAAGCAAGTACATCTCGCTGTTCGCCGGCATCGTGCCGGCTAGCAATCCGCGCCTGGTCGGCGTGGTCGTAATCCACGATCCGCAAGGCGGATATTTCGGTGGCACCGTGGCGGCGCCGGTGTTCAGTCAGGTGATGACCGGCGCGCTGCGCCTGCTCGACGTGCCGCCGGACAATGTCCAGCACTGGTACACCGGTGGTCCAGATACCGGTGCGCCGATCCAGCCGGGCAGCAAGGCGCCGGATTACCCACCCGGCGACACCAGTTACGAAGAGGCCGTGCCGTGAGCGCCGCGGCGAAATCCCTGCGTGAACTGCTCGCTGGCATCGTCGTGCCAGCCGGCGATATCCGCGTGAGCGGATTGACACTGGATTCGCGTCGCGTGCGCACCGGCGATGTCTTCGTTGCCTTGCGCGGCGCGAGCGCACACGGCATCACGTTTGCCCCGGCGGCGCTGGCGCAGGGTGCTTCGGCGATTCTGGCCGAAGGCCCTGCGCCCGTCGCTTCCCTACCAGTCGATGCGCCGATCCTATGGGTCGAGCATCTGCGCGAACACGTCGGCGAGATTGCGGCGCGCTTCTTCGGCCGGCCAGCGCAAGCGCTGCACGTCATCGGCGTGACCGGCACGAACGGCAAAACCTCCATCGTGCAACTTCTGGCAGCGGCACTGCAGGATCTGGGCGCGCGCGCGGCAACGATCGGTACGCTTGGCGCTGGCTTCATCGGCAAGCTTGAGGCGGGCGAGCGCACCACGCCGGATGCGATCAGCATGCAAGCCCTGCTCGCTCGGTTTCGCGACGCTGGCGCCAGTCATGTCGCGATGGAAGTGTCGTCGCATGCGCTCGACCAGGGTCGCGTCAACGCAGTCGATTTCGAAGTGGCCGTGTTCACCAACCTGACCCGCGATCATCTGGATTATCACGCCACGATGGAAAACTACGGCGCAGCGAAAGCCAAGCTGTTTGCGTGCCCGACACTGCGCGCCGCAGTAATCAATGCCGACGACGCATTCGGCCGCGAGCTGGTGGCGAAGCTGCCAACCCACGTGCGCGCGTTGCGCTATGCAATCGATGCGCAGGCAGAAATCCGCGCGCACGATGTGCGCGCGAGTGGCGAAGGACTGACGTTCGAGATGACCACGCCGTGGGGCGCAGGCGAAATCCGCAGCGCCTTGCTCGGTCGCTTCAATGTATACAACCTGCTTGCAGTGACGGGCTGTTTGGGCGCGCTCGGGTATACCTTTGTACAAATCCGCAATGCGCTGTTGCGGCTGCAGCCGGTCGCCGGACGCATGAACCGTCTCGGCGGTGGCGCCGTGCCGCTGGTGGTGATCGATTACGCGCATACGCCCGATGCGCTGGAACAGGCCTTGGCCAGCCTGCGCGCGCATTGTTCCGGGCAGTTGATTTGCGTGTTCGGCTGTGGCGGCGAGCGCGACGCGGGCAAGCGTCCGCAGATGGGCGCGATTGCGGAAACGCTCGCTGACCGCGTCATTATCACCGACGACAACCCGCGCGGCGAGGACGGCGATGCAATTGTCGCGCAGATTCTCGCCGGCCTCGTTCGACCGTCAAGCGCCAACGTGCAGCGCGATCGCGCTGCGGCCATCGCACAGGCATTGCTCGCGGCGCATGCGGGCGACGTTGTGTTGATCGCCGGCAAGGGTCACGAGCCGTACCAGGAAGCCGCTGGCGTCAAGCGCGCATTCGACGATGCCGGCGTCGCGCGACGCGTGCTGGAGGCACGCGCATGAACCTGCGTCTGGCCGATGTTGCGCTGTGGACAAAAGGCGCGCTGCGTGGCACGGACATCGCTCTGGACGGGGTGTTCACCGATACGCGCAAGCCGGTGCCCGGCGCTTTGTTCGTTGCACTTCGAGGCGAGCATTTCGATGCGCACGATTTCGTCGCGGCCGCCAAACAGGCCGGTGCGGCGGCCGCGCTGGTGGCGCGCGGCATGGATGTGGATCTGCCGCAGGTCGTCGTCGCCGACACCCTTCTCGCGCTCGGTGATCTGGCCAGTGCGGCGCGCGCGCACTCGCGCGCACGCGTGGCCGGCATCACCGGCTCGAACGGCAAGACCACGGTCAAGACCTTACTTGCCTCGGTTCTCGCCGGCTGCGGCAAGACTCATGTCAACCCCGGCAATCTCAACAACGAAGTCGGCCTGCCGCTGTCGATCCTGGCAATGCGCGAAGACGCGCAGTACGCCGTGCTCGAGATGGGCGCCAGCAAGCCGGGTGACATCACCTATCTGGCCGCCATTGCGCGGCCGGAAATCGTAGTCGTCAACAATGTGGCGCCGGCGCACTTGGAGCGCATGGGTTCGCTCGAAGGCATCGCCGAAACCAAGGGTGCGATTTACTCCGCGCTGCCGGCGCATGGTATTGCCGTGATCAATGCCGACGACGCGTTTGCCGGATTTTTTGCGCGCATGGCTGGCGCCCACCGCGTGTTGCGCTTTGGGCTGGAGCACGACGCCGATGTGCGCGGCGAAATTCGCACGCTCGGCGTCACTTCGCAGTTCTGCCTGCACACACCGGTAGGGAAAATCGATGTGCGCCTGCTGCTGCCGGGCCGGCATAACGTGATGAACGCGCTCGCCGCCGCGGCGCTCGCGCTGGCCTTCGAGGCGCCACTGGCCGCCATTGTGCAAGGACTCGAATCCGCGTCGCCGGTCGCCGGCCGCCTGATTCGGCACGCAATGACGGATGGCTGGATTCTGATCGATGACAGCTACAACGCCAATCCCGGTTCCACCGCTGCGGCGATCGCGACCCTGGCTTCGGAATCCGGCGAAGGCTGGTTGGTGCTCGGCGATATGCGCGAGCTGGGCGCGGATGCGGTGCAACTGCATGCGCAGACCGGCGCGCTTGCCCACGCGCAGGGGATTGCGCGCCTGTACGCGGTCGGCGAATTTTCTGCACATGCGGTGCGCGCATTCGGCAAGGGCGGGCGCCATTTCGTCAATCAGCAGGAACTGATTGCTGCGCTCGCAGCCGATGTGCATCCCGGCGTCAGCGTGCTGGTGAAGGGTTCGCGCGGTTCGGCGATGGAGCGCGTGGTGCAGGCGCTGCACGGCAACGGCCACCACGGAGGCGCGCGTCATGCTGCTTGAGCTGGCCGATCTGCTGCGTGGACACCTGAGCGCGTTTCATCTGTTCCAGTACGTGTCGTTCCGCACGATCATGAGTGCGCTCACCGCGCTCGTTGTCGCGCTGCTGCTCGGACCGGACCTGATCCGCCGGCTCGCGGCAGTCAAGGCCGGGCAGGTGATTCGCGGCGACGGTCCGCAATCGCATCTGACCAAGGCCGGCACGCCGACGATGGGCGGCGCGCTGATCCTGCTTGCCGTCGCCGTTGCCACCTTGTTGTGGGCGGATCTGCGCAACCGCTACATGTGGATCGCGCTCGGCAGCATGCTCGCGTTCGGCGCGATCGGTTTCTACGACGATTACCGCAAGCTGGTGCTGCACGACAGTCGCGGCCTGCCTGCGCGTTGGAAATATTTCTGGCAATCGCTGTGCGGTTTGGCCGCCGCGCTCGGTCTGTATTTCGTGCTGCGGCAGGACTCGCCCGCCGCACTCGCGCTGTACGTGCCGCTATTCAAGCAAGTCGCGATTCCGCTGGGCCTGGGATTCGTTGCGATCGGTTATTTCATCATCGTCGGATTCTCCAACGCGGTGAATTTGACCGACGGTCTGGATGGCCTGGCGATCATGCCGACCGTGCTCGTCGCCTCGGCGTTGGGCGTGTTCGCGTATGCATCCGGACACAGTGTGTTCTCGCAGTACCTGCAGATTCCCGCCGTGCCCGGTGCGGGCGAGTTGTGCATCTTCTGCGGCGCACTGGCGGGTGCCGGTTTGGGGTTTTTGTGGTTCAACGCCTATCCCGCGCAAGTGTTCATGGGCGACGTAGGTGCGCTCGCGGTCGGTGCCGCACTTGGCACCGTGGCGGTGATCGTGCGCCAGGAAATCGTGCTGTTGATCATGGGCGGCGTGTTCGTGATGGAAACGGCCTCGGTGATCCTGCAAGTCGCCAGCTTCAAGTTGACCGGCAAGCGCATTTTCCGCATGGCGCCGATCCATCATCACTTCGAATTGAAGGGCTGGCCGGAGCCGCGCGTGATCGTGCGTTTCTGGATCATCTCGGTAGTGCTCGTACTCATCGGTTTGGCGACATTGAAGGTCAGATGACGATGTTCGGATTGGGCCAACAAGCCACACGACGCGACGAAACCCGGGGCCGCTACGACGCGGTGCTGATCGCGGCCGCGCTGGCGCTGGCGAGCCTGGGCGTGGTGATGGTGGCGTCATCCTCCATTGCCATCGCCGACGGTCAGCATGTCGGGCCATTCCATTACCTGGTCCGGCACTTGATTTTCCTGAGCATGGGCACCGCGCTGTGCGGCACTTTGATGTGCGTGGAATTGGAGTGGTTCAAACGCAATGCGTTCACCCTGCTGCTGTTTGCGGTGATCCTGCTGCTGCTGGTGTTCGCGCCGGGATTCGGCATGCGCATCAATGGCTCGCGCCGCTGGATTCGCTTGGGGCTCGTCGGTTTCCAGTCGGTGGAAGCGGTCAAACTGCTGTTCGTGTTTTATCTGGCCAGTTATCTCGTGCGCCAGCACAACGCCGTGCAGGCGCGCTTCTTCGGCGTGTTCAAACCGGTGGGCGTGGCCGTGGTGCTTGTCGGTCTGCTGCTTTTGCAGCCGGATTTTGGCAGCGCCGCGCTGATCGTCGCCGTCACCGTGGGCATGCTCTGGCTGGGCGGCGCGCGCATGCGCAACCTGCTGTATCTGGCGGTACCGACGATGCCGGCGATCGCGTGGGCGGCGCTGACCTCCGATTACCGGGTCAAGCGACTGACCTCGTTTCTCGACCCGTGGCAACATCCGTTCGACGATGGCTTCCAGCTCACCCAGGCGCTGATCGCGGTCGGTCGCGGCGAATGGTTCGGCGTTGGTCTGGGTGCGAGCGTGCAGAAACTGTTTTACCTGCCCGAAGCGCATACCGATTTCATCCTTGCCGTGATTGCCGAGGAACTGGGCTTTGCCGGCATCCTGCTCGTCATCGTGTTGTTCGCGGTGCTGGTCGGGCGCGCGCTCGCGCTCGGTCTGCGCGCAGTCGAACGCGGTCAGCGCTACGCCGGCTACTGCGCATTCGGCATCGGCCTGATGCTCGGCCTGCAAGCGCTGGTGTCGATCGGCGTGAACCTCGGCGTGCTGCCGACCAAGGGTTTGACCCTGCCCTTGATCAGCTCCGGTGGCTCCAGCGTGCTGATGACTTGCGCGGCGATCGGCATTCTGTTGCGGATCAGCTACGAGGTGTCGCGACCGCTGCCGGCGCAAACGCAGATCGTCGAACCCGCAGCGCTGTTGCGCGGAGCGCGGACATGACGAATGCGGACGGACCCGTGCTGATCCTGGCCGGCGGCACCGGCGGCCACATTTTCCCCGGCATCGCCGTGGCGCAGGAACTGGCGCGGCGCAAGGTGCCGGTGGTCTGGCTCGGCGGCAAGTCCGGGCTGGAAACGCGCCTTGTGCCGCAACAAGGTATCGCGCTGGAAACGATCAAGATCCACGGCGTGCGTGGCAAGGGTTTGCGTGCGATGCTCGGTATGCCTTTGCAGCTGGCCGGCGCGGTGCTCGCCGCGCGCAAGGTGCTGAAGAAACACCATCCGCGCAGCGTGCTTGCACTCGGCGGTTATGCGGCGGCGCCGGGTGGCATCGCCGCGCGGCTGGCGAAGATTCCGCTGGTGGTGCACGAACAAAACCGTATCGCCGGCCGGACCAACCGCCTGCTGGCGCGCAAGGCCACGCGCGTGCTGACCGGGTTCGACGGCGTCTTTCCCGGCGCCGAATGGGTCGGCAATCCGGTGCGGGCCTCGATCGCCGCAGTGGCGGCGCCTGCCCAGCGCTACGCGAGCCACGACGGCACGATCAAGCTGCTCGTGCTCGGTGGCAGTCAGGGCGCGCAAAGCCTCAACACCGCACTGCCCGAGGTACTGCGCCGGCGTGGGTCGCGCTTGCCGGTGGCGGTGCGGCATCAATGTGGCGAGGCGCATTTCGACAAGGCCCGCAATGCATACCTGAGTGCCGGCATCGATGCCGACGTAGTGCCGTTCGAGAAGGACATGGCGGCCGCTTATGCCTGGGCGGATCTGGTCATCTGTCGCTCCGGCGCGCTCACCCTGGCGGAACTGGCCGCGGCCGGCGCGCCATCGATCCTGGTGCCATTCCCACACGCGGTGGACGATCACCAGACGAAAAATGCCGAGGCGATGGTGGCTGCCGGCGGCGCGCGCCTGGTTGCCGAGGGGCCGGATTTCATCGCGCGACTGGGCAGGACGTTCGAGGCGCTCGGCGACCGCGCACAGCTTTTGACGATGGCGCAGGCCGCGCGCAGCGTGGCCAAACCCGCCGCGGCAGCGCGCATCGCTCAGGTGTGCCTGGAGGTGGCGGCATGATGGCCCAGGCGCCGGTTGCAACGCGCGACATCATGCACGGCTTCCGGCGCGTATATTTCGTCGGTATCGGCGGTGCCGGCATGAGCGGCATAGCCGAAGTCCTGCACAACCTGGGCTACGCGGTATCCGGGTCTGATCTGGCCGACTCGGCGACGACGCGGCGGCTTGCGGGCCTCGGTATACAAATCCACAAAGCTCACACAGCGGGCAATGTCGCCGATGCCGACGTGCTGGTGGTGTCCAGCGCGATCCGCGCGGACAACCCGGAGCTGTGCGCGGCACGCGAACGCCGCATTCCGGTCGTGCCGCGTGCGGAGATGCTCGGCGAACTCATGCGCTTCCGCCGCGGCATCGCCGTGGCCGGCACGCATGGCAAGACGACGACCACGAGCCTGGTCGCCAGCGTGCTCGCCGAAGGCGGGATGGATCCCACCTTCGTGATCGGCGGCCAGCTGATTGCCGCCGGAGCGAACGCGCGTCTTGGCGGTGGCGAATATCTGGTCGCCGAGGCCGACGAATCCGACGGCTCGTTTCTGCTGCTCAATCCGGTCATGGCGATCCTGACCAATATCGACGCTGATCATCTGGAGAACTACGCTGGCGATTTCGAGTGCGTCAAGAAAGCGTTCGCCGATTTTCTGCATCGACTGCCGTTTTATGGCGTGGCTGTGCTGTGCGTCGACGACGCCGAAGTGGCGGCGCTCGCGCGCGCGACCGCGCGGCGCACGTTAACCTACGCGATCAACGCCGCTGCCGACGTACGCGCGACGCGGGTTCGTCAGGATGGTCCGCGCATGCGTTTCGATCTGCACCTGCCTGCAACCGCCACCGTCGCGGTGACGCTGAACCTGCCCGGTCTGCACAACGTGCTAAATGCGCTCGCCGCCGCCGCGGTCGGCTGGCAACTGGGCATTGAACCGGCCGCGATCGCGCACGCATTCGAACATTTCCAGGGCGTCGGCCGGCGTTTTCAGATTCGCGGCGAGCTGGCGTTGGATCATGGCGCCGTGTTGCTGGTGGACGATTACGGGCATCATCCGAGCGAACTGACCGCCGTGTTCGCTGCGGCTCGCAACGGTTGGCCGCAACGGCGACTCGTTGCCGCGTTCCAGCCGCATCGCTACACGCGCACGCGGGACCTGCTCGACGATTTTGCCAATGTCCTCGCCGACGCCGATGTGTTGATCCTGACCGAGGTCTATCCCGCTGGTGAAGCGCCAATCGCCGGCGCGGACGGGCGCGCACTGGCGCGTGCGGTACGTGCGCGCAACAAGGTCGATCCGGTACTGATCGAGCATCCGCGCGAACTGAAAACCGTTTTGCCAGCGCTGTTGCGCGACGGCGATCTGCTGCTGCTGCTTGGCGCCGGCGACATCGGCGTGGCAGCGAATGAGATCGCCGCGGCGGGCGCACTCAAGCACAGGAAAGACCACTGATGCGCATCGCTTCCCCCGGGCAATTCGGACGCGTCGCGGTAGCGATGGGCGGCAACAGCGCCGAGCGCGAAGTGTCGTTGGATTCGGGCCGCAACGTGCTGGCTGCGCTCAAGGCGCGCGGCGTGGATGCGCACGCCATCGACGGCATTCCCGCCCTGCTGGACGCGCTGCGCGCCGGCCACTTCGCACGCGTGTTCAATATCCTGCATGGCCAGCATGGCGGCGGCGAAGATGGCGTGCTGCAAGGCGCATTGGAGTCGCTGCGCGTGCCGTACACCGGCTCGCGGGTACTCGGCTCGGCCCTGAGCATGGATAAGGTGCGCAGCAAGTGGGTGTGGGATGCGCTGCGCCTGCCGACACCGCGCTTTGCGCCGCTGCCACGTGGTGGCGACGTGCATGCTGCTGCCGCACAGCTTGGTTTTCCGCTGATCATCAAGCCGGCGTGCGAAGGTTCCAGTGTCGGCGTCACGCGCGTATTCGATGAATCCGGGCTCGATGCGGCGGTCGAACTCGCCGCGCGCTATCCGGGCGATTTGCTCGTCGAGCAGATGGTCATCGGCGACGAATTTACGGTCAGCATTTTGGGCCACGAAGCGTTGCCCAGCATTTGCATTGTGCCGCAAGGCGCGTTCTACGATTACAACGCCAAGTATGTAGCAGACGATACGCAATATCTCTGCCCCGGACTTGACGGCGCACAGGAAGCTGAACTGCGCCGTTTGGCGCTCGCCGCGTTCGATGCGCTGGCGTGCAGCGGTTGGGGTCGGGTCGATGTCATGCGCGATCGCGAAGGCCGCAACTGGTTGCTGGAAGTCAACACCGCTCCCGGCATGACCAGCCATTCGCTGGTACCCAAGGCGGCGGCCGCGGTCGGTATTGGGTTCGAGGAGTTGTGCTGGCGGATCCTGGAAACCTCATTCGCGGAGAGCGCACTGTGAACAGCCGCGTTCTGCTCAAGATGCTGGCCTGGGGTTTGGCGCTTGGCTTGGTCGCGTTGCCGGTCGTCGGTGCACTGGAAGGATGGTTTGCGGTGGGGCGTTGGCCGGTGCGCTATCTGCAGGTGGAGGCCGACTACAATCATGTCAGTGCCGAGCAAATCCGCGCCGCGGCGTCGACGCATCTGGGCGCCGGCTTCTTCGCCTTGAATCTGGAAGAAGTGCGATCGGCGGTTGCCGCGTTGCCCTGGGTGGCCGGCGTGGAAGTGCGCAAGCGCTGGCCGGATACCGTCGTGCTGCATGTGCGCGAGCGTCAGCCGTTCGCGCGCTGGCGTGCGGCGCGCCTGATCGGGCGCGACGGTACGCTGTTTTCCGTGTCGGGCGGCGATGCGTTGCAGGGGCTGCCGCAACTGGATGGCCCCGACGATGCGCTCGCTCGGGTGGTGGGTTTCTATACGCGCACGGCGCATGTGTTTTCCGGCAGCGGCATGCTTCTCACCGGCGTACGCCTGAGCGAACGCGGCAGTTGGACGCTGACGTTGGCCAATGGCGCGCAGATCCTGCTCGGGCACAAATCGGCCAACGCGCGTCTGCAACAGTTTCTCGCAGTGTTCCCGCAATTGAGCGCGGCGCACCCGAACGGTTTTCAGCATGCCGACCTGCGTTACAGCAACGGCTTCGCCATTCTCTGGTCCGCCAACCCGCCGCCAGTCGCGCCGGCAGCGGATGCCACCGCAGGCGCCAAGCCCGAGACACACACATGACCAAAACAAAAAGCGACAAATCCCTGATCGTTGGCCTGGACATCGGCACGTCGAAAGTCGTGGCGATCGTTGGCGAATACACGCCTGGCGAAACCGTCGAGGTGATCGGCATCGGCTCGCATGCCTCGCACGGGCTCAAGCGCGGCGTTGTGGTGGATATCGAATCCACTGTGCAGTCGATCCAGCGCGCGGTCGAGGAAGCCGAACTCATGGCCGGTTGCGAAATCCGCTCGGTCTACGCGGGCATTTCCGGCAGCCACATCAGCGGCCGCAATTCGCACGGCATCGCGCCGATCCGCGACCGCGAAGTGACCGCGGCCGATGTGGAACACGTGCTCGATGCCGCCTGCGCAGTGGCCATCCCCGCTGACCAGCGTGATGCTCTACAAGGAACCGCAGGAATACATCGTCGACGGCCAGGAGGACATCCGCCATCCGATCGGCATGACCGGCGTGCGCCTGGAAGCCAACGTGCACATCGTCACTGGTGCCGTGAGCGCAGCGCAGAACATCGCCAAGTGCGTCAACCGCTGTGGCCTGCAGGTGGATGATCTGATTCCCGCCGCGATCGCCTCGAGCAAGGCGGTGCTGGTGCCGGATGAGAGCGAGCTGGGCGTGTGTCTGGTGGACATCGGCGCCGGCACCACCGACATCGCCATGTTCATCCAGGGTGCGATCCGGCATACGGCATCGCTGCCGATCGGCGGCGACCAAGTCACCAGCGACATCGCCCACGGCTTTGCGCACGCCGACCGCGCACGCCGAGGAGATCAAGGTCAAGTATGCCTGTGCGCTGGCGCAACTGGCGCACGCCGAAGAAACCATCCAGGTGCCGAGTGTCGGCGACCGCCCGCCGCGGCGACTGGCGCGCCAGACTCTGGCCGAATGGGTACAGCCGCGCTACGAAGAGCTGTTCGGCATGGTGCAGGCCGAACTGCGCCGTTCCGGATTTGAAAGCTGGTCGCCGCCGGCATCGTGTTGACCGGCGGCTGCGTCCAAGATGGAAGGCGTGGTGGAACTGGCCGAGGAAGTTTTCCACCTGCCGGTGCGCGTGGGCCTGCCGCAGCACGTGACCGGGCTGGCCGACGTGGTGCAGCAATCCGGTGCACGCCAGCGGCGTGGGGCTGTTGCTGTACGGCAGCCGCCGGACAACCGCGCATGCCGATTGCCGTACCCGGCAGCGGTGTCGGCAACGCGCTCGATCGGGTATTGCACTGGATCAAAGGCGAGTTCTAGTTACTGACAGCCCGCGGGTCGGTCACAAAGTTTTGCCGCGCAGGAGGCGCGGCGCGGATCCGAAACGGATCCTGCCCGGCAACGGGCAACGCGCGGGACATACGCCTGTTCCGCACGGTCGAAGGCGTCAGGAGATGCCGGAGGCAAAACACAACTACATCAATGCGTTTCAATTCTGGCTAGCGGAGGTCGGGAATCATGTTTGAACTGGTCGAAAGAACTCGCACCCAATGCGGTGATCAAGGTAATCGGCGTCGGCGGCGGCGGCGGCAACGCAGTGGCCCATATGGTCGGCCAGCAGCATCGAAGGCGTGGATTTCGTCGCCGCCAATACTGACGCGCAGGCGCTGAAGATGAGCGGTGCCAAGCTCACGCTGCAGCTCGGCGGCAACGTGACCAAGGGCCTGGGCGCCGGCGCAAATCCCGAAGTCGGCAGTCAGGCCGCGCTCGAGGATCGCGAGCGCATCGTAGAAGCCCTGACCGGCGCGGACATGGTGTTCATCACCGCCGGCATGGGCGGCGGTACCGGCACCGGCGCGGCACCCGTGGTCGCGCAGCTGGCCAAGGAAATGGGCGTGCTGACTGGTGGCCGTCGTCACCAAGCCGTTCCCGTTCGAGGGTCGCCGGCGCATGCAGGTGGCGCTCAAGGGCATCGAGGATCTGTGCCAGTATGTGGATTCGCTGATCAGCGATCCCGAACGAGAAACTGCCTGACCGTGCTGGGTCGCGATATAACCCTGCTCAGGCCTTCCAGGCAGCCAACGACGTGCTGCTGGGTGCCGTGCAGGGTATAGCCGACCTGATCACGCGTCCCGGCCTGATCAACGTCGATTTCGCCGACGTGCGTACCGTGATGGCCGAAATGGGCATGGCGATGATGGGCATCGGGCAGTGCGCGCGGCGACGACCGTGCCGTGGCTGCGGCCGAAGCGGCGGTCAACAACCCGTTGCTCGAAGACGTCAACCTGTCCGGCGCCTGCGGCATCCTGGTCAACATCACTGCCGGCACCGGATCTGACCATGGGCGAGTTCAACGAGATCGGTGATGTCGTGCACAGTTCGCCGCGGAGGACGCGACCGTGGTGATCGGCACCGTGCTCGATCCGGAACATGCAGGACGATGTGCGCGTCACGGTGGTGGCGACCGGCCTGAACCGCAACGCCGCGCGCCAGAATGTGCGCCGCGAGAACGCTGCCGGTCGGCGGAACGTCCGCGTATCATCTCGCCGCACCGGTACGGACGATCTGCCGGTGGACTACGCTCAAGCCTGTCGGGTCAGCGACTCCCGCAACACGGGCGGTGGCGAGACGGTCAAGCCCAAGGGGCAGGCGACCGTGTCGCAAAGCGAATACCTGGATATCCCGGCGTTTCTGCGCAGGCAGGCGGATTGAGACTGACACCGGAGGTTTCCGCAAGCCAGAGCCACGGCGCGGCGGCGTAGCCGCGCGATCCTGCCACAAACCGCGGCGACGATGCGTCGCCGCGGTTTTCCTTGTTCCGCATCGCATTCGTTATATGTTGCATTAATGCAACAGTTGTGGGTTATTTGCACCGATTTACTTTTCCCATTCCCGGCCCTGTGTTACGATGCCGCGCGTTTTGCTGCTCCTGCCGCACCCTGCCCAGGGGACACACAGAAATGATTCAAACAGCGCACGCTCAAGAATGTGATCCGCGCGACCGGCGTGGGCTTCACACCGGCGAGAAGGTTTATATGACGTTGCGTCCTGCGGCAGTCGATACCGGCATCATGTTCCGGCGCGTGGATCTGGAACAACCAGTTGAGATCCGTGCTGCTGCCGAAAATGTCGGCGACACCACGCCTGGCCACCACCCTGGTAAATGGCGATGTGCGCATCGCCACGGTGGAACACTTGTTGTCGGCGCTTCGCCGGCCTGGGCATCGACAACGCCTATGTGGATCTGTCCGCGCCGGAAGTGCCGATCATGGATGGCAGCGCCGGTCCGTTCGTATTCCTGCTGCAATCCGCCGGCATCGAGGAGCAGAACGCGCCACAAGCGCTTCATCCGCATCAAGAAACCGGTGAAGTGCGCGACGGCGACAAATGGGCGCGCTTCGAGCCGTTCGACGGCTTCAAGGTCGGCTTCCCGATCGATTTCGACCACCCGATATTCACGACGCGCACTCCAGCGCGCGACAGTCGATTTTTCCACGACTTCGTTCGTCAAGGAAGTCAGCCGCGCGCGCACCTTCGGCTTCATGCGCGACATCGAAATGCTGCGCGAGCAGCAATCTGGCGCTCGGGCGGCTCGATGGACAACGCCATCGTGCTGGACGACTACCGCATCCTCAACGAGGACGGTCTGCGTTACGAAGACGAATTCGTCAAACACAAGATTCTGGATGCGATCGGCGATCTGTACCTGCTCGGGCACAGTCTGATCGGCGCGTTTTACGGCCACAAGTCCGGCCACGAACTGAACAACAAGCTGTTGCGTGCGTTGATGGCCGAGACAAAGGCCTGGGAAGAGGTCACTTTCGACGATCCGGCGCAAGGCGCCGATTTCCTACGCGCATCCAGCCCAGGCAATGTGAGGTTTAACACGACCGTCGCAGACAGCGGCGGCGTGTGCGGACATAATCGCGTCCGCTTGGAAAAAATCATTCGGCAAGGGATGCCAGACGGAGGTACGCGGCCCGCAGTTCCGGGTCGGCGACGGAATGCGCCGCTGTCTTGAGATGTTCCGCAGCGGCATCCGAAAGCGGTCTACGCCTGGTCTGCTCCGGGGGAACGGGGGGCAGGGGTGCCACTTTCACGGCGAAATTCCCGATCGGGACGCCCGCGACCTTGCGGGCTTCGGCCAGTAGTGCGGTTTGATGAAACCGCAATTTGGCTGCCCAGACCGGTGATCTCGCCAGAAAGACGAGCCGTCCGGCCCGTAGATCCGCCAGACAACAGTGGCGGCGCAGCGGATCGGGCAGCAACTGGCGCAGAGTGCGGTCCAATGCGTCCAAGGCTTTCGCGTGCGCGGCCAGCGCGGCGATGCCGGGACACTCGCCGACGGTTTTGGCGGGCGGACGTTTGCTGAAGCGGGGCGCACTGTGCATGGTGGAACCCGAATGAAAGGGCCGATCGGCATGAACATCATAATTGTATCCAAGCCGCACGCCACACCCCGCGCGCTGGATTTCGACAGCTGGCGCATACGCGCCAAACTCGCCGGCATCGCACTCGTGTGCATCTTGTGCTTCGGCGGTGCCGGTTTTGCGGCGGCGCTGCTGTTTGCCAACCCACGCGACAATGCCTTGCGCGAGTTGAACGCCATGAAGGCGCAGATCGCGACGCAGGGCCAAAGCGTGAGCTTGCTCGAAGCGTCCGCGCAGCGCAACCTCAATGCACTGGCCATCCAGCTCGGCTCGCTGCAGGCGCGCGCATTGCGTCTGGACGCGCTCGGCCAGCGCCTCGCTCAGGTCGGCAAGCTCGACAGCAACGAATTCGATTTCAGCTCGGCGCCGGGATTGGGCGGTCCGGAAGACGCCAATGTCCGGCCGCAGCCGCTCAATGCCGATCTGGCGAACAACATCGCCAACCTGCGCAGCCAGTTCGGCAATGAGGAAACGCGCCTGAACGTGCTCGAGCAGCTGCTGCTGGATCGGCGTGTGGATAACGAGCTGCTGCCCAAGGGCTATCCGGTAGCCGATGGTTACATTGGTTCCGGTTTTGGTACGCGTACCGATCCGATCAGCGGTGGGGTCGAGCATCACATGGGGATCGACTTCGACGCGCCCGCCGGCAGCGCCATCCGTGCGGTTGCCGATGGCGTGGTTACTTTCGTCGGCCAGCGTTCCGGCTACGGCAATGTGGTCGAGATCGATCACGGCAATGGCTACATGACGCGCTATGCCCACAACCGCAAGAACGTTGTGACCGTGGGCGAACGCGTGCACGCGGGACAGATCATCGCCCGCGTCGGCGAAACCGGCCGCGCCACCGGCCCGCATTGCCATTTCGAGGTCTGGCTGCATGGGCGCGCGGTCAATCCGATCGTCTATGTCAATCGCGGCGTGAAGAAAGCCTGACACGCGATGCCTTGAATCGGGTCGCGCGCGGCCCCATTCCTATGCAATATGCGTGGAGCGCCGTATCATGCGGCGGCCTCCCGATACGGTTGCCGTTGCGCCACCGTGCGACTCTTTTCCATTCAAAGTCCCGCTGACCCATGTTGAATCGCATCCTGACCGGCGTTTTTGGCAGCCGCAACGAACGCCTGCTGCGCCAGATGAACAAGACCGTGGCGAAGATCAACACCTTCGAACCGAGCTTGAAGAACCTGTCCGACGACGAATTGCGCGACAAGACCGTACAGTTCCGCAAGCGCCTCGCCGATGGCGAAACTCGAATCCCTTCTGCCGGAAGCGTTCGCCACCGTGCGCGAGGCCTCGCGGCGCGTACTTGGGCTGCGTCATTACGATGTGCAGCTGATCGGCGGCATGGTGCTGCATCAGGGCAAGATCGCCGAGATGCGCACCGGCGAGGGCAAGACCCTTGTGGCGACCTTGCCGGTATATCTGAACGCGCTGGCCGGCAAGGGCGTGCACGTGGTCACCGTGAACGATTATCTGGCCAAGCGCGACGCGGCATGGATGGGCAAGGTCTACGATTTCCTGGGCATGCAGCGTCGGCGTGGTCTGGCCGGGCATGGAGCACGGCGACAAGCGTGCGGCCTACGCAGCCGACATCACCTATGGCACCAACAACGAATTCGGTTTCGATTACCTGCGCGATAACATGGCGCCTGGCCAAGGAGCAGCGCTATCAGCGCGGTCTGCATTACGCCATCGTCGACGAAGTCGACTCGATCCTGATCGACGAAGCGCGCACGCCGCTGATCATCTCCGGCCCGTCCGACGACTCGCCGCAGTTGTACTCCGCATCAACCGCATCGTGCCCAAGCTCACGCGCCAGGCCAAGGACAGCGAGCCTGACAAGCCGCCGGTGCCGGGCGATTACTACGTCGACGAGAAGCAGAAGCAGGTGCATCTCTCCGAGGACGGCATGGAGCACGCCGAACAGATGCTGCGCGAGGAGGGCATCATCGGCGACGGCGAGAGTCTGTACGACCCCAAGCACCTCGCCGTGGTCCATCATCTGAACGCCGCGCTTGCGCGCCAATGCGCTCTACCACCGCGATCAGGAATACATCGTGCGCGACGGCGAGGTGATCATCGTCGACGAATTCACCGGCCGCACCCTGCCGGGACGGCGCTGGTCCGACGGCCTGCATCAGGCGGTCGAGGCCAAGGAAGGCGTGCCGATCCAGCGCGAGAACCAGACCCTCGCCTCGATCACGTTCCAGAACCTGTTCCGGATGTACAAGAAGCTGGCCGGCATGACCGGCACGGCCGATACCGAGGCGTACGAGTTCCAGTCGATCTATGGTCTGGAAGTGGTGGTGATTCCCACCCACCAGCCGATGATCCGCAAGGACAACCAGGACATCATCTTCCTCAAGCAGAATTACAAGTTCGGCGCGGTGATCGAGGACATCAAGGACTGTTACGCAGCGTGGCCAGCCGGTACTGGTCGGCACTACCTCGATAGAAACCTCCGAACTGCTCTCGGGCCTTCTCAACAAGCAGAAGCCGCCGATCCCGCACGAAGTGCTCAATGCCAAGCAGCACGAGCGTGAAGCGCAGATCGTCGCGCAGGCCGGTCGCCCGGGCGCGCGTGACCATCGCCACCAATATGGCGGGCCGCGGCACCGACATCGTGCTCGGCGGTTCGCTCGAAGCCGAGCTCGCCGCGCTACCGCCGGAGACCAGCGAAGACGAGCGCGAACAGGTCAAGGCCGACTGGCAGCAGCGGCACGAAGCGGTAGTCGCCGCCGGCGGCTTGCACATCATCGGCACCGAACGCCACGAATCGCGTCGTATCGACAACCAGCTGCGCGGCCGTTCCGGGCCGCCAGGGCGATCCGGGTTCCAGCCGTTTCTATCTGTCGCTGGAAGATTCGCTGATGCGCATCTTCGCGCCGCGACTGGGTCACGCGCTGGATGCAGCTGTTCGGCATGAAGGAGCACGAGGCGCTCGAAGACCGCATGATCACGCGCGTGATCGAGAAATCGCAGCGCAAGGTCGAGTCGCACAACTTCGATATCCGCAAGCATCTGCTCGAGTTCGACGATACCGCCAACGATCAGCGCAAGGTGATCTACGAGCAGCGCAACGAATTGCTCGATTCCGACGATGTCTCGCAGAACATCGTCAACATCCGCTACGACGTGTTCAACAACCTTGTGCCGGCGCTGCGTGCCGCCGGACAGCGTCGACGAACAATGGGATGTCGCCGGCCTGGACCGCGCGCTGGAGGGTGAATTCGGCTTCCAGTTCGATCTCAAGCACTGGGTCGAGCAACAGCACGAGGTGTCCGCCGACGACGTGCGCGAACATGTGATCGAGGAAGTCGAGCGTTTCTTCCGCGAAAAAGAAGCGATGTACGGTTCGGAGATCATGCGTGCGGCGGAAAAGTTCTTCCTGTTGCAGGTTCTCGACCAGTACTGGAAAGAACATCTGGCGGCGATGGATTACCTGCGTCAGGGCATCTATTTGCGCGGCTATGCGCAGGTGCAGCCCAAGCAGGAATTCCAGCGTGAGGCGTTCTTGCTGTTCCAGCGCATGCTCGACGAGGTCAAGGTCGAAGTCATGCAACGTCTGGCGCGCATCCGCATCCAGAACGAGGCGGAGGTCGCCGCGATGGAAGAACGCCAGCGCCAGGAAGCCGAGCGTCGAGCGCTGGAGTTCCAGCATGCCGAGGCCGGTGGCCTGCCCGCGCCACAAAGCGGCGATGTTGTCGGCGCCGAGGATATGCCACAGGCACGCACGCCGGTGATGCGCGATCAGCCCAAGGTTGGGCGCAACGATCCGTGCCCGTGCGGGTCTGGCAAGAAGTACAAGCAATGCCACGGCAAGCTTGCCTGACTTCGACCCAGTGTGGGTAGGAACGTCATCCACGTCGCCGCCGGCATTCTGCGCGATGCGCACGGCCGAGTCCTTCTCGCGCAACGTCCGCCCGGCAAGCATCTGGCCGGCCTATGGGAATTTCCCGGTGGCAAATGCGAGCCGGGCGAATCCGCGGCTGCCGCACTGCGTCGCGAACTGACCGAGGAGTTGGGCATCGAAACCAGCGCGATCGAACCGCTGATCGCGGTGCCGTGGCGCTACCCGGGAAAATCCGTTCTGCTCGACGTGTTCGAGGTGCACGACTGGCGCGGCGAGGCACAGGGACGCGAAGGCCAGGCCCTGCGCTGGGCCAGTCTCGCCGAGCTTGCCGGTTTGCAGATGCCGGCGGCGGACAAGCCCGTGCTCGCCGCGCTGCGGTTGCCGTCGCACTATCCGATCACGCCCGAGCCCGGGGTCGACACTGGCGGCTTCCTGCGTGCCTTGGTGCGTCAGTTCGATAGAGGTGAAAAATGTATACAATTGCGCATCCGCGCGGCGCCGCCGGCGCAACGCAACGCGCTGGCGCTGGCGGCGCGTGAACTCGCCGCCGCAGTTGGCGCCGACATCCTTATCAATGGCGACACAGCGCTGGCATCGGAATTGGGCGTCGGCGTGCACTTGCCTGCCGCGACACTGTTGCGGCTGTCGGCGCGGCCGCTCGGGACGCAGCGCTGGGTCGCGGCGTCGTGTCACGATGCACGCGAACTCGCGCACGCAGCGACGATCGGTGTGGATTTCGCCGTCCTCGGGCCGGTGTTGGCGACCGCGAGCCATCCACAGGCGACCCCGTTGGGATGGGTGCAGTTCGCCGAACTCGTCGGCGCCGCACCCTTGCCGGTGTATGCGCTCGGCGGTGTAGGACCGGCGGATCTGACGACGGCAAAACGCGCCGGCGCGCAGGGCGTGGCGGGAATCTCGGCGTTCTGGCCGGACGCTTAACCGCGCTCAAGTTTCTCGGCTGCGCGCGGTGGCCGCATCGCTGTAGCGCGCATGCAAGCGCGCCACCGCCACATCCAGCGCCGCCAGCGGCCCGGTGTTGTCGATCACATCATCCGCCAGCGCGAGGCGTTGCGCACGCGAGGCCTGCGCATCGAGCATGCGTTGCGCGGTCGTCGCACCGATGCCGGAGCGTTGCGTCAAACGCTGTAATTGCACGGCGTGCGGCGCATCCGTTACCAATACCCGATCGACCCACGCGTAGTCGGCGTGACATTCGGCGAACAATGGAATAGCGAGTACGCAGTACAGCGCCGTGCAGGTGCGCACCCGTTCGCACAGGATGGTGCGGATGCGCGGATGCAGAATCGATTCCAGAAGCGCGCGTGCCGCCGTATCGGCGAACACACAATCGCGCAGACGCGCGCGATCCAGTTCGCCGGATCGCGTGAGCATTTGCGCGCCGAACGCAGTGGAGATTTCGGCCAATGCCGGCTGCGCAGGCGCGACCAGCTCGTGCGCGACCACATCGGCATCGAACACCGGCGCGCCGTGTTGCACGAATCGCTGCGACGTCGCGCTCTTGCCGCTGGCGATGCCGCCAGTGAGGGCGATAACGAGACTGGCGCGCGAGGTCGCCACGTTTACGCAAAACCGAACAGATGCCGGTATACGCGCGCTAGCGGTTCGTTAAAGACGAACCACACCCAACCCGCCGCGGCGAGGAATGGGCCGAACGGAATCGGCGTGGCGCGATCCTGGCCGCGGAAGGCGAGAAAAGCGCCGCCGACAATGGCACCGATGAGGGAGGACAGCAGCACGATCGGCAGCAGCGCGACCGGTCCCATCCACGCACCTAACGCTGCTAGCAGCTTGAAGTCGCCGTAGCCCATGCCCTCTTTGCCGGTGGCCAGTTTAAACAGCCAATACACCGACCATAGCGCCAGATACCCGATCGCTGCGCCGAGAATGCTGGCGCCGCTGCCGGCAAAAAGAGGCAACAGCGACAGCAGCAGTCCGAGCCACAACAGCGGCAACGTCATCTGATCCGGCAACAATTGCGTGCGCACATCGATGCCGGCCAACGCGATCAGTGTCCAGGTCAGGGCCAATCCCGCGGCCGCCTGCCAGCTCACGTCGAATTTCCAGACGATGATGGCCGAGCAGATCCCGGTCAGCAATTCGATCAGCGGGTACTGGATGGAAATCGGCGCGCGGCAATGCCGGCAGCGACCGCGCAAGGCGAGCCAGCTCAGTAGTGGAATGTTTTCCAGCGCGCCCAGCGGATGCTTGCAGTGCGGGCAGTGCGAGCGTTCGTGCACGATGCCGGGCGGCGGCGCATCGCCAGCGGCGCTTTCCAGTTCCAGCATTTCACGGCTTTGCTGGCGCCAGCTGTGCATCAGGCGCGCAGGCAGGCGCAAGATGACGACATTCAGAAAACTTCCGACGATCAGGCCCAGCGCCCCGGCGCAGGCAATGGCCGCGCCGGGATGGGCCAGCAGGAAATCCACGTCGGGCGAACCGCGCGGTTCTCAGCCGACCACGGCGGCGAGTTTGAAGATCGGCAGGTACATACCGACCACGAGACCGCCGACGATAACGCCGATGATCACCATGATGAAAGGTTCGAGCAGGCTGGCCAGCGCATCCACTGCGTTGTTGACTTCCTGCTCGTAGAACTCGGCGACCTTGAACAGCATCTTGTCCAGCGCACCGGATTCCTCGCCGATCGCGACCATCTGCACCACCATGTTCGGAAACAGGTTGGTCTGGCGCATCGCCAGCTGCAATTGATGGCCGACGGAGACATCATCGCGAATGCGCTTGACCGCGTCGTTGTAAACCGGGCTGCCGGTAGCGCCGGCAACCGAATCCAGCGCTTCGACCAACGGCACACCGGCGGCGAAAGTGACGCCCAAGGTACGCGAGAAGCGCGCGATCGCGGATTGATGCAGGATTTGTCCCACCACCGGCAGCTTGAGTACCGCGCGGGCGAGAAAGTGCGCGAATTTCGGCGAGCGCTTGTAGGCGAAGATCAACGCGATAACGATGCCGGCTATCCACAGCAGCACGAACCACCAATACGAGGTCAGAAAGCGCGAGGCGTTCACGATCATCTGCGTGAACGCAGGCAATTGGGCGCCGAAGTTCTTGAATACGTCCTCGAATTGGGGCACCACGAAGATCAGCAGGATTGACGTTACAAGGATCGCCACTGAGAATACGATCGCCGGGTAGAACATCGCCTTCTTGATCTTGCCCTTGATCGTTTCGATGTTCTCCTTGTACGTGGCGACCGTGTCGAGCACGGTATCGAGCACGCCAGCCGACTCGCCGGCCTTGACCAGATTGCGGTACAACTCGTCGAATTGCACCGGGAATTTGCCCATCGCCTCGTGCAGCGAGGAGCCGCCCTCGATGCTGGTCTTGACGTCGTTGAGCATGTTCTTCATGCGCACGTTCGACGAGCCGTTCGCCATGATCTCGATGCCCTGCACCATGGGCACGCCGGCCGCCATCATCACCGCGATCTGGCGGCTGAACACAGCGATATCGCGTGCCTTGATCGTCTTGCCGCTGGACCCGAACAGCGGCTTACCCTTGGCTTTGACCGAAGTCGGGTTGAGGCCCTGGCGACGCAACTCGGCCTTGACCATGCTTGCGTTCTTGGCGGCGTAATCGCCCTTCATCTTGACGCCGCGTTTGTCCGTGCCGACCCAGGTGTAGGTCGTCAACTGGCTGACTTGTGAGCGGGTCTTGCCGCGATCGGCGAGCGTGGCGGCGCGAGTGGTGGCGGTAGCGGTGGCCATGATTAATCCTTGGTGACGCGGTTGATTTCAGCAAGACTGGTGACGCCGTTCTTCGCCTTGAGCAACGCCGACTGACGCAGATCGCGAACGCCCGAGGCGCGCGCTGTCTCCGCAATCTGCAGGGCGTTGCCACCGGCAAGTATGATTTTCTGGATGTCCTCGCTCATCGGCATCACCTGATAGATGCCGGTGCGACCCTTGTAACCTTCGTTGCAGCCGGAACATCCGATGGCGTCGTACAACTGCAATTTGGCGTCGATTTCGGCTTGGGTGAAGCCTTCGGCAAGCAGTGCGGCAGCGGGCATCGATGGCATCGGTTTCTTGCAATCGTGCAGACGTCGCGCCAGACGCTGTGCGATGACCAGAGTCACGGACGAGGTGATGTTGTACGGTGCAATGCCCATGTTCATCAGGCGCGCCACCGTTTGCGGCGCGTCGTTGGTGTGCAGGGTCGACAGCACCATGTGACCGGTCTGTGCCGCCTTGATCGCAATTTCAGCGGTTTCCAGATCGCGGATTTCGCCGACCATGATCACGTCCGGATCCTGGCGCAGGAACGAGCGCAGCGCCGCGGCGAAGGTCATGCCGCGTTTGACGTTCTGCTGCACCTGATTGATGCCGTCAACGCGGATTTCGACCGGATCTTCCACCGTGGAGATGTTGCGGCCTTCGGTATTGAGAATATTCAGCGCGGTGTACAACGATACGGTCTTGCCCGAGCCGGTCGGACCGGTCACCACGACCATGCCATAGGGCTTTTCGATCGCGGCGAGGAACAGATCGCGCTGATCGTCCTCGTAGCCGAGCTTGTCGATGCCCATCCGTGCGGTCGAGCCATCGAGAATGCGCAGCACCACTTTTTCGCCGAACAGGGTCGGGCAGGTGCTGACGCGGAAGTCGATGGATTTGCTCTTGGACAGATTGAGCTTGATGCGCCCGTCCTGCGGCACGCGCCGCTCGGCGATGTCCAGTCCGCTCATCACCTTCAAGCGCGAAGAGATGCGCGGTGTCAGTTTCACCGGTGGTGCGGCCACGGTGCGCAGCATGCCGTCCATGCGCAGGCGCACCCGGTATTTGCTTTCGTACGGTTCGAAATGGATGTCCGACGCACCGCGCTTGATCGCGTCGACGAGCACCTTGTTGACGAACTTGACGATCGGCGCGTCGTCGTCGCCGGATGCATCCACGCCGGAGGACGAATCGGCGCCTTCCAGATCGCCGGATTCCAGACTCAGGCTGTCCAGGCCTTCGGAATCCTCGCCGAGGTCGGTGATCGTGTTGCTGGCTTCGACCAACACGCGCTCGATGATGCGGCCGAGCTGCTCCTCGCTGGCGAGAATCGGCTCGATGGTGTGGTTGGTCTGGAACTTGATTTCATCCAGAGCGTGCGCGTTGGTCAGATCGGTCACTGCCACGTACAGGCGGTTGCCGCGCTTGAACAGTGGCAGCGCCCTGTGCTGGGTGATGAGTTTTTCGCTGACCAGGCGGACGACGCTCGGGTTGACATCGAGCGCGTCCACATCGAACAGTGGCACGCCGAACTCGGCGGACGTGGCCATCGCCACTTGCGCACCATTGGCCAAGGCATGCTCGATCAGGTATGTACCGAGCGGAATTTTCTGTTTCAGCGACGAATCGACAGCGCGCCGTGCATCCTCGTCGGCAAGGGTGCCTTCGATGACCAGGCGTCGAGCGACGCCGGACAATCCGGCGACCGCGGCGGGATTCATCTGTGTCGCCATAAGAATTCTTCGTAAATCCTCGAAACTACTGCCGAATGTACCGCAAAACCGCCCCGGAATGAATCCCCAAGCCAAATGCTGGCAACGTCCCTGCCAAGCCGCTACTCTTGCCCTGGACAGAACCAGTCTATCCACGAAACCGGCGGGCAAGCGTGATCAGCATCGTATTACCGGCAAAAAACGAGGCGGCGGCCCTGCGCGGCCTGCTGCCGCGCCTGCGCGCCGCCCAGCCCGAGGCCGAAATTCTGGTCGTGGACGACGGCTCGAGCGACGCCACGGCGGCGGTTTGCAACGAATCCGGCGTGCGTACGCTGCGGCAGCCCTATTCGATGGGCAACGGCGCGGCAATCAAGATCGGCGCGCGTGCCGCCCGCGGCGACGTGCTGGTGTTCCTGGACGCCGATGGCCAGCACGATCCGGCCGACATCGCGCAGCTGGTGGCTCGGCTCGGGGAAGGTTTCGACATGGTCGTTGGCGCGCGCGACTGGTCCGGTCAGGCCGGTGTCGGCCGCGGCATGGCCAATGCGTTCTACAACTGGCTGGCCTCACACATGACCGGACACGCCGTGGCCGATCTGACCTCCGGCTTTCGCGCCGTGCGCGCCGACAAGTTCCGCGAATTCCTGCACCTGCTGCCGAACGGGTTTTCCTATCCCACCACCAGCACGATGGCATTCTTTCGCAGCGCGTATGCCGTCGCCTACGTGCCGATCAAGGCTGCGCAGCGCGTCGGTAAAAGCCACATCAAGCCGATCCGCGATGGTCTGCGTTTTTTGCTCATCATATTCAAGATCGCCACGCTTTACGCACCACTGAAGCTTTTCGTGCCCGCGAGTGCGTTGTTTTTTCTGCTCGGTCTGAGCAATTATTTGTATACATTTCTTACCGCGCACCGCCTCACCAACATGAGCGTTCTGCTGTTTTCTGCTTCGGTGATCGTGTTCCTGATCGGATTGATCTCCGAGCAGATCACGGCGTTGACGTATCGTCGCAACGTATGAACGCTGCTTTCATGCGCTCGCCGCATGCCGCCCTGGATCTGGCGGGGCGACTGCCGAAGGCGGAAAAAATCGCACTGCTGCTGGCGTTGCGTCCCGCGTCCGGCCAGCGCTTGCGGCTGCTGGAAATCGGTACCGGGTCGGGTGCCATCGCGCACTATTTCGCCACCCGGGCCGGATTCGATTGCGACGTCGACGCGGTCGACGTGGTGGATCAGCGCAAGGTCGTGGATGGCTACCGCTTTCGGACCGTGAGCGGCATCGAGCTGCCGTTTGCCGACGCGAGCTTCGATGCCGTCATCAGCAATCATGTGATCGAGCATGTCGGGGACCACGACGATCAACGCGCGCACCTGCGCGAAATCGCACGCGTGCTCAAACCGGCAGGAGTCGCGTACTTGGCGACTCCCAATCGTTGGCAGCTGGTCGAACCGCATTACCGTCTGGCCTTCCTGAGCTGGCTGCCGCGGAGCTGGCGCAATGGGTACCTGCGTTTGCGCGGCGGAGGGGACTACTACGACTGCGAGCCATTGACCATGCCCGAACTCGAATCCATGTTGCGGGCCAGCGGCTTGGGCTATGCCAACGTCTGCTGGGATGCGATTCGGGCGATGTCGGCAACCGAGGCTCGGCGCAGTGTGGCTGTCGTTCTCGCGAGCAGGATCCCGCATGTCCTGGCGCAGCCGTTACGTAGGTTTTCGCCGACGCATGTTTACCTGCTGCGACGGCCTGCCCTACGCGCATGATGATGGCAACCGGGAAGCCAACTCTGCTCGTGCTGGCCTCGACCTATCCGCGCCGGCGCGGCGATGCGGAACCCGGCTTCGTGCATGAGTTGTGCAAACGCTTGACCGACCGCTTCGCGGTGATCGCGCTGGTACCCAATGCACCCGGCGCCGATCCCGACGGCGTGCTCGATGGCGTCGAGGTGATCCGCTACCGCTATGCGCCGAGGCGCTGGCAGACTCTGGTCAACGACGGTGGCATCGTCGCCAATTTGCGGCGCGCGCGCTGGAAGTGGTTGCTGGTTCCAGGCTTCATTGTCGGACAGTATCTGGCGGCGCGGGATGTCGTCCGCCGCCGCAAAGTCGATGTGGTGCATGCGCACTGGCTGTTGCCGCAGGGCTGGATCGCGCGCCGACTGCGCAAGCGGTTCGGAATTCCGTGCCTGGTTACTTCGCACGGCGGAGATCTCTTCGGGTTGCGCGGCAAGCTGGCGACGGCGATGAAACGCGAAGTCGCAGCGGCGTGTTCCGGCATGACCGTGGTCAGCACTGCGATGCGCGACGAATCCGTGCGTATCGGCCTACGTCCACCTACATTGGACGTGCTACCGATGGGCGTCGACCTGCAAGATCGATTCGTGCCGGATGCGCAGACGCAACGTGTCGCCGACGAGTTGCTGTTCGTCGGTCGCCTTGTGCCGAAGAAGGGACTCGTTCATCTGCTGAACGCAATGCCCATGGTGCTCGCCGAACGCCCCGGCGTGACGCTGTCGATCGCCGGATTCGGACCGGAGGAAAGTGCGTTGAAACACCAGGCGGACCGACTCGGGATCGGCGACAAAATAAGATTCATGGGCGCTACGCCGCAAAAGCAATTGCCGGCGCTCTATTGTCGGGCGTCATTGTTCGTCGCACCGTTCGTGCGCGACGAAAGTGGCGACCAGGAAGGTTTGCCCGTCGCGTTGATGGAAGCGATCGGCTGCGGTTGCCCGGTGGTTGTCGGCCGAGTATCCGGCGTTGAAGACCTGTTCGGCGAAAAGGCCGCCGAAGTCTGCGTGGATCCGACCGATGCTCGCGAGCTGACCAGCGCTATTCTGGCGCAGCTGGATGATCCGGCACGCAGCCGCGCCATGGCGACAGACTTGCGCCAAGCTGTGGGCGCGAGGCTCGACTGGATCGCGATCGCGGATGGGTACGCCGAGCTGTTGCGCTCGTGCCTCACTTCCGTGGTCAAGCCGGTGCCGATGTAGCCTTCGCGGAACCTGATTCGCGTTGAAGTTCGGACAACAACGCATCTCCCGCCGGCCGGAGAAGGAAAAAACCCGCTCAGATTCGAGATGAATCAGATCGCGGAATCGATAAGCCTGCGCAATGCGGATTCCAGTTGTCCGATCACTTGCAACCAATCCTCAATGGGCAGCGTCGACGCGTCCGGTGTTTGCAGTTGTCGCTGGATGCGCTCGGCGAGATTTGCGGCATCGCCGGCGCGGTAAAGATGTTCCGGCGTCGCCGCGAACAATGCGGACATCGCGCCGATATCCGCCGCCACGACCGGCGTGCCGCAGGCAAGCATCTCGAAGGCTTTCTGCGGGAAGCAGTAACGCCCGAACCGGGTGTCGCGAATGCACATCACGCCGACGTCGAGCGCCGCAAACAACTCCGCGACGCGTGTGTGCGGCAACGGGCCCAGGTAATGCACGCGCTCGCCCGGCGGCGGCGGCAAAGCGGTTTCGTGTGGCCCGGCCAGGACTAGATGTGCATCGGCAACGCGCGATTCCAGCAGTTTCCACGCCGCGTACAAATCCGCGATGCCCTTGTCGGCGTTGAGTCCGCCGGCGGTGCCGATCAATTTTGCATTCGGCGGCAAAGCCAACGCTCGCCGGCAGTCGAGCTTGTCGCGCGGATGAAAAACCGACTTGTCGACGGTGCTTGGCATCGCGATCACTTCGCCGCGCGCACGGTATGTTTCCACGACCAGATCGCGCAGCGGCTCGCTTGTGGTGGTGACGAGATCGGCGCCGCGCACCGCGCGACGCAACGCCGGCACGAATCCCGGGATGCGCGCCTGTCCGAATCCTTCGAAGTTGTCGTACAGATCGGCTATGAACGGAACGTGCAGTTGCCGAGCGATGCGCGCGCCGAGTGCGACGTGAGGAATGTCCGACGCGCCGATGACGATGTCTGGCCGGAATTCGCGCAGCCGGCGCAGCAGATACCGGGGGTAGCCGAGCAACATTGGCAATTTCAGGCGGCCCAGCGCGCGCGATTCCCAATGCAATGAGCCGGGCGCGGCATCGTGTTCCCATTCGCCTTGTTTCGCGCCGCCATAACTCAGGCAATAGCCACGCACATAATGACCGAGGCGCGCGAGCTGGAACGGGATTTCGTACAGGCGCGCGTAGCGGTCGAGGATCACGTCCTTGTTCATGTAGCGGCGCTTGCACAGGAAGGCGATGCGCATGCACTTCACCCGACCAATCTCTTCGCCGCCGCCAGTGCCGCACCGACGACCTGATCCATATTGTAGTAGCGGTATTGCGCCAGCCGACCGACGAAAGTGACGTTCGTCTCTTCTTTGGCCAGTTCCTCGTAGCGCCTGAACAGCGCTTCGTTCCCCGCTCGCGGCACCGGGTAGTACGGATCGCCATCGGCCTGCGGGTATTCGCGCACGATCGAGGTGCCCGCGTGCTGCTGCCCGGTCAGGTGCTTGAACTCGGTGATGCGGGTGTAGGCGTGATCGTTCGGATAGTTGATTGTGCCGGTTTCCTGATACTGCGCGACGTGCGGCAGGTGCTCATGCTCGAAGCGCAGCGAACGGTAGGGCAGATGGCCGTAGCGGAAATCGAAGTACGCATCGATCGGGCCGGTGTAGACGAGATGGTCGTAGCCGCCGCGCTGGCGCACCGCGGCAAAGTCCACGCCCAAATCCACCGAGATGTTCGGATGTTCCAGCATCGCCTCGAACATCTTCGTGTAGCCGTGCAACGGCATCGCCTGGAAGGTGTCGGTGAAATAGCGGTCGTCGGTATTCGTGCGCACCGGAATGCGCGCGGCCACACCGGCTTTCAGCTCCGACGGATCCAGCCCCCACTGTTTGCGCGTGTAATTGAGGAAGAATTTCTCGTACAGATCGCGACCGACCGAGTTCAGTACCACGTCCTCGCTGGTAAGCACCGGCTCGCGTGGCTCGCGCACCCGATCGAAAAATGCCGTCGCGCCGGTCTCGTCCAGTTCGAGCCCGTACAGGCGGTTCAAGGTGTCGCGATTGATCGGGAATGGATACGACACGCCATTCACCACGCCGCGCACGCGGTGCTCGTACGGCCGCCACTGCGTGAAGCGCGACAACCACTGGAAAATGCGCTCGCCGTTGGTGTGAAAAATATGCGGGCCGTAGCGGTGCACGAGCACGCCGTGTCCGTCGACCTCGTCGTAAGCGTTGCCGGCGATATGCCGGCGCTTGTCGATCACGCGCACCTGCCGGCCCGCATCCGCCAGCTCGCGCGCCATCACGCTGCCGGCGTAGCCGGCGCCGACGATGAGGGTGGTGTTCGAGGTCATGCGTTGTTCTTTCCAATGGTAGCGATTTCCTTGCGGGCCGCTGCACGTTCGCCGTGCTCGAATGCATCCACGAAAGGTTCAAGTTCGACGTCGGTCATGCCCAATTTTCGCCCCACCACACGCCACCGCGATACGGCCGATTCGATCCCGGCGAGCATATTGCGGGCCTTCGCAAGATCGATACGAAAGTAGGGTGCCACTGCCATCAATGCGTCGATGGTCGCCTCCGGTCCACTGTCTTCCGACATCCATGTCTTGAGCTCGCGCATGCGCTCGGGAAAAGGGTTCACGTCGAACGCCGGAGACAAACGCCATTGTCCTCGCTCGACATGAAGAAACCCATGGTTGTGCAGATGATCATCGACGTTCGTGATCAGGATCGAGAAGGCGATGCGTCGCCACAACTCTTCAATATCCGCCTGCGCGTGTGCGCCATGGGTACGCAGTACATCGACGATTTCGGTGTAGCAATGAACGGCGTCCTCATGGTCGGCCCCTAGCATGGTAGCGGCCGACACATACATCAACCGCCTGCCATCGACCGTGCGATCGAAACGGCGAACCAGCGCGACCGGCGAACCCTCGCTTTCCACAATTCGCGCCTCGGCGGCATCGATGCCCGCAGAGGCAGCCAGACGCAACGCCAGCACCTCGCCCTTGGTCACCGCGCGATCGTCGCTCACACTCAGGAACTTTCCGATGCAAAGACGACCGTGTTCGTCGATCACCGTGCACTTCGGACGCAGTCCGCCAAGCGAGGTGCCGCGCCCACGCAAATAACGCAGATCCGCTGCCGTTTCGGTATGCATTTCCACAGCACGCGTAGCCGACATCAGCATGCTCAAGTCGATCAGTGGCGGTACCGTTCGCTGGTCTTCCTGCGGCGCACGCTGGAAAACGCCGTTCTCATCCTGGAAACGCAGTGCGCCGACGCGACTTGCATCGTCCACGGCCAACAGGAAATCCACAGCATTCAGCGGTGTTGTTTCGATGGATTCGCCCGTGCGTCTTGCCTGCCGGCGACGCTTGGCGTGGTCGCGCAAGACCACCCGACGCGCCCAACCATCAGGTTCGGTATCGGCAATGGCCCCATGAAAAATCGATCCGTCGCGCTGCTGCGAATGAAATTGCATGCCAGCGACCAGCGGAAGATTCGGATCGATGGCAAACCGGTCGTTGGCGTTCAGCCAATCGGGGTGATATTCAAATCCCGCGCTGGCGCGCATCCCCTGCGCGTCGAAGCGCAAGGTGCCGACTCGCCGACCGACTTCACCGAGAAAAACCCCGAGCTGTCGTTTCATGATGCGGCTGGAGTCTTCCTTGGCCGAATGCGCTTTGGCATCCGCGCCGTATCGAGCACCAAACCAGTATCGTCATGACGCACGTCGATGACCTCGGCCAGCGTCTGCGCGCGCCCCAAAACGAACAAGACCATGGCGTAGACACCCATGGACACCGACGGGTCTCCTTTTTCCACTTTGAGATAGGTCGTCTTCGCCACACCTGCGCGCTCGGCCATCATCTGCACGGTAAAACCACGCTTGCGGCGCGCGATGGCCACATCCGTTCCCAGCTTCACCAAGGTGCGGCGGAGCTTGGGCGGCATCATGTCATTCAGAGCAGATCGCATCAGAAGGTATCATAAAATGGTACATAAACTGGATAAAGACCATAATATGATGCCTTTGATCTGTCAATAGACCAGGCCAACGAAAAGCCGATTCCAAGTCCTGCCGTGTGTCAGACCGCCAGCTGGCGCATCGTCCAGAAGTCATCCGAAAGATTGCGGTCGGCCAGATACGTGTACGGCATCGTGAAGTAGCCCTTCTTGCCCCAGCCCGCGCCCCAGGAATTGCGCACGATGAAACGCTTTGCCGCGTCGTCGTAACCCACCGCGCAGACTGCATGGCCGCCGAGCACGCGTTCGCTGGGCTTCGGCATCGGCACGACGCCGCTGCTCGCCACCGCTTGCGACTCGAAACTTTCGTACACCGTGAAACCGAACACGAACGGGAAACCCGCGGCGAGACACGCGCGCATTTCCTGCGTGGTGGAAAGACGCTGATAACTGGAAATCGTGTGCTGCTTTGCCTGTGTGTAGCACGCCGCAGAAGGTTTGGTGGCGAATTTCTTGAGCGCATACGGCCAGAGTTTTTCCGCACACACGCCTTGCTTGGCAAGGGTCTTGATGCCGTCACGCAGCATCGCGCCCGAATCCTGTTTGACCGAATGCTCGATCACGCGCTCGTTGTAGTAGATGAACAGTCGCGACAGATCGACCAGCGGCTGCTTCTGCTTCAGTTCGAGAAATTCCAGCGCGCCCGCGAGGGCATTGGCCGTGCAACTGCCTAGCTCGCCCTGATTCTCGACGGGTGGGCAATGGGTGCGTAGATCCACCTTGGCCGGCAGTCGCGCCGGAGTGGCGTGCAGCGCGCCGTACAAGTGATCGCGCTGATCGGGTAGATCGGGAATCCAGCCGTACCACGACGGGTTGCGCAGGGTGATAGTGGGTTTGCGGTTAGGCATCATGGTTTACCCCTTTGCGGATCGAATGTTGTCAAATTGGAGCGATTCTGAACTCAGGATTACGCATCCGGCAACCATCGCCGTTCGCGCACGAACCGAATCAATTTTTTTGGCACGGCTTGATCTTGCGGCAGGTCGTCGAAAGCCTTTCGTTTCAATTCCGCTCGCGCTTGTGCGTAGTCGTCGTTGAGCCACTGACGTTCAAGTTGGTCCATCAACTGCGTCCAGGTTTCGACTTTTGGCCCGGTGTCATCGCCAGAAAGTCCATGTAGACCGACGAATAATCGGTGACCAGCGCATCCGCGTGGGCCAGCAGGGGATACAAATCGGAAGCCGCCTCGCAAACGTGCAGGTGGGTGCCCGCGATGGGATTGGCATTGGCATTGCGTTCCGACAGATGGAATTTGAAGATGAACTCCCAACCCTGATTTGCGCACGCCGTGTCCGTCGACCTCGTCGTAAGCGTTGCCGGCGATATGCTGGCGCTTGTCGATCACGCGCACCTAATGGCCCGCGTCCGCCAGCTCGCGCGCCATCACGCTGCCGGCGTAGCCGGCGCCGACGACGAGGACTGAGGTGAAAGAGTTTTGGGGCATGGCTCCAAAGTATAGGTGCAAGGCGAACATGTGAGAATTGCAGGTGCTGTGTTCCGTTATAATTTGCAGACAAAGAGATGAAGAACAATATACTTTCCAAGACTCTGGAAGGCCCTATTTGCAGGACCGAATCACGATCTGGAATCATTCTGAAAGTTGGGAGTGTTTCATGGTACTTGCGAAAGTACGCGCTTTGACGCATCGAATCATCGCAATGGTAGGCGGTCAGGCACTATTGCAACGCTTGTCAGAGGCGTTCTGGGCCAGGAGTCGTGACACTTATGTCGCTTCACCCGCTTATTACGATCATCGCGAGAGGGCTTTGCGGGATTTGCTTGCAGGAATGTCTGCGCCGACCCATGCCTTAGATCAGGGTTGCGGCGATGGCAGGTTCACTTTGGTTATGGTCGACTATTGCGGAACGGTAGATGCCTTCGACCTGTCGCCGGCTCTCATTGAAAAGGCCAGTCGCATGGTGATCGAGCAGAATCGGACGAATGTTCGGTTTGCGGTGCGTGAGATGGAACGCGCAGACATAAGGAGTTCTCCGTACGATCTGGTCGCCTGCATGGGCGTCACAACCTGCGTCGTCGATGACGTCAAGTTCGCCCGCGTACTCGATCAGCTTCGAGACGCGACCGCGCAAGGTGGTCATCTTCTATTAATCGACACACTTTCGGACGATACCTCCGACCGGATCGTCTCGCACCGGTTTGGTTATGTTGCGAAATATCGCTCGTTACGCGCTTATATCGAACAAGTCGAATCGCGAGGATTCGTGAAGTGCCAAGAGATCTTCCTGACCGCGTGGTCAGAGAAGTTGATCAACAAGTTGTTTCTCTTCAAGCGCACGAGTCAGGTCCAATGAGCGACAGGTCGACCTTTCCAGAAGCGGGACACCCCTTTCCCGAAGTGCGCAAGGCACAGATGGTGCTTTTGCGAATGCTAAAAAACGTGGATGCCATCTGCACCCGGCATGGGATTCAATATTGGCTCGATGGGGGGACCCTCCTCGGTGCGGTACGGCATAGCGGGTTTATCCCTTGGGATGACGACATCGATATCGGGATGCCGCGTAGCGACTACGAGCGGTTCCTGAAGATCGCCCAGTCGGAGTTGGATGGGGATTTCTTTCTTCAGACGCGCGATACAGATCCGGCGTATGCCATCTACCAAGTTCCGGGAAAAATCAGGGAAGGAGCGAGTGTCGAACTTGAGCATCAGAGCCAGGATAAGGGCGTAGAGTGGGGCATTTACCTCGACATCCTTCCGATCGACAAATACAGGAAGTCATTGATAGGCGGGTCGATGGATTTCCTGTCGAAGTATGTTTACCGCCGCTTGTGCGGCATCAATGCTTCGCGGTACAAGAAAGGTTCTGGATTCAAATTGAGGATCAACAATCTGTTCGCGGCCAGCAAGCACCTGATCCGTTCCGAGCAATTGGTTGAGTGGTATCGTAAAAGCTTGCGGCGAAAGATAGGAAGGAACGAGGCGCTGACCAGCGGGTACCGTGTGGGCTACTCTTTCGACTGCCTGTGGATTCGCTTTTGGGAAGTGGAAGACATTTATCCGCTGCAGAAGACAGTGTTCGAGGATAGCTTGTTTCCCGTTCCTGCAAATTGCGGGAACGTGCTCGAAGTTTTTTACGGCAAGCAATACATGGCCTTGCCGGAAGAGGCCCATCGCGTTCCGCGAAAGCTCAAGCTTGCGTCAGACATTGCTCGTCTGCGCGCCCTTGGCATGGACCCGCGAAGTTGACGGTGCGCAACCGGAGATTGTCCAACCTATCGCTTTATTGCCTAGCGAATCCCCCGTAACGCAGCGGCCGCTAGCGCTTTGTTGGATTCCGCCACTACATGCAAATGGCTCTTTGCCGGCGCTTCTAGCGCGGCCAGTTCAGTACAACCAAGAACCAATCCATCGGTGCCTTGGCTGGCCAATCGTCTCATCAAGTCGTCGAGGCGGGAAAACAAAGCAGGAGATACGTGAGCATTCGTCTTTACTTCGCCAATAGCAAGATTGACCAAATCTTGGTCGCGAGCGTGAAGAGACGTAACTCCGATGCTTGCGGCCTCCAATGCTCTTTCGTACAGGCCATGCCGGTGTAGGGAATTCGAGCCGAATATCGCCGCCTTCTTTGCTCCGCCAACGCGCAAGATATCGATTGTAGCGTTGACGATGTGGGGAATAGGTACAGGCGCATCGCGTGTCCAGCGGTCATAAAGAATGTGCGCGGTGTTGCACGGTACGACTACCAGAGTTGCGCCTTGGTGGGCCAATTCGACGATGGTTGCTGCGATGAATGGTGAAGGATCGCGCTCACCAAGCTCCAGATGACGTCCGCGACTCGGCAGCTTGGTATTGATATCACACAATACGCGTGGGTAGTGCCAGTCCTTGCTAGCGTTGATCTGCTTATACAACGCCTTGAGGAAGTCGAGCGTGGCCCATGGCGCCACGCCTACAACACCTATGACTCCTTCATTGGTGGGCCAGCTTACCGCATCGTCCACGGGCAGGATGGTCGGCATCAGAGAGGTTTTTGGAACAGAAACAGATGAAGCCGCGTTTCGGGATATTTATTGAGCAAATGTCCCTCGGGGAACATGTTCTCGTCCCTCAACAATACGAATCCTTGTCGCTGTATGGCGGAAACATACTCATCCCTCGTGCGATAGGTTGCCGAGTAGCATTCGCCTAGATGTTCCGAGAAACGGTCGTCAATTTCATGACGGCCGAATATTCCCGTACCATCGCGGACCATCAGCAGTCCACCGGTACGCACGAAACGACTCAGTCTAGAAAGCAGCAGCCCGGCTTGATCGTCATTGAGGTAGACGAAGAGACCTGAGATGTAGACAAGATCGAACACCTCATGAGTATCGAATTTCTCGGCAGGCGCGACATGAAATTCAACCTGGGTAAACTCGCGTTGCACGCTCTCCTTGGTTCCAATATCCGCGAGCCCCTGTGCATATTCGATGGCCAAGACCCTGCTAGCGCCTCGCTCGGCGAAACGGAACGTCCATTGCCCGACGCCGGCGCCGAGATCGAGTACGGAGCAGCCTTGCAGATCCGGCAGCCACTCGAAAACCTTGGACGTTTCGTCGTCAATTTTGATCTGGAGATTGCTCTCGTCCTGTTCCAGGTTCGCGAGTGATTCAAACGCGACCTTGCCCAGCACGGCGGCCCGGCCCTCCCAAAAGCGTTTGACTTTGTCGGGGTCGATCATTTTTGATTGCTCCATTGTTCGCGCATGCCGCCGTAACGCCATAGTGCATCTGCCAATACCGGCTTGGATGTGCTGATACCCGGGTCCATCACTCGGCTATCGCACAGAAAATCCAGATTTAGTTGTGTGTATTCGTTGACTGCCTTGTTCGGAATGGGTAGCAGCCGAACGCCCAGTGGTTTGCGCAGTCGAACTGCAAGTGTCGCAATATCGAGCACTAGTCCGGTCAAATCTTCTACGAACATTGTTGCCGGTATTGGAACCATGTCGATGCCGCACCCACACACTGTTGACAAGAGTGCCAATTTTTCAAGGCTGAGCGCACGCATGTTGTTGGCATCGGTAAGGCCGTTGTCTTCAAGCACGGAATACATCACTCCATTGAATCCGACGGTACGCACGTTCCCGCGCGCGGCAGCTAATTTCAGCGCATCGCTCAACACACTGGTGACGAAAACCGTGCCGTGCGCGCCGACCGGTGAGGGGCCGAGCGATTCGGCTAGTCTGGCTACCGAGGTTTCGCCATCAGGAAATGGCGCAAAAGAACCGTCCAATCCACGATAAGTAAATCCGGTGTCAGTCTCGATTGCGCGTCCCAACACATCCACGTCTGCCATATCAGTAGCCAGCATGTCGATCAGCCGGTCCTGAAATGTGCTCATCTTCCAGCCCTGCTGTCGCGCCTCTCGCGCCAAGGCCGAGGCTCTCGGCGTGGTTTCCAATGCAATACTGAACGCCAGTCCATCGCCATCGTGCCGGGAAAACGGAAAAAACGGTGTTCCTGCTGGGCAGGCAGCAGAAATCCCGACGCGGAAATTGTCTACGCCATTGTTGCTACGTCGGGCGAGGCTGAGCACGAAACGCCCGGCAGCTTCGGCCCCATGCATGGCAATCGTATTCTCATCTGCGATTATGAGATTGAGGAACAGCTTGCTGTCGCGCAAGATCAAAGTCTGCGCCTCATCCAATAGCGCCGTGCGGTTACGTTCGATAAACAAGTCGAGCGGCATGCAGTACCAGCGCGCACCGACCACATCGGCCAGATTGCGCACGCTGTCGACCACTGAGCGCAACATCCCGGGATTAGCTTCCGCGTCAATGACTGGCGGCGGCAACGTCAGACGCACAGTGCGCGGCGTCAATCCGGTCGTGCCGCAGCGCGCATGCATCGCGGTGCGGAAACGATTCAATGATTCCGTCAGCGAGCCGGTGGCGCGACTGTAAACGGGGACGCCGATGGTGAACGAACGAATCATCGCTGGCGTGTCGTTTTGATCAGTTCGAGATAGTCCGTCGGCGTATTCACCTCGAAGAACAGCTCATTGCCGAGCTTTTCGATGCCAATCGGGGCTTCATCGCACGGCAGCAATTGACCAGCGAACAAGTTTGAATGCTCGATGCATCGACGCCTCCAAGCCCTCAACACATCAGGGTTGCTGATTTTGAAAATACCCACAGCTTCCGGGTGCGCCATGCTGCGCACCGGTCCTTGATACGTCTCGACTACCTGCTCTCGCTCATCGAGTACGCAATGAATCGCGGTCAAGCTGCGTTTCTCGCGGTCGGATACCAGCACCAGGTCGGGCGCGCTACGGTCCAGTCGTTGCACAAGTTCGGCGGCGATGAAGATATCGCCCGAGACCACGTAGGTCGGCCCATCATCGAGCGCCAGTCCCAAACTCATCGCATTGTTGGTCAACGCCCAGTCAGGGTTGTGGACGTATTCCAATTTTGGGTAAGCCTGCATTATCTGTATGCCGCGGAATCCGACCACCACGGTGATACGTTTGCCGGCAAACGCATCGACTGCATACTCGAGGATGGTACGACCCGTGTTTGGATGGCGAATGAGGGCTTTGCTGATACCGTCCAGCTGGAGGCTTTTGCCAGCGGCCATGATAATGACGCGATCTACTTTGCTCATCGCAGCGCTTCCAGAGCAATGATGCAGGCGGGCAATCCACCCGAAGGGAAGCGGTGCTTGACGGTTTTATAGGGATAGGGTTGGTTGGCCAGTGCGCGCTCGGTGACTCGTCTCCAATCGAATTGGTGATTGGCTCGCAGGCTCCAAACCTCTACCTCGGAATAGTTGTAGCGCACGATCGGCACTCGCCTAAGTTCAAGCAGTTTGGCAACTTCCATGCGGTGTTGTCCATCAAGTACGAGATTGTGATCGGCATCTAATGCCAAGGGTTTCGTCCAAACATCTTCACGCAGAATCTTACGCGCCAACCAATCAACGCGTCGTTTGCTGAAACCTTCGATGTGTCGCAATCGTTCGACAGTGACGAATTCGATATTGGCGTGAACAATTTCGGACATTGGTCAAGTACGCTGTGATAGATTTTTGGTTGCAAGTATCTCGATATAGCGATTGGCAGCGCGGGTGAAATCTTCGACGGTGTTAAAGGACTGTGCAAAACAATTATCAATTTGGAGCACTTTGCATGGCAGGTCGGACAAATGTTGCCGCCATGGCATCAAGTAATACTGACACACGGTTTTGGTGATCGCTATTTGCCGATACCTGCGGTCTGCTAACACTTGATCGGGGGCAACGCTCAACAAGCCCACCATCTTGGGCCAACCTTGGTAACGAGCATCGTAATTTGGCCGGTATTCCACGGCATCAATCCAACCTTGCGCATCCGCATGAACAATGCCGCCTGTCAGCGTATCGCTATAATAGTCCTTGCAAACCCAGAACGACTCAGAACCAGCATTTGCTGCAAAAACCTGGTCCCATGCGAAGTCTTCAAGTAACAGATCAGTTTCCACTACCAGATAGCCACGCTCAGGGTTGTGTAAGGCTGCTACACCAGTCTCAACAGAGAGAATATTTATGTCTTCTTCGAACCGGGCATTGTGCGCGGGTGCTACCCTCGTGCCATAACGATGAGCCAGATGCTGTCTCAACCTATCCGCGGCGAATCCAGTTACAGCCACTACCTCTCCTTCCGAGCGTGCCAAGACGGCGTCGATTAGATAATCAAGGATCGGCCTGCCGTCTATGGATAGCAAGCATTTTGGCACGTGCTTGGTGAGTGGCTGCATCCGTGTGCCGCGACCTGCGCAGAGCAGGATGATTGCGCGTGGGTGTTCTGGCATTGGTACTGTATTCCTGATTTGTATTTGCGAGATCTATACCATTAGATGCCGAACGCGCTGGGTCTGATCTGCAGGTGTCGTCTAACCCAATACCAGCGTAGGCCATTGCAGAATGCGATGCTGATCGCCGTGGCCGTCGCCGCGCCGGTATAGCCGAAATGCGGGATCAATACGAGGTTGAATACCACATTGAGCATGGTCCCCCATGCAAATGCCTTGGCAGACACTCCCGCATGTTTGGTCATGTTCAATATGATGCCAACGGGTCCGCTTGCGATGGTGAAGAATTGGGCCACTGCCAGGATCTGTAGCGCGGTCGCGCCGTCCACGAAGCGTTCGCCGTAGAAAAAGCGAATCAACGAGTGCGCCAGCACGATAAGCAGTAGCGCGAATGGCAAGGTGATCCACATCAGGCGTCGCGCCGAAGCAGTGGTCAGCCTTTGCAGTTTTTCGTGTTCGCCTGCGTGGAACAGATGGGAGATCTTCGGCCCCATCGCGGTGTTGACGGCGTTGAGGAAGAACGGCACGAATTCGGCGGCACGAGCGGCGATGGCATAGATGCCGGCGGCACTGGCGCCCTTGAGCGTGCCGAGCAGGATGAGGTCGACGCGGCTCATCACCAGGTACAGCGCGCCGACCCACATGAAGGGTAGCGCCGCGGCTACCGTGGCGTCGTGCGATGCAGGCGCGTTGCTTTCCCCGACACGTACTTGTCGCAGTTGCACGACATTGACGCCGAACTGGAATAGCGCGGCGATGACAGTCGCGATCACTACGTCCGCCGGCCGGAACGTGCCGCGCCACAACCACAGTGCCGCCAGGATGACCAGCGTGAGCACGGGTGCGAACACCAGCTGCGGCCACTGGCTGCGCACGATCCATCCGCGCGCCTGCAGCAGTGATTGCCTGACTGCGCTGAGGTTCGCCAGCAGCGGAATCGGCGCGGCCAACACGAACAGCAAGCGCGCACCTGCCGCTTGCGGCAGCCATGCCGCGCACGCGAGCAACACTCCCGCCAGCGCGCCTGTTGCGAGCACGCGCGCATCCGCCCAGCGCCGCAGCCAGCCGGCCTGATCGCCCGGTTTCGCGGCTTCGCGGACAAGGTATTGCGGAAGCCCGATGCTCGCGGGAATTGTCAGTATTGCCGTCCATGCGATGACATAGACGTAGAGGCCATAATCGTGCGGCCCAAGCACGCGCGCGTAGAGCAGGCTTGCCAGGAAAGCGATGCCGGTAGCGCCCACTTTCATTGTTGCGGTCGCCACGGTTGCACGGACCAAGCGTCCGCGCTCCGTCCCCGGCTGCAGATCGTCGCGCAGCGACCGGAGCAGTCGATTCACGAACGGTACCGCGATTCAGCCAGGACTTTGAGCACGCTGCGGATCGTCATCATGCCATCTTTTTATGCCAAGCCAGCGCGCTTGTCACGCAGTCGGCGAGGCTGCGCTGTGGCTTCCAGCCGAGAGTGGTCGCGGCGGCAGCATGACTGGCCACCAGCACGGCCGGATCGCCTTCGCGCCGAGGTGCGACCGCGGCGACGGGTTTCCCGTTGCATTGCGTGCGGCAGGCGGCGAGCACCTCGGATACGGAATTGCCTTGCCCGGTACCGAGGTTGAAGGCGTGGAATCCGGTCTTGCGCGCCAGATAATCGAGCGCGAGCAGATGCGCATCGCACAAATCCTCGACGTGGATGTAGTCGCGTACGCAGGTGCCGTCCGGCGTCGGGTAATCGTCGCCGAAAATCTTCACCGGCTCGAGCGCAGGATTCAGTGCGGCAAGCATGAGGTTCGGAATCAGGTGCGTTTCCGGATCGTGCGCCTCGCCGATTTCGCCGTCCGCATCGGCGCCGGCGGCATTGAAATAGCGCAGGGCGACGGCGCACAGACCGTGCGCGCGGCATTGTTCCTCGATCGCGCGCTCGGCCATCAGCTTGCTCCAGCCGTAGGGATTGATCGGCGCGCGGGGATGAGTTTCGTCGATGGGCGTGTAGATCGGATCGCCGTACACCGCGGCGGTGGAGGAAAATACCAGCTTGTCCACGCCTGCGGCTCGCATCGCGTCGAGCAAGTTGAGCGTGCCGGCAACGTTGTTGCGGAAGTACAGCGTCGGCTCGCGCACGGATTCGCCGACCAGCGAGCGTGCGGCGAAGTGCATCACCGCGTCGATGGCGTGAGCGTGGAAAGCGACTGTGAGTGAATCCGGATCGAGCAGGTCGCCGCGCACCAGCGTGCCCCATTTCACCGCCCATTCGTGGCCGCTGGAAATATTGTCGAACGTGATCGGTACATGCCCACGGTGCGCGAGCAATTTGCACATGTGCGAGCCGATGTATCCGGCGCCGCCGCAAACGAGAATCTTCATGGCCTCATTCTGACATGGGCTGTGGGGAAACTGAGCTGGCTGGCGGAGTATCCAGCAGCGCGCGGAATGCCTGATTGTCGGCGGCGGCTGGTATTTCGCGCAGGGTCTGTTTATAGAAGCTTTCGGCGGCCGCATGCTGGCCGCTGGCGGCGAGTATCACCAGCAGATTCTTGCGCATTTGCATGTCCCGCGGGGCCTGCGCCACGCTGGTGCGTGCGAGTTCCGTGGCCAGGGTGGCATCGTGCAACACGTTGATGGCATAGCTGGCGTAGATCGACAGTACGCGGTTGTCCGCTGGCGTGTGGCGCAACGCGGCGAGAAAGGTTTGCACCATCTGCGGCGGCGGGAAATGGCATTCTCCATTCAGCACGCATCTATTAAGCGCATACAACGCCGAAACGTTTTGCACCGTTAGCGGTTGGCTGGCCAGGCGTGCTTGCAGCCGTTCCCACACGCCTTGCGGCGGCTCGCGATTCAGATGCCCGGACAACAGCAACAGGCCCTGGTCGGGCAGCGCGTCGGCGCCGGGCATGCTGGCGGCGTGTTCGAGCGCCGTGTAGGCTTTCGGCACGAACGGCGAATCAGCGCGGTATTGCGAAACGATCACGTAGGTGCGCGCCAACTCGTAGGCGGTGCGTGGTGAATCCGGATTCATCTGCGCTTCGCTGAGCGCGAACAACACCGGGTTGCCCCAGTTCAGCGCGCGAATCCAGGTGATGGTGGCGAACAGGGCGATCAGCGCCACGCACATCGTGCCGCGTGCCAACGCGAACGATTTCCCGCGTCGCGGCAGCAGCAACGAGAACAGCGCCAGATACAGGCCGATGCTGGCGAAATAATTGCGGTGCTCGAAGACCAGTTCCAGTGGAATCACCGTGGCGGTGAGCAAGTGCGCCGCCAGAAACCAGAGAATGCCAAGCGCCGCGAGCGGGAGCGTGCGCCGCCAGACAAACGCGAGCGCCGCGAGTGCGCACAGCGCGACGATGGCGGCCAGCGTCGATGCCGGATCGAGCAAACCGTGCGATACGCGGATGTGATCGTGGAACAACGCCAGATCGTTGACCATCGGCAACAGCGACCAGTGCAGGTAATCGCACAGGATGCGCGGCTCGGTCAGCAGGCGCTGGCCCAGCGTGAATGGACGGTTGACCCATGCTGCGGCGGGCAAGGCATGACCGATGACCCAGTACAAGGCGACGAGGACAGGGATTGCGAGTACGAGCAGATACATCCCCAACATGCGCCGGTCGATCTTGCCGTCGCGCCCGGCAAATCCGAACAAACACCATTCCGCGATGAAGGCATACAACGGCAGCAACGCCGCGGATTCCTTGGCGAGGCCGCCGATGCCGGTTCCCAGCACAATGGCGGCAGTGGCGGCAAAAAACCCCGATTGCCCTGCGAGCATGCGTCGGCGCGCGGCGATGTAACCCCATAAACCGGCGAGTACGAACACCTGACACAGGCTTTCCATGCGTTGCACGATGTAGGCAACCGCAGTGAAGTTGATCGGCGCCAGCAGCCAGGCCGCGGTGACGATCAGGGCCAGATACGGCGCGCATGCGCGGGCGCTGCCGTCGCGCCCGGGCAGGCAGCGGCACAGCGTGCGCAACAGGCCGAACAGCAGCAGGCCGTTGAGCAGATGGATCAGCACATTGACCGCACGCATCGGCAGCGGATTGCCGCCAGCGAAGTACCAGTCGATGCCGAAGCTGAGCATCGCCAGCGGGCGCACGAGCAGATGCGATGGAGAGGCAAGTGCCGCGGACTTGAGCGAATCCCAATCCAGCGTGGTCATGTGCACCGCGCGATTTTCGACGATGTTGGCGTAGTCGTCGAAAACATAACCGCCGTGCAGCGAGGGCCAGTACGCCGCGACCGTACACACCATTGCCAGCGCAAGTCCGAGCCCGATGCGGCGTTTCGTCTTTGTGGAATTCATGAGCCGGTCCGCGTAGCCGCGTCTTGTTGCAGCGTTGCGCGCAGGTGCGCGAGTTCGTTCTGCCAGAATCCCTGGCGCTGCAGCAGCCACGCATGCACGCCAGCCATCGACCAGCCGTGCCGCGTGGGCGCTTGCGCAAGCGTGGCGAAATAGTCCAGATGCGCGAGGCCTTGCGTCGGGTAGCCGGCGCTGCCGAGCAGCGCCGCCTGAGCCAGCGCGATTCGCGTTTGCGGTTCGACCTGCAACGCCTGGTCGAACCAGGACAGCGCCTTGTCCGGGTCGTGCAAGGCGAGTGCAAGGCGCCCGCGCAAGGTGAGGTTGTCTTGACGCCAGCCTTTGAAGTCGCGCGTGCGGGGATTCTGCGCCATGGCATTGAGCAGGGAATCGATTTCGGTTCGGCCAAGCCCGGCGCAAGCCTTGCCGGCACCAAGGTGTTCGATCGCTGCGCCGATCCAGCCGTAATACAGGCTGCCGGCGGTGCGCGTGGTGCGAAGTGCGCTTTCCGCACGCGCCAACGCGGCGGGTTGCACGCGACCCATTTCGCATTGCGCACCGATCAGGTTCAGTGCGAGCTGAATGTCTTCGCTGCCGGCTACGGGCAGGCGTTCGATGCGCGCAGCGGCCAGGTCCGGCCGGCCGCGCGCGCGTTCGGCTGCCGCCGCGTAGGCTTGCGCACGCGCGGATGCGGGGTTTTTCACCGCCCACAGGATCGCCTGTTGCTGCGCATCGCCCCACAGGTCGGCGCGCAGAAACGTCATGCCCGCCAGCAACAAGGGCAGCACGACGATCATTGCCCGGCGCAACCATACGACTCCGCCGTCGTCGGTCAACCACAGGGCCAGCGGCCAGAACATCAGCATGGCAGGCAGATAATTGCGGTGCTCGTAGTAAAGTTCCAGCGGAATCACGCTCGATTCCAGCAACTGTCCGGCGAGATAGAACCCGATCGCCAGGGCCAGGGCCGGGGCACGCCGGCGCAACGCGATGCTACCCACCAGCAGGGTCGTGAGAAACAGGATTGCAAGCAGCGTACTCGGCGGCGAGAGCAGTCCGGTCGAAAGCGGCAACGCATCGTTGAACAAGCCGGCGGTATACGGATGCGGCAGCCACAGCAGCGACAGGTAATCGCAGACCACGCGCGCCTCGGTGAGCAGGCGCTCGCCCAGCGTCCACGGACGCATCGGGCCGACGCCGTGCAAGGCGGATCCCACGCCTTGCTCGGCCAGCCACGCCAGCACGATCAGGCTTGGCAGGATCACAACCACGCGGCGCATCCATACGAACGTATGCTGCGTGCGCCGATCGACGAGCGGCAGCGTGGGTGCAAGCACGATAGCGTCGACCAGCCACGTCAGCAGCGGCAACAGGATGCCGTTCGCCTTGCTCGCCAATGCCAACGCCGTGCACGCGGCGATGGAAATCGCGGCGAACCAAATGCCGCTGCGACTTCCGCGCGATGCCAGTTCGCGACCTGCGCACCAGCCGAGCAGGCCGAGCAGGGTGAAAGTTGCCGGCAGTATCGCTTCGCGTTGCACCACGTAAAGCGTGGTGGAAACGAACAGCGGATGCAGCAGCCACAATGCCGCACCCAGCACGGCGGCGATGTCGATGCGTTCGGCGGAAACTTCGGGCAATGCCTTTCCCAGCCGACGCAGCAGCAAGGCAAGCAAAACGCCGTTGATGAGGTGCAGGATCAAGCTGGTGCGCTTGAACGAAAACGGATCAGCCGGCCAGTTGTGCGCATCGATCAGGAAACTGAGCAGCGCCAGCGGCCGTCCGGTCGGGTCAGCCGTTCCCGAGGTGATATAGCGCCAGAACGCGGTCCAGTTGTCCACAGGTCCGTAGGCGCCGAGGCTCGGCAGGTTGGCGAAGTCGTCGAACAGGAAAACGCCGTGCAAGCCATGCAGATAGACCATGCCGGCAAGTGCGGTGGTCACTGCGAGCAGCACCCAGAACAGGCGCTGGCGCAGGCTGGAGCGGTCGGAAACCTTCACGCCGAAAGGGATACTGTGTGCATGCAATCAAGCATAGGTAATGCGCGTGTGTGGCGCCAGAACAAAAAAAGGGCCGCGAGTGCGGCCCTTTTTCGTCATGCGACGAGCTGGATCAGTTCTGGCCGGTGCGGCAAATTACCGGCAGGTACTTTTCGGAGATGCCGGTGTTCTTGCAAGTCCACACCGTGCTGCCGCCGCTGAAGGTCGGCGAGAAGATCAGATCCTTGCCGTCGATCTTCGTGTTGGCGCGTTGCGGCGCGGTCGATGAGAAATCAGCGGTAATCACGCCGCTGGCAACCGTCACTGATTTCACAAACTTGCCGGTGATGGACGTGGCTGCGGCCAGGCCGGCGGAAGCATTTGCAGTCGGCGCCCTGCCTGTATTGCTGTAGAACTCGGCGACGGCGGTCTTGGCGCCATCGGCAAGCACAGAGCCTTCCGACACCTGCGAACGAATCACGTAGTCCTGGTAGGCCGGCAGCGCGATGGCAGCCAGAATGGCGATGATCGCGACCACGATCATCAACTCGATTAGGGTAAAACCCTGCATCTTTTTCATGGTAGTTCCTCGATTAAAGTTAGCTAACTGTTGAAATCTGCCCCCGAATCCCAGTCGTTCCGGCCAGCTTTCGCATCCGTGACGACCATCCAAAAGCAACAGGAATTCAACGGATACTCTAGCAGATTCCATGCCATAGGCCAGATACCACACGGGCGGAATGTTTTGCGAATTCGGTCACATAGACGGCCATGTCGGCTGGAAAAACACGACTTGTTTGCGTGGCACCGCGCCTTTGCGCGTCACTAACTGACGCAATGTGTCAGTTCTGCGTGTAACTGCGGACTTTTGCTGCAACTTCGATCAGTTCGTGCTGGTGCGGCAAATCGTCGGCAGGAAACGTTGCGGTACTGTGCCGGAGGGTTGGCATTTCCACACGATGCTGCCGGAACCGCCGGAAAATAGAGGCGAGAAAATGAGCGTTTTGCTGTCGATCGCATTATTGGCGCGCTGCGGTGTGGAGGATGAGAAGGTGACGGTGATCACACCATTCATGACCTCGATTTTCTCCACAAACTTGCCGCTGATCGAAGCCGGACTCAGCAGACCTACGGAAGAGTTGCCTGCCGGCATGCGCCCGTTGTTGGCCACGAATTCCCAGACCCCATCCTTGGCGCCATCGGCCAGGACGGCACCTTCGGAAACCTGTGAACGGATCACGTAGTCCTGGTAGGCGGGCAATGCGAGCGCAGCCAGGATGGCAATAATCGCCACCACAATCATCAGCTCGATCAGGGTGAATCCGGCGAGCTGTCTGGACTTATGCATGGCGTTCCCCCGCGCGTGATAAGGGAGCCGAGCAAGAATCGTACCAGTGCGCTATCGGGATTAGTCTATGCCGAGTTTTTTCAGCTTGTAGCGCAGCGCGCGGAATGTGATGCCGAGTTTCTTGGCCGCCGCGGTCTTGTTGTAGCGCGTCTCGAGCAGGGCCTTTTCGATGGCTTCGCGTTCCAGGTTGCTGATGTAGCTGTCCAGACCGCCTTCGTTTGAGCCTGCGTCGCTGTCGTCGTCTTCGGAATCCGGCTGGGATTCTGCTTTGCGCGCGGCAGCGGGTACGAGGCGCAGATCCTCAGGCGTGATGGTGTGGGCTTCGCATAGCGCCACGGCGCGTTCGATCACGTTTTCCAGCTCGCGCACATTGCCGGGAAACGCATACGCGAGCAGGGCCGCGAGCGCGTCCGGAGTCAGCTTTGCCGGTGGCTGGCCGCTATCTTTTGCCAGGCGTTCGAGCACGCGACCGGCGAGCTTGGGAATATCTTCGCGACGTTCGCGCAGCGGCGGCACGCGCAGTTCGATCACGTTGATGCGGTAGTACAGGTCCTGGCGGAAGTGTGCCGATTCGACCAGCTTGCCCAGATTCTTGTGCGTGGCCGAGAGAATGCGCACATCCACCGGCACCTCGGCGCGGCCGCCGATCGGGCGCACGGCTTTTTCCTGGATCACCCGCAGCAGTTTTACCTGCATGTGCACCGGCAGTTCGGCCACCTCGTCCAGAAACAGCGTGCCGCCGTTGGCGGCCTGGAACAGACCATCCTTGTCGGCCTGGGCGCCGGTGAAACTGCCTTTCTTGTGGCCGAAGAATTCCGATTCCATCAATTCCGACGGAATCGCGCCGCAGTTGACCGGCACGAACGGTCCTGACGCGCGCGGGCCTTGTTCGTGGATCAATCGCGCAACCAGTTCCTTGCCGACGCCGGATTCGCCGCTGATGTACACCGGCGCCTGGCTGCGCGCGAGCTTGACGATGGTGCCGCGCAATTCCTGGATGGCCGGCGAATCGCCGAGCATTTTTGCCGCGCCGGCGCTGGGCGGTTCGGTCTTTTTTTCCTCGGCCAGTTTCAGTGCCGTCTGCACCAGTCGGCGCAACATGGCGATATCGACCGGTTTGGACACGAAATCGAAGGCGCCGGCCTTGAGCGCGTCCACCGCGGCATCGACATTGCCGTAGGCGGTGATCATCGCCACCGGTGTGTCGGCGTACTTCGCCGCGATCAGTTCGATGATTTCCTGACCGCTGCCATCGGGCAGGCGCATGTCGGTGAAGCACAGGGCATAACGCGAATCGGCGAGGCGCTGCTTCGCTTCGCTCACGTTGCTCGCGGTTTCCACGCGCAGGCCCATGCGGCCGAGCGTGATGGTCAGCAGTTCGCGGATATCGCGTTCGTCGTCGATGACCAGGGCAGTCGGGTTGCTCATGGGTCGAAGTATACGGGATGGACGAGGTATGTCAGACCGTTTGCGTGCGCCGCACCAGCACGGGTGCCGCAGACAAGGTTATGCGGAAACAACTGCCGCCGCCGGCGACCGGCACGAATTCGAGCGAGGCTTGATTCGCCTCGCACATGGTGCGCGCAAGGTACAAACCCAGGCCCGTGCCGTATTCGTGGGTGGTGAAGAAAGGTTCGAAGATCTGCGCGGCGACTTTGGCCGGGATGCCCGGGCCGCGGTCGACGACCTCGATCAGCGGCGGTCCCTTGTCGGTGGCCATGCGCGCGACTACGGCCACGCGCGCCATCTCGCCCGGTTGGCGACCGTATCGCAGCGCGTTCTGCACCAGATTCCACACGACTTGCTGCAGTTGCTGCGGATCGGCGAGCGCCTCGACCTGGCGCGACTGGGTGATCGCACGCAACTGGTCCTGGCCGATGTCGTTGCCGACCTTGTACTCGTCGACGAAATGCTGCACCCAGATCGACAGGTCCAGGCTTTCCGGACGCGAGCGCTCGCGCCGCGACAGTTGCAGGATGTTCTCGACGATTTCGTTGACCCGGCTGCAGTGATTGTTGATGATCTCGACCATGCGCTGGTCTTCTTCGGACATGCTGTCCGATTCGGCCAGCAATTGCGCCGAATAGCTGATCGCGGCCAGCGGATTGCGGATTTCATGCGCGATCGAGGCCGACAGGCGGCCGAGCGAGGACAAGGTCAGTTCCTCGGCGCGGCGCGATAGCAGTGAGGTGTCGTCGAGAAAGATCAGCACGTTCTCGTCGTCGTTCGAGGACAGTCGCGTGAAGCGCGGAATCACCTCGGCCACACCCTCGGCCAGGGCCACGGCCGTGGTATCGATCTTGCCGGTGCTGCGCCAGTGGTACAGCCGCCGCGACAGCTCCGGTGCGACCGTGCCGAGGTCGCGCTGGCCCTGCCGCGGATTGCCGATCAGGGTCCACGCCGATTCGTTCCAGCGGTGCACGCGGTTGGCGTCGTCGACTACCAGCACTCCCGTCTTCATGCGCCGGATGATGAGTTCGTTGATCTGCGCCAGATTCGCCAGATCGATGCCGCGCTGCTCTGCCAGCGCCTCGGTTTCGCGCATCTGCCGGCCCAGCACCAGGGCCAGTGAGGCAATGGCGAAATAGCCTATTCCGTACAGGCCGTATTCGATCAGGTTGCGGTCGGAATTGTCGACGAGGCGGCTGAGCAGGCACTGGCCGATCACACACAAGGTGGCCAGGGCAGCGAAAAATGCGGCTTGACGCGGCGGTAGCAGCAGCGCGCCGGCGCCGACGTTGACCAGCAGCAGCATGGCGATGGCGCTGGGTGGATTGGTCAGCGCAAACAGCGCGATGGTGGTCGCGAGGATATCCACCGTCAGCATCGCCGCCACCTTGATGCGCAGGTTGCTGCGCCAGTGCTCGGTCTGCAGGAATGCCCATGCGGCTGCGAGCAGGTAGGCGACGCCGTCCGCGCGTCCGAGCAGGGGATGTTCCAACTGCACCCGGCTCGTCATCAACGGGCTGAACATCAGCCCGGCGATCACCGTTGCCTGCAGCATGCGGAACAGGTTGAAAAAATACAGCTCGCGCCGGTCGATGTCACGCAGCGCGGGATGGGTGCTTGAGCGTGTGAGTGGCGCGGTGGTCACGGCGAGGATATTGGTTTGTCCGAGTATACCAATGCTGCGCGTGGCTGCGCGGGCTTTTTTTTGCGGACGTAAGTCTTCACAATACACGGCTCCCCGCCATCGTCCGGTGCGACCGCCGCGCCGCGCGGCCAATCCGAGGCATCCGATGAATTTCCACGAATACCAGGCCAAGCAGCTGTTCGCCGACTATGGCATTCCGGTGCCGCCTGGCAAGATCGCCACCACGCCCGACGAAGCCGACGCCGCGGCGCGCGCGCTCGGCGGCGACGAATGGGTGGTCAAGGCGCAGATCCACGCCGGTGGCCGCGGCAAGGCCGGCGGCGTGAAACTGGTGAAATCGCCGGACGAGGCGAAAGCCGCCGCGGCGAAGATGCTCGGCACGAAGATGACCACGTACCAGTCCGGCGGCCGCGCGCTGCCGGTGAACATCGTGCTGGTGTGCGAGGCGACCGACATTGCCAAGGAGTTGTACCTGTCGGTGCTGGTCGACCGCGCGAGCAAGACCGTGTCGTTCATCGCCTCCGCGCGCGGTGGCGTCGATATCGAGCAGGTCGCGCACGAAAACCCCGAGGACATCCACACCCTCGAGGTGAATTTCGTCGAAGGCGTGCAGCCCTATCAGTGCCGCAAACTTGGCTTCGCGATGGGCCTGAACGCCAAGCAGGCCAACCAGTTGACGAAAATCATGTCCGGCCTGTACCGGCTGTTCAACGACAAGGACCTGTCGCTCGTGGAATTGAATCCACTCGCAGTCATCAAGTCCGGCGATCTGATGGCGCTGGACGGCAAGGTCAATTCCGACGACAACGCCGAGTTCCGCCACGCGGACCTTGTCGCGATGCGCGACGAATCGCAGGAAGATCCCGCCGAAGCCGTGGCGGCGCGCAACAATCTCAACTACGTGACGATGGACGGCAACATCGGTTGCATGGTCAACGGCGCCGGCCTGGCGATGGCGACGATGGACGTAATCAAGCTCGCCGGCGGCGAACCGGCGAACTTTCTCGACGTCGGTGGCGGCGCCACCAAGGACCGCGTCACCACAGCGTTCAAGCTGATTCTGTCCTCGGACAAGGTGCGCTGCATCCTGATCAACATCTTCGGCGGTATCGTGCGCTGCGACATGATCGCCGAGGGCATCATCGCGGCGGTGAAGGAAGTGGGTTTGACGATTCCTGTCGTCGTGCGCCTTGAAGGCACCAACGTGGAAAAGGGTCGCGAACTGCTGGCCAATTCGGGCCTGAAGATCACGCCGGCACTGGATTTGAACGATGCGGCGCAGAAAGCCGTGGCAGCCGTGAAGTAGAAACGCCCCCTTCCGGCCTTCGGCCACCTTCCCCAAGCTGGGAAAGGAAAAAGCATCAAGGAATCAGCATGAGCGTATTGATCGACAAGAACACCAGGGTCATCTGCCAGGGCTTCACAGGCCAGCAGGGCACGTTCCATTCCGAACAGGCGGTCGAATACGGTACCAAGCTCGTCGGTGGCGTCACCCCGGGAAAGGGCGGCGCGCTGCACATCGGCCTGCCGGTGTTCAACACGGTGCAGGATGCGGTCGACGAAACCGGTGCCGATGCCTCCATGATCTTCGTGCCGCCGCCGTTTGCTGCCGACGCGATTCTGGAAGCCGCTGACGCCGGTATTCGCGTGATCGTGGCGATCACCGAAGGCATTCCGGTGCTGGACATGCTGCGCGTAACGAACGTACTCAAGCAGTATCCGGACACGGTGCTGATCGGGCCGAACTGCCCCGGCATCATCACGCCGGGCGAATGCAAGATCGGCATCATGCCCGGGTCACATCCACCAGCCCGGCAAGATCGGCATCGTCGCCGCTCTGGCACGCTCACCTACGAAGCGGTGTTCCAGACCACCAACGAAGGCCTCGGCCAGAGCACCGTGCATCGGCATCGGCGGAGATCCGATCAACGGCCTGAACTTCATCGATTGCCTGGAGCTGTTCCAGAACGATGCGCAGACGCAGGGCATCATCATGGTCGGCGAGATCGGCGGCAGCGCCGAGGAAGACGCGGCCGAGTTCATCGCCGAGAACGTGACCAAGCCGGTGGTGTCCTTCATCGCCGGCGCCAGCGCGCCCCCGGGCAAGCGCATGGGCCATGCTGGCGCCATCATCTCCGGCGGCAAGGGCACGGCTGCGGCCAAGTTCGCCGCGCTGGAAAAAGCCGGTGTGACCACGGTGAAATCGCCGGCGGATCTGGGCAAGGCCATTGCGGCTCGCTTGAAGTAAGGCAACTTCCCTTCTCCTGCGCGCAGCGCGGGGGAAGGTGCCCGAAGGGCGGAAGGGGGGCTTTTCAATCCGTGCGTGAACGAGCAAAAGTCGAGATCGCCCGCAAGCTCCGCAAAACCATGACTGATTCGGAAAGACTTCTCTGGTCTTCGTGGCGTCGCCGTCAATCGAATGGATTCAGATTTCGAAGACAGTATCCAGTTGGACCTTATATCGCGGATTTTGTGTGCCCCGAAGCTAGTCTGATCATCAAGGTCGACGGCAGTCAGCACGGCTCGCCGGCGGACCAGACGCGCGACGCTTGGATGCGTCACAATGGATTGCGCGTTTTGCGTTTTTGGAACAACGACGTGGTGTCACAGACGAAACAGGTTTTGGCGGCGATTGGTGCAGTGCTGACATTGCTCCCTTCCGACCTCCGGCCACCTTTCCCCGCTTCGCAGGGGAAGGGAAACGAGGGCGAAGTGCGCTGATGGCACACCTGCGTTTTGCGCTCGCCCAATTCGACTTTCCCGTCGGCGCGGTCGCGCATAACGGCGAACGCGTGCGCGAGCTGATGCGTCAGGCGCGCGATCGTCACGGCGCGCAATTGATTGCCTTTCCGGAATTGGCCCTGTCCGGCTATCCGCCCGAGGATCTGTTGCTGCGGCCGAGTTTTCTTGCCGCCTGCGAACGCGAACTGGGCGCAGTCGCCGCCGCTGCGCAGGGCATTGCCGCCTATGTCGGCCATCCGCACGCAATGGGTGAAGTATACAATGCGGCAAGTCTGGTGGTTGACGGTGCGGTTGCGTTCACGACGCACAAGCAGTCGTTGCCCAATTACACAGTCTTCGACGAGCAGCGGTATTTTCGCCCCGGCCACGATTCCACGGTGGCCGATTGCGCCGGCGTGCGCATCGGTTGGCTGGTGTGCGAGGACGTCTGGGCGGCGGAACCGGCCGCACGCGCCGTTGCCAAGGGCGCGCAGTTGCTGGTTGTGATCAACGCCTCGCCGTTCGACACTGGCAAGGCGGCGCGGCGCGAAGAGTTGCTGAGGCGGCGCGCGCGTGAGCACGACGTCGCAATTGCGTATCTGAATCTGGTCGGTGGTCAGGACGATCTGCTGTTCGACGGCGGCTCGCTGCTGGTCGGGCCCGACGGGGCCGTGGCCGCGCGCGCACCGGCATTTGCCGATACGTTGCTGCTCGCCGAGTACGATGTCGCGGCACGCAAATTCCGCACGCTGGATTGGCCAGTCGAAAGCGATGCGTCGCGCGAGGCGCGCGTGTATGCGGCGATCGTGCGCGGCATCCACGACTACGTCGGCAAGAATCACTTCACGGGCGTGTTGCTTGGCTTGTCCGGCGGCATCGATTCGGCGTTGGCACTGGCGCTGGCGGTCGATGCGTTGGGTGCCGGCCGCGTCACCGGCGTACGCCTGCCATCGCGCTACACGTCGGATCTGAGCAACGATCTGGCCGCGCAACAAGCGCAGGCGATGGGCGTGGAGTTGCTGACGATTCCGATCGCGGCGCCGTTCGGCGGATTTCTCGACGTGCTCGCACCCGCATTTGCCGGACGTGCCGCCGACGTGACCGAGGAAAACCTGCAATCGCGCTGCCGTGGTGCGATCCTGATGGCGCTTTCGAACAAGACCGGACGCATGCTGCTGACTACCGGCAACAAGAGCGAATACGCGGTCGGTTACGCGACGATCTACGGCGACATGTGCGGCGGCTATGCGCCACTGAAGGATTGCTACAAGGAACTCGTCTACGCGCTTTCGCGCTGGCGCAACCGCAACGTGGAAGTCGTTCCAGCGGCAGTGATCGAGCGCGCGCCATCGGCGGAACTTCGCGAGAACCAGACCGATCAGGATTCGCTCCCCGCCTACGACGTGCTCGATGCGATTCTGGAACGTTTTATCGAGGGCGAACAATCCCAGGCCGAGATTGTCGCCGCGGGTTTCGACGAAGCGACCGTGCGTCGCGTTGCGCGCCTGGTGCTGGCCAGCGAATACAAACGCCGCCAGTCCGCGCCCGGACCGAAGATTTCCACACGTGCGTTCGGCCGCGACCGCAGGTACCCGATCAGCTCGGGTTGGGGCTGACGCCTCAACCCCGGAACGGAATCATCCGCCACCACCAATGCGGGTACTTGGGCCAGTTGCCGCTCAGGTACGGGTGGTTGGGAAAGTTCAGCTTGAGCACGCGCTCTGAATCGGCGGCGAGTTTGTCCTGGCCGAGCTTCTTGTAGGCGATTACAAGGACCGCCAGGGCGTCGGCGGTCTGCGGTGTTCGCGGATACTTGGTGAGGATGTCCTTGGCGCGGTTGGCGGCGGCTACGTAGGCGTTTTGGTGCAGGTAGAACAGGGCGATGTTCAGCTCGCCGCGTGCCAGGTTATCGCGCAGGTAGATCATGCGTTGGCGCGCGTCGGCGGCGTAGCGGCTGTTCGGATAACGCGCGATAAGAGCGCTGAAATCCTCGAACGATTGCAGGGTATGGGCCTGATCGCGCTTGGTCATGTCCTGGTTGGCGTAGCGGTCGAGAAAGCCGCGGTCGCGGTCGAAGTTGATCACGCCGCGCAAGTAATAGGCGTAATCAATGTGCTTCTGCGCCGGGTAGGTCTTGATGAAGCGGTTGATCGTCGAGTAGGCGTCTTCGCGCTTGTTGTCCTTGTATTGGGCATAAGCCAGGTCCAGCGTGGCCTGCTCGGTGTAAGGGCCGAACGGAAAGCGCGCGATCAGGCGTTGGTCGTACTTGATCGCCTTACTCAGATTGCCGTCCTCCAGCGCTGCCTTGGCAGTCGCGTACATCTTGTCGACGGGCAGGTATTCGGCGGCGTCCTTTTTCCCCTCGCCACGGTGGCAACCGGTGAGCAGAACGAGCGCGAACAGCAGGCAAATCTTGATCGGGGGGGGAAATCGCATGGGTGCGGTACGCATCGGGCGGGGCAAACCGCGATAATAGCGGATAAGTGTTAGAAGATTGAAAAAACGGTCCCATGACGGCACAATCCCCGCATCCCATCGACGCCTGTATTCCGCCGGAATCGGCCGGATTGCGGCTGGATCAAGCCCTGGCCTTGCTGTTCCCGCAATATTCGCGCTCGCGTTTGACGGCGTGGATCAAATCCGGCGATGTGCGCGTGGATGGTGCGTCCGCGATTCCGCGTCAGATCGTGCGTGGAGGCGAACAAGTAAGCCTGCGTGCGCAGCCGGCGCAGGAGGTCGCGCTGGCGCCTGAGGCGATCGCGCTGGACATCCGCTTTGAGGATGCCGATGTCATTGTCGTCAACAAGCCGGCCGGTTTGACGGTGCATCCGGGCGCTGGCCAGCCGGCCGGTACGTTGCAGAACGCGTTGCTGCATCACGATCCGGAGCTCGCGCAGATTCCGCGCGCGGGCATCGTGCATCGGCTGGACAAGGACACATCCGGCGTCATGGTCGTGGCCCGATCCCTGCGTGCGCACACGGCCCTGGTCGAGCAACTGCAGGCGCACGAAGTGCACCGGCAGTATCTGGCGGTGGTATATGGCTCGATGATCGCCGGCGGCAGTGTGCACGCACCAATCGGCCGCCATCCGCGCGATCGCTTGCGGCAAGCTGTGGTCGAGGAACCTGCTGGCAAGCCGGCGGTCACACACTACCGGGTGCGCGAACGTTTTCGCGCGTATACGCTCATCGAATGTCGCCTGGAGACCGGGCGCACCCACCAGATTCGCGTGCACATGGCGCATGTGCGCCATGCGCTGGTCGGCGACCAGACCTACGGCGCCGGACTGAAACTGCCCAAGAGCGCGGCGCCGGAATTGGCCGCGGCGCTGCGCGAGTTCCGGCGTCAGGCGCTGCATGCCGAGAAGCTGGAATTCGCGCATCCGGCGAGCGGCAAGACGGTCAGTGTGGCGGTGGAGTTGCCAGAAGACATGCTGGCCTTGCTTGCGGCGCTGCGCGCGGATACGCAAGCAAGCAAGTTCAGCCGTTCGTCCTGAGCTACGCTCAACGCGAACGGAAACAGACATGCCCAATTCGACGATCATCGAAGCCGACTGGCCGGCGCCACCACGCGTGCGCGCACTGACCACCACGCGGTGCCTTCCCGGCAATTCGCAGCCGCCGTTCGATGCGTTCAATCTCGGCGTGCGCTGCGGCGAGGACGCAGCGACCGTGCACGCGAATCGCGCCTTGCTCGAACGTGCATTCGCCTTGCCGTCCGCGCCACGCTGGCTGCGTCAGGTGCATGGCACGCGCAGCTTGCGCATGACCGAAGAAATGCATGACGAGGAACCCGAGGCCGACGCCGCATTCACGCGGCAACCCGGTGTGGTGCTGGCGATCCTCAGCGCCGATTGTCTGCCGATTCTGCTGTGCGCCGAGGACGGCGGCGAAATCGCCGCGATCCATGCCGGTTGGTGCGGATTGGCCGCGGGCGTTATCGAAGCTTGCGTGCAGCGCCTGGCGACATCGCCAAGCGAACTGCTCGCATGGCTGGGGCCGGCGATCGGGCCGCAATCCTACGAGGTGGGCGATGAGGTTCGTGCCGCATTTATCGCGCACAATGAAGCTGCCATGGCCGCATTCACCGCGACCCGTCCGGGCCACTGGCGTTGCGATTTGTATGCGCTTGCGCGGCAACGCCTGCATGCACTCGGCCTGCTGCGCACTTTCGGTGGCGACTTCGACACCTGTGCCGATGCCTGTTTTTATTCCTTTCGTCGCGACGGAGCGCGCAGCGGACGCTTTGCCAGCTTGATCTGGCTCGAGCCAGCAGCCGCAAAGGCTTGAACCAGGCGCTGCGCGTCCGCATCTCGTCGGCATTGCGGCGTACGCTGCGTTCTTTTTTGCTGGAGACACTCCATGCGGATGGACAAATTGACCTCGCGGTTCCAGCAGGCGCTCGCCGATGCGCAGAGCCTGGCGGTCGGGCGCGACAACAACATGCTCGAACCGGCGCATTTGATGAGTGCGCTGCTCGAACAGCAAGGCGGCTCGACGTTGCCGTTGCTGGCCCAATCCGGGGTCAACGTGCCGCTGCTTCGTCAACGCATCGGCGAGGTGCTGGCGGCCTTGCCGAGGGTCAGTGGGCAGGAGGGTAATATCAATGTCTCCAGCGATCTGACGCGGCTGCTGAATCTTACCGACAAGCTTGCCCAGCAACGCGGCGATGCATTCATCGCCAGCGAGTTGTTCGTGCTGGCCGCGCTCGACGACAAAGGTACGCTCGGTCAGGCGCTGAAGGCCGCTGGTGCGAGCAAGGCGAATCTGCAAGCGGCGATCGAGAAAATGCGCGGAGGCGAAAAAGTGGAAAATGAAAATGCCGAGGATCAGCGTCAGGCGCTGGAAAAATACACGATTGATCTGACCGCGCGCGCCGAGAAATCCAAGCTGGATCCGGTGATCGGCCGGGATGAAGAAATCCGCCGCGTGATCCAGGTGCTGCAACGGCGCACCAAGAACAATCCGGTGCTGATCGGCGAGCCCGGCGTGGGCAAGACCGCAATCGTGGAAGGCCTCGCGCAGCGCATCGTCAATGGCGAAGTGCCCGAAGGCCTGCGCGACCGCCGTGTTCTGTCGCTGGACATGGGCGCTTTGATTGCCGGTGCGAAATTCCGCGGTGAGTTCGAGGAGCGCTTGAAAGCCGTACTCAAGGATCTGGCCAAGGAAGGAGGGCAACATCATCCTGTTCATCGACGAATTGCACACGATGGTCGGCGCCGGCAAGGCGGAAGGTTCGATGGATGCCGGCAACATGCTCAAGCCTGCGCTTGCCCGTGGCGAGCTGCATTGCATCGGCGCCACGACGCTGGACGAATATCGCAAATACATCGAGAAAGATGCAGCGCTGGAACGGCGCTTCCAGAAAGTCTTCGTCGGCGAACCGAGCGTCGAGGACACCATCGCGATCCTGCGTGGCTTGAAAGAACGTTATGACGTGCATCATGGCGTGGAGATCACCGATCCGGCCATCGTCGCGGCGGCGACGTTGTCGCATCGCTACATCGCCGATCGCCAATTGCCGGACAAGGCGATCGATCTGATGGACGAAGCGGCTTCGCGCATCCGCATGGAGATCGATTCCAAGCCTGAGGAACTGGATCGACTGGAGCGCCGCCTGATTCAACTGAAAATCCAGCGCGAGGCGCTGAAGAAGGAAAAGGACAAGGAGTCCAAGCAGCGTCTGGCCGATCTGGAAGCCGATATCGCCAAGCTCGACCGCGAATTTTCTGACTTGAATGAAGTCTGGAAAGCCGAGAAGGCCGCGGTGCAGGGCACGACGAAAATCAAGGAACAGATCGAATCGTCGCGCGCCGAGATCGAATCCGCCCAGCGCCACGGCGATCTGGCGAAATGTAGCTGAAATCCAGTACGGCAAAATTCCACGAATTGGAAAAGCAACTGGCCACTGCTCAGGAAACCGAAGCCAAAGGCTTCAAGCTGCTGCAGCAGCGCGTGACCGCCGAGGAAATCGCCGAAGTCGTCGCGCGCTGGACCGGAATTCCGGTGTCGCAAGATGCTCGAAGGCGAGCGCGACAAGCTGTTGCGCATGGAAGACGCACTGCATCAGCGCGTGGTCGGTCAGGACGAGGCCGTGCATGCGGTTGCCGACGCGATCCGCCGTTCGCGCGCGGGCCTGTCTGATCCGAACCGGCCGAATGGTTCGTTCCTGTTCCTTGGCCCGACCGGCGTGGGCAAGACCGAGCTGTGCAAGGCGCTCGCGGAATTCCTGTTCGACATCGACGACGCGCTGGTGCGCATCGACATGAGCGAGTTCATGGAGAAACACTCGGTTGCGCGCCTGATCGGCGCGCCGCCGGGCTACGTCGGCTACGAAGAGGGGGGTATCTCACCGAGGCCGTGCGCCGGCGTCCGTACAGCGTGATCCTGCTCGATGAAGTGGAGAAGGCGCATCCACGATGTGTTCAACGTGCTGCTGCAGGTGCTCGACGATGGTCGCCTCACCGACGGCCAAGGTCGCACCGTGGATTTTCGCAATACCGTGATCGTGATGACGTCGAACCTTGGTTCGCAGCTCATTCAGGAGATCAACGGCGACAGCGAGGAAAAGTATACTGAAATGAAGGCGGCGGTGATGGGCGTCGTGCAGGCGCATTTCCGGCCGGAGTTCATCAATCGTCTGGACGAGATCGTCGTGTTCCGCGCGCTGGACAAGGCGCAGATCCGCCAGATCGCGCGTATTCAGGTCGAGTATCTGGGCAAGCGTCTTGCCGAACGCCAGCTTGCACTGAAGCTGACCGACAAGGCGCTGGATCTGCTCGGCAATATCGGTTTCGACCCGGTCTACGGCGCGCGTCCGCTCAAGCGCGCGATCCAGCAGCAACTGGAAAATCCGTTGGCCAGGGAAATCCTGGAGGGACGCTTCCAGCCGGGCGATACGATTGCGGTGGATGCCGCAGGCGGCAGATTGATCTTCCGCAAGTCCTGAAGCGACAAGCCCGGCGTTGCACCGGGCTTTAGGCCTTTCTTGAAGCCGGCCATAAGCTCCCCCGCTAGGCAGACTCCTCGGAAGTAGAACTTTCTGGGATGTGACGCCGTCCCATATTCCTCTCAGCCAAGCAGAGGCGCTCGCGACATGGGCTGCAACCGCGCTGCGGGCTTGCATTTGGACGCTGAGTCCCAAAATTTGCATGAGTCCTGTTGCGATTGTCGACCCATGCCCATCTACGAATTCGAATGCAACGCCTGCGGCAATATCTTCGATCGCCTGCAGAAGATTTCTGACCCGGATCCCATGGTGTGTCCGGATTGCGGCAAGAAAAAAATCCATCGCCGCGTAACCGCGCCGTCGTTTCGCCTGTCCGGCAGTGGCTGGTACGAAACCGATTTCAAGAAAGACGGCGACAGGAAACGCAATCTGGCCGGCAGCGAAGAAGCGCCCAAGGCCGATGCAGGCAAAGCGGCGGTAGAGCCGAAGCCCGCGGACAAGCCGATCGCGAAACCGGCGGCGGTGGCCGAACCCGCGGCAGCCAAGACTGATTGAATTGGCTGAAATGGATTGTCGCGCACGTTCAGTTTCTCGTCAGCGCCGTCCGCGCTAGACTGCCAGCGGGTAACCACAGGATGGAGGATGACATGTCGATACGATCGATTACAGGATATGCATTGTTGGCGATGCTGTGCGGATTGCCTGCGGGCGCGGCACATGCGCAGCAAGGTTATGGTTACGGCGGTGACCGCGGCTCGGTGGAGTGCCGCAGCAGCGGCTACGGTCGCCAAGTCTGCCAGGTGCCGTGGCGCGACGCACGCATCATCCGGCAGCTATCGGATACGCGCTGCGTACGTGGACAGAACTGGGGATTCGACCGGCGCGGCCTGTGGGTCGACAACGGTTGCGCGGCGCGTTTCGTCGCAGCCGACGGCCCGGGCTACGGTGAGGATGGTGGTTGGAATCCACCGTCAGGCTGGAATCATCGTTTTCAGGTCAGTTGCAGCAGCCCGCAATATCAGCGCTATTTCTGCTCCGTCGATGCCGGTCGCGCAGGCCGCATCCATTTGCATCGGCAAACGTCCAAATCGGCGTGCGTCGAAGGCCGCACCTGGGGCTGGAATCGCGCAGGCATCTGGGTGGATCAAGGCTGTGCCGGGGTCTTTACTGTAGATCGGCGCTGGCATTAGCCGATAGCGCTCGCCGTCCTCTGTGCGGCAGGCGTGGAAAAACGCCCGCCCTTTGGCGGGCGTTTTGTTTGCAGTGCAGCAAAATCCCTCGTAGCATTCGTTACTTTTGCGCGGATCCTTGCGCGCGAGTATCAAGAAGCGGCCATCCTTGGCCGCACTATTCAATGTGAGGCGGGATTTCTGTATGCGCAGCAATTATTGTGGCCTCGTCGACGAATCCCTCATCGCACAGGATGTGGTCCTGTGCGGCTGGGTGGATAGCCGTCGCGACCACGGCGGCGTGATCTTCATCGACCTGCGCGATCACGAAGGCATCGTTCAGGTCGTGATTGAACCGGACAATGCGATCGCGTTCGCCGCGGCCGAACATGTGCGCTACGAGTATTGCTTGCGAATTGCCGGGAAAGTGCGCAACCGGCCGGCTAGTCAGGTCAACGAACGATTGCGCACCGGCAAAGTGGAAGTCGTCGCTGCCACGGTGGAAGTGCTCAATGCCGCGGCGCCGTTGCCGTTCATGCTCGACGACGCCGCCGGTGAGGAATCGCGCCTGCGCTGGCGCTACCTTGACCTGCGCCGCCCCGACATGCAGCGCAAGCTGCGCCTGCGCACGCAACTGGTCTCTGCGCTGCGGCGGTATCTGGACGCACGCGGATTCCAGGATATCGAAACCCCGATTCTGACCCGCGCCACGCCGGAGGGCGCGCGCGACTTTCTGGTGCCCTCGCGCATGCATCCGGGCGAGTTCTACGCCTTGCCGCAGTCGCCGCAGTTGTTCAAGCAGATCCTGATGATGGCCGGCTTCGACCGTTACTACCAGATCGCGCGCTGCTTCCGCGACGAGGCCCTGCGCGCCGACCGCCAACTCGAATTCACCCAGCTCGACATGGAATTCGCCTTTGTCGAAGAGCGCGACGTGCAGGATTGCGTCGAAGCGATGATCCGCGAAGTGTTTTGCGAAGTGGCGAACGTGGAACTGGGCGACCCGTTCCCACGCATGACCTATGCGCAGGCGATGCGTCGCTACGGTTCGGACAAGCCGGACCTGCGCATTGCCCTGGAACTGGTGGATATCGCCGACCAGGTCAAGCACGTCGAATTCAAGGTGTTTTCCGGTCCGGCCAACGATGCGGGCGGGCGCGTGGCCGCTTTGCGTCTGCCCGGCGGTGCGCAACAGCCGCGCAAGTATCTGGATGATCTTGGCCCCTACGTCGCGCGCTATGGCGCCAAGGGCCTGGCCTGGATCCGCATTGACGACATCGCCGGTGGCCGTGAGGGCATGACCTCGCCGATTCTCAAGTTTCTCGACGACGCGGCGCTGAACGGCGTTCTCGCCGCGGTCGGCGCGCAGAGCGGCGACGTGATTTTCTTCGGCGCCGGCCCGTACAAGTCAGTGTCGGATTTCATGGGCGCATTGCGCTTGAAAATCGCGCACGACAACGGTCTGGTTGAAAACGCGTGGAAGCCGCTGTGGGTCACCGATTTTCCGATGTTCGAATACGACCACGAACAAAAGCGCTACGTCCCCCTGCATCACCCATTCACCGCGCCCCGAGTCAACGATATCGCCGAGCTGAAGGCGAACGCAGCCACGGCGGTTTCTCGCGGTTACGACGTGGTGCTCAATGGCAACGAGATCGGCGGCGGTTCGATCCGCATCCACCGACCGGAAATGCAAAGCGCCGTGTTCGAGTTGCTCGGCATCGGCGCGGACGAGGCCCAGGTCAAGTTCGGCTTCCTGCTCGAGGCGCTCAAGTATGGCGCGCCGCCGCATGGTGGCATCGCGTTCGGTATCGACCGCCTCGCCGCACTGCTTGCCGGCACTGAATCGATCCGCGAAGTAATCGCGTTCCCGAAAACCACCACCGCGCAATGCCTCATGACCGAAGCACCCTCGAGCGTACCCGAAGCGCAATTGCAGGAATTGCATGTGCGTGTGGTCAAGCCGCAGAAATAGCGCATGACGGCGGTGGGGTCGCCAACGCAGGAATCACTCGACCGCCGCCGGTTTGTCCTGCTGGCGTTAGCAGTCCTGTTTCTGGCGCTGGCCGTGCGCGTCGTCTACGTCATCGTGGCACAGGTGGATTTTCCCATTCGCGGTGACGTCAACCAGTACGTGCTGTACGCCTGGAACCTGGTGCATCGCGGCGTGTTTTCCTCGTCTCTGCCCGATGCCGCGATCGCCATGCCTGATAGCTACCGCGGCCCTGGCTATCCGGCCTTTCTGGCTCTGATGATGCAACTGGCAGGTCATTCGGACCTGCCGCTGCGGCCCGGCCCGAATGGCCTCACGGTTCTCGGTTTGGCGACCGATACCTGGATGCGCTACGCAGTTGGAGTGCAAGTACTGTTGGGCGTAGCGACCGTAGGGCTGACGATCCTGCTCGCACGCTTGTGGCTCAGTCGCGGCATGAGCTTGTGCACCGGGTTGCTGGTGGCGCTGTGGCCGCATCTGATCACGTTCGCTGGCGCGCTGCTGAGCGAAACCTTGTTCGCGTTCACCCTGGCGCTGGCGTTGTGGCTGGTGTGCGTCGCCGTGCGCAAGTGCAGTGTGGCGCTGATGGTCGCTGCCGGAGCAGCGTTTGCGCTAGCCTATCTGGTGAATCCGGTAATCGCCATTTTCCCATTGCTTGCCGCTGGCGTTGCATGGTTGGGGACGCAGCGAAAATTGGCTGCTGTGCTGGTGTTGGCGTTTGCGATCGCGCCGCTTGGCTGGGGCCTGCGCAATGCGCAAATCAATGCTGGCCAAGACGCCTTGGCACGCGCCGAACAGAATTTCGTCGTCGGCTCGTGGCCGCAATTTTATGCGGCCTACAACTCGCGTTTCGACAATACCATTTCGGCGCGCATCCTGCAGGCCGAACGCGAAGAAGAAGCGGCATTCGCACACGACCCCATGCATGGGCTGGCGTTGATGCGCGAGCGAATGGCATTGGATCCAAGTTACTTCGCGACGTGGTATTTGCTGGAAAAACCGTGGCTGTTCTGGGATTGGTCGATCCGCATCGGGGCCGGCGACATTTATTTTCTCGAAACCTCGCATTCGCCTTTCGCGCGTTACATGGCTCTGCGCGTGGTCGAGCGCACGCTCCGCCTGCTCAATCCGGAGTTGTTTGCGCTGGCAATTGCAGCCATGCTGTTGTGGCTGTGGCGTGTCGTGACTGATCGTGGTGGTACGTACGCCGATATGCCGGTATTGCCGATCGTGCTGTTTGTCTATGTCACCGCGGTCTACGTCGTGCTGCAGGCTGAGCCGCGCTATTCGATTCCGTTCCGGCCGGTGGAAATCCTGCTCGCCTGCTGGGCGTTGACCAAAATCGCCGCTGGCGTGCGCCGCAGACTTGGCAAAACGGGTACGTCGCCGGTAGTCTTCGCGCCGGCAGGTGCTGATCATGGGGAAACGAGCCGTCGTGACTGAAACCGTCATTCTCCTTCACGGCTTGTGGATGCGCGCTTTCACCCTGGCCGCATTGCGCCATCGGTTGGAACGGGCAGGGTTTTCAGTGGAGTTGTTCGATTACGCCAGCGTGCTGCGCGGGGCGGAAGTCGGCGTGGAGGATTTGCTGCGTCGGGCGCGCGCGGACAAGGGCCGCACGATCCATTTCGTTGGCCACAGTCTCGGCGGCCTGGTGGCCTTGCAGGCATTGCAGCGTGCGCCGGAGTTGACCCGTGGCCGCGTGGTCTGTCTGGGTTCGCCGCTGCGCGGCAGCGCGGTGGCGCGGTCGCTGGCGCGCCTGCCGGGCGGTGCACTCGTGATCGGAAAAAGCGTAGACATCCTCACCAATGGCATCGAGCGTTGGGACGGCAAGCAATCGGTCGGTGTGATCGCCGGACGCCTACCGATCGGTTTCGGCTTCGCGTTTGGCGCGCTCACCTCGCCGCACGACGGTACGGTGAGCGTGGCCGAGACCGAGCTGCCCGGCCTCACCGATCACTGCGTCGTGCCCGCCACCCACACCGGGCTGCTGTTTTCGCAAGACGCGGCCGAGCAGACCATTGCGTTCCTGCGCACGGCGCGTTTCGCGCCGCGCGCGTAACCGGTGGCTCACGGCGCGCGTGCTAAAATTGCCGCGATGATTCGCATACTTGGCATCGATCCCGGGTCGCAACGAACCGGCATCGGCATTATCGATGCGGATGCGAGCGGCGTGTCGCAGCACGTGTTCCACACCGCGCTGGATTTGCTCGACAACGCGACGTTTCCGCTGCGTCTGAAACAGATCTTCGACGACATCTGCGCCTTGATTGCCGAACACCGCCCGGCCGAGGCCGCCATCGAGCGCGTGTTCATGGCGCGCAATCCCGATTCTGCATTGAAACTCGGTCAGGCCCGCGGCGCGGCTATCTGCGCGTTGGTGCATGCCGGACTGCCGGTAACCGAGTATGCGCCGAAGGAAATCAAGCAGGCCGTGGTCGGCGGCGGCGGCGCGGACAAGGCGCAGATCCAGCACATGGTCGGCGTGCTGCTCAACGTTCCGCGCGAGCTGCAAGCGGATGCGGCCGACGCGCTGGCCGTGGCGCTCACCCACGCGCATACGCGTGCGGGCGTCGCCCGTATCGGGATTCCGCGCACGGCCTGGAGAAGGCGACGATGATCGGCAGACTCAAGGGGATCCTCGTGTCCAAACGGCCGCCGTGGCTGGTGATCGATGTTGGCGGCGTCGGCTACGAATTGGAAGCGCCGCTGTCCACCGTATTCGACCTGCCCGAGACCGGGCGCGAGGTCGCGTTGTACACGCATTACGCGGTCAAGGAGGACACCGTCGCCTTGTACGGATTCCTGCGCGAGAGCGAACGTATACTTTTTCGCAATTTACAGAAAGTGAGCGGTATTGGCGCGAGGATTGCGCTGGCGGTGCTGTCCGGCGCTTCGGCCGACGAATTCGCGCGCCTCGTGCACAGTGGCGACATCGCCGCGCTCACGCGCATCCCCGGCATCGGCAAGAAAACCGCCGAACGCATCTTGGTGGAGCTGCGCGACCGCGTCGACGCCATCGTCGCACTGCCGGGCAGCGGCGCGACGGCGCCGCGCGATGCGCAGTCCGAGGCGGTGGTCGCGTTGCAGCAACTTGGCTACAAACCGGCCGAAGCCACGCGACTGGCCAAACAAGCCGCCGTCGATGGCGACAGCGCTGAGACGATCATCCGCAAGGCGCTCAAGGCCGCGCTGCGGTAAGGGGACATGATGATCGATTCCACCCATTCGACGGATCCGAAAACCCGCAAAGCGCTCGCCGGACTCGCGCTGGGCGCACTCGGTGTCGTTTACGGCGACATCGGCACCAGCCCGCTGTACACGATCCAGAACACCTTCGGCGATGCCAAAGCCGCGATCGGGCCCGATACCGTCAATATCCTCGGTGTGCTGTCGGTGACGTTCTGGTTGCTGGTGATGATCGTCTCGCTGAAATACGTCGTGTTCATCATGCGCGCGGACAACAACGGCGAAGGCGGCATCATGGCGCTGATGGCGCTGGCCCAGCGCGCGGCGCGGGGCAACGCGCGCGTGCGCTGGGGCATCATGATCCTCGGCCTGCTCGGCGCTTCGCTGTTTTATGGCGACGGCGTGATCACGCCGGCGATTTCGGTGCTCTCGGCGGTGGAGGGCCTGAAGGTGCTCACTCCGGCATTGTCGCACTGGGTGGTGCCACTCACGGTGTTGATCCTGATCGGCCTGTTTGTGGTGCAGAGCCGCGGTACGTCGCGGGTCGGCGCAGTGTTCGGCCCGGTCATGGTGGTCTGGTTCGCGGCGCTGGCGGTGCTCGGTGCCATGGAAATCGCGCGACAGCCGCATGTGCTGCTGGCACTCAATCCCTGGTATGGACTGGAATTCTTCCGCATCAACGGCTGGCACGGTTTTCTGGCGCTCGGCGGCATGGTGCTTGCCATCACGGGTTGCGAGGCTCTGTATGCGGACATGGGCCATTTCGGCCGCAATCCGATCCGTATTGCCTGGTTCGGTTATGTGTCGCCGGCGTTGGTACTGAACTATTTCGGTCAGGGCGCGTTGCTGTTGTCGAATCCTCAGGCGATCGACAATCCGTTTTACCGACTGGTGCCGCAAGCCCTGCTGCTGCCGATGATCGTGCTGGCGTCGGTGGCAACCGTGATCGCCTCGCAAGCCGTGATCTCCGGTGCATTTTCGATGACCCGCGAGGCTATCCAGCTTGGATTTTCGCCGCGCCTGGAGATCGTGCATACGTCGCGGCAGACGCAGGGGCAAATCTATCTGCCATGGGTCAACCGGCTCTTGCTGGTGCTGGTCATCGCCGCCGTGCTCGGTTTCCGTTCCTCCAACGCGCTCGGCGCCGCGTACGGCATCGCGGTGACCGGTACGATGTTTATCACGACATGTCTGGCGTTGATCGTGGCGCGCCGCCTGTGGGGCTGGAGCCGGATTCTCGTCGCCGGCGTCGGCGCGGTGTTTCTCGCGATCGATGCCTCGCTGTTCAGTGCCAACGCTATCAAGATCGAGGATGGCGGCTGGTTTCCGCTGGTGCTCGGCCTGTTTGCGTTCACGGTCATGAGCACCTGGCGCCGCGGCCGCGATCTGGTGCTGCGCGAGCTCAAGCAGTCGGGCCTGGCGCTGGAGCCTTTCATTGCCAGTCTCGCAGAACATCCGCCGCTGCGCGTGCCGGGCACGGCAGTATTCCTAACCGCCAACATCAATGCCGTGCCGAATGCGCTGCTGCACAATCTCAAGCACAACAAGGTGCTGCACGAACGCAACGTGCTGATGACGGTGGAAACGCTCGAATCGCCGGTTGCCGAATACGGCGAGCGCACCGAGATCACCGCGCTCGGCCACGAATTCTTTCGCCTGACGTTGCGGTTCGGCTTCGCCGAGGATCCGGACATTCCGGCTGCGCTGCAAAGCTGTGCGGTCAAGGGCATCGGCTTCGACATGATGGACACCACGTTCTTCGTAAGCCGCGAAAGCATCGTCGCTTCCGACCGCGCCGGCATGCCGCTGTGGCGCGACAAGCTGTTCGCGTTCCTGGCGCGCAACGCCAGTTCGGCAACCGCGTTCTTCCGTGTTCCCGGCAATCGCCTGATCGAGCTGGGCACGCAGGTGGAAATATGAAATTGGCCGCACAATCCCGTCCATGCGTTGGCGGCCGGCGCCGAGTCCGAAGCATGTTCGGACTCGGCTACGCCGAATCGAACACTCGCATGTTCGATTCGGGGGCGAGGCATCCTGCCTCGCAAATTCGCTGAAACGGAATTTCATTGGCGCATGCGCTGGGTGATAATGCCGGCATGAACGAACCCCGCCTAATCACTCCCACCGCCGGCGGCGATGACGACGCTCTGGAAACGAGCATTCGTCCGTCGCGGCTCGGCGAGTATCTGGGTCAGCAGGCGGTCAAGGAACAACTGGGCATCTACATCGAGGCGGCGAGACGTCGCGGCGAGGCACTCGATCATGTGCTGATCTTCGGTCCGCCGGGACTGGGCAAGACCACGCTCGCGCACGTCATCGCCAACGAACTCGGCGTGAATTTGCGCGCGACCTCCGGTCCGGTGATCGAGCGCGCTGGCGATCTGGCCGCGCTGTTGACCAATCTGCAAGAGCGCGATGTGTTGTTCGTGGACGAAATCCACCGCCTGTCGCCGGTCGTCGAGGAGATCCTGTATCCGGCGATGGAGGATTGCCAGATCGACATCATGATCGGCGAGGGCCCGGCCGCGCGTTCGATCAAGCTCGACTTGCCGCCGTTCACTCTGGTCGGTGCGACCACACGGGCCGGGCTGCTCACGAGTCCGCTGCGCGATCGTTTCGGCATCGTGCAGCGCTTGGAGTTCTACACGCCCGACGAACTCGGTGCGATCGTGCGGCGCTCGGCGAAGATTCTCGGCATCGCGTGCCAGGACGATGGCGCGAGCGAGATCGCCAACCGTGCGCGCGGTACCCCGCGCATCGCCAACCGTCTGCTGCGCCGCGTGCGCGATTTTGCCCAGATCAAGGCCAACGGCACGATCACGCGCGACGTCGCGATCGCGGCGATGCAGATGCTCAATGTCGATGGCGAAGGTTTCGATGCGCTCGACCGGCGTCTGCTGAACACCATCATCGAGCATTTCGATGGCGGCCCGGTCGGCGTGGATTCGCTGGCCGCGGCGCTATCCGAGGAACGCGGCACAATCGAGGATGTGCTGGAACCTTTTCTCATCCAGCAGGGCTTTCTCATGCGTACCGCGCGCGGTCGCATGGCGACAAACAAGGCCTACCGGCATCTGGGATTGAAAGCGCCCAAGCGCGCAGCCGCCGAAGACCTGTTCGAGGAAAAGGGGGCAGAGTGATTTTTCCTGCCGACCAATCTGCGACGAGGGCGACTCCGGCCACGAAAATTCACTCTGAACCCTTTTCCTGGCCGATCCGCATCTACTGGGAAGATACCGATGCCGGCGGTATGGTCTATCACGCCGCCTACCTGCGCTTTCTCGAACGCGCGCGCACCGAATGGCTGCGCGCCCGCGGAGTCGAGCAACAACGTGTACGCGAAAACTACGGTGTGCTGTTCGTGGTCGCCGATCTGCGCGTGCGTTTTCTCGCGCCGGCGCGGCTGGACGAGGAACTGCACGCAATCATCGATACATTCACGCGGCGTTCGGCCTCGATGCGCTTCACGCAATATATACTGCGCCCGGCCGATGGTGCGCGGCTGGTCGAAGCCGAAGTACGGGCCGCCTGCATCGACGCGTTCGACCACAAACCGCGCCGCATTCCCGAATCCCTTCTGGCGGAGTCCGATAACGCATGAGCGACGGCATCAATGTCCTGCAACTAACGCTCAACGCCAGCCTGTTCGTCAAGGTCGTGCTGGCGATCCTGCTGGCGTTCTCGTTCTTGTCTTGGGTAATCATCTTTCGCAAGATGAATATCCTGAACCGTGCGATGAGGGGCGCCGACGATTTCGAGGAACGCTTCTGGTCCGGCGCGGATTTGGCCGGTCTGTTCCGCGATGTCACTGCCAACGGCGATCGCATCACCGGCATCGAGAGCATTTTCGAGGCGGGATTTCGCGAGTTCGCGCGCCTGCGCCAGCGCCGCCAGATGGATCCGCGCACGATTCTCGAAGGCGCCCAGCGTGGCATGCGCGTGGCGCTCACGCGCGAGATCGACCGACTCGAACAGAATCTGGAATTTCTCGCCAACGTGGGTTCGATCAGCCCGTATGTGGGCCTGCTCGGCACCGTCGCCGGCATCATGGTCGCGTTTGTCGGCCTGGCCAATGTCAAGGAAGCGACCATAGCCATGGTTGCGCCGGGCATTTCCGAAGCGCTGATCGCAACGGCGATGGGCCTGATCGCCGCGATTCCCGCGGTATGGGCGTACAACCGCTATTCCAACAAGGTCGAGCGAATTCTCACCCGCTACGATACCTTCGTCGACGAATTCTCCTCGATTCTGCAACGCCAGGCGCACCTGGATGAAACCTAACCCCCGCGTTCTGCGTTAGCCGTTGGAATCATCGCCATGCAAGTGTCCGGACGCATCCGCAAACGCCGCAAGCTAAAATCCGAGATCAACGTCGTGCCGTACATCGACGTGATGCTGGTGCTGCTGATCATCTTCATGGTTACCGCACCGCTGCTCAATCTGGGTGTTGACATACAGCTGCCGCAATCCGCTGCCAAGGCCGTACAGGCCGACAAGGAGCCGATCGTCATCAGCGTGGACAAGGACGGCAAGCTGTATCTCACCCTTGGCACCGCTCCGCGCGAAAGTCTGGAATCCGACGAACTGGTGCGCAAGGTCACTGCGTTCGTGCATCAGAATCCGCATGTGCCGGTGCTGATTGCAGGTGACAACCGCGCCACCTACGGGCAGATCTACGACATCCTGCCGGCATTGCAGGAGGCGGGCGTGACCAAGGTGGGCCTGATGAGCCAGCCGGTGCCGCCGCCGCGGCGCTGAATCCGACGATGGAAAGCTTCGGCGACAAATTTCGCGCATGGGTTCTGGCGGTGCTTGTCCACATCGCAGTGGTCGCGCTGCTGTTCGCGGGTCTGTTGTGGACGCAGACCACGCGCCCGATCAGCCTGCCCGGGCCGGTGATCGAAGCCGAACTGGTCGGCATCAGCGCTGCGCCGAAGCCGCACGCGGTTGGGCGGCGCAAACCCGCGCCACCCAAGCCGGTGCCGCAGGCGCCGGAACCGCCAAAGCCGCCGCAAGCCAAGCCCGAGCCGGCGACGCAGCCGGTGCCCGATCGCATCGAACGCGAGAAGATCGCCGAAATGGCGCAGCAGAAGGCCGATGAGGCCCAGCGCGCTGAACAGGAACGCCATCGCCAGGAGCAGGTTCTGTTGCAGCAGCAGCAGGAGCGCGAACGGCTCAAGCAACTGGCGCAGATCAAGCGCGAGCGCGAAGCGGCCGACCGCAAGTTGAAACTGGAAACGGAAAAGCTCGCACAATTGAAGGATTTGCAAAAGCAGCCCAAGCCGACACCCACGCAACCGGTGCCGCAAGCCGATCAGGCGAAAACCGGAACCAATGGCAGCGATGACAGTCTGCAAGCACAGTACTTTGCCGCGATCCAGAATGCGGTGACCAACAATTGGCTGCGTCCGGACAGCGCCCAGTCGGGATTGCGCTGCATGCTGCGCATCGTGCAGATTCCCGGAGGCGACGTGATTGGCGTGCAATTGCTAAATCCGTGCAATGCCGATGCGCTGACGCGCGCCTCGATCGAGCAGGCAGTCAAGCGCGCCGCGCCCCTGCCATACAAGGGTTACGAAAAAGCGTTCCAGCGCGAAATCGACTTCAATTTCACCTACGATGGATGAAACCCGCCATGAAACCACGGATTATCGCCAGATTCTTCGCCACACTCGTCCTGCTGCTGACCTCCGCCATGGCGCTCGCTCAGGGTCTGAGCGGCGATGTGCCGACGATCGACATCAAAAACGGCACCGCCACTGCCACGCCGATCGCGGTGATTCCATTCGCGTTCGAGGGTGCTGGCCTGCCGCCGGATACCGACGTGGCTGGCGTGATCGGCAGCGACCTGGACCGCTGCGGCCAATTTCGTTCGTTGCCCAAGAGCGACATCGTCGAATACCCCACACGCGGCAGCGAAATCAAATATCCCACCTGGAACATGCTCAAGCAGGCCTACATTCTGGTCGGGCGCCAGATCGAGAACCCCGGCGGCGACATTCGCGTCGAGTTCGAGCTGTACGATGTGGCCAAACAACAGCAACTGCTGGCGCTCGCTATCAGCGGCCAGCGTACCGGCCTGCGCGATGTCGCCCACCAAATCGCCGACCTGGTATACGAGAAAATCATCGGCGTGCGCGGCGCATTCTGGACCCGCATCGCTTACATCACCAGTACGGGCGTCGGACAAAAATATCCAGTATTCGCTGATGGTCGCCGATTCGGATGGTTTCAACCCGCAGACCGTTGTGCGTTCGCGCGAGCCGCTGCTTTCGCCAGCATGGTCTCCGGACGGCCGCAAACTCGCCTATGTTTCGTTCGAGCGCGGCAATTCGTCGATCTATGTGCAGGAAATCGCCACCGGGGCGCGCGAGGTGATTTCCGCCAGAAAGGGCATCAATGGCGCTCCGGCATTCTCGCCCGACGGCACACGCCTGGCGTTGACCTTGTCCTACACCGGCAATCCCGAAATCTACGTCATGAACCTGGCTGGCCGCCAGTTGACCCAATTGACCCACAATTTCGCGATCGACACCGAGCCGAAATGGATGCCGGACGGGCAGAGCCTGATTTTCACGTCCGATCGTTCAGGAAAACCTCAGCTTTACCAGATATCCGCATCCGGCGGCCCGGCAACGCGGATCACGTTCCAGGGAAACTACAATGCGAACGCTTCCATCGCCTACGACGGCAAACACATCGCTATGGTGCAGGGCAACGGAAATGTGTATCGTATTGCGGTTCTAGATAAAGCCACGGGCGACTCGAAGCCGATTTCCGTCGGTAACCTGGACGATCATCCGAGCTACGCCCCGAATGGAAGCATGCTTCTGTACACCGCGACCGAAGGCCCCCGCGATGTTTTGTACGCTGTTTCGGCCAATGGCAGGGTGCGGCAGCGTCTGGTACTGGCGGATGGTGACGTGCGCGAACCGGCATGGTCTCCCTATCGCCAGCGTGGACAGTAATTCCGCCGTCCGGCGGATGCGTTGTCTTTTTCCAGTCAACTTTTGAGGCCAAAAAATGAAACTCCCGATTCGTATCACCCTGATGGCGGTCGTCGCCAGCGTCGCTCTCGCGGCCTGCGCCGGTAAGAACACCAAGCCACCGGCCGCTCCGCAGGCCGAGCAGCCGACCACCACCCAGAGCGAAAACTCCGGCAAGTATTCGGTCGAAAGTCTGGATACCGATTCCTGCCTGCGTCAGCGCGTGGTCTACTTCGATTTCGACAAGAGCGAGATCAAGCCGGAATTCCAGGCCCAGATCGCCTGCCACGCCGCTTACCTGCGCCAGTTCCCCGGCGCGCGCGTCACCTTAGAAGGCAATGCCGATGAACGCGGCACGCGCGAGTACAACCTCGGCCTCGGCGAGCGCCGCGGCAACGCGGTCGACAGCGCACTGGCTGCGGCCGGCGCCTCGCCGAGCCAGCTCAATGTCGTCAGCTACGGCGAAGAGCGCCCGGTGTGCAAAGAGCACAATGAGAGCTGCTGGCAGAAGAACCGCCGCGTCGAAATCGTCTACACAGCGAAGCAGTAGCGCGCACCATGCTTGCGCGATGCGTTGAAGCGCATCGCGCATGGTGCGGGATGGTGAGACAGGGATGTCGAACGTGGATACGCACCAAGGAAGGTTTTCTCAAGGTGCCCACATGAATTCAAATCGTCTATTCTTTGCGGCGGCTTTTACAGTCGCGGTTGTTTTTTCCGTCCCCGCGCATGCGCAACGGCTGAGTCTGGCCGAGCGCGTGGCCAAGCTCGAACAGCAGCAGGGGCAGGGCGGTGCGCAAGCCAATATCGAACTGGTCAACCAGATCAATGCGCTGCAATCGCAGTTGCAGAATCTGCAGGGCCAGATCGAGGAATTGCGTCATCAAGTGGACGAATTGAAGAGCCGCAACAAGGATCAGTACATCGATCTGGATTCGCGCATCGGCCGGCTGGAAGGACGCAATCCAGCCGCTGCCGCCGGCGCCAATGCCAGCGGCACCACGATGCAGGATGTGCAATTGGGCAATCCACAAGCCGCCGCCGCACCCGCATCGGCGCCCGTGACAGCCGGAGCTGCTGCCACCCCTGCACCTGCGTCTGCGGCCATTGATGCGGGCACTGTGCCGCCACCGGCTGCAGCAGATGCCGGCGCCGCGCCGGCGAATCCGGAGGATGCCCAATCCGCCTACGAGACCGCGTTCGGCGCACTCAAGGACGGGCGCTACGCCGAATCGGCACGCTTGTTCCAGGCGTTCATCGCCCAGTATCCCAACGACGAATTGACGCCGAATGCCTACTACTGGCTCGGCGAAAGTTACTACGTCACCCAGAATTACCCGGTATCGCTGGAAACTTTCCGCAAGCTGCTCGCGCAATTCCCGAAAAGCCAGAAGGCGCCCGACGCACTGCTCAAGGTCGGTTATTGCCAATATGAGATGAAGCAGTGGGATCAGGCCCAGGCCACGTTGAACCAGGTGGTGCAGCAGTATCCGAACACCACGGTAGCCAATCTCGCCCAGGGCCGCCTGCGCGCGCTGAAGATCGAAGCGCAACGCTAGACGCGGTATGTCCGACACCGATCCGGCGGGACGCCTGCGCGTCACCGAGATATTCCATTCCCTGCAAGGCGAGGCGCGCGACGCGGGCCGGCCGACGGTGTTCGTACGCCTGACCGGTTGTCCGCTGCGCTGCGTGTGGTGCGATACCGAATACGCCTTCGCCGGTGGGCAATGGCTGGCCATCGACGACATTGTGGAAGAAGTAGCAAAGTATAAGACGCAGCATGTTTGTGTCACGGGCGGCGAACCGCTCGCGCAAAGACGATGTCTGGATCTGCTCATGCGCCTGTGTGATGCCGGTTTCGCCGTGTCGCTGGAGACTTCTGGTGCGGTGGATGTGAACGCCGTCGATGCACGCGTGAGCCGAGTCATGGATCTGAAGGCTCCGGGTTCCGGCGAATCGGCGCGCAATCTGTGGAGCAATCTCGCAGCGCTCACAGCGCACGATCAGGTCAAATTCGTACTCGCCGACCGCATCGATTACGATTGGGCCAGCGCGATACTGCGCGAACATGCGCTGCCGAATCGCTGCGAGATCCTGTTTTCGCCGGTGTGGGGCAAACTCGCCCCGCGCGATCTGGCGCAATGGATTCTCGATGACCGCCTGCCGGTGCGCATGCAGCTGCAGTTGCACAAGATCCTGTGGGGCGAGGCGCGCGGAAAGTGATGGCGAACAAACACGCCGTCGTGCTGGTTTCCGGCGGCATGGATTCGGCGGTGACGCTGGCGTTGGCGCGCGAGCAGGGCTTTGTCTGTCATGCGCTCAGCGTCGATTACGGACAACGTCACGCCTCGGAGTTGCAGGCGGCCGCCCGAGCGGCCCATCGGCTTGGTGCCACCGAGCACAAGACCGTGCACGTGGATCTGCGCCGCATTGGCGGTTCGGCGCTGACCGCCGACATCGCCGTTCCCGAACAAGGCGGCAGCGGCATTCCGGTTACCTACGTGCCGGCGCGCAACACGATCATGCTGGCGGTGGCGCTCGGCTGGGCCGAGGTGCTCGGCGCGCAGCGACATTTTCTGCGGCGTCAACGCGGTCGATTATTCCGGCTATCCGGACTGCCGGCCGGAATTCATCGCGCATTCGAGCAGCTCGCGAATCTCGCCACCAAGGCCGGCGTGGAAGGAGCGTCGCTGCGCATCCACGCACCGTTGATCCGACTGAGCAAGGCGCAGATCGTCGTCGAAGGTTTGCGCCTTGGCGTCGATTTTGCGGCAACGGTGTCGTGCTATCAGGCCGATGGGGATGGCCGCGCCTGCGGCCACTGCGATGCCTGCCGCCTGCGCGCGCAAGGTTTCGCGGACGCGGGCGTTGCCGATCCCACACGCTACCGTTAAACTGCGCGCCCCACGCGCGTTCCGGGCCGTTAGCTCAGCGGTAGAGCAGTAGACTTTTAATCTATTGGTCGGTGGTTCGATCCCACCACGGCCCACCAACCAAATCAATGCCTTACGCGGAATTTGGTGTCAGTATAATTTTTACGGCAGCGATGCGATGTACGCATGCAGTCTCGCGGCTCAGTGTTATCTTTCAAACATTTGCCTGAAGTATACATTGTTGCACCCATCCGAGGATGAGTGTGCGCAACCGGGATTCGTCTGCGCCGGATGCGCCGACTCTGATACGCTACTCCTCTCGGCGCACGAGGGAATGGGCATGCGGGCAGCGCTGCGGCGCATGGCTGTGGTGTTTGTGCTTGGCGCATATGCAGCAGGTGTGGCGGCGTTGAGTCCGCCTGCACCGTTGCCGTTACGCCTGGATGCCGCGCGTGCAGCTGTCGCCAGAGCCGATACAGCGAAGCCGCCGCGTCCTTTCGAGCAAGCCGCCGCGGTCGAGCGCCTGTTCGATCGGCTGGACGAAGCCTGGCAGCTTGAAACCGATGAAGCACAGAAATTGGTGGATCGCGATCTGTCGTTGCGCCACAGGGATGCCGCGCAGGGCTCGACGGCTTACGCGCTCGCGCTCGAACGCAAGGCGCGTCTGCAATACGCAAGCGGCAATCTGACCGCCGCAGAGACCACAGGGCGTCAGGCGCTCGCCATGGCGCAGCAGCAAAATCCGCCCGATGAGGATGCGCTAGCGTCGATTCGCATCACGCTGGGTTCGACGTTGAGCGCGATGCAAAGCCGATTCGAAGAAGCCGCGCCTATTCTGCAAGAAGCCGTCGCACAACTAGATCGCACAAAAACACACGACTTACGACTCGTGCGGGCGCTGCAGGTTCTTGCCTACGACTTTCGCTATATGAGCCGGCTCGACGATGCGCAGACCACAATCGACCGCGCGCTTAACCTGGCGACCGAGCTGCGCGGTCCGCAAAGCGTGTTCGCGGCCGACAGTCTGACCATCTCGGCAATGGTGGCGCGTTCACACGACGACGTGGCGCACGCCGTCGAACTGCTCGACCGCGCCTTGACCATCCTGCGTCAGACCGAGCCACGCGCGCAGGCGTCCTATTCGCGCGCGCTGCTGCTATTGGCGCAGACGTTGCGGCCGAGTGGCGATCACAAACGCGCAGAAGAGCTATATCGCGAGGGTGTCGCGGCGGAAGAGCCGCATCCGAGCGCGGGGGGCGCGCGTCTTGGCGGCTTTCTGACTGGTGTCGGCCTGTGCCTGGAAGACGACGACCGCTACGCGGAAGCGATCCCTTATCTCGAACGCGGACTCGCGCTGTATCGCAAGGTGTACGGTCCCGATTCGGCCGGCACGATGTCTGTCGAGATCAGCCTGGCGCCAGCATACGAGCTGACCGGACATCCCGACAAAGCGGTCGCCATGCTCAGCCACGTGGCGGAAGTGAGCGATCGCGCGCCGGTCGGCAGCTCGCTGCGTGTGCGCATGAATGCACGCGAGGGACTCGGCGATATTCTCGTCCATCAGGGACGCTACAAGGAAGCCGAAGGGCAATACCGCAGGTACCTTGACCAAATCGGCCACGATCACATACTCGGAGAAATCAATCCGCGCGCGAGTCGCGAAGGTCTCGCCGCCGCGCTATGGGGCCAGGGCCGCAACGACGAAGCGTTCGCAGTGGCCGTCGATGCCGAGCGCCTGGAGCAGCAGTTGCTGCGAACCTCCGGCGCCGACGTCGGCGAGCATCACGCGATCGGCTTGCGCGAATACACGCACGGCGCGCTCGACTGGGCGCTTGCCATCGCAGCGCAGAAATCAAAGCCCGCGCGTACGCGCGCGGCCTGGGAACTGGCGCTGGAGTCGCGCGGCATCGTCGGCACGATCAGCGCGCGCCGGCTGGCGGCCGCACGCGCCGCGCGCGACCCGAAACTGGCCGCCGCGTGGAGTGCGTGGAAAGCGCGCAACGAAGCACTCGTGCAAGCACGCGTGAATGCGGCGCGCGACCCTTCGCCGGGCACCACTGACGCACTGGCGGCGGCCGAGGGCGAGTTCGACGCCGCGGAGCGCGCGCTAGCACACGCAGCTGGTGCGCGCGGCGCGGCGCTCACACATGCCCACCAGGGTCTTGATGCAGTGATCGCGGCGTTGCCAGCCGATTCCCTGCTGGTCAGCTATATCGAAGCCGCGCATACGCAACCGCGCGATCAGGCGCAAGGCGCCGGCAAACTTCATCCGCGCCTGTACGCGTTTGTCACGCGTCGCAGCGCGCAGCCGCAGCTGATCGATCTGGGTCCGGGTTCTGCCGTCGACAGCTCGGTGCAAGCTTGGCTCACGCTGGTCACGGATCGCGCTGCGGGTGCGGCCGCGCGCGACGCTGCCGGCCGCCGCCTACGCGAATTGATCTGGGATCCGATCGCGGCAAAGTGGCCGCAGCGGCGGGTACTGGTCGTGCCGTCAAGCATGTTGGAGCGAATTCCTTTCGCCGCGCTGCCGTCGCCGGACGGACATTTTCTCGTGGAACGTGGTTATGCCTTTCACCTGCTCGACCACGAGCGCGACCTGCTGATGACACAGATGAAAATGGATTCCCGCGCGACGTTCAGCCTGATCGGCGCGCCGGATCTCAGCAGCGTCGCGACCGGCAGCGGCACGCGCGGCGTCTGCGCGGGGCTGCGCGGCGCGACATTCTCGGCATTGCCACAAGCCGAGCGCGAGATCGACGAGTTGCGCGAGCTATGGGCGCAGCGCAAGGACGCGCCCGCGCCGACAGTGCTGGAAGGCGCCAATGCGACCGAAGCGCGCGCTCGCGCGGCATTGCACGGCAGCAACTTCATCCACTTCGCCACGCATGGAATCTTCCTCGGTGATCGCTGCGGCGAAAGCGCCGCCGACACGCGCGGCATCAAAACAGTCGACACCGCCAGCTTAGCCGAAGACGCGCGCGATCTGTCGGCGCTGATCCTGAGCGGCGTCAACCGGCCGGCAACCAACACCGAGGATGATGGCTTGCTGACCAGCGAGGAAATTTCCGCGCTCGATCTGACTGGTACCGACTGGGTTGTGCTCTCGGCTTGCGACAGCGGCATCGGCAAGAACGTCGCCGGCGAAGGCGTGTTCGGCCTGCGCCGCGCATTCCGTCTGGCCGGCGCGCACAGTGTGGTAATGAGCCTGTGGCCGGTCAGCGACCGCGCAACCGCGGATTGGATGCTGGCGTTGTACCGTGCGCGCTTGCGCGATCATGCATCGACCATGGATTCGGTGCGCAGCGCGGATCTGGGGCTGATCAGGCAACGTCGGGATGCTGGCCTGGATCCGTCTCCGTTCTACTGGGCTGCGTTCGTCGCGACGGGCGATTGGCACTGACTCGTCTTCGTCAGCGCCCGAAACCGTCGGCGAAAATCCGGTCGAATACGAGTTCGGCTGAGAACTCGCTTGTGTAGCCGTTCGCGTCCGTGGCCGTGGCCACGATGCCGGACGGCGATTGCGCGTCGGCTGGTAATGGCAACGACACCGAGCGCGCAAGCTGTGCGCTGGCCGAGGGATAGGGATCGCTGACGAGGTATTCGCCGCTGCCGCCATCGATGTCGACGTAGAAGTCGATGCGCAGCGGATAGGCCGAATTCGCCGTCGCCGAATCGACAAGGTAGGTCACGTTCAAATTTCCGTCCGACACGCTCGCCGACTGGATCACCGGAAAGTTCTGCACGTTGTTGGAGCCCGCATCGGCATCGCCGGCATCGTTCGGCGTTGGTCCCGCCGGACCAATATCGATGTTCGTGTTCGCATTGTTGTGGATGGCGTTGGCTTCGCTGTCGAAACTGTTGCTGGCCTGATCTTGCACCGGAATGATTCCGGGTCCGCGGTTGAACGCGATTAAATTGCCTTCGCCCGGATCGAACCCGCCGATGATCGTCGTCGGGCCGGCACTGGTATTCTGCAACTGGATGCCGCCGCAGTACGCCGGACAGCCGGCCGTGGCATCGCCGTTTGGAAGCGGCTTGGTTCCGCTCCAATCGGTGCCAATGAAGTTGCCTTTGATCTCCAGGCCGCCGTTGTTTGCGCCGCCGAAAACATTCCACACGCCGATGCCGTAGTCATGGTTGCCTGAGATCATGTTGCGCGCAGGCGAACCCGCTTCGGTACAACTCGCTCCGCTGCAGCCGATGCGAATGCCGGCAGAGTTGCCGGGCACGACGATCGCCGGCCAGTTGCTGCTGATGCCACTGGGAATTGGCAGCGTTCCCGTCGCATCCGTGCCGATCAGATTTCCTTCGATGACGACGCTCGTGCCGGCGCCAACCAGAATTCCGCCCGCCCGATCGCCGGAAATCAGATTGCGCTGACCCGGCAGCACGCCGCCGATGTTTGCATGACCGGAGTCGATGCGGATTCCCACTCCGTTGTTGCCGAAACCCGATGCGAACGCTGTCCCATCGGTCTGCGTGCCGATGAAGCAACCGTACACGAGCAGCGAATCGTTGCCCGCCTCGTCGATCGCCGCTGCGGTGAAACCGTCGATCACCAGTCCGGCGAGGCCGACGGCGGTGCCGCTGCCGTTGATGTAGAACCCGGTGCCGATCGTTTCGCCACCATCAACCTCGATCATCAGCTGTGAATTCAAACCGCCGTCGTCCGGCAGGTTTGTGTTTGCAACAGTGACGGGCTGACTGAAGCCGTCGATGCCGACGTTGCTTGTGATCATCGGTAATTGAGTCGCAATGGCGATCACGAACGGACCCGTGCCGGGAATGTCGAACTCGATGATGTTTTGCACGCCGCCGTCGGTGTTGGAGTCGACGATCGCTTGCCGCAGCGTTCCCGTTCCGGCGTGCGCGACCGGATTCACGCCGCCGTTGTCGCCGGTATTGGTCACGAGATAGGTCGTGAGGGCAAAGAGCGGCGACGTCGCGGAGAGCATGCTGATGCCGAGGAGCGCTTTTGTATACTTTGTCATGGCGGCGTTACTGGAGGACTGGACATCCGTCGAAGCCCGCATTGAAGACGATATCGGCCTGCTGCACTTCGTAAGCGCCTATGTCGGGGGCGGCACCAGATGTGCGGGCGAATCCCGCGCCACGCTGATCGTCGGTGAGGTTGCTTTTGTTGTTGCCTGCGTCGATGGCGGGACTATGGCTTTGCAGCGCGTGCGTCTGCGTGAGCCCGCCGTTGCTGCGCAGCGGTCCGAGCAATGGGCACGCTGTCGTTATCGTGGCGGGGTGTTGCGGTCCCAGCGATGCGCGGATGATGTTGTTGTTGCTGGCGGCGATCGTAAACGTATTGCCAGCGACGGTGAAAGCGCTGAAGTCAACTTCGGTATTTCCGTACGTGTTGTTTGATAGGATCGAACTTTCGATGCTGATCGTGATGGCTTGGCCCGCCGAGCCATTTCCTGAAAGCGCCAACCCGGACGAGTAGTAGACCGATCCGAACTTCCCGCTTGTTGCCGTGTTGAATGCGATGGTGCTGTTGCGCAATGTCACTGTCGATGCGCTTGAAAATATCCCGCCAGCTTTGCGGGCAGCTGAGTTGCCCGAGATCGTGCTGTCAGAGACAAACAGGTAACTCATGCTGCCAGCCCCAACAATTCTGATGCCGCCGAAATCCAAACCGGCGCTGTTGCCGGAAAGAGTAGAGCTGGCGATGCTTGCGCTGTTTGCCAAAACGCCGCCGTACTCGACGTTGGCGTAGTTGCCGTTGATCGTACTGTTCGACGCCGCGAAAACGCCACCTACGAACGCGCCGCCGGAAAAGCCGTCGCCTGTAGCGGAATTGCCCGCGATCTGACTGTACTTCGCAATGAGATTGCCTTTGGTGTATATGCCGCCTCCGACCGCCGTGCCGCCGGTCAATGCGTGGGCCGTGCAGTCCAGTATCTGGGTGTGATCCAGGATGACCTCGCCCTGGGACGACACGCAGCCGCCGGTTACGTTCGACGAGGACGAAATGTTGCCGTAGGAAATCCGCAGATAGTCCAGTCCCAGGTTTCCCGAGCCGGTATGATTGATGACGCGGTCGTTTTCTATCGAGCCGTTGTAGTAACCGGTGATGGTGGTGAAACCATTGCTGGGTCCGCGCAGGAACAAACTGTCTTGCGTGACGTGGATCGCACCGGTCGTCAGGCTGATGCCGCTGACCTTGCACGCGGACACGTCGACCGAGTCCAACGACAGTGTCGACGGTGCGCCGACGATGTCGCGCAAACTGCCGGCGCCGTGATCGGCGCATGACGTGACCATCCATGTCGTCGCGGCGAATGCTTCCGGCGCGGCAAGCGCGAACAGCACGCTGCAGCAGGCAGCCAGGGGTTTGCGACGCCCCAGAATGGGAGCGCATTTGCGTTTGGCGGATTTCATGCGTGTCTCCCGTGATGCGATGTTTGTTTAATGCCGCGACAGGCCGAAATGAACACCGCACTCAGCAGCCCGGATCGAATCCGTTGCGGAAAATCACATCGCCTTCCGGTATGCCGGCCCACAGGCCGCTGCGTACCGCGTAGCCGGATGCACCGCATGCGGACGCGGATGCGGCGGCCTGACCGACCGTACCGGTCATCGTGTAGGCATTGCCGGCCATCGCGCGGCCGCCCGCGGCGGGCGTGTTCCAGTGCAAGTCGTAGCCGCCGCCGGATTGCGCCGTCGCCGCGCCACCGCTGATCGCGGCTACACCCGCGACGAACACGAATCGCGCACCGGCTTTCACTGCTGCGCTTCCTGCGCTTGTTCGAGTCGGTTCAAGCGCGCATTCAACTCATCCAACTGCGTGTGCAGGCCGTCGATCTCGGCATCTTTCTCCGCGCGCAATTCGCGCAGGGCTTCCACCGTCATCGCCTCGAAGCCCTGTGGGCCGACGCTCAGGTAACCATCCGTGGTCTGCCCGACCCAGTCCGGAAATACCTCTTGCACTTCCTGGGCGATGAAACCGGTGTGGCGTCCGGCCGGGTGCAAGCCGGTGTCCGGCTGCTTGTATTCGAACGACACGCCGCGCAATTGCAACAGCTTGTCGAGCATGTGTTCAAGCGGCCGGATGTCGCGCTTCAATCGCACGTCGGACGGCGCCGACCACGAACCGCCGCCGGGTTTTGTGGCGGTGCCGCCGTGGATGGCGAGATTGCCCGATGCGTCGAGGCCGAGGAATTGCGTGTACGAAAGGCCATCGGGCGTCTGACAGATGCAAAACGAGAGATTCGATGTGCTGGTCCCGCCGACGCTGAAGTCGAAACCGAAATTTGCGCCATAGGGTTGCAGGAGAATGTCGGCGCTCGGGTTGTTCGGATTGATGCTCGATACTTCCAGTTCGATATCGGACGTCGGTGCTGCGGCATTGATGGCGATCGGACCGCTAGCGAGCGAGCCGCTGATACCTACAGGCCCGAAAAAAAACGCCGCATTTGCGCCGCGGGCAACGAGAGCAGTGCCCTGATCGGCTTCGGCGTAGACGCCGATAGCCAAATCGCCGGGTGCGTTCGCCAATATGGCGGTCGTCAGGCTGGCGGGCGTGTATGAAACGATTCCGATACCGAACGGCCCGTCGGCTTCGCCGTAGACACCGACGTTCCACGGTGCACCGCTGGTTCCACCGGTTTGGTCTGTTGCGATCCCGTAAACGCCGACGCCGGACGGAGCGGATGCCTGTCCGTAAACGCCGATCGGGCCGTATGCGGCAATTGGAAACGCGGGCGGATCGCTGGTTGTCGTTTCTTCGGAAAATCCGACAACGCCAAATCCTCTTTTCGTCGATGATTGACCCAATACCCCTTGATAGCCCAAACCCGTCACGCCGGTACCTTGGGGAGCGGTGGCATTTCCCTCGACTCCGGCACTGCCGTTCCCAAATACACCGATCCCGAGCGCACTCGTGCCGTTTACGCCCGGACCAGATCCGGCAGTGGTACCGTACACGCCGACACCATTGCCCGTCGTGCTGTTGCTAATCCCGCGCACACCGGCGGAAAAGTTTCCCGGTGTCGTCGAGCTGATCACGCCTTCCACCGCGCTGACATTGGCTGCCGTGGAATTCGACGTTCCCTGCAACGCCGTGGATGCACCGCCGGTGTCGGTATTGGTGACGTTGACGAGCGGCCCGGCATTCGACTGAGTCGCCGTGTAAGGCAACGTGATACCGGCGGCCTGACACGTCACGGTGCCGTCGCGTGCGACTACGCTGATGGCCGAGCCCGACGGGCATGTGCCGGTCACGCGCGACTGCAGAATGCCGGTGTCGGATCCCAGCGACACATTGCCGCTGGATCCGCCGCCCGTGATTCCGCTGCCAGCGACCGGCGTCACTCCGCTGATGGTGCCGCTGCCCGCATTCTGGCAGCTGACCGTGCCGTCCTGGTTGATCACGCTGATACTCGATCCCGCGGCGCAGGTTCCGGTGACCCTGCGCTGCACTTGTGCGGCATTGATCTGCGCCGTGCCGATGCTGCCGGCAAGCACACCGTAGGCAAGCTGCGCGGTGAGCGCGTACGGCGCGTTCTCGATCTTGGTGCGTGGGCTGAGCGTATTGCCGTCGACGGAAACCTCAAGCCAGCGCGCATCGTCCACCATCGTGATGAATGCCGCCGCACCGAAATCGAGTGTCACCGTGAAGATGCCGTCCACTACTGGCACGGCGTCGTTGTTCGCGGCGGTGAACACAATCGGCGCGCCGACCGGGTTGCCGCCGGAGGCGGCATCGTGGAGCGTGAACACCATGTCGACATCGCCGGTGACCGGCTGTTCGTTCTGGCGCAGTTCGCCCTGGTAGGTGAATGCAGTGTCTTGCGGTACCTGGGCACCCAGTGGCGACGAGGCGATCAACACGATTGTGAAAAACACGAGAGAGGCGAATCGGCGCATGGCGTCTTGCTCCGGTGCGGTGGCACACAAGTCAAATGCCGCTGCGCGCGGAAACGCACACGCTGCGCGCCGCGGCGGTTCTTTGCTATGCTCGGTGCACGCGTCGGGGGCTCGTCGTGAATGCCAACGAATCGACAGAACAGCTGCTGCGCCGCATCCGCGGAGGCGAACAGTCGGCGCGGCAGGCGTTGTACGAGCGCTGCCTGCCGCTGCTGCGGCGCTGGGCGCACGGCCGCCTGCCGAGCCAGGCGCGCGACATCGCCGACACCGACGATCTGGTGCAGATCACTCTGATGCGGGCGCTCAATCATCTCGACGAATTTCAGGCGAACCACAGCGGCAGCTTCCTCGCCTATCTGCGCCAGATCCTGCTTAACGAAGTGCGCGCGGAATTGCGCAAGCGCCGCCGACAGGGCGGCAAGGTGGACATCGACTCGCTCGCGCTGGTCGACGAGAGCGCGTCGGTCGCCGAACAACTGGTGGGGCGCGACCGCTGGCGCAGCTACGAGCGCGCGCTGGCGCGGCTCGACCGCAAGGAGCAGGCGCTGATCGTGCTGCGTCTGGAATTCGGCCTGGGTTATGCGGAAATCGCCCTGGAAACCGGCGGTACGCCGAATGCGGTGCGAATGCGCCTCGCGCGAGCATTGAAGGTGATGACCGATCACATTGCCGAACAACAGGAATGAAGTGAACGCGCCGCCGGATACCTCGCGAAAGATCCAGGACGCCCTGCGCGCCATTGCCGACGGTACACCGGTCGCATGGCGCGATCTGGAGATGTCGCCGGCAGATTCCAGGCGCTTGGAAGGCCTGCGGCTGATCGAAGACGTCGCCGCCGTTTTTCGCGCCGATGCGGAGGGCGTCGTTGGACCGGATCGGGAAGTGCTGTTTCGCTGGGGTGGCCTGGAAGCCGAACAGCTGATCGGCAAGGGCAGCTATGGCGAGGTTTATCGCGCGTTCGATCCCTGGCTTGGCCGGCATGTCGCACTCAAGTTGCTGGGTTCCGGCACGCACGATGGCCTCGACGAAGCGCGCCGTCTGGCGCGGCTGCGCCATCGCAACGTGCTCAGCATCTACGGTTGTGGCGTGCACGACAATCGCGCCGGTTTGTGGAGTGAGCTGATCGAAGGACGCACGCTGGCGGCAGCAATCACCTCCGATGGCGCGTTCAGCGCCGAAGAGACGCTGCGCATCGGCCGCGATCTGGCACAAGCGCTCGTCGCGGTACACGCCGCCGGACTGGTGCACGGCGATGTCAAGGCGGAAAACGTCATGCGCGAAAACGGCGGGCGCGTCGTTCTCATGGATTTCGGTGCCGGCGGCGATGCGCGTCTGCTTGCCGGCCGCCGCTTGATCTCGGGCACGCCGCGCTATCTGCCGCCGGAAGTGCTCGACGGCGCTGCGCTCGACATGGGCAGCGACCTCTATGCGCTCGGCATGCTGCTGTTTCTGCTGCTCGGCGGGCGCTATCCATATCAGGCGACCGATCCTGCGGTGCTGCGCGAGGAACAGCGCGGCGAAGAGCGGCCTGCGTTGCACACGCTGCGTCCCGATGTGGACGCTGGTCTGTGCAAGCTGATCGAAAGCTGCATCGCAACAGATCCGGCACAGCGCCACTCCGACGCGTCGGCACTTGCGATTGCATTCTCGGAATTGCTGGGAGCTCGCAACGATACACGCACCGGACCGCGTCTACCGATCGCCGCGCTCGTCACCGCATGTGCCGCGCTCATCGGCGTTGGCGTGCTGTTGCTGTGGCCGCGTCTCGTGCCGCCCGCGTGGGAAAGCGGTGCGCAATTCGTACGCGTCACTCCCTACGGGAATGTCGAAATTGCGGCAAATTCTCCTCTGCGTGTCGGCGACCGGCTGCGCCTGCGCCTGCGCACCTCGCGCGCGGCGTACGTCTATGTGCTCAACGAAGATGCCGCCGGCAACGCAACCGTGCTGTTCCCGCTGCCGGGCGAAACAGGCAACCCCGTGCACGGCGGCGATACGTTGACTTTACCCGGCGGCGACCACTCGACACTCGCATGGGAAGTCACCGCCGATTCGGCGCGCGAGGAATTCGTGGTGATAGCCGCGCTGACACCGCCGGCGGAACTTGATGCGCAGCTCGCCGCCTGGACCCCCGCGCAAGACAGTGACGACACGCGTTCGGTCGGTGCCGTCGTCAATGCGCCGGCGCCGGAATTGCGTGGTGAGCATCTGCGCCAAGTTCTCGCCAAGCTGCCGCACGACGCGCAACGCATACGCGTCTGGCACTTTCTTTTCCCGCACGCTCCCTGATGGGTGGCGTCCACGGCCGAACCGCACGGGATAGGCCATGCGGCTTGTCAGCGAAATGATTAGTCTCGGCTCGAACTTCACGGTCACATTCGATTACCACGCTCTGGACTCACCGCTGCGATGCCGTGGTTCGCAGATCGTCATCATGAACTCCGAGCGATAGCCGCTCGTGGTCTGCTTGTTGTGAATGTTGCCCGGCGTGTCTGATAACCCGTAGCAAAGCGGCGTGATCGATAGGTTCAACGGCGAGTCACGGGATGAGCTACGCAACAGCGAATGGCTCCACACGCTCCCAGCCGGCCTCACCGACTGTAAATGTTTACAGTTTCGGAATTCTGCGCGCGGTGGTACGTTCAGGCCGGTAGCATATTCGGCTTCTGGGGAGTACATATGTCTGCACTGCGAGTTCACGCTATTGGGCGTGAGGTAATGGCGTATTTCAGGATTGTGCTTCCTGGAATCTTGATGGTCGCATTGTTTGGTGCATCGATTGCCGAAGCAGCGTCTCCGACAATCTCCAGCTTTAGCCCACAAAGCGGCGCAATCGGCACGGCAGTCACAATTTCGGGCAAGAACTTCAGTGCTACGGCTACCAGCAACACTGTCAAGTTCAATGGAACCATCGCGACTGTTTCGTCGTCGACTACGACGCAAATCGTTACGGCGGTTCCAAATGGCGCTAGGACGGGGAAAATCTCCGTCAAAGTCGGCAGCAATACGGCAACGAGCAGCGGCAGCTTCACCGTTGTGTTGCCACCCACCCTCTCCAGTTTTTCGCCGACGAGCGGTGCGGTGGGAACATCGGTCACCATCAACGGTACGAACTTCAGTGCCACCAAGTCGAACGATTCGGTGCAGTTCAATGGTGCGGCTGCAACCGTTTCGTCTGCTACGACAACGAAGCTGGTCGTGACCGTTCCTTCTGGTGCTTCAACCGGTCCGATCAGCGTAACAGTCTCCGGCTCCACGGCGGTGAGTTCGAGTAGCTTCACGGTTACGACTCCTCCCATCATCTCTTCATTCAGTCCCACGAGCGGGGTTTTCGGCGTCCACGTAACGATCTCTGGCGCGAACTTCGATCCCGTCTCGACGAACGACAGCGTCACATTCAATAGCACCGCGGCAAATGTAATCTCCGCCACAAGTACGCAGCTGATCGCAACAGTTCCGTCTTCTGCGACAACCGGCAAGATTGCAGTTACTGTTAACGGGCAAACCGGAACGAGTGGTTCCAGCTTCGCAGTTTCGTCTCCAACGATTACGTCGTTTGCGCCGTCTAGTGGTGGCGTTGGCAGCGCTGTTACGATTGCGGGTACGAACTTCAGTCCCGTACCCGCCGATAACACCGTTGCGTTCCATGGCACGATGGCATCAGTCGTCTCCGCGACAAGCACACAAATTACAACTTCGGTTCCCTTTGGCGCGACCAGTGGCACAATCAAGGTGACGGTCGGGAGCCACTCCGCTACAAGTTCGAGCAGCTTTTCCGTGGTCCCGGCCCCGACGATCACTGAAGTGCAACCGGCTTTCGGAGCAGTGGGAGCGAGCATCGAGATCGACGGAAACAATTTCAGCTCGACCCAATCCAACAATCTGGTTTCCTTCGGCGGAACGCTGGCAACGTCATTTGATTCATGGTCTTCAACATCATTAAGCATCTACGTTCCGCAGGGCGCGGTTTCGGGGCCGTTGACAGTAACGACCAACGGAATCACTGCAACTGCTCCACTAAATTTTGCTGTCTTGCCTGGCAGTAGCTCTACCGATCTTGCGATCGATCAATTTTCTCCTGGTACTGGATCGCCGGGTGTGCTGGTTACGCTTCGTGGAAATGACCTTGGAAGTGCTGAGTATGTTTCGTTCAACGGGACAGCTGCTCCGATCGCCGGATCAACGAACGATGGGCTGGTTGTCGCCGTTCCTCAAGGGGCGACTTCAGGTCCGATCTCGGCAACCGACATCTACGGGCACAGTGTCTCCTCCTCATCTTCATTTTCGATAACTGCAAACGCACCGATCGTCACGCAAATCGCCCCAACACATGGGCCGGCGGGTTCGTCGTTCGCGATTGAAGGCGGCGGTTTTTCGACGACAGCATCGAGCAATTCGGTCACCGTTAACGGGGTCTCCGTGCCAGTAACGGAGGCGAGCGTAAACGAATTGATTGCGACCGTGCCGTTGAACGCAACATCGGGTCCGGTACAGGTGACGACGAGTTCCGGATCGGCAACCAGCCCGCAAGACTTCATGGTTGTGACGCCAAATTCGAACATCCTGAGTGTCGACGGACCTTCCGCTTTTCAGTCTGCATCAGTTGTAGGTCAAAGTGTGACTTTCACATTTGTCGCGCAGACAGGGCAAAATTTCGGATTAGCCATTTCGTCCTTGACTGCGGTGCCAACGAGAAGTTTCACAACTGCAGCAATTACATCGCCCTCCGGAGCAAGTATCGCAAACGCTGGGTGCTCGCTGGGATGCACGTTCGATCTGGCTAATCTGCCGGAAACCGGAACCTACACCGTAACGGTAAATCCCAACACGAATTCTCTGACAAGTGCACTTGCGACCTTGTCTTCGGCAGTGACGGGCGCTCTGAGCGTTTCTAACGCCTACTCTTTGGAAACTGGACGCTACGGGCAAGTAGCGCATATTTCGTTCGCTGCCAACGCTGGCGATTCCTTCGCACTCGAATTCTCCCATATCGCGATCGCGCCAGGTCAGGCCGTATCTTTCAACGTAATCCGTCCTGATGGAGTTCCGATGGGAATTCCGATCCAGAGCGGAGGTGCCAAAAAAGTCATTCCACTAGTTCACTTGCCCCTGGATGGACAATATACGGTGGTCGTTCAACCACAAGAAGCGACACCTCGGCTCTCGGTGAATGTAGCGTTGGTCGCTCCTGCGCAAGTCACCGTTGACGGACCGGCATTGGCACAAGATACGTCGATTCCGGGCCAGACGGGGCTGTTCGCTTTCTCAGGAGCGTCCGCCCATGCAGTGAATATCCACGTTGACTTTAATGTGCAATATGGAGCACCTAACGTAGTCCTTTATGCACCCGATGGTTCGTTGGTGGCGGCGCAATTTAATCCCCTTACCGATCAAACGTCGTTCAATTCCCCCGCGCTTTGCGGTCGCTATTTTCAATGGACCTGTCGTTTTACGTATGTGTTGCCCGCGGACGGCACATATCTGGCATGGATTGGAAATGGCGAGAGCACTCTCAACCATGGTGGCGCATCCCCGGCATTCTGGGCCGAAGTCAAAAATGCAGCGACTTCGCAACTGACCACCGATGGCTTGAGCCACAGCATCAATGTTGCGCCTAACCAATCAGCGCGGCTCGTCTTCACGGGAACGGTCGGTCAAGCGTTGCAGTTGCAATGGGGATTGTCCGCAAATGCATCTGGTGCATTTCCGCAGGCAGTCGTTTCGGTCTTCGGTCCGGACGGGGCGATTTTGACGTGGGCACAGGGCGTAAGAATCGACGGGCCATCCGGTGCGTTTGATCTGCCTGCGCTGCCTATTTCCGGCACATATACCGTTCAGGTCGATCTCGACCCGGACTCACCCAGTCTGCTGACTGTTTCCCTGGGTCTTACGAGTTCCAGCCCGTGCATGAATTCGGCCAATGTGCCGTATGCCGGAGTTACCATTACGGGCGTAACACCGAACCCCGTGCTTCCCGGCCAGAGCTATACCATTTCAGTTGCGGAAGGTGATTGCAACCAAACAGGCGGCACTGTCCTAGTCGCTGACGAGTTCGGCCAGTCGTGCACAGTCAATGTCCCGAGTGGTACTAGCTGTTCGTTGCTGTCCGTTCAACCAGGCTGGCATCACGTTACGGCGCTTCTCGAAGGATATTTCATAAGTAACGTAGCAACTAACTGGTTTGATATCACAAACGGAAGCTTGCCAGTTTCGGTAAACCTATCGGTATCACCAAACCCTACGTCCGGTAACCAGAAGGCCCTTGTCGGAGTCTCCGTACAACCGGTATCGCAAACGGGGACTCAACCCACTGGGTGGGTTGCGGTGAATGATCAGGCTGGAGGTTCACTTTGCCTATTCTCTTTAGATCGTAACGGGTCGTGTCAGCTCGACATTCGAACATCGACAATATTGACGGCTCAATATTTCGGAGACTCCAATTACGCGCCGGCATCTTCATCGCCTGTAGAGCTGACTTCTGTCGGTCAGATCGGTACCAGGACGACTATCCTGGACATGGCGCCGGAACCCTCGTCATGGATTGGCCCGTTTACAACGCGCGCGTCGGTTGTGCCATTGATGCCTTCGGATTTTGTTCCGACTGGTACGATCACAATTGCGGGTGGTAGTTACGGAGACTCGTGCGCAATCTCCGTCCCGGGCGATGACAGTTGCGACCTGTCGATCTATATGTCTTTCTACTTTCCCACGGTCACGGTTACAGCGACATATGGAGGGGATTCTGTATTTTCGGGATCGGCAACGTCTGCAACTCAGCACCTTTCAGAGGGAGGAGCCACCAGCATAACGATTACGGACGTAGCGTCCGAACCGTCGGCGGTGGGGCAGTCGTATGAGGTAGATGCCACTGTTGCCGCCCTTCCACCCGGAACCGCGTCCCCTACCGGCAACGTCACGATCTCCGATGGCACGAGTTCATGCACGTACGCACTTCCCGCAACCGGATGTGATATCGCCGATGGTGCGCCAGGCACGATTTCCTTGGTGGCGCAGTATGATGGAGACGCGAATTATTCGGGTGCAGTCTCCAATCCCGTCTCGCATTCGGTCTCTTCTCCGGGCGGCCCCGGTTCCGTGCCGCCCGGGTCCGAAATTTGCGGCTTCGACCCCAACTCCACGTATCCGATACCATCCGGGTTTGTCCCGGTCAACCAATTGAGCGGCGCGGCCTTGTCGCTGGGACTGAATACAAGCATTTTTGGACAACCGACGATTCGCATTACCTACCCCCCGGCAAACGCAATTGCCGACGGCATAAACAGTGTCGATGTCATTGGTACGGTAACTGGGCCCCTAAACACGGGGGTTACGGTGAACGGAACTCCCGTCCCGGTGATCGACGGCCACTTTGCTCTTACGAACGTCCCACTCACCAACGGCAATAACGGATTTGTTGCCTTCGCAACGACCCTGACAGGGCTCACGTCGTCAAGCGCGGTAGCGATTTACGCCTCGGGTGTTGGGATTCAGTCATCGCCGACGATCTCGGTCACGAGTGCAGCGACGACAGGCTTCGCACCCTTGACGCTCGGTTTTGGATATTCCGCAGGCACGTTGCCCAATAACGCAACGGTGCAATCCGTTTCGATCGATCTCGATGGCGATGGGGCTCCCGAATATGTTGGCGCTTCGCTTGATTCGGCTCCGACCAGCTTTACCTATACGGCGCCGGGCTTCTATTCGCCCACACTGAACATCGTCGATAGCAATAACAAAACATACACGGCGATCACGCGAATCGTCGTGCAGGATATGGTGCAGCAGCGCGCTATGCTTTGCGATATTTACGGCTATCTGAAGGATCGGCTCAACCAAGCCGATGCGACGGGAGCAGCACTCGCGTTCCAGCCGTCGGTCCGAGACCAATACGAATCGTTCTTTACCGGTATAGGTCCGAACATGCCGTCGATAGTGCCTGCACTCGGCGTCATAGCGAACGGAATCATCGACGTCGGCTTTGCGCAGCTGATCGTGGTCCGGGACGAAGCGAACCAGACCCACAAGGGATTTCCGCTGAAAATGACACGGGATGCGAATGGCGTTTGGCGAATCGGAGCAATGTAGTGCGCTGCTTCGCAAGCGTGCGCGGGCACGCACCCATGTTTGGTTCGCAGCGGTCTTCCGCAGTCAGGACATATGAGCCAAGGCCACTGCGCTCATGACACGAGTCACAAAAGTACTCACGGCAGTCATGCTGCTGCCCTTCCTGCTCCTTCTCGGTTCAATGCTCTACGTGCCGATGAAGAACATCGATGCGTTTCTTCCCCGATACGGCAGAGTCGTCGACGCGAACACCGGCGCAGGTCTCGCGCACGTGCCGGTTATAGCGTTTGCCACGAATTCTACGCGATTCGGCTGGAGTGGCACGGGCTCCAGGACCTTGTATCGCACCATAATCTACACAGACCCGGACGGGTATTATTCCATTCCCGGCGAGTGGAGTTCTATGCCCATGTTTCCGAAGTTTCCCGGGGTCGTTTCGGAAATAGATTGGGCGATCACGGCGCTAAAGGTGGGATACGCCGTGCAGGGCGACGAGGTTGAATGGGAGCTGCCAAGGCGTGGGCAATACCATCCGCCATCACCCTATAGAAAGCCCCATTATCAAATCGGTTTTTGGGGGCTGCACATCGAGCCGATCAGGATGGAGAAGGTCAGCCTGTCCCTGTACCAGGCGGCTAATTATTACACAGACATAGTTTTTGCCGCTGGCACCTATCGGCCAAGCGCGACGCCAACAGAGGAGGAGAAGGCGCTGCGCAGGCCTGTTTATGATTATTTCATGCCGAAGGTTTGTGCGCTCGATCCGGGTACTCAACTAAATTGGACTGCCGAGGGCTTCGTGGATGAGCCGGTTAAATATATGTATCTCGCGCAGAAGATACGTGTCGAAGTGGAAAAGAAGTCTCCCGGGCAGGGAACGAATGCAGATTTGATAGCTGGGTTTCAGTGCAAGGCACTAAAGATGTCAGAGGATCCAAGACAATGAAACGGATGAGATATGTCTTTATTGAATTGGCGTTGATATCCGCTTGGGGGCCATGCGGCGCATTCGAAACAGAGACGCACGCGCTGATCACGAACCAGGCCTATAAGAACTCGGTTCTTTCGGAAAGCGGCAGCGGGTCCGCACTGAACATTCTTGGCCTGGACAGGCTGAATGCCTCGTTGCCCTTTGGTGTGTACTGGGATGAGTTGAGGCCGCACCTCACATGACGCTAGCCAACAAAACATTGAAGGCAGCGATTGCGCTGCCGTTCCTGCTCCTTCTCGGTTCAATGCTCTACGTGCCGATGAAGAACATCGATGCGTTTCTTCCCCGATACGGCAGAGTCGTCGACGCGAACACCGGCGCAGGTCTCGCGCACGTACCGGTTATCGCATTTGCCACGATTGGTGGGCAAGCCGGCTGGGGGCCTAGCGGGTACGGAACCTTGTATCGAACGATAACCTACACAAACGAGGATGGATATTACTACGTGCCGGCCAAGTGGGGCTCCATGCCATTCGCACCGTATTTGCCTACCATGATGTGGGTGCGCATTGATTGGGCGATCACGGCGCTAAAGGTGGGATACGCCGTGCAGGGCGACGAGGTTGAGTGGGAGCTGCCAAGGCATGGGCAATACCATCCGCCATCACCCTATAGAAAGCCCCATTATCAAATCGGATTCTGGGGGCTGCATATCGAGCCGATCAGGATGGAGAAGGTCAATCTATCGCTGTACCAGGCGGCCCACTATTACGCAGACATACTTCATGCCGCCGGTACATTTGATCGGCTTGCGAAACAATCAGATGAGGAGAAAGCGCTGCGCAGGCCGGTCTACGATTATTTCATGCCGAAGGTTTGCGCGCTCGATCCGGATACTCGGTTGAATTGGGGTATCGGAGATTTCGTGGATGAGCCAATGAAATATTTTGACCTTATATTCAAAATGGGTGACGAATTGGAGAAGCGATTCCCCGGGGGCGGAAGGGATCGTGCACTTTGGATAGCCGGGTATCAATGCAAGGCATTAAAGATGGCGGAGGATCCGAGACAATGAAACGGACTAAATATTTCTTCCCTGTGCTGGCGTTGATATTTGCCACAGGGCCGTGCAATGCGTTCGAAACCGAGACGCATGCGCTGATCACGAATGAGGCGTATCAGCAGTCGGTGCTGGCAGCGAGCGGCAACGGATCCGTTGTGAACATTCTTGGCCTGGACAGGCTGAATGCCTCGTTGCCCTTTGGTGTGTACTGGAAAGCAGACGGCGGGAACGCCTACTACACAGATGGCGGTAAAGTGGATCCCTCGGCGTTTTTTACCGGAGTTCTATTAGGTTACCTTGCCGGCGGGGTCACCCCGCAACAATTTGAACGCTGCCAAATGCAAGAGTTTTTGAACATTGATCCTCAAGACCCGGAGAGAGGGTCCTTTTTTTCCCTTTTCAATAATATGGTCTCACTTGGTGGGAGCCCTTTCGCGGCCGCCTACGACAACATTCTGCCGATCAGAAATTGGCTCGTCCGGGGTGCGATTCGCGAAGATGATCTTGGCTACGGTACGGCCGGCGAAGGGGTGCCGGCAGCGCTTCAAACATATGCTTGCGGGAATTGGTGGGCTTTAACCACCAATTCGCAACCGGGAGAGATGACACGATCTCTGAATCACTTCTATAACCCGATCAATGGAAGCGGTCTCGACACCACAATAGTGACCGGCGACCCCTCTGTTTTCTGGGCGCTGGGATATGTGAACAACGTAACTGATCCGCCCGTCATAAATGCCAACCGCCAAAACACATACAGTTACGAAGATGCGCACAATTCCTGGTACTGGGCACTTACTCGAGAATTGACCCGTGTTCCGGGGCAGCCGTACACCAGCCAAGAGCATGAGTTGGACGCGTATGACCGCATGTTCCTGTGGGCAACGACGTTCCGATCGTTGGGTGATGTGGTGCACCTGCTCGAGGACGCTGGTCAGCCACAACACACCCGAAACGATGCGCATTCTGTGTTCAATAGCGACGAACAGCAAGCATTCGAAGGGTATACGAACATTCGTGTGCTTGGCACGGGTAAATTGAACTCGTATAACAGAGTCTTCTTTCCGGATTCTCTTCAGGGTATAAGCGCTCCACCGCTCGGGACGTATCCCGGCGCAGGCCAACATTGGATTGAGTTCGCATCGCCGCTCAGTTATTTTTCCACAGGATATCGTATTGACGATAGCGGGGATCCGCTTTCCCGGTACGGCTTGGCGGATTACACAAACCGAGGATTCTTTACGGGAGGAACCTTGCCCGGTTCAGACGGCGACGGTTTCGACTATCCAAAAAATCCGGCAATCGAGTCGAGCCAATACCAGACAATCAGTGCGCCCTGCATCCAGTTGGGAGGCAATCCGCAATTGCAGGACGTGACATGCACGCATTACACCAGTTCCGTTCCGGACGGCATCGCTCCGGGCTATCCCGATCAGTTGCCACCCGGATTCGATTCGGCACACGTCCCGCTGGTAACGGAAGGAGTGTTGGCGGAGTTCGCCACAAATGCCGGTCTGGCTCCTGGTAATCCGCTCAATTTCGCTTTGGGTATGGAGGAGCTCGATACGATCGGCGACATGACGATACCGCGCTCCGTCGGTTACGCGACTGGAATGATCGATTTCTTCTTTCGTGGCGTAGGCGGGATCGCAATCACACCTCCGGCATCCGGGGTGTACGCAATTGTCGATCAAGCACAGACACATTCGATGAATGCGGATGGGTATCCGTGCACGGGAAACAACCCGTCCGATGGCTGTCCGATCTTCGGGTTCACGGCGGTGCAGGTCAACATGCAGAATGTCATGAATCCGATCATCGAGAGCGGTATAGGCGACACAGTTCCGCAGGATATGTTCGGTGGGCAACTGGTTGCGGTGGCGCGCTTCCATCGAAACACGTGTTACCAGCCGGATCTGTCGGGCGAGCTAACATACGACATGAACGCGCAAGCGGTTTCGTCGAGCAGCGTTCCGGCCGACTTTCCGCCCAATTGCCCTGATCCGAATGCGTTTTCGCTGGGGCGCTCGCCGTTTCCGGAGATTGCGGTGTCGGCGCCGATTGCCGTGGATGGGCAAGGCCACATCACTGCCGGCGTGGCTCAGGAATCCGACATCAACGGCGATGCGCCCACGCTTGTGCAGTTCGACTTCGGCAACGATCCGATTCCGATCAACGCGACCGATCTCTTCATTCAAGTCGTGTACCGCGGAACGATTGGGGATGTGCAAAGCGCAGATTCCAATCGATATGAACTCGATGCGATTGCTGTTGGGTCAGTCGATGTTTCTGAGCCGACGTATAGTGTCTTCATGAATATCATGAATTATTTCTATGACGCGAGCACTCAGTCATGGATGACCGTTGCCCAGGCAAAACAGCAAAATTTTCAGGTGGACGATACTTTTGTCATTCCGAATATCACGGTGTGTGCAGGTGCCGGTGAGCTACTCGCATACGGCAATCAGGGTGATCCGGCAGGATTGGCGGCCGGTCATGCAATACGCCTCGCAATGATTTTGGATCCAACCGCTGTGGCGCAGGGAACACGGCTCTACGATGATTGGACGACGCCGGTTGCGGGGATTTATAACGGTGCGTATGTGGATTTGGGAGGCACCATTTATGGCGAGTTGGATTCGTTTGAAAATCTAGTTGGGGGCTGGCCTGCACAACTGCCGTATCTGACGGTTGGCCTGGCGCAAGCTTCGATGGAGAGCAACGCTAAAGGAGACTATACGGTTCAGGCAATTCCTGCTGGAGTCGGAGTGACATGGGGTCACAATATCTATTTCGTATACCAGACCTCTTCGAATTTGGGCGAGTCGGTGCCTCTACCGCTGGTCCCTCCCGTGCCGCAAAACCCTCCTCTCTCAGGATCCAACGGCGTGTTCTTGCCGGATCCGATTCCACAGGACGAAGTTTGGTTGAACCTTCCTTCGCCATACTGCGAATCGGAGTCGACGCAGGCAATGATGCGAATGATGCCGAATGGTGGCGGCGGGAAATCGGTTCGTGCTGCGTCTTCAGGCCGATCGCAACAGTGAACCGTTGGCTTGTCCGCGGACGCCACCGATCCAGGTGTGACGTACCGTAAAGTCCGCATCGAGCGCGACGAGATCGGCTGCATAACCCGGCGCAATGCGACCGTGGGTCTTTCCCAATCCGAGGAAGGCGGCCGGATACGCCGAGGCCATGCGCAAGGCTTCGTCGGTGGTCACGCCGAGCATCGCAACGGCATTGCGCACGGCGCTGGCCATGTCCAGGGCGGAGCCGGCGAGCACGCCATCGGCATTCGTGCATTTGCCGTCGCGGCAGACGATGGTTTCGCCATTGAGCGTGAAGCGTTCGTTGTCCGATCCGACCGGCGGCATCGCGTCGGTTACGAGAAAAATCTTGCCACGAGGCTTGGCGGCGAGTGCGATACGCAGTGCCGCCGGATGCACATGATGGCCGTCGGCGATGATGCCGCACCAGCTTGCGCGGTGTTCGAGCGCCGCACCGACCGCGCCGGGTTCCCGGCTTTGCAGCGGTGACATCGCGTTGAACAGATGGGTGAATCCGCTCACTCCCGCGTCGAGCGCCGCGCGCGTTTGCGCATACGTCGCTGCGGTATGGCCGGCGGACAGAATCACGCCGCGCGCAGCCAATGCGTGCAAAATCTCCGGTGTGACCCGTTCGGGCGCGACGGTCAGCAGAATTTTTCCCGCATCGTCAGGGATCAGGTCGATATCCGCCGCCGTCGGCGCGCGGAACTTGTCTGCGTCGTGGATGCCCTTGCGCTGCGGCGCGAGAAACGGTCCTTCCAGATGGATACCAAGCACGCCCGGAATGCCTTGCCGGATCGCCGCGCGCGTCGCGTCGATGGCGGCGCGCATGACCGAAGCATCGTCGCTGATCAGGGTGGGCAACAGTCCGGTGGTGCCGAAGCGGCGGTGTGCAGCGGCGATGTGGGCAATGCCCTCGACCGTCGGCGTATCGTTGAACAACACGCCGCCGCCGCCGTTGACCTGACAGTCGATAAAGCCGGGGGCGAGCATGCATCCGCACAGATCGTGGATATGTGCCGCGCGCACGCGCGGATCGGACGGCGCGACGACAGCGACGATGTGCGGTCCATCGATCAGTACGACCGCGTCGTCGACGAAGCCGGTGTCGACGAGACGTTCTTGCATTGGCCAACGCGGTTAGCATCAGACCGTTTCCGTCACCTTGCGCAAATGCGGCGGCAGGTCGGGATCCACGCCACGGCGCAAGGCCAGCGCGCTGGCTGCGCGGTAGAAACTCTGGATTGCCAACAATGGCGTGCACGCCGGATGGGCGGATTCGGGTACCTGCAACGGATCGGCGTCTGCGCCGGGCGCGGCCACGAGCACGCGCGCGCCGCGCTCGCGAAATTCGCGCGCGAGTTCCAGTGTGCCCTCGCGCGTATCGTCGCGCTGGCTGAAGAACAGCACCGGGAAATCCCTGCCGACCAGGGCCATCGGACCGTGGCGCACCTCGGCGGCGCTGAACGCCTCGGCGTGCAGCGCGCAGGTTTCCTTGAACTTGAGTGCGGCTTCCAGCGCCGCGCCGAAGCCGAAGCCGCGCCCGATCACGAACAGGTTGCGCGCATTCGCGAGGCCGTCGACCAGCGGCGACCAGTCCAGGTCCCAGCCCAGGCGCAGCGCTTCGGGCGTTGCGAACAAGGCGTCGAGCAGGGCCGCGTCGTCGCGCCAGCGTGCGGCAAGATGCAGTATCGCGGCCAGCGAGCAGACATAGCTTTTCGTGGCGGCGACGCTGATTTCCGCGCCCGCGTGCAGTGGAATAACGCGTCTCGGCGACCTCGGCCAGCGGCGAATTAGCCGTGATTGACCAGGGCCACGACGCGCGCGCCGGCCGCACGCGCGGATTGCGCATGACGCACGAGATCCGGGCTCTGGCCGGATTGCGAGATGGCCAGGTACAGCGCGCCGTCCAGATTCTGGTGGGCGGCATAGACCGAGCTGACCGACGGCGACGCCGACGCGGTAAACAGACCAACCTGTGTCTCGAAGACGTACTTGGCGAAGGTCGCGGCATGATCCGAACTGCCGCGCGCGCAAGTGACGATGAAACGCGGCGGCCGTGCGCGCAAGGATTGCGCGAGACTCGTGACGATCGCATCGTTGGCGGCGAGCTGGCGCGCGACCGCAGAGTGCGATTCGTGCGCCTCGCTGGCCATGCGTGTCATGGGATCGGCGTTCATCACGCGGGTTCGGCGTGAAGTTCGGCGACGAAATCGTAGGCGTCGCCGCGATAGATGGATGTCGTGAATTCGACGACACGGCCGTCGGCAAGGAAGGCGCGGCGTTCAATCGCGAGCGCCGGGCTGCCCTGCGGCAAATCCAGCAGCCTGGCCTGCGCCTCATCGAGGGCGACGGCGCGCAGTCTTTGCAAGGCGCGCACCGGGCGACAGCCGAGCTTTTCCAACGTATCGTATAGGGATTGCCTGATCCGTTTCGGATCGTGCAGCACCGTTTGTGGCACGGACGTATGCTCCAGCGCGAGTGGTGTGTTGCCTGCGAAGCGCAGACGGCGCAGGCGCACGACGCGCGCCCCCGGCGACAAGTGCAGCGCAAGTGCCTCGGCCGGCGTCACCACGCCGACGTGGCGGTCGAGGAAACGCACACGCGGTTTCAGACCACGCGCGCGCAGATCATCGGTGAAGCCGGTCAGGCGCGAAAACGATTTGACGATGCGCTCGGCGACGAAGGTGCCGGCGCCGTGGCGCTGGATGAGCACGCCATTGTCGACCAGGCCGGCGATCGCCTTGCGCACAGTCACGCGCGACAGCGCCAGTCGCTGGGCCAGCTCGCGCTCGCCCGGCAGCATCTGGCCCGGTTGCAGGTCGCCGCTCTCCAGCGTGGCGAGCATGGCCTGACGCAGACGCACGTAATTCAGCGTGCGCGCGCCGTCACGACGGCCGAGGCGACGGAATCGGGAAACCAGGTCTGATGCCATACCGGGAGCATACCACTTGAATACCAAAATACACAATAATGCCTGATTATATGGATATTTGCGCTTTGTGGTATTCAAGTGGTATTTGGATAGCGTTTTGGCAGGCCTGCCGAGGTGACACATGGGTGCGCGTCCGTCCGCGGGAGATTTCAATCCTGTGATCTTCGGCGGCAGCGGTGATCCGGTCTTGCGCAAGCTGCTGCCGGCACTGCTGCCTCGCTGCGCCGACGGTCAGATCGGTGCGGGTTTCGCAAGGCGCTTAACGAACGTAGCCACGACGCCGCGACATTGATTTTCAGGCAGGCGGAACGCGCGCGCGCGCGGTCGAATCGCGGATCACCAGTTGTGGGCTGAAGCCCTTGTTGCCGTGCGGCGCATCGTCACTTTGTTCGAGTGTGGCGAGCAGCAGCAAGGTGGCGTGGCGCGCGATTTCCTCGGTGGCCTGCTTGGCCGTGGTCAGCGCCGGCCAGGATTGCCTGGAGAACGGGCTGTCCTCGAAGCCGGCGATGGACAAGTCCCATGGCACGTCCATGCCGCCGGCCTTGGCCGCGGCGAGCACGCCGGCAGCGATCTCGTCGTTGGAGCCGAAAATCGCAGTGGGCCGGTCCTTCAGCGCAAAGAGTTTGCGCGCGCCGCGAAAGCCGTCGTCGAAGGAATAATCACCGGGCACGATCAGTTTCTTGTCCAGCGGGATCGCGTAGTCCTTGAGCGCGGCTTCATAGCCCTTGAATCGCTCCGGACTGGAACGGTGCGACTCGCCGCCCCACAGGAAACCGATGCGCGTATGCCCGAGCTGGATCAGGTGCTCGGTGATGTCGTAGGCCGCATCGCGGTCGTCGACGAACACGCACGGGTGGCCATCGCAGGGGTCTGCGGCCGCGGAAATGATGCGCACAAAGGGGATGTTGTTTGCGGCCAGATGTTCGATCAGCTCGCGCCGCTCGGACATCGGCGGGGCAAGCACGAGCCCTGCAAGTCGCGCATTGCGCACCAGCGCGGCCAGTTCGTCGGTCAGACGCGGCGAGGTGGAATTGCACGGGTGGATCTGCAGGCCATAGCCGGTTTCGCGACACACCGACAACACGCCGCTTTGCAGGCTGATCACGTAGTACGGGTTCGGGTTGTCGTAGACCAGGCCGAGCGCGTACGACTTCGCGCTGCGCAGGCTGCGCGCGGACTGGTCCGGCTGGTAATCGAGCTCGACCACCGCGCGCTGCACCCTCGCGCGTGTGCGCTCGAGCACGCCAGGCTCGCTGTTGATCACGCGCGAGACGGTTTTCAGCGATACGCGCGAGCGGCGGGCGACGTCCTTGATGGTGGGTTTGCGCATGGGAACCTCTGGATAACCTGCTGCGCTCGACATCTCGCGCGCCGGCAGTGCTCGGAATCCTCATTTACACACAAGTAAACTCCGGTTCCTGTGCGCTGGCGGCACGCGACCTGTCATCGCTCGCGACGGTTCCCGGAGGTTCCTTGTGGCACGGTTTCATTTGCGATAGCCGCGCAAAGCATAGTAAAGGATATACGCATAGCACGGCAGCATGATCGTGCAGAACACGAGCTGGAAATTCGCCGGCGTCTTCAGGTGCGCGAAAATTTGCGGGATGACCGCGCCGCCGGCGATGCCCATGATCAGGAACGCGGAGCCGAGTTCGGTATACCGACCAAGACCGCGGATGGCGAGCGGAAATATCGCCGGCCACATCATCGCGTTGGCGAAGCCGAGCGCGGCGACGAAGCCGACCGAGACGTAATCGCGCGTGGCGTAGGCGGCTGCACAGAAAACCAGGCCAAGCACGGCCGAGAGCGCGAGATAGGCCTGCTGCGAGACGAAGCGCGGGATCAGCAGCAACCCGGCGACATAGCCGACCAACATGGCCGCGAGCGTGAACGCAGTGAAAAACTTGGTTTCGTCCAACGGCAGGTGGAAACCCTGCCCGTAGGTGCCGATCGCATCGCCGGCCATGACTTCGACGCCGACGTAGACGAACAGGCACAGCACGCCCAGCCACAGGTGCGGGTAGGCAAGGATGGAACGCCGGTTCGCGCCGTCGCCGCCCGCATCTGCATTGGCCGTATGCGCATCGATTTCGGGCAATATCGAACGCAGTATCCATACCGCCAGCAGGGCCAGCAGGGCGGCCATCAGCATGTAGGGCACGTGCACCTTGGCCGCGAATTCGTTGAGCATGGCCTGTTTGTCGGCACCACTCGCGGCAGCGACCTTGTCGGCGAATCCGCCGATGTCCTTGAGCACGAAGATGCCGAGCAGGATCGGGGCGACGATGCCGGCGAACTTGTTGCAGATGCCCATGAACGCAATTCGCTGCGCCGCGCTTTCGATCGGGCCGAGGATGCTGATATAGGGATTGACGGCGGTCTGCAGCAGCGCGAGTCCGGCGCCGATAACGAACAGACCGGTGAGTGCACCGGGATAGATGCGCATCGTCGCGAACTGGCCGAACAACGCCGCACCGACTGCCATTGTGAACAGGCCCATGGCCATGCCCCGCTTCATGCCGGTGCGCGCGAGTATCCACGAGGCGGGCAGGGCGAGGAAGAAGTACGAAAGGTAGAACGCCATCGGCACAAGAAACGCGTTGACGTCGTCCAGATCGAAGGCGAGCTTGACGTACGTGATCAGTGGACCGTTGAGCCAGGTGACGAAACCGAAGATGAAGAACAGGATGCCGATCGTGACGACGGCGGCGAAGTTGCGCGATGGGGTTGCGACGGAATCGACGGCGTTCATGGATTGTCCCCGTGTCGGTTTGCGAAGGCGGCAGCGATTGTTGCACAACGTTGTCATTTTTTGGCGAATAGTTTGTGATTCCACGCGCACGCTGGCGCGCAAATTTGACCTGCAGGACATCTGTAACACGATGCCGCATTGCATCATGCTGGTCTGCAGGAATCCAATACAAATGGCGTAATACCTACGAATTGCGTGCTTGCTTCAAGGCCAGAAGCTTAATGCGATGCATCACGATGCGCGCTGCCGAAAGAATTTGTTGACAACGTTGTCATGCATTTGCAAACTCGCGCCGCATCCACGCTTCGGCAAGAGTTCGGGAAGGGCGCCAAAGGGCATGACCGCAGTGGCACAACCGGAAACAAAACGATTTGCGCATGCGCACGACGGCGCGGTGCTGGCCGCCGATGTCGGCGGGACCTATGCGCGGCTGGGCGTTGTGTACGGCGGTGCCGGCGCGCCGACCGTCGCCGGATACCGCAAATATCGCTGTGCCGACTATCCGACGCTAACGGCCATCTTCGAGGACTTTCTTGGCGGGCAAGATCGCACGGCGGTGGCGCGAGGCGCCATTGCCTGCGCCGGCTATGTGCTGGACGATGCGGTGATCAACGCGAATCTGCCGTGGCCGGTGTCGCTGACGCAGATTCGCGCCGACCTCGGGCTTGCAGACTTGCGCGTCGTCAATGATTTCACCGCGATCGCATTCGCGACGGCTTATGTGACCGAACGCGACGTCACGCCGGTTGCCGTTGCGGCAGGACCGATTGCCGGACCCGTACTGGTTGTCGGACCCGGCACGGGCCTGGGCGCGGCCGTGCGCATTCCCGGTGCGCGATCGTCGGCAATTCTTTCCACCGAAGCCGGACAGGCGGCGCTGACGTCCTCCACCGCGCTCGAAATCGAGGTGCTGCGCAGCCTGCTTGCCGAGGGCCGGTCGCATGTGCCGACCGAGCAGATCCTGTCGGGACCCGGCCTGGCCAATCTGTATGCCGTGATTGGCCGTCTGCGCGGCGCAAGGGTTGCGCAGCGGTCGCCGCGCGCGATCGCCGATGCGGCGATGACAGGCACGGATGTACTGGCGCTGGAGACTCTGCAGACGTTTTGCGGTTGGCTGGGCAGCGTTGTCGGCAATCTCGTCATGCTCTACGGCGCTCAGGGCGGCGTGTATCTGGCCGGTGGCATCCTGCCGCAGATCCGCGAGTTTCTCTTGCGCAGCGATTTCGTCGCGCGTTTCCGCGACAAAGGCGCGATGCGCGCCGTGCTCGAGCGCGTGCCGGTGAACCTGATCGAGCATGGCCAGCTCGGTGTGCTCGGCGCAGCCGGCTGGTTTCTCGAAAACCAGTCCCACTCCCTCTGAATCACCCTGAAGGCAGAAACACACGTAGCACGAATGCGAACGCAGCCACGCATCACCAAATCGACACGACTCACTCAAGTCCCGAGGAGAACATCATGCAATACCGCAAGAAAATCCTGACGGCGAGCATTCTCGCCAGCCTGTTCCTCGCCGCCACGGCGGCGCAAGCGCAGAATGCGGCCACGCAGTCGCCGGGCCAGAACGACACGGCGGCGCCCGCTTCCGCGGCGCAGACACTGTTGGCGCAAAACGATTCGAACGCCAGCAACGGCAACGCCGATGCCCAGGAATTGGGCACGGTGGTCGTCACCGGCATCCGCGAAAGCCTGAAGAAATCGTTGCAGAAAAAGCGCGACGCCGACGCGATCATCGACGTGATTACCGCCGAGGATATCGGCAAGTTCCCCGCCACCAATGTGGCCGAGGCGCTGTCACAGATTCCCGGCGTGACCATCGACCGCGCGCTTGGCGCGACCCAACGCGTGAGCATCGACGGTACCGATCCGAGTTTGAACCTGAGCTTCCTCGATGGCCATCCGGTGGCGCAGGCGATCTGGCAGTATGGCGATTCGCCGAACCGCGGCTTCAATTTCTCGCTGCTGGCACCGGAAGTGCTCGGTTCGCTGGAAATCTACAAGACCCCCGAAGCACGTCTGCCAGAAGGCAGTCTTGGCGGCACCATTCTGATGCATACGGTCCAGCCGCTGGATGTAGCGAGCGGCGTTTTCAGCGGCTCGGTCGGCTACAACTACAACGACATGGTCTCCGACGGCAAACCGGACGCCTCGGCTTTCTACAGCTGGAAGACCGACGACCACACGTTCGGCATCGACGTGTCGGCCCAGCACTACGAACAGTTGACCGATCGGCAGGGCGAGGAAATCTTCGGCTATCACCCGGTTTCCGATTACGCCGCGAACAATCCGGCGATCGCCGCGCAAGTGGCTTCCGGCGCGCTTAAAGCAACCGACATGGTGCCGGACGAACTCAACGCCGCGAATTTCCAGCAGACCGAAAAGCGCGACAGCGTACTGGCCAACATTCAGTGGAAACCGACCGACCGAATTGATTCCACGCTCAGCCTGCTGTACATGCGCGACAACCTCGACAACTACAACCAGTCGATGTATCCGTTCTGGCACTGGACCGGCGGCACGATGGCGGGCGTCACCAGTTTCACACCCGGGTCCGGCGGTGTGATCAGTGGCGGTCACAGCTGTGATGTGTCCACAGACTCCACCTGCCCGGGACTGGGCGCGGTGATCTTCGACAACAACGCGCGCACTGCAATAATCAAGACCCGCGGCGCTGACTGGAAGGTCGCCTATCGCGGTGATGGCTGGCGTCTGAGCGGCCAGACTGGTATCAGCACCTCACACGACGACCTGACGCAGGCGTTCATTGAGCCGGTATATTTCGGTGGTTACACCTGGGATATCAACCACGGTTTCAATTTTGACGATCCGAGCGCGGCGCAGAACCCGGCGAACTGGTCCGGCTATTACTTCAACGGCAACTATGCGGATATTCCGTATGCGGCCCGCGACAACTACACCCAGTTCGATTTCAGCAAGGATCTGGGCGGCTTCTTCAACGAACTGCTGCTCGGCGTGCGCTTCACCAAGCATACCGAGAGCCAGAACAGCTATGACGTGTGGAGCGGTGGCGTCCAGGCCGGTAGCATCGCGAACGTGGGCGCCGGCGGCTTGACCGATCTTTCCGGGTTGAACAGTCTCGGTTTCTGGCCGGGCGCGGTGAATCACGTGCAGCCGGTCGATGGTTCTACCGTGATCAACTGGGTACTGGCCAGCCCGAACCTGTTCAATCCGCAATACCTGTACCTGCCGTACTTGTTCCAGAACGAGTTTCAGGTTTCTCAGCACACCGATGCGGCTTACGCCCAGATGAATTTCGGCAACGACGGCGTGCGCGGCAATTTCGGTTTGCGCTTCGTGCACACCTCGATCGACGAGTCCGCGTACACGATCAACAACGTGGACATCGCCGAAAGCACATGGGGAACTACGACGAACACGCACAACAACGTGTTGCCTTCGTTCAACATCGCCTACGATCTGGCGCCGGACGTGGTGCTACGCGGTGCGGCCTCGCAGGTGATCGCCTGGGCACCGTTCAATCAGGAAACGCCGTACGTCTTCACCAACGATACGGTGCTGACCGGCGGCGGCGGCAACCCGAACCTCGATCCGTACAAGTCTAACAACTTCAATGCGTCGCTCGAGTGGTATTTCGCACCGGAATCGGTGCTCGCCGGTTCCGTGTTCTACAAGGACATCCTGAACTACATCGTCCAGGGCGTGGGCATCGAACGCCTGTACAATTCGCTGATCGTGCTTAATCCCGAAGTATATGCCGGCCTGACTGGCGGCAATTGCGACAGCCAGGGCTTCTGCGACTACAGCATCACCCGTCCGGAGAACGGCGGCAAGGCGACGGCGAAGGGATTCACCATCAATTATCAGGCTCCGATCGGCGACACAGGCTTTGGCGTCCGTGCCAACTATACCTATTCGGATGCCACCACCAAGAGCGGCGGCGCGTTGCCGTACAACTCCAAGAACAGCTACAACATCTCGCCGTACTATGACAAAGGCGCCTGGTCGTCGAGCATCACCTATGGCTATCGCAGCAGTTATCTGGCTGGTGGCTACGTCGCCGGCGCGCCGGCAGAAACGGTCGATGGCTACAAGGAACTGGATGCCAACATCGCCTGGCGTTTCACCGATCATTTGTCACTCAGCCTGGATGGTTTGAACTTGCTCAACTCCACATATCTGGGCTATCTGGGCAGCAAGGACGAGCCGATCGCACGTTACAAGTTCGGCCGCGAATACATGGCCACGCTGCATTTCAAGTTCTGAGTCGAGTCGTACCGTTCTCCAACGGTTGCGGGTCAGGAGCGAGCCTGACCCGCTTTTTTTTGGCAGACTGCACATTTGCCCCTTCCGCTCGATCCATAGTTCGCCATGCAAGCATCCGGACTCGTCCGCATTTTTCGCCGCAACCTCCGCGCATGCACGCCAGTGCTGGCGACCCTGCTGCTCGGCTCCTGTCAATCCGTGCCGCTGCAAAGCGGGTACAAACCGCCGTCGCTGATTCCCATACCGGTCGCCGTAGATGCGACCCCGGGCACGTTCGTCCTGCATCAAGGCGCGACGTTGATCGTGCACTCGAGCGACGCCAAGGCGATAGGCGTTGCGCGTCAATTCGCCGAACTGCTCGCGAGCACGCGCGGTTTGCACCTGGATGTGCGTCTGTTCGATGACGCCCACAGTTCCGAGGACATCGTTTTCATCCTCGATCCGCGCCTGCTGATCCCCGGCGACCGACTTGATGAAGGCTACGAGCTGACCGTAGCGTCGCGACGGATCACCCTGGTCGCGCGCACCCCGCACGGCCTGTTCAACGGTAGCGTCAGCCTCTTGCAATGGCTCACCCAGGATCCGGCGCGGACGACAACGCTCGCCGTGCCATGCGTATACATCCGCGACTATCCGCGTTTTACCTGGCGCGGACTGATGCTGGATTCGGCGCGGCATTTCCAGCCGCCGCAATTCATCAAGCAGCTGCTCGACGCGATGTCCCGGCACAAGCTCGATGTGCTGCACTGGCACCTGACCGACGACCAGGGCTGGCGTATACAAATAAACAAGTATCCGGAACTGACGGCCATCGGCGCCTGGCGCACGCCGGCATCGCTGAGCGGCACCGCGCCGCGCTACGGCGGCTTCTACACGCAGGACGAAATCCGCGACATTGTGCGCTACGCCGCGGCACGCTACATCACGATCGTGCCGGAGATCGAGATGCCAGGTCACGCCCAGGCCGCGATCGCCGCGTATCCGCAGCTCGGTGTCAGCGGCAAGCGCCCGCTGGTTTCGCCGGACTGGGGCGTGCACACGTATTTATACAATGTGGATGATTCCACATTTACATTCCTGGAAAACGTGCTGAGCGAAGTGATGGGCCTGTTTCCGGGTCCGTACATCCACATCGGCGGCGACGAAGCGGCCAAGGACCAGTGGCAGGCCTCCGCACAGGTGCAAAGGCGCATGCGCGAACTCGGCATCGGCAGCGAATCCGCTTTGCAAGGGTATTTCACCGCACGCATTGGCAGGTTTCTCGCCGCGCACGGACGCCGGCTGATCGGTTGGGACGAGATTCTCGAAGGCGGCCTGCCGCCGAGCGCGGTCGTGATGTCGTGGCAAGGCGAAGCCGGCGGCGTGGCCGCGGCGCGCGCGGGCCACGACGTTGTGATGGCGCCATCACCACTAATGTACTTCGATCACATCCAGAGCGACTTGCACGACGAACCGCCGGGGCGGCCCGATGTCGTTTCGCTGCGCGACGTCTACGCCTACGAGCCCGTGCCGCATGGCCTGGACACGGCGCAGGCACGACACGTGCTCGGCGCGCAGGCAAATCTGTGGACGGAATACATGGACACGTCGCAGCGCGTCGAACACGCCGCGTTTCCACGCGTCGCAGCATTGGCCGAAGCCCTGTGGTCGCCGCTGGCGCGGCGCGATTGGCAAAGTTTCCTGTCGCGGCTGCCGGAACAATTCGCGCGCTACCGGGAACTGCGCGTGGCCTTCGCCGACAGCGCGTTCGTGCCCGATATCCACGCCGTGACGGGAACAAAACCGAATACGGCACGGGTGACGTTGAGCAACCAGGCAAACTTCGGCGAGATCCATTACACGCTCAACGGCAGTGCGCCGACGCCGGATTCGCCGCGTTACGCGCAGCCGTTGACCTTGCCATTGCCAACGAAATTGCGCGTCACCGTTTTCGATCACGGCCGCGCGTTGGCCGCACTGCGTACGCGAAGTCTCTCCGCGTTGTCGTTGCGGCGTCGAAACAGCGACGAGCTACGTGCGTGCAATCCAGGGGCTGGTTTACCGCTACGCTTGCCCGGTCCGGCGGCAAATGGCGGCGAGGATGTCTATCGCGTGGATATCTTCGATCCGTGCTGGATTTACCCGCGTGTGGATCTGGTCAAGGCAGGAGGAATCGATGTCGACGCCGGCGCGCGGCCGTTCAACTTCCAGCTGTGGAAGGATGCGGACAAGGTCGTGCTGCGCAAACCAACTTCGCCTGGCGGCGAACTGCGCGTATACCAGGATTCGTGCAGTGGCGATGCGCTCGCGACGATTCCGCTGGCGGGCCGGGCCAACGCGAACGGCTGGGCGCAGTTGAAGGCGGCCTTGCCCGTACGGCTTGGCACGCACGATCTGTGTTTTACGTTCGATCGCGCCACGCCGAGCCCGTTGTGGATGATCGACACGGTGCAATTGTTGCCTCAGCCGAACTGAGAGTCCGGCATGGCCAGCAACGAATCCGCGCCGGCAAGCAAGGTGGCTGCGTGGGCTTGCGTACGCGGCAGGATACGTGCGAAGTAAAAACGCGCAGTCGCACGTTTGGCTTGCTTGAAACTATCCGCTTGTGTAGAAACGTCGGCTGCTGCCACCGCGCGCGCCCAGAAATACGCCAGCGCGACGTAGCCCGAATAAAACAGGTAATCCACGGCGGCAGCGCCGATCTCGTCGGCATTGGCCGCCGCACGCTTGCCGATTTCCTGGGTCAGATCGGCCCATTGCTTGGCGTGGGTGGCGAGCGGTGCGAGGAATTCCTGCACGCCGGCATTGCCGATGTTGGCCTGGCAGAACGCGCCGATTTCCTCGAGGAAGTGTTTCAGTCCCGCGCCCTTGAGCTGCATGATCTTGCGCCCGAGCAGATCGAGCGCCTGGATGCCGTTGGTGCCTTCGTAGATCGTGTTGATGCGCGCGTCGCGCACGATACTGCTCCATGCCCGTCTCGTGCGATGTAGCCGTGGCCGCCGTAAACCTGCATGGCATGATAGGTGCATCGTTCGCCGTTTCGGTGAGCAGCGCCTTGACGATGGGCGTGAGCAGCTGACGCAGGTCGTCCGCATCCTTGCGCATCGGCTGCATCCGGGCGACGTTCGCCGGTCGATCATGCAGCGCCGCGTAATAGGCCAAGGCGCGGCCGCCTTCGGCGAACGCCTTCTGCGTGAGCAGCATGCGGCGAATGTCCGGATGCACGATCATCGGGTCGGCGGGCTTGTTCGGCGAACTTCGGCGCCGGAGAGCGCGCGCATCTGCAGGCGCTCGCGCGCGTAAGCCAGCGCGTTCTGGTAGGCGCGTTCGGTCAGCCCCAGGCCCTGCATGCCGACCGCCAGGCGCGCGGTGTTCATCATCATGAACATCGCGTTCAGGCCCTTGTTCGGCTGCGCCGACCAGCCAGCCCTTGCGCGTCGTCGAAATTCATCACGCAGGTCGACGTTGCCGTGGATGCCCATCTTGTGCTCGATCGAGCCGCAGCGCACGCCGTTGCGCTCGCCCGATTTGTCCGCTCGTTGCCGGCTTGAACTTCGGCACGATGAACAGCGAGATGCCCTTGATGCCCGCGGGCGCGTCGGGCAGGCGCGCCAGCACCAGGTGCACGATGTTCTCGGCCAAATCGTGTTCGCCGGCGGTGATGAAGATCTTGGTGCCGGTGATGTTGTAGGTGCCGTCGGCGTGCGGCTTCGGCGCGTGGTGCTGCAGCAGGCCAAGGTCGGTGCCGCAATGCGGCTCGGTCAGGCACATCGTGCCGGTCCAGCGGCCCTCGACGATGGGTTTGAGAAACGCCTGACGTTGCCACTCCTCGCCGTGCTGGCGCAAGGCTTCAGTCGCGCCATGCGAGAGCAGCGGAAAATTACCCCAGGCCAAATTGGCCGAATCGAGCATCTCCTTGAGCGGCGCGCCAATGGATTCGGGCAGATGCTGGCCGCCGTAGGCTTCCGGCGCGCTCAGTCCACTCCAGCCGCCGTTCACGTACTCGGCGTAAGCGTCCTTGAATCCCGCTGGCGTGGTCACGTTGCCGGTGGTCTTGTCCAGCACGCAGCCCTGCTCGTCGCCCGGCGCGTTCAGCGGTGCGAGCACGGTTTCGGCAAACTTCGCGGCTTCCTCAAGGATCGCATCGACCACATCGCGCGTGGCGTTCGCGCCGCCATCAATGCGCGCGTATTGTGCGTCGAGCTTGAGCAGATCGAACAGGACGAAGCGCATGTCGGCGAGCGGGGCTTTGTACTGGCTCATGATGTTGTCCTGTCAGCGATATGCGTTGGCCAGACCCGGCACCGGCGAGAGCCGGCTCTTGTGCTCGAACTTGAAGTTCTTGCCCGCTGCCGGAATGTCGATAGTGCCTTTCAGTTCGTAGGCGACGCCATCGGGTCGGTTGGCGTCTGACTTGAACGCCTTGACCGCAGCGGCACCCGGTGCCAGCGTGCTGTCGACGATGTCGGCATTCTCGGCGGGGATGTCCATGTCGGCATCCAGAGCGATTGTGCCTGCTGGCTCGCCGCCGACGCGTAGATCCGCTTTGAACGCGCCGTAGCGCACGGTCTTGGTCGCTGAAGTTCTCAAGCCGGATCTGCATTTTCCAGCGACCGTCCGGCAGCACATCGAGCTGCTGGATGCTGGCATTGGGCGGGTTGATCGGATGCTTGACCGGCCCGCAGGCGGAGAGCGCGATGAAACATAGCGAGAGAATGGAAATCCGCGGCAGACTGACCATGGGCGAATCCTCGTGGCGGAAACGCTACATTAGCCAAAAGCGGCGTGCGGCGGAAGGGCAGCTTACCCGGTGACTTGAGGCAATCGCCCGATTTGTGTGTACTGCGGCGGCTTGCGATCGAGAAATCCCAGGCCGTGGCAATGGTTCATCACGTGTACGCCGTGCGCACGCTGTTCGTCGCGGATCGAATCGCGCAGGGCGATCATCTTCGTCCAATGCACCTTCGGGCGGAAGTGGTGTTCGGCGTGGAAGCCGTTGTACAGCCAGATCCAGTTGTAGAACTTGTTGTAGGTGCTCACGCCCCAGGCGATCGGGATCGTCCGGATTGCCCTTGAAATGTTCGTAGTAGCCGTTCAATGACGACAGCGAATGGCCAAAATAATAGAACGGCACCAGCGCGAGGAACGCGCGCCAGTCGTAGACGAGGCAAACAAGATAAATGCCGACGACGATGTAGATCTCGCGCCAGATCCATGTGGCCTTATCCGGAAACTTCTCCTTGACGCGCCGGTACACCTCGCCGATGTCGTCGCGGAAGTAGCTGTAGAACGTATACGTCCACGGGCTTTCCGGCTTGCCGTCCTTGCCATGGCGCCAGATCGAAAGCGGATCGATCGTGCTGCCGTTTGCGCCGATGCGATCCATGTTGCCGACGTGATGGCGCAGATGAACGTGGTGGTAGAACTCCTGCGAAAAACCGTCGGTCAGCGACAGGATCACGCTGTAAATGCGATTGAGCAAGGGCGACGAGAAAAACGGGTTGTGGATGAAATTGTGGCTGGTCGAGTTGATGCTCCAGGAAATGCTGATCGAATACACCAGCGCCAGCGGAATCCACAGCGCCCACGGCATCGCATGGAATCCGAAAAACAGTACGGCGACAAAGGCCAGATGGCCCAATCCCATCAGGACGGGGATGATGTCCCACGCGGTATAGGCGAAAAATGCGGTACGGCTCGACATGTGCGCAAGGATCACGGAAAATATGCTTGGCTATTGTGCCAGAACGCAATCGGCACTGCGTTAAACCTCCCTCGAAACAACCGTTTGCCGCACAGGTTTTCTTAATGTGCGGCACCGATAATGCCGCCCACCACCCATCCGCCGGCCACGCCCTTGTCCCACTGGACCATCCTCTGCGATTTCGACGGTACCGTTGCCGTCGACGACACCACCGACACCCTGCTCGAACGCTTCGGTCGCCCCGGTTGGGAAGCGCTCGAAGCCGATTGGCGCGCTGGTCGCATCAATTCGCACGACTGCATGGCCGGGCAGGTAGCCTTGCTGGACATGAGTCGCGACGAACTCGACGCGCATCTGGATGCGCGTGCGCTGGATCCGGCGTTTGTCGCTTTCGTGGACGCGGCGCACGCGCAGGGCATGCATCTGGTCGTCGTCAGCGATGGTCTGGATCACGCGATTCGCCGCATCCTGGTGCGCGAGAAACTGACTACTCTGCCGATCGTGGCCAACCATTTGCGCCAGACCGGCGAGCGGGAGTGGGCGCTGCAATTTCCGCACGCCAGCCCGGACTGCCGCGTCGGCAGCGGCACCTGCAAATGCGCGCGCGCTCGCGCCACGCACGAACGCACCTTGCTGATCGGCGATGGTGCCTCGGATTTTTGCGTAGCCGAGACAGCCGATTTCGTATTCGCCAAGGGCAAACTCATTGCGCATTGTGTTGCAAAGAATATTCCCCATGCGGCCATAGCCGACTTCGCCGGCGCGCTCGAAGCTCACTCCCCGGCGCTGTTTCCGGCAAGTTCGATGTGGCATGCGCCCCGCTTTGCCGAGAGCGGCATCAGCCTGAGAGCGTCTGCGAAGCGGGCCGCCGCCGGCAGCCGATATTGCTTTGCGCCACACTACCCATCATTCATTGAAAGGCAATCGCATGACTACAACCGATACGCCCGCTGATTGCGGGTACCGACACGACGCGGTAGCGCCGATCTGTTCGAGGCCGCATGCCGGGTCATCCCGGGTGGCGTCAACAGCACTGCGCGCGCAACCTGGTCGGGCTGGACGCCGTATCCGCTGTTCGTCGAAAGCGGCTTGGGTTCGCGTCTGCGCGATGTGGACGGCAACGAATACATCGATTACCTGCTAGGACTGGGGCCGATGATATTCGGCCACCGGCCGGCGCGCGTGACCCAGGCCGTGGTCGATTTCATCCAGCAGCGCGGCACCGTATTCGCGTTGCCGACCGCGGACGAGGCACGTCTGGCCGAGAAAATCATCGCCGCCGTGCCCAGCGTGGATCAGGTGCGGTTGTGCAACACTGGTACCGAGGCGGTGCTGTATGCCACGCGTCTGGCTCGCGCTTTCACCAAGCGCAGCAAGATCATCCGCTTCGAAGGCATGTACCACGGCTTCTCCGATGGCGTGTACTGGAGCAAGCATCCGGCACTCGAAAAGGCGGCGCCGACAATCATCCGGTTCCGGTGGCGCAAGGGCCGGGCATGCCCAAGGGCGTCGAGGGCAACCTCATCATCCTGCCGTGGAACGACGCGCAATTGCTCGAAGACACGATCCGGCGCGAGGGCGACAGCATCGCCGCCGTGCTGACCGAGCCGGTCATGTGCAACACCGGCTGCATCCTGCCGCAGGCCCGGTTACCTCGAAGCGATGCGTGAACTCACGCATCACCATGGCATCGTTTTGATCTTCGACGAAGTCATCACTGGTTTCCGTCTGGGTTTGAGCGGTGCGCAGGGGCGTCTTGGCATCAAACCCGACCTGTCGGTGTTTGCCAAGGGCATCGGCGGCGGTTTTCCGGTCGCGGCCTTGGGCGGACGCGCCGACATCATGGCCCTGGTCGCCAACGGCACGGTCTCGATGGCCGGCACCTACAGCGCCAACGGCATTGCAATCTCGGCGGCAAATGCCGCGCTCGACGAACTGAACACGCCGGGGTTGTATCAGCAGCTCGACGCGGTTTCCGACGAACTGCGTGCGGGACTCAGCCAGATCATGCGTGACGCAGGACTGCCGGCTTATGTGGTGGGCATCGGGCCGTTGATGCAGGTATGGTTCGCCCGTGAAGAAATCCACAACTACCGCGATGCCGAGCGCCATGCCGATCAGAAACTGTTCCGGCGCTGGTGGGAAGGAATGCTTGCACGCGGCGTGCTGTTCCATCCCGGTGCCTACGAAAACCTGTTCGTGTCCACGGCGCATACGCAAGCCGACGTCGCACAGACGCTGGCTGCGGCGAAACAAGTGGCGGCGAATCTCGTCCGGGTTGTCTGAGCCCGATGCAGGGTGGAGCGGCCTAGCGCTAACCCACCCTACTAGCGTTCCCGTACGACACCCAGTCCACAGCGCAGCGGCGGAAAGGCAATCGATCAGCCGCCGCCGTTTCCGTCATCGGTTTTTTTCGGCTGCTGCTTGTCTTTTTTGGGCGGCAATTTCGTAGCCGGACGCTGGCCGGCAACCGGCGCGGGTTTGGTGGTCGGCCGATTCCCCGGACCGCCAGTCTGCGGTGGCCGGGTGCCGGGACCGCCGGATGCTGGTGGTCGGGTTGCCGGCGGTCGCGTTACTGGTGGTTGCGGCTTGGGTGGCAGCACGGCTGCTGGCCGCGGTTTGGATGGCGGCCGCGTGATCGGGGGTTTCGGCCTGGGCGGCGGACGAACGGGCGGCCGCGGCCGCGGCGGCGGGCGATGGATGTGTATCGGCCGGCTGGCCCAGCGGCTGCGCTCACGATACCAGGGGCGCTGGCGATAGTAATTGTCCCAATATACGTTCAGGGCGAACGTCACGATCGGAATGCCGATACGCGCGCCGTATTGATCGACATAGACGCGCTGATTGTTGTAAATATCCTGCAGGAATTCGCCGGCGACCCAACCGCGATCGCCGCCGGCGATCACGTCGCACCAAATCCATCCGTCGATGCAGCCCTGAATGGAAACACGCGTACCGACGGGCAGAACCGTGATCAGTGGGTACTCAGGGTCCGGGCCTGCGCGCAGACTCAAATTGACTGTGACATACGCATCCGCAGCAGCGGCACCAGGCGGTGCGAGCACGAGCAGACCAAGACACAACAAGCCAAGCATACGCTTCATCGTTGGATTTCCTTTTGGCCTCGGCAACTTGTACACCTTGTCGCAGCGCAGTTCAATTGCCGATGTGCTGTGTATTGCGTCAGCGAGGTCACGAAGCGCGTCGCATCGCGATCACGCCGTTGAGCCCGCCGAACGCAAACGAGTTGTTCAGCGCCGCGCGCACCGGCATTGCGCGCGCCGTGTTGGGCACGTAATCCAGGTCGCATTCCGGATCGGCGTCGATGAAGTTTGCGGTCGGCGGCACGATGCCGTTTTGCAGCGCGCCGATGACGGCGATGAGTTCGATCGCACCGGCCGCGCCGAGTGCGTGGCCGTGCATGGATTTGGTCGACGACACTGCGAGCTTGTTGGCCTGCGCGCCGAACACGCGCCGAATCGCCCGGGATTCGGTCGGATCGTTGGCCGGCGTGCCGGTGCCGTGCGCGTTGATGTAGTCGATGTCGGTAGCATTGAGTTGCGCATCGGCGAGCGCGGCCGCCAGCGCCTTGGCCGCGCCGGCCTCGGAAGGCAGCACGATGTCGCCGGCATCGGCCGACATCCCGGCACCGGAAAATTCCGCGAGAATCTTCGCGCCGCGACGACGCGCGTGTTCGTATTCCTCGAGCACGAAGATGCCCGCGCCTTCGCCCAGGACCATGCCGCGGCGCTGCTTGCAGAACGGCCGGCAGGTATCGTCGGCAGTGACGCGCACGGCCTCCCAGGCCTTGATCGTGGGCACCGTGATGCAGGCTTCGCTGCCGCCGGTCACGGCAAAATCCGTCTTGCCGCTGCGTACCATCTCGAACGCCTGGGCCATCGCATGATTGGCCGATGCGCAAGCGCTGACGACGGCGAACGAAGGCCCGGTGATGCTGTGTTCCATCGTGATCTGGCAGGCCGGCGCATTCGCCATCAGACGCACTATGGTCAAGGGATGCACGCGCGGATTGTTCTCGGCATAGAAACGCCGCGATTGTTCGTTGTGCGTATTCTCGCCGCCGATGCCGGTGCCAATGATGCAGGCCGTTCGCTCGCCGCGGTCGTCAACGCGAAAGTCGAGTCCGGATTGCGCCACGGCCTCGCGCGCGGCGATCAATGCGAATTGCGAAACCCGATCGAGCAGAACGAGTCGTTTGGAGTCGAAATGCGCGGCCGGATCATAGCCACGCACCTCGGCGGCGATCTTGACGTTGAGCAGATCGGTCGGGATGTTTTCGATAGGGCCAATTCCGCTGCGGCCTTCGTGCATCGCTGCCCATGTCGATGCGGCATCGTGTCCGAGCGCGTTGATCGCGCCCATGCCGGTGATGACGACGCGACGCATGATCGCCCCGCTGCATCAGCTGTGTGGATTGGGGGGCGCGGCACCGGGTTTTTCTTTTTCCGCGAGCAGTTTCTCGACCGCGTCGATCAGGCCCTTGACCGATTCGGTATCGAAATTCGGATCGCGGTCGGGCAGGGTGATCTTGTAGTGATCCTCGATCTCGAAAATGATCTGCACCGCATCCAGCGACTGGATTTCCAGTTCCTTCAAGGTCGAGTCGGGCGTGATTTTGGCCCGGTCGATGCCGGCTTCCTTGGCGATGATGTCGAAGATGGTGTCCTGGACGCTGCTCATTGGGTTCTCCGGGGGTGCGTCGGTTGGAAAGTGGCGTAGCTTACCTTGCGCCGGGTTTGGCGTCATCCGCACCCAGCATCAGAATGCCGCCGACGATGATCGCCGCGCCCAGCAATTGCAGCGCGCCGATGCGCTCGCCGAACACCAGCCACGCCGAGAACATCACCGCGACGAACACGAGCGCGCTGGTGGTGAACGCAGCAGACAACGTGGATTTGCGCAAGATCGTCATCCACGCCAGGAAGGCGCCGATATAGCAGCCGATCGCCAGCCAGATCCATGGCGTGGCCAGCGCGCGGCGGAACGCGGCAGGGGAAAAATCAAAGCCGGGATTGTCCAGTCCGGCGGACTTGAGCGAAATCTGGCACAGAGTTTCAAAGCCCAGCAGCAAGCCCCAGGCGATCCAGATTCGCCAACGACCATGCACTGCGGTGGCGTTCATGCGGGCGGTTCCTTGAGCAGCGCGGCGAGCTCCGGATCGTGGCGATCCAGCCGCGCGAGGCGTTCGACGGCGGCGAGGATCGCGTCACACACACGATTGCGATGACGGTACCACAGCCAGTTGGCGGATAGTCGGCTTCCCAGCCGCCGCTTTTCGCGGTGCAGGCCCTGGCCGCTCTGGTACACGCTCAGTTTGTGCTCGATGCACCAGCGCAGGTTTTCGATCCAAGTATAGAAGTATAAATTGTACTCGCGTGCCAGTGTGCGATCCATGCCGAGGAATTTGTCGAGCAGGCGCGTATCGTCGTGCAGCACGAGGTTGAACGCGACGAGTTTTTCCCCGAGCCAGTAGGTCGCGCAATGTGCATGTCCGCCCGCCTCGCGCAATACACCAATGAAATAGTCCGCAGTCAACTCCTCGAACGAGAATTGCGCATCGGCCAGGGTGCCGTGATACAGGCGCATCACGTCATCGATGATAGCGTCGATGTGCGTGCGCCATTCCACCCGCAGTGCCGCGCCGGCCTTGAGCTTGCGGCGCAGGTCGCGACGCGTGGCGCGACTGAGCGTGCGCAGATAGCCATCGATGCTGTCGAAGCGGAGATCCAGCGTCGCCGTTGGCAGCCCTGGTTGGCGGCGCAGGCGCCGCGCGCCTGCCGTGTCAGCCCACAGCTCATCCTGAGCGGCAGTTGCGTCCTTGATCGCGAGAATGCCGATGCGATGTTTGCCGGCGTGCTCCTCGACTGCCGCAAGCATCGCATCGAGCAACCGCTGGCGGGCGGGTGCATCGAGTTCTGCGGCAAATCCCAGATGACAGCATTCGGTTACCGGCGAGCCCAGTGCCAGCATACGCACGCGCAGCAGGCGCGGAAACACGCGCGCGACAGCGTTGCTGACACGCCGCAGCGCACCGCTCAGCGTGGTATCCAGTTCGTAATCGGTGATGAACCCCGGCACCGCAGCGCATAGGTTTCCGCCCTCGCGCACGCCGAAATAGCACCAGGCGAAATCCGGCAGCCCGGCACCTTCCACGGCGCGGTAGTAGTTCCAGTCCTCGATCTCGCCGGGGAAGAGCCGGTTCCACTCCTCGCGGCTGAAAGCCTCGATGGAATCGGCTGCGACGATGTCCATTATTCCGCGGTAACGGCGACCTGCGCCTGTTCGGGCATCGTGACGAAACGCGTCGCAGCGACCGCGTTGAAGTAGCGGGTCGTGCGCTCGATCACCTGATCGCGTTCCTGATCGACCGTGATCATGTGATAGCTGTTTTCCAGCAACACGGTTTCAACCGGCCCGCTGACACCGCGCACGACCGTGCGCACGTTTTTCAGGCTGGCCACATCGTCGTCCTTGGCGTGCACCACCAGGCAAGGCGTACGCACATCGCGCAACTGGCGGCGTACGCGAAACGACAGCCGGTAGAACTCCGCCAGTGACGGCCATGGATTGCCCGGCAGGCCGGCAGCGGCGCTGTCGCCGGACAACATGCTGCCGGCGATGCGCTTGCGGATGCGCTCGTCCTTGATGCCATAGGGAAAACATTCGTGGAATTTCTGCCGGTGCCCGATTCCCAGACTAACCACGGCAGGCAGCAGGAACGACAGCTTGCCGATCCACGGAATCGTCCAGCCGTCGTACACGAATGTGGTGCCGTACAGGCCCAGGCCGTCGATCTTGTCCGGATGATCGGCCGCGAGTTTGAGCGCGAGCAGGGCACCCATCGACAACCCGGCCACGAACAGATGTTCGACTTCCCCGCGCAGGCGCTGCGCTGCCGCGACCACGCTGGCGTACCAGTCGTGCCAGCCGGTCGCAAGCAGATCCGCTTCGTCGCCGCAATGCCCGGCCAGCTGCATGCCGTGGACAGTGAACCCATTACGGTTCAGCCCCTTGCCGACGAAACGCATCTCGGTCGGCGTCCCGGTCAGGCCGTGGATCAGCAGCACGCCGTTGCGACCGCCGGGAAGATGGAAATCGGCTTTCTTGATCATGCAATTCTCAATCAATGCTGATGGATTATTTTCCGGCCGGTTGGCTTACGAATACCTTAAATTCCCGCCCAGCAGACCATGACCACACCAACCGCAACCGCACCCGTTGCCAGCCAGCGCCGCGCCGATACCCGTTCGCCGAGGATGAAACGGCTGGCGATCACAACCCCACAGTACGACAGAGCCATGAACGGAAACGCCACGCTCAGCGGCGTCAACGTCAAGGCCGCAAACCACAACGTGAACTCGACTACGTAAATCAGCAGGCCGGCGACGATCCACGGCGAGCCGAGCAAATCGCCGAGGAAAACGCGCACGCCGCGCGCCGGTTCCGGTGCGGTTTCATGACCGACGCCAATCTTGAAGCACACCTGCCCGCCGACGTCGCACAGTACCGTACCCAGCAACAAGGCGAGCATCAGCATCGCGCGGCCTTGTCGATTGCCACCAGCAATTGCCTGTTCGTCACCTCGTTGCGCGCCAACAAATTGTCATTGACCTGGTGCCGCGGCTGATCGGCACGCGCTTCCCAGCGCTTGAGCCAGTTGGTGTGAGCGGGCGGCGAAAACTCGCCGCAGACATCCGCGCCGACGATGCGCTTGACGACGCCCACCGCGGCGACAATTTGCAGCAGCGCCGCCAGCGGCATGCGGCCTTGATCCCAGTTCGTCAACGCCTCGCGCTCATCCAGCACGTCCTTGTCGATGCTCAGCCACACCGCCTTGGTCGAAATCAGTGAAATTATACCATCCAGCGCCGTTTCGAGCCCGATTTCGGCCAGATTGCGCCAGTGCAAATGGCCGTCTTTCCAGCGGTGACCGGGGCCGTCGGCGATACGCCGCCACACGCGCGAGGGTGCGTGCTGCCACGGGAACAGCACGATTTCCCCGGCCGACAGCGCAGGCAGGTTGCCGCCCTTGAGGTCCGGCCGCAGCAGATCGTCGCTGCACGGGCCGAGCGTTATGACTTTTTCCACCTGCGGCAAACGCAGAGCCTGGTTGACCCACGATCCGCAATGCCAGCGCGGTGCCAGCCGCACCCAGTCCGGGTGATTGTCGATATGGATGATGGTGATCGGTTCATGCGCACGCTCGATCAGCAGCACCGCAAGATGATGAAAGTCGCCTGAACCGAGCAGATGCAGGGTCGTACCGGCGGGCGCGTGTGCGGCAATGCGTGCGCGCGCCTGACCCATGGTGCGCGCGCGGCTCCACAGGCGCAGGCGTGGGCCGAGATCGCGCAACGGAACCGTCGAGACGGATTGCCATTGCGCCAGCGTGCGCAATGAGGATTGCGCTTCGAGCGAGTCGTCCAGATCGAGTATTTGCAGGTGCATGGCCGCGCCATGCTAGCGCATTCGCATGCGCACCCAGGTGAAGCGTTGTTCGACGCCCCGGGGCGTCGTGTGCGTTTCCGCTTGCGACTGCATCAATTCGAATTCGTCGCCGAATTGCGCGTGCAGCGATGGCGCGTCGTAACGCATCACGTCCAGGCCGCTGCAGCGCGGCGGACCGTCGAGCGCGAACGTGGCGACGATAATGTCGGCGCCGGAATCCACGCTGCGCCGCAATGTCGCAACGTACGCGGCGCGATCCGCCGGCGTGGCAAGAAAGTGGAACAGCGCGCGGTCGTGCCAAAGTTGGTAGCGGCGATCGGACTGCATGCGGCGGATATCGGTCTCGATCCAGCTAACCCGCGCCGCGTTCGCGCCAAGCCGCGATTGCGCAGTGGCCAGCGCCGCTGCGGAAACGTCCAGCACACTGACGTCGGTGTGGCCACGTTCGAGCAGGCAGTCGACGAGTGAGGAAGCGCCGCCGCCCACGTCGATGATCGGCGCGGCGGCGGGTGGATTTGCCGCGGCGATCAATTCCAGCGAAATTTGCGGATGCGCCTGGTACCAACTTACCGCCTCAGCGGACTTGCCCGTGTAGACGCTGTTCCAGTGTTGTTGCGTTTCAGCGTTCATCGATGCCTCGATGATAGCCGATCGCGTGCGCGGCACAGCATCAGCAGATTGAACGTCACCGGCACGCTTGCCCAGGCGCTGTGCGGTACACCTTTGTGAGTGGCCGGATGGGAAGCGGCTGCGGAATGGTGGAAAGGAATAGCTTGAATCATCGAACCGCTGCTGTGCGGTTCGATTCCCGGGATAGCGCGGCACGAAGCGCGGGACGGGTAAATTTACAGGGAATAATATGGTGGCCAGGGACGGACTGCATTCGCCGGGAGCGAATGCGAACAGCGCAGCTGGCCGTGAGCGCAGCGAACGGTGAGACCCGGGATGGGTCGAATCATCGAACCGCCACCGTGTGGTTCGATTCCCGAGAGAGCGCGGCACGAAGCGCGGGACGGGTAAATTTACAGGGAAAAATATGGTGGCCAGGGACGGAATCGAACCGCCGACACGAGGATTTTCAGTCCTCTGCTCTACCAACTGAGCTACCTGGCCAAAGTATTGGCGCGAAGACGCCGCCGAGGGCCGCGTATTACAGCGGCTTGGCGGGGACGAGTCAAGAAAAACCGGCGCCGGCGCGACGAAATTGCGTGTGCGAGCGTCTATCCGGCATGATCCGCATCGAAGGAGTTCTTATGCGCTACCTGATTGCATTCGCCGCCGTCGCGTTGACGCTCGTCACGCTTTCCACGCGTGCCGACACTCCCGCATACGAGGCGCAGCAACTTGCCAAGTACGAAAAATACGCCGGTGCGCCGATCGAGCGCTTTCCGATGATCAGCCTGTGGCAGTGGCAGGTCGTCGGGCCGGAAAAACTCGTGTTGTGGTCGCAGATCAACAAGGCCTACCTGGTCACGGTGGAGAAGCCTTGTACGCGGCTGGAATGGACCCGTGCGATCGGCATCACCCAGAACACTTCGATGTCTGTGGACGGTAAATTCGATGCCGTGGTGTTCGATCACCAGAATTGCCGCATTCAGGAAATTCGTCCGATTGACTACAAGGCGCTGCAACGCGACGAAAAAGCGGCGAAAGCACAACCGGCGACCAAGTAACGCTCAGGGCGTCGGTGGGACATAACCCGGTGGCGCATCGGCGCCGGGTCCGAACAGGAACTTCTCCATCTCGCCTTCAAGGAACTTGCGCGCTTTCGGATCCAGCGGCGACAGCCGGTTTTCGTTGATCAGCATGGTCTGGTGCGCGAGCCAGCTGCGCCAGGCTTGCTGCGATATTTGCGCGAAGATGCGTTTGCCTAGTTCGCCCGGGTAGGGCGCAAAGGCCAAACCTTCGGCTTCGCATTGCAATTTGGTGCAGAACACGGTGCGGGTCATCAGGATTCCTCCACAAGATTTTCGATCAACTTGCGCACTGGCGCAGGCAGGCCGAGTGCAATGGCCGCGTGTGGATGCAGCCAGCGCCGGTCGGGGTCGTCGGCCACATGCGTGGACGCGGCGAACTCGCCGACGATTGGCGTGACGTCGAGACGGAAATGACTGAACGTATGCGCGAACGGCGGCAGGGAACGCAACGCAGTTTCCGCTCCAAGTCTACGTCTTGCCGCATTGACATCTGCGACTTCGGGCAGGCTCCACAGTTGCGCCCACACGCCAGTCGGCGGGCGGCGCTCGAGCAGCACACGGCCGCCGCGATCGCGCAACACCAGCATTACCGTCTTGCGCGTCGGCAGCGCGCGCGACGGTTTGCGTTCGGGCAATTGCGCGGTCAGCCCATCGCGGGCCGCGACGCAATCGCGCCGAAGCGGACAGTCTGCACAACGCGGCTTGGCGCGCGTGCACACGCTTGCGCCCAGGTCCATGATCGCCTGGGTGTAATCGGCCACGCGCGCATGTGGTGTGTGGATTTGTGCAAATGTCCACAATTGCGCAGAAACCGCCGCCGTGTCGGGCCAGCCGCGCACGCAGTGAAAGCGCGCCAGCACGCGTTTGACGTTGCCGTCGAGAATCGCGCAGCGCAGACCATGTGCCTGCGCCAGGATCGCGCCAGCGGTGGAACGGCCGATGCCGGGCAGGGCGGCGAGCGCATCGAAATCGCGCGGCAATGCGCCGCGATGGCGCTGCACGCAGATTTGCGCGGCGCGATGCAGGTTGCGCGCGCGACTGTAGTAGCCCAACCCCGACCATTGCGCCAGCACATCATCCAGCGGCGCCGCGGCGAGCGCGCGCAGCGATGCGAATTTGTCCACAAAGCGCAGAAAGTAGGGAACTGCGGTAGCGACCCGGGTTTGTTGCAGCATAACCTCGGCGATCCAGACGCGGTACGCGCTGCGCGGATGTTGCCACGGCAGGTCGTGGCGGCCGTCAACGTCGAACCAACGCAATACGCGCTTCGCAAACGATTCAGTCATCGCCGAGTGTCGTTGGCAGAAGTCCGTCGACGAAAGCGGCCGCATCGAATTCGCGCAGGTCCTCGGCGGCTTCGCCAAGGCCGACGTAGCGGATCGGCAGGCCGAACTCGCGCGCCAGTGCGAACACCACGCCGCCTTTCGCCGTGCCGTCCAGCTTGCTGATGACGAGTCCGGTTACGCCGATCGCCTGCTTGAACTGGCGCACCTGCTGGATCGCGTTCTGGCCTGTGGTACCGTCGATCACGAGCAAGACCTCGTGCGGTGCGTCGGCATCGAGTTTGCCGAGCACGCGGCGCGATTTTGGCGAGTTCGTCCATCAATCCAGCCTGGGTGTGCAGGCGCCCGGCGGTATCGGCGATCAGCACGTCGGCGCCGCGCGAGCGCGCCGATTGCAGGGCGTCGAAGATCACGCTGGCCGCGTCGGCGCCCGCGGCCTGTGCGATCACCGGCACGCGGTTGCGTTCGCCCCAGGACTTGAGCTGTTCGACCGCGGCGGCACGGAAGGTATCGCCGGCGGCGAGCATGATGGTGGCTCCGTCGTCGCGGAAATGCCGCGCTAGTTTGCCGATGGTTGTGGTCTTGCCGACGCCGTTGACACCGACCATCAGGATCACGAAGGGTTTGTGCGTGGTGCCGATGCGCAGCGCTTGCTGCACAGGCGCAAGCAGGGCGATGAGTTGCTCGCGCAGCGCAGCGAGCAGGCCATCCGCATCGGCGAACTCGCGTTTTTGCATGCGCGTGCGCAGCGACTGGATCAATTCGCTACTGGCCGCGACGCCGACATCGGCGCCGATCAACACGGTTTCGAGTTCGTCGAGCAGGGCTTCGTCGAGCTGGGCATGACGCCGGAACAGATCGCGGACATCGCGATTGAGCACGCTTTTGGATAGGCGCTCGCGCCAGGTCTTTTTCGGGGCTTGCGCAGGGTCGGCGCCGGGCATTGCCGGCTCCCGGCTTTTCCAGAACTTGAGCATCGCGGATGAACTTGAACGACAATGGCGCCATGGTAACACCACGATCCCTTCGCATCGCATGAGCGACCGGCCCCGCAAGCTGCGCATCATCGGTGGCACGCTGCGCGGCTCGCGCATCGCCATTGCCGCTGCGCATGGTTTGCGGCCTACGCCCGATCGCGTGCGCCAGACGTTATTCGACTGGCTCGCGCCGGTCATCGCCGGCGCGCAGTGCCTGGATCTTTTCGCCGGTACCGGGGCGCTCGGTATTGAGGCCTTGTCGCGTGGCGCGGCCAGTGTGGATTTCGTCGAGGCCGATGCGCAGCTCACGGATTCGCTGCGCGCGAATCTGGCCCGGCTCAAACAGACCGCGCGAGTCCATCGCGCTGACGCGCTGGCGTTCCTTGGCGCGGCTGCGGCGCACTACGACGTGATCTTTCTCGATCCTCCGTTTGCGGCCGATTTGTGCAGTGTGGCGGCGCACGCGCTCGAGCAGCGCGGATGTTTCGCGGCGACGGCCTGGGTTTACGTCGAATCGCCCGCTGCCGCCGTACCGGCAGTACCGCCGCACTGGCGCCTGCACCGCGAAGGCCGTGCGGGCGCGGTACGCTATGCGTTGTACCGTCATTCGGCTACTCTTGGCACATGACAACCTCCGCCTCCTTCCGCGGCAATGCGCGCATTGCGGTGTATCCGGGCACGTTCGATCCGATCACCAACGGCCACACTGACCTGGTCAGTCGCGCCGCGCCCTTGTTCGACCGCCTGATCGTCGGCATCGCCGAAAGTGCGGGCAAAGGGACCAGTTTCGATCTGCGCGACCGCATCGCGATGGCGCGCTTGGCCCTGGCGGACGTGGCCAATGTCGAAGTGTGCGGATTTTCCTCGTTGCTGGCGCATTTCGTGCGTGAAACCGGCGCTGGCGTGATCCTGCGCGGCTTGCGCGCGGTTTCGGATTTCGAATACGAATTCCAGTTGGCGAGCATGAACCGGCATCTGATTCCGGATGCCGAGACCCTGTTCCTGACGCCCGCAGAGCAGTACAGTTTCATTTCCTCCTCGCTGGTGCGGGAAATCGCGCGGCTGGGCGGAGATGTATCCGGATTTGTCCACCCGGCGGTGCAGCAGGCGCTGCGCAACCGCTGGGAAAATTCCTGAAAACGAAAGGTGCAATCATGAATCAGTACATTCGCGCATTCCTGCTCGCGGCACTCGCCGCGCTGACTTTGGCCGCTTGCGGTCAAAGCGACGAGGACAAGCAGAAAGCCGCCGAAGCCGCTGCCGCTGCGGCGGCGAACGCGCCGGTGCCGCTGCCCGCACCGGGCGCCGACGATGCCGCGTGGCAGAAATATCTGGTGTCGGTGGTCACGCGCAACATGCAGGGCGTCAAGAGCAGCCATCCGTTCATGTACTACGTGCCGGCGGGCGACAGTCAGGCCGCGCAAGACGCGCGCAAGAGCCAGCTCGACAATGTCGCCACGACCGTCGCGCGCGGCGTACTGCCGGGGAACCTGCTTGCATTTGGCGGTCCGGATTCCAAGCTGACGGCCGACCTGATCGTCGCCGCGTTTGCAGGCACCCCGGACGGAGATCCGGGTGCGCAGGAAGCCTCGTTCAAGGACGTGATCGTGCTGTTCGTCGGAGCTGCGGCGGACGAGCAGCGGGTCAAGGATGCCTTGGCCAAAAGTGGCGCGGAATTGCGCTTCGTGGAAATGAAGTAACTCGGTATCCGCCGTTCGCGCAGAGCGTAGCCGGCGCCGCGGGTGAAGTCGAAGCGCTGCGGCCCTTCGACTTCACGCCTTCGGCGCCACGCTCAGGGTGAACGCAATTTATGGCGCTCAAAATTCTCGATAGCTGCGTCAACTGCGACGTATGCGGGCCGGTTTGCCCGAACCAGGCGATCGCGCAGGGGCCGGTCGTCTACGAGATCGAGCCGAGTCGCTGCAGCGAATGCGTCGGTCATTTCGACACGCCGCAATGCGTGGAGGTTTGTCCGGTTGAGTGCATTCTCGTCGATCC